>OMWP01000067.1 GCA_900314795.1 uncultured Eubacteriales bacterium
CCGACATACACGCTCACAGCCAAATACAATAACGTCAAAAGAGTTTGGAACTATGCGCCGCTGACGCTGACGGACAGCAACAGCGTAATGTCGCAGTTTGCAGGCTTCAACAACAGAACCATTATGAAAAAGTTAGCGATCATCATAGCCATCTTAATGACTGCGAGCAGCATATGCGCCTGTTCACAGGCAGAAAAAGCGAATCCCATCCAACAAAAACCAACGTATTCCGCGACGGCGGATGAAGCGAAAAGCCGCATAAATACTGATGTTTTCGGCACCGAAACAGCCAAAACGGAAAACGCCGAGAAATCGCCTGTGTCGGCTTTTCAGGAGCCTTCGGGTGTGTGCAAACGTCGCGCAAACAGGGCAGCGTTGCGGAGAGCAACGGGAGTGTGCAGAACAGCGAAAGCTCAGTGACCCAAAGCTCAGGAGGTTCGGGTGAAAACACTCCGAAACAGAGCGGAAACAGTCAGAGCAGCAGCCAGAGAACTACCGAAAAGCTGCAGAGCAAACCCGCTCCGAAGCCAACTCAAGCGACTCAGCCAAAAGCAACGGAAGCACCGAAGCCAAAGCCTACTAAAGCTCCCGAGCCTGAACCAGCAGAGCCGCCGACTGAAAAGAAAGATCTTGACTACGATCAGGTAGTCATCAACCTGATTGCCTACGGTCAGTGCCTTGGTATGGTTTACAACGGCTCTCTTGGCATCGGCAACGCGGGATGGTTCCCGCCGACGGATATCAGCGGTTACACCGATACCGACGCGGCGACGGCGGCTTGCTACGGCGACGTCGATTACGTCCCGTACTACTACGCCGGATTGGGCGCGGAGCCGTCAGATATTATGTTCAACGTCGTCGCAAGCGGCGGTCAAATCTATGTAGTATACGGATAAATAATAATCAGAATCCCCGAATCAGCGATGGTTCGGGGATTTCCAGATAGGAGATGAAAAACATTGTATATTTCAGCACACATCAGCTATAACGGGAACTCTGAAATGCCGACGGACACCACCCAACTGTTCTTTGTCGAGGACGTTCATTATCCGTTGGAGCTGTAGGCTTTGAATGCGCAGACTGTTAATCTCGACGAGCTGAACTTCCTCGCAAGGAGGCTTGATTCCTTTACCGAAGAAGAGATTGAACAGTTCTTTGCTGCAACCGAGCATGAAAACGCTCAAAGCCTGAAGGATATGATCAACCTAACCTATAACCTTGATAAATTCACGCTCATCAAGAACGTCGGTGATATGACAAAGGTCGGCAGAGATTACACGCTCAACACCGAGGGGTGCGTACCGGCAGATTCACGATATGATGCAAAGTACGCCGAAATAGGCAGAAAGCTCCTCGCATCAGGACGCGGCGTCTTTACCGAGCGCGGACTGCTGTTTGTTGAGGATAAGCCGATCGAGGAAGTCTATGACGGCAAAACCTTTCCGGGCTTTGCTTACCAATCGTTCATCGTCAATGTCGATGTGGAGTACAAGGGCAGATACGAGAGCCTGTTCCTGCCTGAATCGCAGCTTGCCATAGACAAGGCAGTACGCAGGCTCGGCGCGGAATCCATTGACGACTGCGATTTGTCCAGTGAATACGGAAATCCCAATTTCAGTCGTTTCTCCGTCCGCTTTGAGGAAATACTCAACGCACTTGCGTATGAGCTTAACACCTATGACATAGATACCGAAAAGCTCGATGCCGCGATGGAGATGACGGACGTTAAATCCTCAAAGAACATCATCACGCTGATCGATCACCTTGACGAGTTTGAATGGCTGAATGATATCAGCTACGGCGACTATGAGGGTGTCGGAAGGTTCTTCGTGGAAAGCGATTATTACGATGAGTATGAAATCAGCGATGAACTGTGCGATTTTTTCGACTATGCAGGGTTTGGCGCTCATATGGCGGAGGAAAAAGGCGGTCAGTTTGTAAGCGGCGGCTTCATTTTCTGCGATGTAGAGGACGGGCTTGATTCAATTATGGACAAGCTCGAGGATGAGAGCAGCTCGATGACGATGGGAGGAATGTAGCGTGAGCAAGCTGTTTTCAAGAGTAAGCCTGACCGCAGATAACGGCTCTACTGACGAATATCTTTGCCCGGGAATTCCCGACACCGAGGAACAGATTGCCGATACCGACGGCTACTGTGATTTCATCGAGGATAATCCCGACGCGGAAAGCATTACCGTAGATGTTGAGCACTATCTTTACGGCGAGGGCGAAAGCGAAAACGCCGATGAGGACGATATCGTGGAATTTGAAAAGCGCGGTGAGGATTTCCTCAACAGTGATGAAGTAGATTATTTGGACTATAACCGATTCATCATCCCGACCGGCGACGAGGGCTTTTCTTTGGAGGAAATGACATGAGCGTAATGTTTTCAAAGGTGACGCTGACCGCCGACAACGGCAATACAGCAACTCTCCTCTGCTCCGGTTCCCCAAAGGATCATTACGATTTGGAGGACTGGACGATTTATCAGAAGTTCATGTCGGACAAAAGCCGACTGCTCCCGAAGCTCCGACCGCTCCTTCCGATAATCCTATCACACCAACTGTTCCGGATGAACCGACAGCTCCCACAGCTCCTACCGAGCCAAGCGAACCCTCTGAGCCGGACGACAGAAAGCCCGTTATCAAGTATCAGCCCGTTTACAAGAACGGCGGTCTTGCCGACGCGGAGTTTACGATCACTGCCGCCGAGGACATCACC
>OMWP01000066.1 GCA_900314795.1 uncultured Eubacteriales bacterium
GTGAATATATCTATTACTACAACAATTATCGCATTCAAACCAAAACAAAACTGACACCGCTCGAAAAACGATGTCAGTATGTTGCTTAATCTTTCATTTTTGCCTTAGTACGCTGTTTCTGTGCTGTCTACACAAAATGGTGCGGTTCAATCGAGCCGGAGTTCTCTTTATTTTATCATATACCTTTTATGTGGAATCATTTTTAAACAGCCAATTCATGATCGTTCCATCATGCGCGAACGCCATACCGCCGCCGTGCTGGTCGGTGTAGCCGCGTTCGGTAAAGTACGCTTGGTCTTTTACGTCGAGAACGAGAATTCTATCAATCTCTGTTTCGGTCAAGCCCTGTGATTCGTATATGCCGCGCAGCTTGTTGTAAGCGTTTTTCAGCGGCTGAGAGCCGTAGTAGCTGTCGCTTTCGCCTGTCGCTAAATAGACGGTCGTTTTTGCTTTTGCCAGCACTTCCAAGTCGCCGTCCCACTGTGATGAGGTTAACAGAAAGGCTGTATACAGCTCCGGGCGGATGCCCATCACGAGCGAGCCTGTTTCACCTCCGCCGGAGTAGCCGTGCAGATACACTTTGCTTTTGTCGATGTTGTAGTGATTGATAAAATATTCTGTCAAGTCGATCGCCTGATTTGCCGAGGTTTCTCCCCAGTCGCTCAGTTGAGCAGACAGCACAATCATCTCGCTGTTGTATTTGATTGCTTCAACGCCGAAGTCCTCGACCATATTCGCGCCGACTCCCTGAAAATACAAGGGGTAATGAACAGCGCATAGGGCTTTGTTCCATCGTAGCTTCCGGGAAAATAACTGCTGTAGTGAATCTCTCCGTACTCTGTCGAATGATAAACATTGTCGTTGATAAAACCGCGTTGTGTTTCGGTACCGACCGTTGTTTCGGAGGGTACGGAGGAGGTCATTCCAACGGGAGCTTCTTTACCCATTCAACGACCTGAGTCTTTGCGCTGTCCGAACCTGCGTCGGAACCTGCGATCGCGATACCGTCGATGACATTGGCGTTTGGTTCACGTTCACGAATCATATTGTAGGTATTGCCGTCACGACTGCCCGCGTGGGTGTTGAACGGCACGATGGTTACACCGGAGAGGTCGTAGGTATCGAAGAAGGTTTCCAGCACCATCGGGAGTGTGTACCACCAGATCGGATGGCCGATGAATACGGTCTTGTATTGCGTCGGGTCAACGCTGAGCGGCTCATATGCGGGGCGTTCGTTGTTATCAACTTCCGCCTTCGCCGCGTCTGCCACAGCGTTGTATTCGAGCGGATAGTCCTTTGACGGGATAATCGGCGCGATATCTCCGCCGACCTCATCGTGGATGATATCGGCGATCCACTTGACGGAGGATTCGCCGTTCGGCATCGGTGTTGCGGCGGATACCGCGTCAACGTCCTTTGTATTGTCGGCGCTGAAATACAGGATCAGGATGTCTTTGTTACCTTGCTGAGCAGTTCCAGCTTTTGATGCTGAATCGCTTGTGCTCGCGTTCGTCGCTTCCGACTTTGCTGTTGTTTCTGTTTTTTGACCGTTTCCGCACGCTGCAAGAGAGGCGATCAGCAAGACGGCTAAGATGATGCTCAGGATTCGTTTCATGGTATTACCTCCGTGATATTATGATTATATGATATACTGCGCATTGATCTACAAGTACAGTATAGTTGAAAAACAGCCGCTTGTAAAATGCCGATTGTTTATATAAATATAACTGTTGGTTATATGAGACGGCATAGGATACGAACCTTTGAAAACGAACAGCGGGGGAGACGTACGCCTCAACCCCGCTGCTGTGTATCTACGTATATTTCTGTTGTCATCCTCACGCCGAGTTTGAAACCCTCTATGAAGGCATCTTTCTCAGACAGAGCGATCAGCGATAGCTGGCAGTTTTCTATCTGCTCCAACTTATCCTTTTGTTGCTCGGTCGTGAACATAGCTCGGAGTTCATAAAGTAATCTCGCCATCTCCGACAGCTTCTTCTTGGTGTCCTTGCTTTGCTTGTAATCGCTCGGATTCACATTTCCAAAGTAGAAGTCCTCTAATGTGGTCATGATATCACGCTCCTTACAAGCACAAAACAATACCACAACAATTCAATAAGTCAAGAGAAATAATAGGCGGAGCCGAAGCCCCGCCCATAATGCCGGTTATTTGAAGGTGTCATTATATTAGCTTGCCGATGTTGTCGTTGGATTTCAGATTTGCCAGCCATCTTTGGATATAGGTCGCGTCCATCAAGGTGATATCGCCGCTTCCGTCTGCGTCAGCCCTGTCGGAAGAAAAAGTGAAAGGTATGTCCATCAGCGTAAGCTTGCGCTGGATCCAAGTTGCATCTCTGACCTCTACCTCACCGTTGCCGTCCACATCGCCTATGAGCATGTCTGTGGATTCGGAACCGATATGATGATACTCCGTACCCTCGATCCACCATTTGAAATCGTCACAGAGTTCTTCGTGCTCGAC
>OMWP01000065.1 GCA_900314795.1 uncultured Eubacteriales bacterium
GCGGGCGCGGCTTCGCTCGTCCTCGGCGGCGTGATGCTTGTCATCATCAAGAGAAGCAAGAAGAACAGCAAATAATCAACCAATGACTCAGGGGCGGCGTAAGCCGCCCCAACTGTGATTAACTATGAAAAAACTGAAACCTCTTTTTATTATTCTGACCGCCGTTCTGATACTTTTCAGCGCGGTTTGTTTTCTTTATCCCGCGATCAGCAATGCCATCAATGAGCAGTGCAACAAGAGCCGGATCGAAGAATACAACAATAACGTGGATTCTGTTTCACAGGAAGATTTAGATGATTATTTTTCTGTAGCAGAAAAATACAACGAAGCACTGGCAACCGACGTCAGTACTGATAACCAAATGGTTTCGATCCTTTCTAACTATGATGAGATTCTTGATTTTGACGGCGGCGTTATGGGATATGTGGAAATCCCATCCATTCACGTTCGTCTTCCAATTTATCACGGTGAGAGCGATGATGTGCTCACAAAGGGTGCGGCTCATTTAGAGCATACTTCTTTTCCGATAGGCGGCGAAAACACCCACGCCTGTATTTCAGCACACAGCGGTTATCCGACGCAGAAATTCTTTGACGACATCGACGAGTTGGAAAACGGTGACGAAATCTATATTTACGTTCTCAACCGAACCATGAAATACACGGTTACGGATAAGGATGTGGTTGAACCCGATGATTCAAGCAAGCTGGAAGTTGTTCAGGGCAAGGATCTGCTGACGCTTGTGACCTGTACACCCTATGGCATTAACAGCCATCGTCTGCTGATTCATGCTGAACGTGATTCCTTTGCAGTTGCCACCCATGATTCCGCGGCGACTATTTCGCAGCTTACCGAAAGCAACTATTATAGCAGTCAGCTACAAATCGTGATTGCCGGATTCGTCGTAATTGCTGTTGTGATTGTAAAAATCTACTATTGGCGCAGAAAAAGAAAGAGGATTCGGCAACAAACGGAGGTAACAAAATGACAGAATGGGATCGCCTGCGCAGACGGGCACAGATGATTAAAGACAGATACCCCGCCGGAACGAGAATTATGCTCCTTCATATGGGGAACGACCCGAATCCAATCGCACCGAACACCAGAGGAACAGTAGTGGCAGTTGACGACATCGGTACTGTTCACTGCGATTTCGATAACGGAAGGAGCTTAGGTATTGTTCCCGGCGAGGATACCTTCCGCACTCTCACCGCCGAAGAAATCGCGGAGGAACAGAGCGTTGATGAAAGTGAAGCTCCGACCATGCAGATGTGAGGTTACTATGGAAAACACTGTCATTGAGATTCCGACTCAGCTCGTCGAGCCGCTATTGGAATATGCCGCCGAAACCGGACTCTCAGTAGAGGAAGTTGTGAATTCGGCAATCAAAAATCATTTAGAGAGGATGAGCAAAAATGCCTGACGGCGTTAAGAAAGGCATTACCGTGAAGGTTGACGCAGGGCTTCACGCTGAAGTCAGCGCGTATATCCGTGAGCACGGTATGACAATGTCTGAGTTCGTTGCCCTTGCCCTGGACAACGAGCTTCACCCCAAAATTACAGAGAAAGAAGGAAATAACATGGCAAACACAAGAACCGTTGCATTTCAGGTGCCCGAGGAAATGTTTCAGCGTATCAAGGACTACCTGCAGCGCAACAACATGACACAGAAGCAGTTCCTGCTTGGTCTCATCGAGCGTGAACTCGACCGCGAACAGAGCGTTCGTGAGGGCGAGAACGGCGAATTTGAGCGCGAAAGCGAGCAGGACGAAGAAGAACCCGACTACAGCGAAAACGGCGCTGTGGACGATTTTGAGGGCAATTCCGACGAGGATGAATACGACGAAGAAGATTCCGAGTTTGACGATGAAGAGTCCGACGACGAGGACTTCACCGACGATGAATCTGAGGACGAAGGCTATGAAATGAGTATGTAAAGGAGGACATTTTTACTTAGGTCGGATGCCGTATGGCAATCCGGTTTTTTGATATGTTTTCGGGAATCGGCGGTTTTCGCAGTGGCTTGGAAGCCGTCGGCGGCTTTGAATGCATCGGCCACTGCGAGATCGACCCTTACCCGAACACAGCATACAATGCAATTTTTGAGACGAGAGGTGAATATTACTGTGACGACGCAAGAAAAATCAACCCCGATAACATACCCGACTTCGACCTTGTCTGCGCG
>OMWP01000064.1 GCA_900314795.1 uncultured Eubacteriales bacterium
GAGGCGGGAATCACCCCAACCGATGCTGTCGAAATCTACGCAGAAGACGGAAAGGTCGTTATTCATAAGCTGCAGCCGGAGGACATTGAGAGCTTCGAATGCGACGAAGACTGCGTGAATTGTCCGCTCCGAATCATCGACTGCGCCCATGAAAAGGCAGTATAAGGAAGGAGGATACTATGGCAGGCGATATTATTTTCAGATTTTTGGGAAAGGACGGAAAAATCACCATCCCCTATGCAATCAGGGAAAGCCTTGATTTTCAGCACGGCGATATTTTATCTTTTGAGGAATTGGACGACGACAGAATCCTCATCACTCGCGAGAGTCTCTGTGTCTGCAATGCGAGAACGCCGATCGAGGAAAAAAAAGAAACCCTCCTCGATTTCCTCAACAGACTTTCGCCCGAGCAGAAAGCGGCGGCGCTCGTTCATCTGTCGATGCAGGTTGCAGGAGGTCAGAAAGGAAGTTCGGAAAATGCCTGAGTATAAGCATCTTTACCGCTATACACTTCAGAATGCCAACGAGTATGACGAGGTGGAACAGTGGCGCGAGAGCCACCGCGAAAACTGCAAGTGCGCTAACGACATTACCGACGCCATCAACAGCCATTATCATGACAACTGCCTTGACAACTGTGTTCAGTCGATGATCGACAAATACGGTTTTGACCGCGTGAATTGGGTTATCGCAAACACCATCAGGGAAGGCATTCAGGACGGAAGATATTCCAAAGAAAACAAGAAGTGGGCTGAAGGTTTTGACGTTCTGAGCAGTGATCAGAACTGGCACTTCTGCGTGACTGCACATCCCGGCTTGGTGAATGTTTTTGCCAATCAGCTCAGAGCCGCATGGAACGAACTGGGTCTGTTTGACAAAGCCGCAGTCACTGACGAAACCAACTATGAGAATCAGGTGCTCATTCTTAAGCCCACAGTATTGAAGAACGAATACAGACAGCCCGACTTTCAGCTTTTCTACGCAACCGACGGCTTCGGATGCGATCCGAAAAAGATTGGTGCGCGGGTGTTCGGCTTCTTTTTGAAGGACGACGAGTTTACGTCCTTCCGCCGCCATGATTTTTACGGCGTAGCCAATGACGCGGCTTTACCGGATTGGGCGCTTGATAAGCTCAATGAAATCAGAGAGAAGCTGGTTATTGAGGATTGCGACACAGGAATGGAGGCGAGTCCATCGTGAGAGTGAAAATCTATCAAATCAACAGCAACCGGGACAAGGCACACTTCAGGTTTTCAAATCTTGCCGAAACGACAAAGCTTATGCAGGGTAACGGCGTTGACTCCTCGTTATATGACGAGGTGTTTAACGCCGAGCTTGGCACCGGCGATCTTGAAGAAATTTATACAAAATTTAATATTGAGAGGCATCCGCTCCATAGAGGTGACTCGCTTTCTGTATCCGACGTAGTTGTCACAGATCAAGGAGCTTATTTCTGTGACAGCAGCGGATTTGAGAAAATTGATTTTGATGAATCGAAGACACAGAAGCCCGATGACCTTATGCGGGTGCTTTACGTCGAACCCGGCAAGGTACCGTATGAAGCGGAAATCCGAAACACGCTTGAAGGTATGCAGCGCGCCGTCTGTGACGGTCTCATTGAACCCATTTTTATGGACGACGGCTGTGTGCTTGTCGGCAATGAAGAAGCGAAACTGCTGGGAATGAAGGGTAACCGTCATCTTGACGGCGGCGGTATCATCGCAGGTTCCTTCTTTATCTGCGGCGACGCAGGCGAGGATTTCCGTTCGTTAACGGACGATGAAGTTCAAAAATACATGGACAAATACGCAGAACCCGAGGATATCAGTGACGAGGAAACGCAGTCTGACATTGGGTTCACAATTTATGGATTATGAAAGGGTGAGTGTTTACTATGGCACAAACAAACAGAAAGAATTATCAGAGGAACAATCAGAATCAGCAGCAGCGGAAACCAAGTACGCCGCATATCAGTGCAAAAATCGACAAGCTTTTGAACAGCGACGGCAACACGCGCGCCTACGCCAGTGTGAATATCGCCGGAGCCGTGGCGATTCACGGATTGCGTGTGATTGATTCGCGTAAGGGTGTGTTCGTGTCTATGCCGACGCGCTCATACACAGACAGCAACGGCAATACGCAGTATAGCGAGATTGCTCACGCAGTCACCAAAGAAACACGCGAAGCCATCAACACAAAGGTTCTTGAAGCGTACAATCAGGCACTTCAGCAAAGCGAAAGCAACGGCTTCACCGAGATGGATGTGGACGATGATTTGCCGTTCGACGAGGATGAGGGCGACAGTATGGGTTTTGCACCGAGTATGTAAAAAAGTATCCGATTTTGTCTGGACTTTCAAAAGCACCGTGTATATACTGCTCGTTGAAAGGAGGCTGACTGTATGAAAAAGTTAGCGATCATCATAGCCATCTTAATGGCAGCGAGCAGCATATGCGCCTGTTCACAGGCAGAAAAAGCGAATCCCATCCAACAAAAACCAACGTATTCCGCGACGGCGGATGAAGCGGAAAGCCGCATAAATACTGATGTTTTCGGCACCGAAACAGCCAAAACGGAAAACGCCGAGAAATCGCCTGTGTCGGCTTTTCAGGAGCCTTCGGGTGTGT
>OMWP01000063.1 GCA_900314795.1 uncultured Eubacteriales bacterium
GAACCATTGTAAAGTATTCTCCGCCGTTGCCGTACTGGTACATTTGTTTTTCCGTACTGCTGCTGTTGAGATGTTTCATATCATAATCGTAAACTCTGCAGTCGTTGTATTTCACAGTGGTTATTGTATTATTTGTAAGATCGGTCTCGGTTCGGGTCGCAGGCTTTTCGCCGTCAAAAGTGTATTCAAATACTGTCTTTACAGGTACGGCATCCTCGTAATTTTCGAGGTTTTCAATCATGACCGGATAGGCGTTTTCATATTCGATCGACGTTGTCTGCGCCAGCTGCCAGCCATCGTATCCGTAGTCCCAGCGATAGCATTCGACGCTTTTTACAAGCGTGTGAGCCGCATCAACCGTCTGATTCATTTTTTCGCCCGTTTTGCCGCAGCCGGTCGTATATTCGGCTATGTATTTCTGAACACAGGTGACGTCGAGAACGGAAACCCTGCCGTCGCCGTTGACGTCTGCAAGCTGCTTTTGCAGGTTGGTAAAGCTGACAAGGTCGATCGCCGCCTTTTGGATCAGCGTCGCGTCGTCTATGGTCACATCGCCGTCGCCGTCGACATCGCCGAATACCGGTCCGTTATAAAGGGCGTCGATCTTGCGGCTGATGTCCTCCAAATCATAAAGACCGGAATAATCGATCGTTTTATTTCCTGCGTCGTCGGTAACGCGCTTAGTAAGGTCAAAGTCAAGCTCTGCGCCGTAATCAACGTCCTTGTTGTCCTTGGTGATGAACTTATTATAACTCGACAGCGTGTAGAAAAACGTTTCGGGAGTATAGGCGATCAAAAGCGAGCATGCGCCGCCTCCGCTTCTTTCGCCGAGAATCGGGAAGCCCGCGTCTTTTGCGAGGCAGGGAAGCAGATTGCCGCAGGAATACGAGATATTGGTTGTGATAAAAGCATATTCAAAATCATAATATACGCTCTTGTCGAGGTCGTTGATCTCCCCGTCTAAATTCAAATCAATATCGTGATCGATTCTTACGATGTTGCCTGTAAGCGTCTGAAGCTTTCTGTATGAGGCAACATAGCTGTCTTGGTCTTTGTTGGTGATCATAGCCATGATATACATAACGACTGCCACGTTGCCGCCGCTGTTGCAGGACAGGTCTATCACAAAACGCTTAATGCCCTTTTCCTTAGCGTAGTCAAGAGACCATTTGAAATGATAAACTGCCTCGTTAATAAACGAATCAAAGGCGAAAACAGCTGTATCTCCCGCAACATAAAGCTTTGACGCTGACTTGTCATCCCATGCGTTGACAAGCTCGTAGTTTGCGTATTTACCGCTTCTGAGTTCTGACATATCTGCGGCTCTCTGACTGGAGAAGAGATTGCTCATCACATATTTTACCGCATTTGCGTCACGGAAACCCTCTTCATTGAATAATCTGTTTAACTCATCATACACAGCGGTTCCGGGGGTAAGAATCGACAATACCGCAGGGTAATGTATCGCCGTATGACCTCCGTCGGAGAATATTTGTCCGAGATAAGCCGTTCCGAGAATATAATCAACCATGTTTTCCGATAAAAGCAATTCTTTTGCCCGGCGGGTATCGTCGTTGTACTCGTCCAGCGTTTCATCAAAGCTTTTTTCTTCGAGCATCGACGCGATCTCAGCCTGAGCGGGTCTGCCGTAAAGCTTATCAACCGCGAAGCACAGGTCGTTATAAGTCAGCTCGACCAGATCCTTGCTGCGTTTGAGAGTATTATAAGGCGCAGAGTTTTGGAAGTAACAGTTTCCCATCGCGATATCGGAACTATGGACAAAATAAATTTCGTCATTGCAATACACCGCCGTATTATACGTCTCGCTGACAATGAGTCCGATCGACGACACAGGGAAATAGGTTTTTCCGTCATATTCGATAATATCGATTTTATAAGGTGAAAGGTCAAGATCGAGCCCGTTTATTTCTCCCTCGTTGACAGGCGCGTATTCCTTGAGGTAAGGCACGTCCATTTCGGTACCATCCACGTTTGACTGAGCCGAGATAAAGACCTCAAAACAATCGAAATGAAGCGTATCGTGTTGGGGGTCGATAACCATTGTCCCCTTAGGATTGGTTATCGTGTAGGTGCCGTCCGCGTTTTTTGATTCGGATGGCTCGTCAACATATATGTGCTTTAAAAAATCAACCGTAGAAATGAACGCCATATCGGGCATGGAGCTTTTGAACAGACATTGCATCGTCTCTGTATCTTCCATGTTATAGATATGCGCCGTAAGGTCTTTCACAGTGATCTCGTCTCCGGCTGCAGACGCAGTCATCGGAGCCGCCACGCTCAGCAGCATAACAAGGACAAGGGTCACACTGACAGATGATAGTAATTTTTTCATTTCATACCTCCGTAATAAGATGATTAGGTCTCTGCCAGCATCTTCTTCGCTTTTGCGACATAGATGAGCTCGAGAACGTAGATGAATACGGTAAACAGCGCCGAAAGACCGGACAGCCATTTGATAACGCCCTCACCGAAAGCGGACGTATAGGCGCCGAGGCGAACCAATAAGCCGAGGGCGAAGGTGATAATGTAGGAGACAAGTATCGTGTTGAGGATGTCACGTCCCCTCTTGACCATATCGGGTCTGTTGCACTTCGCGGACAGATTCATCAGACCGCCGATCATAAAGAGCGCAACAAGCATATTCAATACAGTGGATATCGTTGATAAAACGGTACCCAGACCGCCGAGGAAGCCCGTCTGGTTTTCAAAGAACGCTGCAAACGCGAACGCACAGCTGAATACCGTACAGAGTACCGCTCTCTTGATGCCTTCCTCATCCTTTGCCGCCTGAATATAGCCGACGATGTTTATGATACCGGCGACCAAAAGCGCGATACCGGAAACGATCAACAAAGCGCCCGAAACGGCAAGCAGCGTTGTACCGACGGACTCACCGGTTTCTTTTGAAGCTCCGATCAAGCCCAGGATGAGCCCTGCTCCGCCGATCAAGGCAGCGATCAGTGAAATGATTTCGGCGTTAAAGATTTTTTTCACGCCTTTTGCTGCATTGGGAAATTTCATGTTTTTCTCTCCTTAGAATGAAATAATTATAATAAAACGTGAAACGTTTATTATCTAAAAGCGGGTTCCCATCCTTTGTTTACAAAATGACTCAGCTTAATTCTATCATAAATACGCCATAAGACAATAAGATGTGTCAGAGCGTGACATCTTCTTTTGGAATGATGTTTTTAAGTTTCCCCAAAACGCAATCGTGAATGTTGAAAAAATGGCGTGGTTAAGGGAAAACTCGGCAATAAAAAAATGAAAATCGGGTAAAAAAAGAA
>OMWP01000062.1 GCA_900314795.1 uncultured Eubacteriales bacterium
CGACAGCGCCATAAATTTGAACATCGCATAAAGGTGGTATAATTTTTGGTAGAATTAAAAGAGAAAAGGCTTCGGAAATCGCTTTCCGAAGCCAAAAATCAATGGCAGGGGCAGAAGGACTTGAACCCTCGGCACGCGGTTTTGGAGACCGCTGCTCTACCAACTGAGCTATACCCCTAAATATTGAGTTGAACGATTGGGTGTCGCATGAACGTGCGGCACCTTTTATCGTGCGAGAATTAGTATATCATCGAATGGGAAAAATGTCAAGATAAAAATGAAAACTCTGTTGATTATCCCGGGCAGATTCTACTGGTTTTGGATGGTGATGGCGGTTTCGGCGAACAAGTCGCCTTATTTACCCTCTTTCAAGAACACTTCTCCCTTTTTCAGCAGAGAAACCAACTTTTTCTCCATGCGGCTCTTCTGCGGCTTAAACTTAACCTTAATAGAATCACTGTAGAAAACAAATGTGCAGTTGAGTATTTCCATGACAAATCAGAAAGCACTTATTTTATAAGTTGTTGCTTTTTATAAAAACAACGAGCATAGACGCAAAATCGGGTGGATCTATGCTCGTTATGATGTTGAATTTAACATCATTATACCATGCTTTTTCTACCCCTGTTTTTGCTTCTGAACTCATTTTTTCAAATTTCATGATTTGATATGAGCATCTACTCTTTCATTCAAGTTAGGGAAGGCTACCGATAATGGAATTACTTTGTCTGCGCGTCTTTTATCAGCGGGACGAAGCCGCTGAACGCGTCGACCATTTTCTTGTGATGGATGATGAAGTGGATGGTGGGGAACTTGTTCTTGGATACGATCACCGCTGTCTTTTCGATCACGGAGTAGGTGATGTTGCGGAATACCGGCGCGGGATCGGGCTTTACGGTAATGTTCCGATGCTGCTCCGCGAAGGCGAGCGTTGACTGAAGATGCGCCGAATACTCCTCGTAGGTATACGGTACGTCTGTTTCGTAAAACATTTCCGCCAGCGCCAAATGGATCGGATTCTTTTCGAATTCGTCTTTCGTCGGGGCGGGAACCGTGATCCTCAGCTTGCTGCTCTTGCTGAATTCGGTCATGATCGCCAGATAGTCCGTGCGGAAGCGCTCGATCTCCTCCGCGTCCTTCGCGCTGATATGATTGCGCCGCAGGATCGCTTTCAGCGCGTCTTGGGACAGCGTAAACAGTGGCAGCGCCGCGGAGACCGTCATGCGGTCGCCCTCCCTCCAATAGCGCTCCATCGCGGCGCGGTAATCCTGCTTGCGGTCGCTGCGGTAAATATCCATCAGCGGCTTTGCCTTTTCCAAAAGCCGCTCTGCTTTTTTGCGATAGAAGCGCAGCTCCTCGTCGGCTTTGGTCAATAGATATTTGCCCTCCGCGTGATAGCCGGTGATCGCGGTGCCCTCCATTGCGGCGGCTCCCGATACCTTGATCAGATAATGCAGCACCGGGCTTTGCTGACCCGGGAGATAATACGGAGAGATCTGACCGGTCATATACATCGGAATATTGCCCTCGAGTCCCAGCATCATTTCACGGAACGGACGGTTGATGTCGTGGATGAGATGGATGTGCAAGCCTCTTTTCAACAGCATCGCCATGCCGAACATCCATTTTTTGGAGAATTCCTCGTCCTGCGCCATCTTCTCGATCGGCATATCGCTGTACATGATACAGTCCTCGCGGGATTTGGATACGGCGGTCGCCTTGAGAAAGTCTATCTCACACTTTTTCATGCCGTCAAGCGCAGTATAGTATTTTGTCGTCGGGAGATGGAACGGAACGGTAGGCAGCTTGATATCGTTGAAGTGGATCACGTTGATGAATTCATCGAGGCTGAAGCTGTCCATATGATCGAGAAAATGACCGATCGGATTGCTGTTGTCCGCGTCGGTGTTGGTTCCCAGCCATGTCACGACGGCGTCATATACGGCGCGCTGAGAATCGAGCGCGCCGCGGTCGACGGCGAACAGCTTCGCGAGGATGCTCAGGCTCCGATCGTCGGCGTAGCTGCGCGAGATGAACGAGCCTATCTCATGGGTGAAATCGGTGATGCGTCCCGGCCGGCGCTGTCCCGACAGGATCTTGGAGATATGAGAAGCGTCGAAGGACAGCCCGTGAGCCAGCGCGCTGACGCGGATATCGAGCGCTTTCATCAAAGCGTTCAGGTTGGAAAGATATATCTCGTAATCGATCGTCAGTTTGTTTTTCAGCGAGTTTTGCAAAGTCGCAAAAACCTCCGTTTCATCAAACGAAACACCTTTTTCAAAACCTAACCGACAGATACCCCGGGCGAGCGTTTGCAGCTGATCGCTGTCGTAGGCGGGCTCGCGCTCGCCGTTCAGATAACGCCTGACGGCGCTGGGACTCATTCCGACCTCTTTCGCGAAGCGTGAGGGCGCGATCTCCAATTGTTCAAGATAGGCGGATAAGGTTTCTTCGAAGCTCATTTCTTGCTCTCCTTTTGAAATCAGTATAAAACCAGTCTAACCCCGCTGTTCCGAAAAGTCAATGGCTATTTCGGAATGAACTGTTTTCAATTAATGCTTTTATGTTATAATCAAAATGATAAGGTATTCGATTTATTAAGGCGATACCGCATAATTTAGGTGTGCGGTGTTGCCATAAATGCGGATCCGCATATTTATACCTAAATATAAAGGAGAGAAAAGTATGAAGAAATTGTTAGCGATACTTTTGATGACGGCGCTGCTGCTGAGCGCGTTCTGCGTTCCGGTATTTGCGGCTGACGGCGACAAACCTTTGCCGACATCCGGACCTTGGGACGGCTATTATTGGATGACCGGCGGTCCGATGATATCATTTGTCGGCGGCAGAGTGGGACAGCGTGTAGAGCGTTTAGTATATTACCGCGAAAGCATGATGATGTCGTCAAGTCCGATGATTATTGACAACGAGGCGGTTCCCGGCGCGACGTATGACAAGTCGGCAAACACCCTGACCCTTGATAACGTTAAATTGACCGATAATCTCGGAGTTTACTACATGGGTGATGATTTCAAACTGCGCGTTGAAGGCGAATGCGAATTGAAAAAGATTTCCGTGTTCAACTTTGCGGGCAAATACAGCACAAGCCTGAACATCACCGGTACCGGTACTCTGACGCTCAATAAGGAAAAAACTTATTCCGAAGCGATTGAGTTTTACAGTGAAGGCATCAGCCTTACGCACCTCGATATCGCGCCTTCCGCAACGGTTCATCTGTACTCTGCACAGAGCACGGACGAGGAATTCCCTCAGAACGTCGTGAATATCAATTCGACCTATGCCGACCCGGCAATTACTGTGGGCGGCAAGGCGATCCCCGAGGCAAAGTCCGAGCGCAGAGTGGAA
>OMWP01000059.1 GCA_900314795.1 uncultured Eubacteriales bacterium
AAGCGATATGCGGCTCGTCGTTGTCCTTCGCGCCGAAGCCCGGTCCGGTGTCGGCAACGGTTATTTCAACGCCGTTCTTTACTTCTCGGGTTTGAATATAGATGGTAAGCGGATCAAGGTCGGGGTCAACTCCGTGCTTGACGGCGTTTTCCACGATGGGCTGCAGGGTCAACGGAGGAAGTCTGAAATCCGTGTAATCAGTATCAAACTCCATAAACAGCTTACCCTCAAAGCGCACCTGCTCAACGGACAAATACGCTTTTGTGTGTTCCAGCTCCTCGGTAAACGGGATAGTTCTTTCCTTGGCGATCGTCGTAAAATTCTTTCTGAGATAATTGGTGAAGTTCAGCGTTACCTTCTGTGCCTTAGCCGCATCCTGCTCGATCAGATAGTAAATGCTCGTCATTGTGTTGTAGATGAAATGCGGACGCATTTGCAGTACGGCAAGTCTTACCTTCTGGTTAGCGATCTCTTCCTTTTGCTTGACATACCGCTTTCCCTGATCGACAAACAGCATCAGTTCCATCGTGAGCAGCATGACAGAAACAGGCGCCAGCAAATATACCAATATGAGAATGAATTGGAGTTTTGAAAGCTGTTTTCTTCTGCGGATCACCGCGACAAAGCAGACGATCAGGCTGATTGCCGTAAAAAACAGATAAACCAGTATCAACCAACGCTTTTGCTCTGTGCCGTCCTGCGTCGGAACAGCAAAAAGCGTTCGTGTCAGCAGGTCGCCGACGGCTGCCGCTGCGGATAATCCCCAAAGGATGAGGATAAGCTTCCACAGGAATGATTGGGGGGGCTCCTGCGAACAACAGCGTAAGATGTAAAGCGTCAACAGCGGAATAATGGTAGATGAAAACAAAACGCCGAGGAAATCACACGCTGTTTGAAGCGGTATATTTTTCCAATACAGATCGGCAAGCTGACCGATCAGAGAGGCAGCCATTTTTAATATCATCGCGGAAAAGAATACGATGCAAAACCTCCGCCACTGACTTTCGGTATCACGCAGGATAAAAGTGATCAGTATTCCGAGCACACCGAGCAATAAGGTCGACAAATCTATCACAGCAGAAAAATATGTCGTCCAATCCATCATAGCCGCAGCCCCCTTATCGGAAATCTCAGCCGCGTGAGGTGATCGCGCACCTGTTCGGCGGAAAGGGGTTTTACGGCAAAGCCGCAGGCGCCGGTATCCCACGCCTCCAGCGCGTAATCGGGGTAGGCGGTCAGATAGATCACGTTGGTGCGGGGATTGATTTTCAGCAGCTCACGGCACAGTTCAAGCCCGTTGAGCTTGCCCATTTCGATATCGACATAAGCCAGATGTACGCGGTTGGATTTGGCGAATGAGATCGCCTCTGTCGGAGAAGTAAAGCCCGTGACCAAAGCGTTGGGAAGCAAATGACCGATCACCGACATACCGCCCTTTAGAATGATACTCTCGTCATCAACCATAATGATGTTTGGTTCCTCTACGGTGTTGTCGATCGTTTCCAATAAAATGTTGATGTCCATATCTAAACATTTGGAGATCCGCAGCAGCAGAACAGCGTCGGGGATCCGCCGTCCCGTCTCCCAGTTTGCTATCGTGCTGCGTTCCACAAACAGCATATCGGCGAGCTGCTGCTGGGACAGATTTTTTTCAGTTCTGAATTGTTTCAGGGTATCGGCAAAGGAATCCTTCATGTGCGTTTCCTCTCATGGAAGTATACTGTATCTATTTTATTATAAGGGATGTGCCTTTGAAATACAACACCATTCCAAAAGAAGATGTCACGCTCTGACACATCTTATTGTCTTATGGCGTATTTGTGATAGAATTAAACTGAGTCATTTTATAAACAAAGGATGGGAACCCGCTTTTAGATAATAAACGTTTTACGTTTTTTATATAAATTTTACTCTAAGGAGAGAATAATATGAAATTCCCAAATGCAGCAAAAGGCGTGAAAAAGATCTTTAACGCCGAAATCATTTCACTGATCGTTGCCTTGATCGGCGGAGCCGGACTCATTCCGGGCTTGATCGGAGCTTCGCAAGAAACCGGTGATTCAGTCGGTACAACTCTGCTTGCCGTTTCGGGCGCTTTGTTGATCGTTTCCGGTATCGCGCTTTTGGTCGCAGGGATCATGAACATCATCGGCTTTATTCAGGCGGCAAAGGATGAGGAAGGAATCAAGAGAGCGGTGCTCTGTGCCGTATTCAGCGCTCTGTTTGCATTCGTAGCCGCGTTCTTTGAGAATCAGACCGGCTTCCTCGGCGGTCTGGGCACCGTTTTATCGTCGATTGCCACTGTGTTGAATATGCTTGTTGCGCTCTTCATGATCGGCGGTCTGATGAATCTGTCCGCGAAGTGCAACAGACCCGATATGGTCAAGAGAGGTCATAGCATCCTTACCACGATCGTCGTTTCCTACCTTATCACTTTGGCCCTCAGTATATTGATTCGCTTCGGCGCATATACATCCTCTTTCGGCGCAGGCGTTATCAACTGGCTGTCCGGTCTTTCGGCGCTGTTTACCGTGTTCATCTATAGTCTCGAGCTGATCTATCTCGCAAAAGCGAAGAGGATGCTGGCAGAGACCTAATCAACTTATGACGGCGCAGCCTCGTCTGTCGGGCGCGGTAACGCCTTGTCTGTTTATCAAGGAGGTTTGAAAATGAAAAAATTACTATCATCTATCAGTGTGACCCTTGTCCTTGTTATGCTGCTGAGCACGGCGGCTCCGATGACTGCGTTTGCAGACGGGGACGAGATAACTGTAAAAGACCTTACGGCGCATATCTATAACATGGAAGATACCGAAACGTTGCAATGTCTGTTCAAAAGCTCCATGCCCGATATGGCGTTCATCTCTACGGTAGATTATTTAAAGCACATATATGTTGACGAGCCATCCGAAGTAAAGAACGCGGACGGCACCTACACGATAACCAATCCTAAGGGAACAATGGTTATCGACCCCCAACACGATACGCTTCATTTCGATAATTTCGAGGACTTTACCACGGCTAAGATAAACGTGGACGGTACCGAAATGGACGTGCCTTACGTCAAGGAATACGCGCCTGTCAATGAGGGAGAAAAAAACGGGCTCGATCTTGATCTTTCGCCTTATAAAATCGATATCATCGAATATGACGGAAAAACTTATTTCCCTGTGTCGTCGATCGGACTCCTTTTCAGCATGACGTATAATACGGCGTTGTATGACAAGGACAATATTTATTTTATTCATACCTCCGATATCGTGATGGGTACCACTTATTATAAAAACACGATGGTTTATAATACGCTCGAGCGCAGCAAGGATCTGGTCGAACTGAGTTATAACGATCTGTGCTTCGCGGTCGATAAGCTTTACGGCAGACCCGCTCAGGCTGAGCTCGCGGCGATGCTGGAAGAAAAAAGCTTTGATGAAACTCTGGACGAGTACAGTGACGATACCCGCCGGGCAAAAGAATTGCTTTTATCGAAAAAAACGATCGATTATGTTCTCGGAACGGCTTATCTCGGACAAGTATTCGCCGACGGAGGCCATACAGCGATACATTATCCTGCTGTCTTAGCGATTCTTACCCCCGGAACCGCTGTATATGATGAGTTAAAAAGATTATTCGATGAAGAGGATTTCCGTGACGCAGATGCGATGAAATCTGTGATGAGCAGTGTCGCCTCAAGTCAGAAAAGCAAAACTATGTCGGAATTCAGAAGCGGTAAATACAAAGATTATGATCTTGTAAAGTCGTGGGATGACAAGTCGGCGTCACAGCTTTTCGTTACGGGAGATACAGCTGTTTTCGCCTTTGATTCGTTTATTAACGAGGCAGTTTATCATTTCAAATGGTCTCTTGACTACGCGAAGGAAAATGGTATTAAGCGTTTTGTGATTGATCTGTCCTGCAACAGCGGCGGCAACGCGGCAGTCATTATGTATATCATGGCTATGGTCACCAACCAAGACAAAGACAGTTATACAACCTCTTGCAGAAATCTTCAGACGCTTACAGGCAACATCACAAGAATCGATTATGATGTTGATTTGAATTTAGACGGTGAAATCAATGACCTCGACAAGAGCGTTTATTATGATTTTGAATACGCTTTTATCACATCCAATATCTCGTATTCCTGCGGCAATCTGCTTCCCTGCCTCGCAAAAGACGCGGGCTTCCCGATCCTCGGCGAAAAAAGCGGAGGCGGCGCATGCTCGCTTTTGATCGCCTACACCCCCGAGACATTTTTCTATACGCTGTCGAGTTATAATAAGTTCATCACCAAGGACAACAAGGACGTTGATAACGGCGCGGAGCTTGACTTTGACCTTACAAAGCGCGTTACCGACGACGCAGGAAATAAAACGATCGATTATTCCGGTCTTTATGATTTGGAGGATATCAGCCGCAAGATCGACGCCCTTTACAACGGACCGGTATTCGGCGATGTTGACGGCGACGGCGATGTGACCATAGACGACGCGACGCTGATCCAAAAGGCGGCGATCGACCTTATCGGCTTTACCAACCTGCAAAAGCAGCTTGCCGACGTAAACGGCGACGGCAGGGTCTCCGTTCTTGACACCACCTGTATTCAGAAATACGTAGCCGAATTTACGACCGGCTGCGGCAAAACGGGCGAAAAAATGAATCAGACGGCCGATACGGCGCACACTCTTGTAAAAGAGCGTCGATTGCTATCGCTGGGACTATCAATACGATGATTGGGAGCTCGCGCTGACAACGTCGTTCGAATACGAAAACGCCTATCCGGTCATGATTGAAAACCTCGAAAATTTCGAGGATGCTTTACCTGCAAAGACTGTGTTTGAATACACCTTTGACGGCGAAAAGCCTGCGACCCGAACCGAGACCGATCTTACAATAATACAATAACCACTGTGAAATTCAACGACGGCAGAGTTTACGATTATGATATGAAACATCTCAACAGCAGCAGTACGGAAAAACAAATGTACCAGTACGGCAACGGCGGAGAATACTTTACAATGGTTC
>OMWP01000058.1 GCA_900314795.1 uncultured Eubacteriales bacterium
ATAATGTATTTTGCGAATAAACGCACCAATAGCTCAGTTGGTCAGAGCTACCGGCTCATAACCGGTTGGTCCGGGGTTCGAGTCCCTGTTGGTGCACCATCCTATGCGAATAAAAAAGATATTCGCCCCGAAAAGCCCGATTTTATCGGGCTTTTTCACGTCTTGGGAGGGTGTCCGCGAGCGTACAAAAACGTAGATGTAAAACGGCTTTTTTACCGTTTTTCAGGGAAATGAACCCCCGAAAGCACGCAAAACAGACAACTAAATACATAAAATAACGGGTAAAGATATAGTCAAATTCTTTTACTTGTTTTTAATATTTGAGCCAATCGGTTAGAAATAAGCGGTTGGCTCTTTTTTTATTTCCAAAAAACCATAAAGAGTGTGAGAACAATGTTATTTACAGAAAACCGGTATGACCGCAGCATGGAAAAAATGATGAAGGGCGTACCAAACTTTTACCCGCGAAGTTCGGGAATCGTAGTAACCGGCAATTTTCGCTATACTGCCGAAATGTGCGATTGCGAAAACTGCGGTTACTATGGTGGAAAGAAAAAAGGATGTTTAGTAGTCCCAAAATGCGTTTGCTTAGAGGAACGGATTTCCGTTGGCATTGTATCTGTCAAAGAAATTATGACCGAAACAATGTCTGAAATCAAACATGGCGGTTCCCTTCGCAGACTCAGGAGATATATAAAAGAAAGCGAGGCCATCCCAATGACATTTATAAATGAAAAACATCGTCTGGCTTTCGATGAAGCACTGACACGACTTAACCAATATGTTGAATAAACAGAGGAATGTACAAAAAGCGAGGTTTTTTTCGCAAGACAAGGCATTGGTTTGGTGGGATCCTGACAGATTCCGAGGACGACAACGCAGTTATGCGAAATTTTACACGACAGATGTTAAAGGATTTTATTTGAGAATAGTATGAAATATTGTTTATTGATCATTTACAGATATTCAATCTAACAGCCTGAAAGAGAATATTGAATTTTATTTATAAAAGATGCAGAATGTCAAAGTTTTTTATACTTTATATATATTTTCTATTGACTTTCGGGGATTCCTGTGTTATCATTATAATAAATAATTGTAATCTTAAAATGAAAAAATAGATTCCTTTTTTGTAGAAAACGGGGAAAAATAATGAAATCCAAAAGAAACAAAGAAGAGATCCGGGGACGCCCCCCTGATGAAAAAGCAAGAAATAATAAGGAGCCTCCAAAGCCCTTATCGACTAAGCGGCTTGCGATCAGCCTGCTGATCAAGCTCGCGGTGATCGCTCTTGCGGTATGGCTGGTTTTCTCAACGACGGTGATCTGGTGATAGCGTTGAAACTGCAGCGTCCGTATCTGAACGCTGCGGTGCTGTATAGGCACGATGGTAAGACCCGCACGGGAAGGGTCGTCGGGCTGCCCGGCAACATCATCGAACTATCCGAGAACGGCGAATTGATCGTCAACGGTGCAATCGCGTCGGAGGATATTTATTATCCGACCTATCAAGCGGAGAATTCGACCGTCCGCTATCCGTACACGGTCGAAGAAGGAAAGGCGTTTATCCTCAACGATTACCGGGAAGATACCGACGACAGCCGAGCTTTCGGCGCGATCGATTTGAGCGAAATCGACGGACCTCTTATTTTATCCCTACGCCGCAGGGGATTTTAGCGGCATAAATCAACAAATGCAATCCTGTAAAACAGGTGCAGATAAAACAGGTAAAAATTTTCTTAATTCATAACAAAAGGAGGAAAAAACATGAAAAGAAGATTTACAACAGCGCTGGTAATGCTTTTAGCTTTCGCACTGCTTATCGGCACTACTGCCATCACCGCCTCGGCGGAGACCACCTACACCCCCATCGGCGGTTCAACAACATTAGTTAAGAATCTTGTTGTTGATAAAGACGCAAATATCCCCGACATCACCTTCAACTACACCATCAGAAGAGGCACTCCGAAGGACGCAACCGCTACGACCATTGAGATCCTCGAGTCTCCTCTCGGCGGCGGAAGTATCGGTTCCGCTGTGTTTTCCAATGCCGACACAGCAAATACGATCGACGGTCTTCCGACGGACGCTAACCCGTCAAATCCGACTGCAGGCAAAAAGTACGTACAGAAATCCGTTTCGATAACATTCCCTGTCGGTACGTTCACAAAGCCGGGCGTATACAGATTTGTTATCAACGAAGCAAACAACAATTTGCCGGGCGTTACCTATGATTCAAACCCGACACGTTATCTGGATGTTTTTGTAGTTGCGGACGATAACAATGTGCTCAGCGTTAACAGCTATGTTCTTCGTGATGCTGCAACAGACATTGGCACAAACGGCGAATATGTAGAGGATCCCGGTGTTAAAAGCTCGGGTTATACCAACAGACTTACTCAGTACGACTTTGAATTCAGCAAAACCATCTCGGGTAATCAGGCTGACAAGAACAAAAGGTTCAATTTCACACTCACCATCACCGGCGCTAACCCGGGTACATATCCCATCATCGCACACGATGTAGAGGGTAACCCCACCTCTATCACTGTCGGCGCCAACGGAACAGCTACCGGTGAGTATTCTCTCACAGACGGCAGCACCGTTAAGATCATCGGTCTCAACGCAGGCGCTGTCTGCACGGTTTCCGAGAACGCCGAGGACTACACTGCTACTCACAGCCTCGACAACGGCACAGCGGTTTCCGGCAACAGCTCTGGTGCGGTCACCCTCGCGGACAGCGACCACAGCGTTGCCTTCACCAATACCCGTAACGGTATCATCCCGACCGGTATCATCATGACGATTGCTCCGTTCGCGATCGGTATCTGCGTATTCGGCGCGATCATCATCTTCATCATCAGCAGAAGAAAAAGACGCAGCTATTGATAATTCAGTTGATGATTGATTGATTCATTAAATCGGATAAAGGGGAAGAATGCGTTATTTCGAATGAATAACCCCCCTTTTTAGTGCGAATCCGTAGTTTAAACAGTGCAGCGGGAATAGTCCGCTCAGATCAATAATCGTTTGGATTATTTCCGCTGCCTGACAGACTATCTACCAGGTGAGATAATGATACGCAAAAGCATTATATTTGCCCACAAAAGTATAAACTTTATAGTAGCGATCATCTCACTGATCCTGTTCCTTATCTGCCTGTACGCTATGATCGACGCTTATATTGTCTACGTCGGCGCAAACGACTCGGGAATTATGAAATACAAGCCTGAGTCCGGCAATACGGAAAAACTGCGTGAGCTGTCAGAAAACGCGGTTGCGTGGCTCACGGTCGACGATACAAGGATAGATTACCCTGTTATGCAGGGAGAGAACAACACGGAATATCTGAACAAAGCCCCTAACGGCGAGTTCTCGCTGTCGGGCAGTATCTTCCTTGACAGCAGGAACGATAAAACGTTCAGCGACCCGTACTCGCTGATTTACGGCCACCATATGGAATACGGCGCGATGTTCGGTTCGCTCGACGAGTATAAAGATAAAGCATTTTTTGACGCGCACAGAACAGGCTTGCTGACTGTAACAAACGGCGACGAATACAGTATCGGGATTTTTGCCGTGTGTAAGGCGCAGGCAACGGAGAAGGTCATTTTTGACCCTCCCGAAAGCAACAATCAAGCGCTGCTTGAATATCTGAACGATCACGCTTTGATATACGACCCGAGCGGGGTCGGCGCAGGCTTAAAGCTGATAGCGCTTTCAACCTGCCAATCTGCCGAAAGCAACGAGAGAATGATCGTTTTCGGAGTATTAACACCACAGAACCGGTGATAAAAATGAAGAAAATACTTACATTTTGCATTTTGATATTACTTGTGCCGGGCTTATTCGGGTTTACCGCTTACGCCTATGAGTATCAGCCCGTTAAGTATAAAATAGAAGTTGAGGTCACCCTTGGCGGCACAGTAAAAATAATACCGAACGTTAACTGTCCGATCCCCCAAAAAACAGAGCTGACTCTGAAAGACGGAGAGATCGGAAGGTTTGATATAGATTTTGTCGAGCCGGGCGTTTTTGACTATACGGTAAAAACCGTCCCCGATGACAGAGATATCATTTTTGACGACACGATTTACAACATCAAGATTTATGTGACCGACCGTGACGGCACGCTCGAAGCGAATATGATCGCCTCAAAGGGTGAGGAAAAGTACAGCCGCCTCATCTTTGTCAACACCGAAAAGGGCGGCGATGAACCGACTACCAATCCAACGGACTCAAGTTATAAAGGCGATTCGCCTCTCGACATAAACAGAAATCCCAAGACCGGTGACGACGCCAGAATGGAACTATCCTTCCTGTTTGCAATGATCGCGTCTGCCGGATTGCTCACGCTGTCGATTGTTTATCTGATCGACACACGGAAAATGATAAACAAGAAAAACAAAGAAGATAATTAGTATCATAACATATACATAACAAATCAAAAAAAGGAGGACTTGCGTATGTATAAATTACAAAAAATGATATATGCTGTATTACTGCACTTATCCTCCTTTATCAAGACTGTTTTACACACCGCAAAGCGTAATATCAACAGAGCGGTAACGTTCATCCTTGCCGTGATTCTTATGACGGGAAGCTTTGCCGGATACCTTACTCCTGTTGTTTCTGCCGCCGACGATGATCATTCTAACAGTTCAAACGATACCTCGGCTTCCTCAAGCTTTGCCGGCGAACCAAAAAAAGCCAAAACGAAGGCGCGCAAAGCGCCGTCCGGTCAGCTGAGATCGGCGCCGACCGGAGATGTGCTGCTCGACAACTACATAACAAGTGTTGCCGCGTCAGGAACAACAAAGGTCGATGATAATCTTTATCAGGCAACAGTTAAGCTCCAGTTCGAAATCGATACAGCGTGCATTGAAGCAGTAACAAGCGCCGGAAATAAGTTCGTGTATGATCTCCCGGAAGAAGTGGTCCTCAATGAGGGTCTTATCAACGGCGGTCCGTACTATGCGTACCTGTCCGACAGGTACCCCGAGCTTGAATTGGCGTTCACATATGATTTTATACGTACCGGCGACGGTCATGACAGAATAGAAATCGTTTACGATGATGATTTTGTTCAGGAAGCCGTTCAAAGCGGAACCGAATTTATAAACAACATTCTGAGCTGCAGGTGTTGGATCAAATCGAGCGGCGACGCCGGTCAGAACGGACTGAATATTGTCTTTACCGACACCAAGACACTGCAGATTCCGCCGCAGGATATCAATGAGGGTTATGATATCACGACGCAGAAGACAGGTTCTTACACTGCCAACGGCAAGCTTCGCTATGAGGTCACTGTCAGTTCCGTACACGGTACGCCGTCTGCCATCGACGTTAAGGATACCTTTACGTATTCGGGCGGCGGAACAGTAAGCCCGCCGACAGAGATCTCGGTCGTAAAGCATCATGCGGACGGAACCATCGAGACCTCCTCCATCCCCGCACAGGAACATATTGACGCTACTACGCAGAACATATACGAGATATCGCTCAATCTGCCCCAGCTCGATGATAACGAGTATTATACTCTTGTATATGAATACGATGTGACCGGTTTGCCGGATCAGAACGCGGCTGTTTCGGCATACAACACGCTTGATGCCACCTCAACAAACAACCATGAAACAACATCGGATCACGCGGATTATTTCATTTATAATAAGCAGCCCCAAAAGGTCGGAAAAGACGGTATTCCTTTCGACGAATACATTCAGTGGTATATTTCCGTCAACGACCGCGGAGACGATGTTGCCGGAAAAGTCATTTATGACTACAGCTTTGCGGATGCGCGGAATGAAACGATCAACGGAACCAACGGCATCTTCGTTCAAAAAGGATGGGATGATGCGACGCTCGGCGAAGATTACGAGTTCGTTTACAATGATGATAGCGAGATCATCGGCGTATGCTTCCTTCCGGTGGACGGAAGCGCGACAAACAACAACACTTATCACATTACCTATTATACCCTTCCCCACGTCGCGTACGGCGAGACCACAGTCGTACATAACGACGCGAACTTCGACGGTGATACCGCATCCTACGACGTTGTTGTTACGGGCGGCGATATTGAAAAAACGGCGGACGGAGAACAGAGCCTCGGAAACGATCTGCACAGAATGAACTGGACGATCAACGTTCAGATCCCCGTGGGCGGCATTCAGTCCGGCAAAACATTCTCTGACACGCTGAGCCCCAATGGGCATTATATGACTCAGGCTCAGTATAACGCGCTTGTTTCTGCGCTTCATACAGCCTGGGGCACGAATGTGTCTGTCGCGCCTGTGATTACCGGAGACAAGATCACCGGATATACATTTACCGTCGGCACAGCGGGCAACGGATACCTTTTTAATGACGGAATGGTGGAAAATATCACCTGGCAGTACCAGACCACCGGGGATATGAGCGGCAGAGTTTCGCAGTCGTTCGTCAATACGATCTCAGACGGACTCAACGATTGGCAAACGGACTTTTCGGAGCAGCCCTATTCGCTTTCGCTTGATTATGAAGACGAAGACAAGTCTTTCGTCTGGATCGCGCAGGTTAAACCAACTCCGGGTCTGCAGCAGTATCACGTTGTCGACACGCTTCCGAAAGGGGTTGAACTGATTGGTGTCAAAGTGATCCCGACTCCTTTGACCCCGTATAATTACGGGAGGAATGACTACCCGAATAACTTGCTGAAGATAGATAACGGTGTGATCTCGGGAGAGATCGGCAATCTCTGGCTCAGCAAAACATTAGCGTCCGGACAGCTCTCAACCTCTGCTGAAGGCAGACAAGTGGTTGACATTACGCTGACGGCGAACTCTCAGAGCTCCGATTTGTTCAACAATACTTTCTATGTGATCTATTACTGTCAGCTCGCTGAAAAGGCGTGGCCTCAAAACGGTACGGTTCATCTTAAACTCAACAACACGGTACGTGTTGAGACAAACGGCGATAATTATGGCGAGGCGAACAATCAGATCAATATTGACGCGACCAAAAAGGAAAAAATCGTTGACAAGACCGGCAGCTGGGACAAAAACCTGCATAGGCTCACCTATACGGTGGATATCAACCCGTCTGCCGAAAACCTTCTCACAGGCAGCGGCTTAATAGACGATCCCGAATGGCTGTCGCTTACGGATGTGCTTACGTATACGGCAAGGCAGGGAACGGGTACCGGAGAGGCTATCCTCAGCTTGAATTCCGTTAAA
>OMWP01000057.1 GCA_900314795.1 uncultured Eubacteriales bacterium
TTGGTGTCATTGATAGGAAAGGTTTCGGTACGTCGCAAGCGCCGTACCCTACGGAGAGGTTGATGTGCTCCGCATGATAAAGCGATATAATAGGAAATGATTCGGGAGGAGCAAGCCCCTCCCCTACGATAGACGTTGCATCGTATGGTAACTCCTCACTCCTAACTCCTCACTAAAGGCGCTGACCCTTACAGGATATTTGTATGGATAAACAAAAGCGGACAGGTGTGATCCCGTCCGCCGTAGTTGCTTATTTTCTTTTGAACAGATTTTGGAAGAAGTAGCCGATATGCTTGAAGGCGTTCTTGATATAGAACCCGATCATCGCAAAGAAGCGTTGGACGCCCGAGCGCGGTTCCGCCTGCTCCTTGAAATAGGTGTCGAAATAATCGGTACCGTCGTCGATATTGGAGCCTTCGTCCTCAAAATACTCGATGCCCTTGTTGGGGTCGCGGTCTCTGACCTTGATGTCATAGCCTGCCATCTCATCCGCTTCGGCACGCTCGGCGAATTCCTCGTCATTCCGATAGCCGAGGGATTCCTCAAAGGTGATCTCCTCTTCCTTTTCGGCGTGAGCAGGCTCAAATTCCTCTTCATCACTGCTGCGCTTCGCCCTGCGCGCCTTGAGCCGTTCTTCATTCTTGCGCTTGACGGACGCGTTGTACCGCTTATAGATCACCGTGACCGCAATGGAAAGCACCACTAAGATGCCGACCCACAACAGCAGCCGCCACCATTCGAACACGGCGCCGGTCTTGCGGTTGATCTTATCAAAGTTCAGGGAACCTGCGGCATTGGTGAGGACCTTTGCCTCCTCGGGGGTGATCTCTTCCCCATCCTTTTGGAGGGTCAGGTCGATCTGCATGCCGTTGATGACCGTGCTGCACAGGTTGATATAGGTGGTGGCGTCGCCGTTCGAAATCGTGCTCTGAGAATCGAGGAAGATATTGCCGTCGTGCTTGACCTCGACCGCAGAATTGACATTCTCCTGCTGAGAGATCGCGTCGAGAATCACCTTGCGCTCCGCAGAGGTCAGATCGGAATAGTTGTTGATCTGCTCGGTATTCTCGTCCTTGGTGACGGTCATGCTGATGGAATAAGTCTTGTCGGGATCATAGGCACGCAGATAGATGTTCGCAGAGTGAAAGGCGATCATCGTCTCGTCATAATCGAGCCCGACCTCTTCAAACACCTTATCGCCGCGCGGGGTATCGGTCGTGATAACGAGATCTTCCTTTGGGAGCTTGACGGAGAAGCCGAGGTCTTTGAAGGAATAGGTATCATCCAGCGCAGCAGCCTGTATCGCCGAGGCAAAAAGAACCGTCACGATCAGCAACAGCACCGCCGCCGCTTTGAACCGTCTGCGCATATGAACCCTCCTTCGCTGTTAAAATTGGCTGTTTCGAAAACGCTGATCCGCCGCAAAAAGCGCTGACAGGATCTCAAAACACCTGTTGCAAAAAGTATTATATTCCTTTTTCCGACAAAAGACAATAGGTTTTTGCGGTTGACAAAAAATTTTTATTTGGGTATAATAGGGTACGCTCCGCATGGATGGATCGGCTGCCGTTTTCCATCGGCATATAACTGCAATCGCTGTCAAAGGATCGGGATCATCCATCGCGTGAACGAATAAAATGATATCGGGGTGTAGCGCAGTTGGTAGCGCGCCTGCTTTGGGAGCAGGATGTCGGGGGTTCAAATCCCTTCACTCCGACCATTCAAAAGGCAGAGGGTATCCGCAAAGGATACCCTCTGCCTTTTGATTTATCCAGCAACAGAGGAGTGAAGGGATTTGAAGGCGGGAAGTACCGTTCCTCTATTGTAAAGCATGGCGTTTTATGATATGATTTTGCTGAACAAGTAATACTAAGTAGCAATAAAACACTTTAATATCTATTACGGAGAATTCCGCATAACTGCGTTGTCAGTCTTGACAGGCGCCAGCCTGCCTGCGCCCTCCGCCTTGTTCTGCGAAATTCTCCGCTAATATCTTTTTAAAGCAATCGGAGGGCGGAAGAATGGTCAAAGAATTAGTGCATGACCCGCTGTTTTTGGGGATCAAATCAAAGCCTGCCGTGAAGGAGGATATCCTCGTCGGGCGGGATCTTCTCGACACGCTGATGGCGCACCGTGAGACATGCGTCGGAATGGCTGCCAATATGATAGGAATCGCCAAGCGCATCATCGCATTCAACGATAACGGCAGATACACGGTGATGTATAATCCCGAGATCGTGAGCAAGTCGGGGATCTTTCAGACTGAGGAAGGTTGTCTTTCCCTGCTCGGAGCGCCGAGACCGACCACTCGCTACAAGACCATCCGCGTGAAGTTTCAGGACAACAGCTTCGCATGGAAGACCGCAAGCTACACAGGCTTCACCGCGCAGATCATCCAGCACGAGATTGACCACTGCAACGGCGTATTGATTTAAAGGCGCTGTCGGATGACCCGCACATAGAGAAAATCGGCGATAAAAGAATAATCGGTGATAAAAAACCGGCGATAGACAGGCAGGCTGTACTCTCACAATGAGGGCACAGCCTGCTTTTCGATATGATTCCTGTTTTACTGTCACAGCGACATCTTAACTCTTTTTCTGTCAATAATACCGAAGCTGCCTGTTATCCAAATAATCAAGAACCCGTCTTACCGCGAGCGAGGCGGTTTTTCTGCTTTTCAGCGCTAAGCCGATCTCGCGGTACGCCGGGACGTCCGGCTCCTTTGCAACGATCCGATACGGTATCCGCCTTAAGATCAGCTCGGGCAGTATACTGATTATTGATTCAGCCAATCGCGGATGGTTTGGTAATCCTTCTCATGAACAATGCCGTGGATATCGTCGTCATAGGTGATAAAGGTACAGTCGGTGTTGTCCTTTAACTTCTCGTACAACTTCTCCGCCTGACTGTAAGAGACCTGTTTGTCCTGCTTTGCGTGGAACATCAGCACGGGAATCTTGATTTCGTCCGCCCAATAGACAGCCGAGCGTTTTTTGTACTCCTCGGGCTTTTCCTCGGGCGTAAAGCCTATTGTTTCCTTCAAAACGGGTTTCATATCGTCGCGGGCTTCATACGCTTCAAACAAATCGCATAAGGCGCTGAGAGCGATGATCCGCTTGATCCTGCTGTCCTTCCTTGCCGCAGGGTAGGTCATCACACCGCCGCGCGAAGAACCCGCCACGCAAAAATCGTCCATATCAATAAACGAGAAATGCTTTTCACACAGATCGATCAGCTTGATAACGTCATTGAGGTCATCGCCGCCGAAGTGATCCTCTCCCTCGGAACCGCCGCAGCCTCTGTACTGGGACGCGACGACAATGCGGTCACACACGGCACAGATCGAGGCAAGCGTGTTGTTTTCCAGCTTGCCGTAATCTCTGTTGCCGCCGTGGTTGAACATCACGCATTTTCCGGGTTTCTGTGTTTTTTCAACAGAAAGCGGGATGCAAAGGTAGCCCTCGATTTTCAGTCCGTCCGAAAGGTAATTGAATTTGTAGGTGGTGCAGAGCTCATCGTATTTAGCACCCTGATTGACCTTGACGAAGCCAAACACCTCGTCGCTTTCGTAGTGATCCATATTGTAAAGATCGTTTTCCTCGGCGACGGTCGTCGCTTGAGTCTGAGCAGATGACTCTTCCCGACTTGTTATTTCGGGCTGACAAGCCGTAAACGCCGATAAAACGAGCACGATCGCGGTCATCATACTGATGATTCTTGCTGCTTTCATATACTGATACTCTCCTTCTAGCTGTCTTAGCTAAAATGGCGCGATATTACTTTCATAGATTTGTCTTTTGTTCTCAACATACGGCCGGATCAATCTTTATCAATATATGCGGATACCACCTGACGGATCGGCGGAGAGATCTCGGACAAATTGATCTCATTGCGGGAAAAGAACCTCAGTTCTTCCATCTCGCCGTCCAGCGATTTCGGCTCGCCGTGCCATTTACGGCAAATATAGATAATCTCAAAATTGGAAACCTCGTCGCCGTTCGGATAGATATAATGCGCCTCGGGTCCCGAATTGACATAGAAAAACTCAAGCTTCTCGGCGGTAACTCCCATTTCCTCATAAAGCTCTCGCTTTGCGCAATCTTCAACGTATTCATCAATCTCGACAGCGCCGCCGGAATAACCCCACATCTTATTGTCCGAGCGTTTACCCAGCAATATCCTGCCCTGTTCGTCAACGCAGATGATACTCGCCGCGCACTGTATGAGCGTTCTGTGTCCGACGAGCTTTCTCATTTCAGCAATATAACCTGTCATCTTTTGTTCCCTTCTCTCATTCTGTCTCAGGCATCTCTATGAGCATCGAGTTGCGTGAAAGGCAATGCAGCTTCACATCGTGATCGGGCATGGTGAAGCGCAGGACAAAGCCCTTCTCCCGATCATAGTCCCGCATCAGCTCAGCGCCGTCAAGGGTGAATGAATAGTTCGTATCCGTGGCGATTATGTCAAAGTACAACGTCACTTTTTCTCCTGCTCTGTACTCGTCCTTCGCGTTTGGATACGCCATCTTCTGACCGCAGTAGTCGACCTTGTATTTCTTAGCAAACAGTCCCATGTTGCACCTCTATACAAACAGTGTTAATCTTGCCTCTATTTCTTCCTTGACCTTCGTCAGATCACTGTACTCTGCATTGACCTTTATTCCGTTGATGTTGGCTGAGTAGTTCATAATCGTTTGTTACCAATTCTCATATCGGCGATTCTGGTTGATCACCGCGATTCGATCGTTGATTTCCTTGTCCGCCGGGCAGAAAGAGTAGTCCGGTATCTCATCGGGTGTGATCCATGCGACAGCGTTATGCTCCAAGAGCCTGATCTCACCGCTCTCGATTTGTGCATGAAACAGTGTGAGGTGAACCGTGATGTCGGGGTACTCGTATACCACATCCATAAAGATATCACCGACGGTGATCGTCACATCCAGCTCTTCCTTACACTCTCTGATGAGGGCTTTCTGTTTCGTTTCGCCGGCTTCAACCTTACCGCTGACATACTCCCACAACAGCCCTCGTGCTTTGTTCTCCGGCCGCTGACAGATCAGGAATTTTTTCCCATCCCATATCAGCGCCGCTACTACTTCGGTCATGATATTCCTCTCATTCGATCACGTTTCTATGAGTACAATTATAGCAGGGTTTTGCTTGCTGTCAATCATCTTGATTCTCATAATCTTCCCCATAAGAAAAGTACAATAAACGCTTCTTTGAAAAAAACTTTGTTCGGGACTGTTTGCAAAAGAAAACGCAAGTATCAACGGAATACTTGCGTTCAAAACGGGATCATGCTGTTCAATTGGGTAATTCTTCGAGGCTGACGTCGATCGGCTCCATCGTCAGGTAGTCGGGCGCAATAATGCAACCATCATCAGAATGTATATCCGCATCGGCGGGGACGAGCTTCTCTTCCGCTTTGGCGAGGACGATGCCGATGTCCGCGACGACCAGCTTCTTCATATATCTTGCGGCGTTCGGTGACACCGGACCGCGTTTGACGTAGCCGATCGTGACCGTGATATCCGAATGCACGGCAGTTTCCGCCTCGCCTGTATCGCCGTTCATTCCGCTGTTGATGTCCACGCTGACGACCTCGGCTTTACTGCTGTTGATCTCCTGCACCGCGCTCAGCCACGGCTCACGAAGAGTTCCCCGGAAGCCTGTTCCGAGCAGGCAGTCAACGATGATGTCGGCATCGGCAAACGCTCCGCTCGCATATGCTTCACAAGGTACGCCGAGTGACTCGGCCCATTTTGCATAGAACCCGCTGTCGTCGGTTAGCTTCTCGCTGAGCTTGACGATACGGCAGGTATAGTTGTTGCGCTTTAAGATACACGCGAGGGCATAACCGTCGCCCCCGTTGTTGCCGCCGCCGACCGCGATCACGATCTCGCCGTGCCAGTTCACCGCGCGAAAAACGCCCATCGCGGCTCGGTACATCAGCGTGCGCCCCGACACAACATTCTCAATGGTCATGCGATCGCTCTCGCGCATATTCTCGACCGAAATACAATCCAAATACTTCATGCTTTATCCCTCTTGATTTGGCTGAACATCCGAACAGCCGCGTGATAGTAAACTTCCTCGGCGTTTGTCATTGCTTCCTCTACGCTCGTGTTTTCGTCGACAAGCGAATACAGCGAGGTAACGCCGCAGTCATAGAGCAGCTCCGCGCCGTCGCCGAGCGATCCGCACAAGCCGTATACAGGGATTTCTCTCGACCTTGCGCGCAGAGCAACGCCCTGCATCACCTTGCCGCAGACGGACTGCGCATCCGCTCTGCCCTCCCCTGTCACGATCAAATCGGCGCCGTTGAGCAGATCATCAAAGCCGATCAGATCGAATACCGTCTCGATGCCCGACTGCATGGCTGCGTGCAGAAAGACTTTCAGCGCCGCGCCTAATCCGCCTGCCGCACCCGCGCCCTCGATCAAGTCGCAGTCGATACCGAACTGCCAGCGGATCACATTGCGGTAGTTCTGCATACCGTTTTCGAGCAGTTTCATCGTTTCGGGGTTTGCTCCCTTTTGTTTAGCGAAGGTGTAGGTTGCGCCATTTTCGCCGCATAACGGATTCTTCACATCGCAGAGAACGGTGAGGGACGTGTCAGATAATCGGCTGTCCAAATGAGCAAGGTCAATGGTTGAAACCTCGGCTAGATCCTTTCCGCAACCGTTCAATTCGTTACCGTCCTTATCGAGAAATCTCGCGCCGAGCTCACGCAGACAGCCCATGCCGCCGTCGTTAGTCGCCGAACCGCCGATCGCGATATACAGCTCCCGACAGCCGCGGTCGAGCGCATCGAGGATCAGTTCTCCTGTACCGTAAGTGGTCGTATTCAGAGGATCGCGCAGCGCTTCGGGGACAAGCGTCAAGCCCGACGCCGCCGCCATCTCGATGATGGCTCTGTCGCCTGCGATGCCGTAGCTCGCCTGTATGCGGTTCATCAAGGGATCATGGACGGTTGCGGTGGCTTTCTCGCCTTTCAGCGCGTCGATCAATGCGTCAACTGTCCCTTCACCGCCGTCCGCTATCGGCACACCGATACACTCGCATGCGCCGAACACTTCCCGCGCGGCTCTCGTCAACAGTTCCGCCGTCCTCCTGCTCGACAGGCTTCCCTTGAAGCTGTCCGAGGCAAATACCAGCTTCATGCTTTGCTCCTCCCCTGATTTTTCCGATTCTTATTCAATGTGACGACAGTTTTTTGATTTCTTCAAAGTCCTCCGTCAGCGTGAAGAAGAAACCCTTTTGGATATCATTGTCGATCACGGAGACGGGCTTGAGCTGTGCGATGGAATACCCCT
>OMWP01000056.1 GCA_900314795.1 uncultured Eubacteriales bacterium
ACGTGTGTTTTCTATCTCGCGTTTTCGATCATGGTAACGCCCGGCATTCTCGGTGGACGCACGGTCTCATTGAGTCCCACATCGATCGGAAATGCTGTCCCCTCATCCGCTTCATGTGACACTTCGTGTCCATTCAGCACCTTCCCCCCGAGGGGAAGGCTTTTGTACCCTACGGAGGAATTGATTTGCTTCGCGTTATAACGTCATCTTGACAGACGTTTCGGGAGGAGCAAGCCCCTCCCCTACGATAGACGTTGCAGTGAATTTGTAGGGGAGCGCCTTGGTGCTCCCGCGGCAGGGGGTTGGATCATGAAGCACGTCGGTTGAGGAGATGTGCGCTTTGTAGGGTACGGCGCTTGAGGAGTTGTCCAAATCTTGATTTGGCTTACAACTCCCATGCAACAGCGCTCCAAGAACAGGCAAAGCCTGTGATTGGCTAAGCGCCACTGCTTGTCGACGTACCACGGGGCTGAAACGTGTGTTTTCTATCTCGCGTTTTCGATCATGGTAACGCCCGGCATTCTCGGTGGACGCACGGTCTCATTGAGTCCCACATCGATCGGAAATGTTGTCCCCTCATCCGCTTCATGTGACACTTCGTGTCCATTCAGCACCTTGAAAAAAGCGGCAATCACGGGGACTGTCGCCTTTTTCTTTAAATTATTGAAAGATGGATTATTTTGCGTATTCGATGACCGGAGCAACCTCATATGCGGGGATCAGCTGATCCTGACCCCAGGTGAAATCATTCACGCTGGTGAGGTACTCATCCTCATAGATGTCCTTACCGGAGTTGTTCATCACGAGTACGTCGGCGGTGTCGATCTGCTCATCGCCGTTGAACGCCTTGCAGGTGATGGTGGAGCCGAGCGGCAGGTTGACGGACAGGCTCTCGAGCGGGGTGTTGACGACCTTGTCGATGCCGGTCTTCTTGTTGTAATCCTGACCCTCAAAGTGGAATCTGTAAGCCATGAAGAAGTTGTTAACGTCGGTCTCGAGGTGTGTATCGGAAGCGTCGATGTTGACGATGATCTTCTTGCTTACGTTATCGATGATATCGATACCCTTGACGGTGTATCTGTCGGGATCTTCCTTGGCAGCCTTTGCGAGCTCATTGAACTCGTTCCGATGGACGACTTCCATTCTGTAAACAACAGTACCGGTCAGGCCGTTATCAGCACCGTCGTATTGACCGTTCTCCCAGTTGATGGAGCACATCTGGAACGCGTACTCCTTGCCGACGATGACTTCCTTCATCTCGCCGCCGTAGTAAATGGTGCCGTCCTCAAAAGCGACAGCCATCTTCAGGGGCGCGTCGATCCTGATGTTCGCCTTCTCACCCTCTTCTGCGGGCTCGGTGGGATCAGCGGGCTGATCCTGCTTTGCCGCAAAGTCAAAATGGCTGAAATTACCGGTGATGGTCATGATGATGCTCTCGTCCTTGAGCGCAACATTAACGGAAGCCTTGGAACCGTTGGTGTTGGGAGTTGCGGCAGTGCCGAAGCCCTTCATGACCGCAAAAATGTCGGTGCCGCCTGTCAGCGAGCTGTCGGCAGCCTTTGCCTGTGCAATGATCTCGTCATCGCTGCGGGTATCGTCGGCGGGAGCCCAGATGAGGGCGCCGGTCGCCTGCTTGACCCATGCGATAGACGCGTTGGTGATGTCACGGGTGGTGACCAAGACCTTTTCCTTCGCCATCATCTGTTCCGGAGCCGCCTTTTCAGCCACTTCCGCTTCGGCAGCGTAAGCGCCGACTACAGGGATCGCCGAGAGAATCATGATGATCGCGAGGAGCATAATCAGCATTCTTTTCATAATCGTACCTCCTAGTACCTCTCGCACAGGCATAAAAATACAGCCCGTGCAAAATCTTGTTGATTCGCAGCCGGACTGTCATGACAAAACGCGGTAGACTCCTGAGCTTTCCGTCCCTGCGTTTCCACAGGTTTGGCAAAGGTTTCTGTATGGTTCGCTATGCAGAAAAGCGCTGACACAGATTCGCGGAGAATCACGCGGAAGATGTGCAGGAGCTTACTGCTCAGCAAATTTTCACGGGCAAAAGAAAAGAGCCCGCGCAAATTCCGAAGTTTGCGGCCGGACTGTCATTACAAAAACGTATTAGACTCCAGAGCTTTCCGTCCCTGTGTTTCCACAGGTTTGGCAAGTATTTCAATACATATATATGAATCACACTGCTATTATATTCATTTTTGCGGGTTGTGTCAATAGATTTTATGGTATTATCGGAGCAAATCCAAGGGGGGTGACAGATCGTCACCCCCTATCCCCTGTTCAGATAATAGGCGGCTTTGGCGGCGTACATCGCCTGATCTGCCTTTTTGACAATTTCCTCGATGGTGTAGTCGTGATAATCCTCGGCGCGCACATAACCCGGCGCGATACTCAGAGAGAACGCGGGATTGTTTTTTGACCAGCGCTTTGTCTCCTCATCCAGACGATCGAGGAGCTCCTGCGCCTCTTCCCTGCTCATATGGGTCATCACGACGAATTCATCGCCGCCTGTCCTGTAGCATCTGCCGGCGTCGGAGACGACCCTCTCGATACAGCGGGCGGCACCGATGATCCCGTAGGTCAGGTAAAAGCGGTGCTTATCCTTTTTGGGGATCCAACTGTTTTCGTGTACCAGAATACACAAAACACCCAGCGCCATCCAGCAAAGTGTGATCAATACAGTATAATAGCTCATCAATCCGCGATCACCCCCTCCGAACGGCGCTTGCATATCGGACAATCGATATGATATAAAAAGTTTTTGTTTTATATGTAATTTCATTATTTCGCATTTTTGATCAATTTTCAAGGGGATGTACCAGAAAGTCACCCCTGTTTTGCGATACGTCCTTGCGTTTATCCGATAAATTATGTAAACTATAGATAAACCTCAGGTGAAACATCGATTGGGAGCTATACAGTATGAGCAAGTTTTTTGCGGAAACCTTGAAAAATATCAGAACAGAAAAGGGACTCTCTCAGCGTGAGCTGGCGGAGCGGCTGTTTGTCACCCGCACCTCGGTCAACCGCTGGGAGAACGGCAGTCGTCTGCCGGACGCCGCGATGCTCCTGCGGCTCTCCGAAGCGCTGGGCGTCAACATCAATATCCTGTTCAGCGCCGCGGCGAAAGGCGACGTCCCACCTCGTGTCATCATGGTGGACGATAACAGGATCATCCTCAACGGCGGTATGCCGATCCTCGAGGAGGTCATGCCGCATGCCACGGTGACGGGATTCACCAAACCGACCGACGCGATCGAATACGCGAAAAAGGAGCGTGTCGCGCTCGCTCTTCTGGATATCGAGATGGGCAGCATCAGCGGACTGGACGTCTGCCGCGACCTGCTCGGGATCAACCCCCGCACCAATGTGGTGTTCCTGACGGCGTATCCGTCCTATGCCATTGACGCATGGGAGACCGGCGCGAGCGGTTTTATGCTCAAGCCGATCACCGCCGAGGGTGTGCGTGAACAGCTCAAAAAGCTGCGCTATCCGTTTCCGTCGGGAGGGATCGACGCATGAATACGACAATCATCATCGGATACTGCGCGGGCAGCGCGATGTTGGCGTTGATGCTGATAGCGCTCGTATACGCGATCGTCGTGCCTACGCCCGACCGATGGAGCAAGAACTATTTTATCACCTTCTTTTCGCTTTTGACGGTGTGTGTATGCTCCTGCTTTGTCTCAACATTCTTTTACGGAAAGCCCGGCTTTGCGCAGGTGGAAAAGATCTCCTGCTATATCGAGTCCCTGTTGATATCCGTTTTGATGCCGATACCGACGTTCCTGCTGTTGCATAGCTGTAAAGAAAAGCTCTTAGACAGTAAGTTCCTGCGTGCGGTCATCACCCTGTGGGGCGTCTATGTCGTCGTGCTGGGGATCGGCATGTTCACGGATTTCTTCTTTATCGTAACTGAGGAGAATACATTTATTCGTACCAAATGGTTCCCGTTGATCGTGATCCTGCTGGCGCTCATCATGCTCGTGAATATTGTGGGCTTGATCCGCCGACGCAAGAAGCTGTCAAAGCGATATTTCGTTGCTTTTCTGATCTATTTACTGCCGATGACGGTCTTCATCATCATCCATGCGTACGTTGATATCGAGCTGACCCTGTTCTTAGGGGTCGGCATCTGTGCGCTGTCGATGTACTCCCTGATCGTATCGGATCACATCCAGCGCGTCTTTCATCAACAGCGCGAGATCGCCGAACAGGAGCGTGAGATCGCCCGTCAGCGCGCCGGCGTCATGGTGCTGCAAATGCGCCCGCATTTTATCTATAATACGATGATGAGCATCTACTACCTGTGCAAGCAGGATGCGGACAAGGCACAGCAGGTCACGCTGGACTTCACCACCTACCTGCGCAAGAACTTTACCGCGATCGCCGGCGAGGAGCTGGTGCCGTTCAAGGATGAGCTCGAGCACACCCGCGCGTATCTCGCCGTAGAACAGGCACAGCACGAGGACATGCTCTATGTCGAGTATGACACGCCGCATGTCAACTTCAGTGTACCGCCGCTGACGTTGCAGCCGCTGGTGGAAAACGCCGTCAAGCATAGTTTGGATCCGAACGGCGACCCCCTGCGCATCTATGTGAGAACGCAGCAAACAGATACGGACAGCGAGATCATCGTGGAAAACAACGGGCTCGACTATCAGCCTGCCGACGACAACGAGCCGCATATTGCCCTCTCGAACATTCAACAGCGGTTGAAGATGATGTGCAAGGGCGAATTGACGATCACGCCCCGCGAAGGCGGCGGTACGGTCGTAAAAGTGAGTATTCCGCAACAATCGCGTACATAGCAATATTTTTTCTCGCGAACAGCCGGTGGATCGACAGACCGCTCCGCCGGCTGTTTGTTTTATCAACAGAATACGGCGCGATCTTCGTCTTTCCCCCTTGCGAAACAACGCGATCCGTGATATGCTGTATTTTAAATGATTAAGTTAAGAAGAGGGGGTGAAAACTTGCAGAAGATCGCGCTGATCCCGGCTTACTGTCCCGAGGACAGGATGATCGGACTGATCAAAGAACTGGATACACGCGGCTTTGCGGTCGTTGTCATCGACGACGGCAGCGGCTCGGCATACGACGATATCTTTACATCCGCACAGCAATACGCAGCCGTGAAGCGTTATGCGCCGAACCGCGGTAAGGGCGAGGCGCTCAAATACGGCATGCGGTATATTGTAGAACAGTTCAAAGCGCCGTACATCGTCGTCACCGCCGACGCGGACGGTCAGCACCGGGTCGAGGATATTGTCAAGGTCGCCGATACCGCGGCAGAGCACCCCGACAGCCTGATCCTCGGCAAGCGGCTCCTCGACAAGACCGCTCCCCTCAAGAGCCGTATCGGCAACGGGATCACCCGCGTGCTGTACCGGATGACCACCGGCAGGAGGATCTATGAGACGCAGACGGGGCTGCGCGCTTTCTCCGACAAGCTCCTCCCCCGCTTTCTCCGATTGCCCGGTCACCGCTACGAGTTCGAGATCGACATGATCCTCGACGCCGACGAGACCGACATCATCGAGGTCGACATCCAAACCGTGTACTTTGACAATAACGCGGCAAGCCATTTTCGCCCGCTGCAGGACACCGTGTCGCTGAACAAGGAATTTCTGCGATACAAGCTCCCCTCGATCAACGCGGGGTTGGCGGGGGTGCTGCTGTTTGTATTGATCGTCAATTTCGGCGGTACATGGATGGCGGCGTGCATCCTCTCGCGGCTGTTCACCATCCTGTTGCAATTCGGGTTGAACAGGGTCGTGCCGTTCGCGGAGAAGCCCTCTGTCGGGCGGTACCTCGTCACCGCGGCGATCATTCTGCTTTGCGATGTCGGTGTGATGTGGGGGCTGATTTCAGTCGGAGTGAATCCGTATGCCGCCAAGCTCATATCGGTGATCGCGATGATCTTCGTCAGCATGCTCGTCCGGACGGTGTTCATGCGGGTGAAGTTCGGGTGAGGAGACGCGTGTCCGGCTGAGGAACATCCCTACGGAAGATGGGATGTGCTTCGCATTTAGATAGCTTTGTAACCAAGCGTTCGGTACGTCGCAAGCGCCGTACCCTACGGAAAGATTGATTTGCTTCGCGTTATAATGTCATCTTGACAGACGTTTCGGGAGGAGCATTCCTCGGCGGAGACGCCTTTCTCTCAGCGAGAACGGCAACCCTTTTGTCCGCTTTGCGGACATTTCCCCTAACAGGGGAATCT
>OMWP01000054.1 GCA_900314795.1 uncultured Eubacteriales bacterium
GTAGAATCGCCGTCGAGATAACTGCTATCAACATCGGCGGTATCGTCCAGGGAGCCACGAGCCATATCCTCGATATCATCGGGGAATTCACTGGAATCATTTGCGCGCGGATCGAGTTCTTCCGGGTCCTTGTCCACGGGAACTTCCTGATCGTCAAAGTCGCCATCGTCCACTTCCAAAAGCGGGTTGACTTCGACTTCTTCCTTGATGGCGGTTTCCAGTTCCTGCGAAGTTTTCTGAAGCATCTTCACAGACTGGAGAAGCGCAGGAGATAGCGTCTGCTCCTGCGTCTGTCCGATATTTGCCTGCATTCCAAGATTCATAAAAACTCCTAATCCAAGCGGAAAGAATCACCGAGATAAATGCGGCGCGCTTCTGGGTCTTTGGCCAGATGTTCCGAAGAACCTTCCGTGAGCACCTGACTCTTGTACATGATGTAAGCGCGGTCTGTAATCGAAAGCGTTTCGCGCACGTTGTGGTCCGTGATGAGCACACCCATGCCGCGGTCCTTGAGTTCCGAAATGATGGACTGGATATCGGCAACGGCAATCGGGTCAATACCCGCAAACGGTTCGTCGAGCAAAAGGAACGAGGGGTCGCTTGCAAGCGCACGTGCAATTTCCAGGCGGCGGCGTTCACCACCGGAGCAGCTCATGGATTTTGTCTTGCGGATGTGCGTGATCTTGAATTCTTCGAGGAGCTGTTCCAGCTTCTTTTTGCGCTCGGCGCGCTTCATGTCCTGCGTTTCGAGAATCGCCATGATGTTATCTTCAACGGAGAGCTTGCGGAAGATGGAAGCTTCTTGCGGAAGGTAGCCCACGCCGAGGCGGGCGCGCTTGTACATCGGCTTGTCCGTCATCTCGATATCGTCCAAAAAGATGTGACCTGCATCCGGGCGGACCATGCCCACAATCATGTAGAACGTGGTCGTCTTGCCGGCACCGTTCGGACCGAGGAGCCCGACAATTTCGCCCTGCGAAACTTGAATGGAGACATCGCTCACCACCTGGCGGTGACCATAAATCTTGCGCAGCTTGTCGGTGCGTATCGTGCTAACCAAATTTTTCACTGTGCTTCCTCCGTTTTCGCAGTCGGTGCGTATCGTGCTAACCAAATTTTTCACTGTGCTTCCTCCGTTTTCGCAGTTTCGCCGTCCTGTTTCGCTTTTCTTCTCCGTCGATCGAAAAGGCCCTTAAAATTCTTACCGCCAAAAGCCTTTTCAAACCTGGCCGTATCAGCTGCAGTATAAACCTTTTTTGAAGCATTCCCCGAAAGAGAATCAAGCTTCGCCAAAGAATCCTGCCTTGCCTTTTCCTTATTGCGGTTTTCCTTTTCCAGATCGATAAATGTATTTTTGATGTCTTCCTTACGTTCGATGACGATCGCCACCAACAATGCGTTGATCAAACTCAAAGGTGCTACCAGTGTATCGACCACCGATGCGATATCAGATCGCGCCAACAGCACTTCATCCGCGTCCTTAACGACCGGCGCTACCATGCTGTCGGTGATCGCGATGACCTCGGCACCGCGATCATGCGCAAAGCTCATTGCGTCAACCGCCATTGCGGAATACCGCGGAAAGCTGATACCGATCATGACATCCTTTTTGGAGATACGAAAGAGCTTCTCATAAGTCGTTGTCTTTGATGTTGAGTTCAGGATATGTACGTTGCCGAAAATCAGATCAAGATAATAAGCGAAGAAGTTCGCAATATAAGAAGAGGACTTCGCGCCGAACACATAGATGTTACGCGCATTGATGATCGCGTTGACCGTCTTTTTGAAATCCTCGCGGGATACCTCGTCGATGGTGCGGCGGATCTTGTCGATATCCTGATTCAATACGCTTTCCACAACGTCGGAATCGCCGATACGACCGGTGGTCACCTCAATACGCTGAACGGAATTGAGCTTGTCGCGGATCATCTCCTGCATTGCCTTTTGCAGATACGGAAAACCGTCGTAGCCGATCTGGGTCGCGAAACGCACGACCGTGCTCTCCGATACGCCGACTTCCTCACCCAATTTGGCGGCAGTCATGAATGCGGCGGAGTCATAATGCTCCTCAATATAATCAGCGATCTTGCGCTGACCTTTAGAAAAATCCTTGCGGGATAAATCGATTCTAACCAATAAATTTGATAACATCGTCATCACACTCCTTCGGCATTTGATCTATTATTCAATCAAGCGCCAATACTCTTTCATTTTAGCACATAATCCTGCAAAATACAATATTATAATCACCAAAATAAAGGAAATATGAAGTATTATATTCGTGCGATTTCAAAATATCGGTTTATTCGTCGTTTTCTCTTATGAGCGGAATCCGCTGATAAACCTCGGCCACCTTGTCACGCATCCACAGCGACGATGTGATACGCAGTGAGTAGCCGTATCCGCTGTCACACGCCCAATCGAAGGGCTTTGCCTGCGGCAATCCGTATACCGCCAACAGCATATTCATCACACCGCCGTGGGTGATGATCGCCGCATCGGTGGTGCCCGTCTGCATCAATCCGTTCACAATGCTCTCGAACATCACACAGATCCTGCGGGTGAAATCAGCGGTACTCTCCCCTCTCGGCGGTTTGACCTCACTGTCGCCGGCAAGCCATTTGGCAAAATCAGGATCACCTTTCAGTTCATCCGCCGTATGATTCTCCCATTCGCCGAAATTACATTCCATCAGCTGATCGATCACTAGAGGTTTCATATTGGGATAAAGGATCGATGCGGTCTGTGTACAACGCTTCAAAGGGGATGTAAACACAGCCTTGGCATAGGGATAGTCCATGGAAGCGTCAAGTTTCTTTAAAGCTAGCTTCCCTTCTTCAGACAAAGGCACGTCTGTTGTGCCGATATACCGCCCCTTTAAGGTCGGGCTGATTGCGCCATGTCGGATAAAATGGATATAATAGGATTGCATATGTACCTCCGTACTTTACAAACGGTAATCATTGTATTATACTATTTGTATAAATGTATATGAATTTATCTCATACAAACAGCAGGTGATAGAATGAATAAAGATTTCTCGCGCAATCTGACTTTTTTGAGAAAAGAAAAGAAGCTGACTCAAAAGCAAGCCGCACAAGAGCTGGGTATCTCTCAGGCGTTATTATCGCATTATGAAAAAGGAATCAGAGAATGCGGGCTGGATTTTCTTATCAAAGCAGCAGACTACTATAATGTCAGTGTCGATTATCTGCTCGGCAGAACCGCCGACCGTGATTACGAGATCAGTGAACCGATCATCGAGAAGGGTTCACGCAAGCAAAGTGCCGCTCAAATCGTTAATCGCAGGCTGATCGCCAATATGGTCAATGTTATTTATGACTTTGCCGCCACTGCCAAGAACCGCAAGCTCGACAGAACGATCAACAACTACTTTATGATCATGCTGTACCGCGTTTTCCGCCGATTATATTCGGCAAATGATAAGAATCCGACCGATCTCTTCACTGTACCCAAAGAGGTCTACAGCGGTTACGCCTATGCGGTCATGGATAAATACTATACCGATATCGGCAGTATGACGGACAAGGACAGCGCAGGCTATCTGGAAGCGTTTGAGCGCCTTTCTTCTTCTCCCGATCAACTCGCTGATGATTATCCCGAAACCGCCGGTGAGATCTTCAATGTCATCCAACAAGCGGAAAACAGCATCCATAAACTGAGGCTGTGAACGCGTTCAATCATGCAACATCATATCGATATAAAACACAACAGGTGGGTAGCATTTACCCACCTGTTAATCATGTTAAAACAAAGAGAGTTTAATTAGAGGATGAACTACTACTTGATTTTGGTTTACCTAACGATACTTTCAACGTGACCTCGGAACCGGATTCGATCTTGTCACCGGCACTGTGATCAACGATGCCGATGACCTTGCCGTCGCCGACAGAATTGCTGTATTCTACCTCTTGCAGCACAACAAATCCGAGACGCGTCAAATCCTCTGCCGCAGCGGTATAGGATTTATCAACAACATCGGGAAGCTCCACCAGCTCGGGACCCTTGCTGATCAGCAAATAAATGACCGCATCGGAATCAGCGCTGTATATCGGAGAACCTGCCGCAGGCTCCTGAGAAATAATCTTACCTTTTTCAATATGATCGCTGTACGCGCCGTCGGCATCGACCTTAACAGTGCCTTTGAAGGAAGCCTTGACATCATCCAAGGTCTTACCGGTATAGTCTTCCATAACCGGTCCTGTCCAATCCTCGGTCGGAGCCGCTAGGGTAGCCGGCACAGTCGATCCGTTTGTGAACAAACCCATCAGCGGATTGGTCGGAAGCCAGAACAGACCGATCGCCGCAAAAATCAACAGTGAAACCAATGTCGCGATCAGGCCGACTACAGTAGGATTGACACGAGAGCGATTCTCTTCATCCTCGCGCTTGATCGGCGTCATGCTGGCGGTACGGGAGATCTCATCCTGGATCGCCTGAACGGTAGATGATACGGAAAGCTGTGCTCTGAGCTCATCGAAATCCGCAATACGCGCTTCGCTCTTCATCTGCAAGCCGTTAGCTAAAGCGGTAACAACATGAGGCGGCAGGCGTTTGACGGTATTGGTGCTGATCAAAAGTCTGGGATCCTTCTCACGTTCTTTTGCATTGGCAGGCAGCTTACCGGTCAATGCGTAGAACAGGGTAGCAGTCAAGCCGTAGATATCGGTCGGGACATCCAGCTTCTGGTTATCCAGATACTGTTCCGGCGCTGCGCATCCGCTGTACAGCTGAGATTTCAGCATCGTACCGCGCTTACGCTCGTTCTCGGTCGAGAAACCACCGAGCTTGAGCTTGCCGCCGGAGGTGACAAAAAGATTGGACGGTGAGATCGCATAATGACCGAGACCCAGCTTGTGGATGTTCTCGATCAAGGTGATGATCGGCATAAAGAGCGGACGCGCCGCGTCCCACTCAAGATGACCGCCGTTATGCTCAACATACTCGGTAAACGGAAGAAGATCATCGTTTTCTTCCACGACATACACGGTATTGTTCTCGGTAAAGATATCCTCGATATTGATCATGGCGGTTTTATCCGTCAATGTATTGAGCTTTTCATAGTAGCTCTTGAAATCATCCATCGCTAAAGAGAAGCTCTCTTTATCCTGCGGGGTGACAAAAAGCTTTGTCTCATCGTCGCCGCGGTCAAATAAACCGATCGGGAGAAATTCTCGGATCGCGAGAACCTTACCGGTCTTATTGTCATAGCCGAGATAACGGGTGCTCTCACCGTTCGTCTCCAGATTCTTTGCGACAACATATTTATAGTTTAATACGGTACCGAACGGTAAGAACGGAGCGGTCTGCTTTTCGGAATTATCAAAGCCGCATACTTTACATACCGAATCGGCTGCGGGTATTTCATTTAAACAACCCATACATAAAGGCATGGTCAATTCCCCCTGATTGCCGAGGTGTTACTCAGCAGTTATTCTGGTTTCTGTTCATGATTATTTACGCACAAAAGTCATACTAACTCTATTTTCCAAAACATTATAGCATACTCATGATATCAATATCAAGGCTGTAAAAGAAAAATGAGATTACATTTTTGTAAATTCAGAAATAATAGCATAGAACAGATGGACAACAGGAATTATAATAAATATAGCGCAATCTTGATTCATGAAGTGATGAATACCTTCAATCCCGTCCCTCTCCACTATCGTAGGTAATAATAAAAGGGCACATCGAATGATGTACCCTTTTATTATGAATATGGTGGAGACGGACGGGATCGAACCGTTGACCTCTTGAATGCCATTCAAGCGCTCTCCCAGCTGAGCTACGCCCCCAAAGCAGTATTATATTATCATACTTTAATAGGATTTGCAAGTGATTTTTGAAATTAAGAATAAATTATGAACAATTAGTATAGTGTGTTTTTTTGTCACTATATTGTCACAGTCTGCTTGATATACTGTAATTGCAATCAACAATTGCAACTGATTATCATCAATAAGGAGATGAAAAACATGAAAAAAATTCATCGTGTTTTAGCAGCTATTATGGCATGTATCATTATGATCTCGGTAGGCTCGGCTATGACGGTCACAGCGTCTGCAGCCGTCGTCGCATCGCCGGCAAGTGACGGCTTCTTCAGCGGAGCATCCACCTTGGTCTCAATGATCGGCAAAACTAATCCTGTCGTGGATATCATAGCGAACGGACTTTTCGGCGCATTCAAGTCCTTCTACAGCGATGCGACAAAAGTACCGCAGCCATCGACACAGGATATCGTCAATCTCATCAATGAGCTGAACGATAAGATCGATTCTCATTATAACGCGCAGTCCAGTCAGATCAAGGCGCTGACAAGCATCAACAAGCTGCAGCGATTTTCGGATATCCTGACCAGTGTGAAGGGCTATAACGAAGACGCCATGACGCAGATCGCCTTATTCAAAGAAGGCAGTACCTGTGCGCAGGATTACATCAACATTGTCAACGCTACCAACGGAAACAGCGATTTCACCAAGGATTTCAGAGATCTGAGCAACCTGATCATTGACGGTCAGGCAGGGGTAAAGGGCAAGCCCTCTTTCGATCAGTATCTTGAACTCTCCAAATCATGTGAAGAAAACAACAACGATTCCGATCTGGTCAAAAAAGACGCGCAGTCCTTTAACGATATGACGCTCGAGCAGTACACCCTGTACTACACCAACCTGATGTCCGGCTATATGGCGTCCTATTCTCTGGCGGATCTCGACTACAATAACGGTTCGATCACCAAAGAGACCAGAGACAGCTTACAGGCTTCGATCAAGGCGAACATGGAGCTTTATACCAAGAAAGTGACTGAAGTCGTCAAGGCGTATAACAATACCAAAAATACGATCGATAACCTGACTGTCGCACAGGCGACCGTCGACAACAAGACGACGAACATGTTCTCTTTTGGCGACGCATGGGCTGTCGTATCCAAGAACGGCGGCACCATGAAGCTGATGCAGGATTGGAAGAGCGATAACCTTTTTGAGGACACCTTCTATTACAAAGACGGTTCCGCATTCTCCAACGGTGCGCTCTATGTCAAGGATAAGACTGTTACTCTCGATATGAACGGTCATTCGATCATTCATACCAACCGTCAGAATTATGATCTCAAAGCAGATAACGCAGACTTAACCGTGATCGACTCCACCGGAAAACACGGTGCGATCAGCGGCTTGGTCGTCAACGGCGGAAAGCTCAATCTCAACTCCGTAACCGTCAAAGATTCTTCCGACGCGGGCCTGAGAGCCGACAATGTAGCTCTTCATATCATGAGCAGTGATTTCATCCATAACGAAAACAGTGCGATCGTCGCGGAAAAGAACGCTAACGGAACGATCACCGGCTCGACATTCCGCCACAATAACCACACAGCGTTATATAACAAGGAATCGGATTTAACAGTAAGCAACTGTGTATTTGAGAATAACGCCGGTCAGGACGGCGGCGCGATCTATAACCATTCCAACATGACGATCAACAACTGCACAATCAACTCGAACAGCGCGGCGAATGGCGGCGGTATCTTCGGTGACTATAACACCAATATCAATAACTGCACCATCACAGATAACCACGCTTCATCTAACGGCGGCGGCGTATGCTTTGGTTACAGAGGCAGCGGATTTACCGAAATCCTCAACGTGACAGGTACAAAGCTAAATGGTAACAGCTCCGGCAATGAAGGCGGCGCGCTCTGGTGTGACTCCATGAACTATCTGAACATGAACAATGTTGAGATGACTAATAATACAGCGGTCAACAACGGCGGCGGACTCTATGCGTCAAAAGGCTCTGCCTCCTCCTGTGATCCCACTATCAGCGGCAAGATGACCATCATCAACAATGCGCTTACCAACGGCACCGCTTCCAACGCTTTCCTCGGTGAGAACACTACTTCCAAATGCATCTTCTGCATCACTGACAATATCGACCCCTCGTCCCGCATCGGTATCACCAGCAATACCGACGACAGCACGTTGGATATCGTCAAGATCTGGAACAAAGATGCATACAACAACACCGCTAACGTATTCAGTTACGATACAGGTGCATACAGGATCAATCGCTATGATCCCTGGTATTCCTCATTCTTCTGGGTTGAGATCGTAAAAAACTAAGAGAAAGTCATTATAATCCTATTACAATATAAATAGAAAAGAACGGGATAAAAGACAGAAACGACATTGCACTGTGTTCTATCAAGAGCTTGGCTAGATTTATGATAATGGTATTGCCGCGAATGCGAGGCAGCCTATTATCCGATGATAGAATTCCCTTCTTCTCCGGCAAAGAGAGATACAGATGTGTATCTCTCTTTTTTATTAATGTCTTTAGACAGTGCCGCTCGCCAGAGCGGTACAAACAACCACCCGCTATGCGGGTGCGCGTCGAAAGTTATACAAAAACTCTCCGATCTGTT
>OMWP01000053.1 GCA_900314795.1 uncultured Eubacteriales bacterium
TAGACGCATTATACCATGTTCACGCATTTTTTCAATCCCGTGGTCCAAATTACAGGGACCATTATAAACCGCCGGCGTTGTCTACCGTAGATCATGTGCGGCTAATAATATAAAAGCCTCCCGCACCAATCCGAAAACGGAGTGATTGCGGGAGGATGACTTTCTGCTTATGGTGCAGCAAACATGATTTCAGCCTGTATGAAATTGCTTTCACATGGACCTGATGGTTACACCACGTCGGTGAAACCTGATTTTCCCCATTCTTATGCGGTTTATTGGAAGTAGTATAGCATAGTCAACAAAGGTATGTCAAGATAATAGTTATTTAAGCCCTATACTCTGTGCCCACTCCTTAACAGCACTTTCTTCCTCACGCTCGGAAAAGCGCATACCTTCCTGCCATGTGCCTGTTCCTGCCATCTGTGCGAGCTTGCTGCCGCTGTCGCCGATACCGTCGCTGGTAGAGGTGCAGAACGGAATGACCGTTTTGCCGGAGAAGTCGTTACCTTTGACAAAGTTGTTGACAGGCCATGCCGCCTCGCGCCACCAGAGAGGATAGCCGAACAGGACGGTGTCATAGCTTTCCCAATCGGGAACAGCAGTTGAATTGAGTTCAATATTTTGAAGCGAAGGATCGTTATGCTCTTTTTGCACTCTGCTTTTCTCATCTCGCCAGTTCAGATCGTCATCGGTGTAAGGGGTTGTCGGTACAAGCTCAAACAGCTCGGAGCCGGTTTCATTGGCGACCAGCTCTGCGACGCGCTTTGTGTTACCCGATCCGGAAAAATAGACGACGATCGCCTTTTTGCCGCTTGAGGTATTCTTCGCAGAAGTTGCCGAACCAGCAGCAGATGCTGTTGTTGCGCTCTCGGTCGAAGTCTGTGTTTGATCGGATGTATTGTTATTCGCGCAAGCTGCGAGTGAGAACAGGAGTACGAATACCAGTACGATGCCAATAGTTTTTTTGAATTTCATTATCATTACCTCCAATTTATCTTTCATAGCTATTCCTTATTCATGGATTTTCAATCCGAGCACAAATTTTACAAACTGCGGGTCGTCGTGATTGACAATCTCGCTGTGACCGAGGTCTTTCGCCGCGACTGCCGCCATCTCTTCTTCGGTCAGTTCAAAATCCCAGATGTCAATGTTTTGCTCCATACGCTCGAACTTGACGGACTTAGGGATAATCGACACGCCGCGCTGAGCGTTCCAGCGGAGCACAACCTGCGCGTTCGATTTGCCGTATTTGTCGCCGATTGCCTTGATTTCGGGGTCGGTAAAGATACCGTGCTTACCCTCTGCGAGCGGTCCCCACGCTTGCGGTGCAACGCCGTATTCCTTCATCGTTTCAAGCGCGTTAGCCTGTACAAAGAACGGGTGCAGTTCCACCTGATTGACGGCGGGGATCACCTCGACATTCTCGCAGAAGTTGGCGAGAATCGCCGGATAGAAATTCGCCACGCCGATTGCCTTTGTCAAGCCCTCCTTGTAGGCTTTTGTGATTCCTCTGTAAGCGGCAAAGTAGTCACCCATCGGCTGGTGAAGAAGTACCAAATCGACATAGGGAAGATTCAGCCTTGCAAGAGAGGTTTTGACCGCCTCATATGCGGTTTCCTCGTTTTTTTGGTCTTGCACCCAAACCTTGGTGGTGATGAACAACTCGTCGCGGGTGGTGATTCCGTCGGCGATTGCGCGCGCAACAGCTTTACCGAGCGCTTCTTCATTCATATACGCTGCTGCGGTATCAAGCAGACGGTAGCCGGTCTTGATTGCGTTATAGACAACCTGTTCACATTCGACGGGATCGGGAATCTGAAATACGCCGAAGCCTTCGAGAGGCATTTTTGTTCCGTTGTTTAGTGTAATATAATTCATAGTCATTCTCCTTTTCTATTTGCATTCAATTAGAATATCTAATAATTCTTCTTTATTGAGCTTCTTGCAGCAGCCGCCGGTGATGATGGTGGAATTAGCGATCGATTTCCAGTCGGTATCGGTGATACCCATTTCGCTGAATGTGGTAGGCAAGTCCATTTCCTTGATAAAATCGGCAAGGGCGTTGATTCCCACTAAAGCGATATCATCTTCCGTTTTGCCGTCGGGTTTTACGTCCCAAACATTGACAGCGAATTTAGCGAATTGGCTGACTGCGCTTTTGTAGATATGCCTGTAAAGCACAGGGTGGATGACTGCCAGACCGAAGCCGTGGTTGCAGTCAGTGTATGCGCCGAGCTGGTGTTCAAGCATATGACACTGGAAGTCCGTGACCTTGCCGAGCTTCAAAATACCGTTTTCGCCCATCGCCGCCGCCCAAATCAGTTCGGAGCGGACGAATTTCTCATCGGGATTTTTGAGCGTTGCACGCATATTCTTAATGACGTTGCGCATAACCGCCTCGTTGATCTCATCGCTGAGGTTTGTTTCTCTCGGCGAGCCGAAGTAGGTTTCCATGCAATGGCTGAGGGTGTCGAACGAGCCGGAGATGACCTGCTTCATCGGCATGGTCATAGTGTAGCCGACGTCGAGGACAGCGAAGTCGTAAAACGCGCCCCATAAGGGAGATTTTTGCTTCAAATCCTCATTGGTAATGACTGCGCCGTTGTTCATTTCTGCGCCTGTTCCGAAGGCTGTTACAACCGCTCCCATCGGGATAAATTCAGTCGGTGAGCCGTGTTGTTGGTATTCAAAATCCCAGATGTCCTGATCGAGCTTTGCCTGCGCCGATACGATCTTACAGCAGTCAATGACCGAACCGCCGCCGACAGCGAGGATAAAATCAACCTTGTTTTCTTTAGCGAGCCTTGTCCCGTATGTGCCAAGCCATGACGCCATCCTCGCGCCTGCCGAACCGCCCCAGAGGGAGTAGTTCTCCGTGCTGACCTCCAATTCATCCGCGTGTTCATGGATGAACGCAATCGCTCTCGCTAAATCCTCGCAGGCTGTTTGTGAGCCGGGACGGTAGATCAGCGCAAAGGCGTTGTAGCCCATCTTGCTCAGCTCCAGCGCATGAGGAAAACTGTCGTGCATCGCGCCAACGTATGCGAAGCCGCCGCCTGCGTTACAGATGGCAAATGGCTTGTTTTTTTCGCCCTTGAAGAAGAACAGTCCGGTATTATTCTTAGCGGGATCGGCGGATTTCTCCGCGTCCGTGTAGATGTCGTAGAAGATGGTGTCGCCCTGTACCGCGCGGTTCTTCATGTAGTTTGCAATTTCTACGATCTTGTCGGGGTCGATATAATTATACCAAGTTAAGGACAGATCGCCGAGTGTCGAGCCGGAGTAATAACCACTGTTGACAGGAAAGATCAGCTGACCGTAATTGCCGAAGGCAGGGTCACTCTGCACCTCAGAGATCGCCGTGTCCTTATTGAAGTATTCTTGATCGGCAGGCGCCTTTGTCTGTCCTCTGAAGAAATACGGCAGGGCGTTATAGATGAACTCACACACGGCGTTGTGGTCGTGGACGCCACCCTCTTTCTGATAGAATACATAGTGATTCGGGGTGAAGATCTCACGGCTGAGCATTTCATTTGCCATATCAATCGACTGGCTCTTGACCTGATCCTGTGTGCCGACGGCGTGATAGATGAAGTAACCGCGGCTGTCGAGGTCGTTGTCCTTCACCAACGATTCGATGAAGTCAACGTTATCCTTGATACGGAAGTTGCCGTAGGTGCCGTAGTACCAGCTTGAGCCGCTCATCGGCAGAAAGTAGCGGATATAGTCGTAATCATAGCAGAATTGCAGCCAGGTCGTGACAGGTCCGAGCGAAAATCCGCCGAACGCACGGTGGTCTCGCGAGGCTTTCAAATCCTCGGCAGAGGTGGATTTTGCGTAGGTGTGGAACTGTCCCTCTACCGCAGGCATCAGGTGCTTTTCAAAGTCGTTGTGGAACGCTCTCAGAGCATCCTCGGAACTGCCGAAATCCCTGTCGCTGTTATCGTGATAGAAGGTCGCGGATACGACAATCAGCGGCTCGATATCTCCGTTAGCAATCATATTGTCAAAAATGTTTTTGATGTTGGCATACTCAAAATATTCACCTGCGTGACCGCCCCAGCCGTGCATTAAATAGAGAATGTTGTACCGTGTGTCGGCGTCGGCTTCATCGTAGCCGTAGGGCAAATAGACAAACGCCTGCTTGGTGATGTCGCCGCTGTTTCCGGCGTAATCTTTTGACTGATACTTTATCTCCCGAACCGTACCGCCCTGCGCCGCCGCGCTTAAATAGGACGAGGGCACTTGATTTGTCATACCTGTTTGCTCAATAGCAGGGGGTTCTTCTGTATCGTTGCTTATCGGTTTTTCGACGGCATACGTCACGTCGTACTCCGCCAGATAGCGCTGTAATTCGGTCGCGTCGGTAATGTCAACACTTCCGTTTCCGTTGATGTCAGCGCATTTTAGTCTGTTGTTTTGCAAACTGATTATATTTGCAATGTGCTGTTGAATAACGGTAACATCGCCGATTGAAACAGAGCCGTCGCCGTCTGTATCGCCGAGCAAATCGGAATTTGATTTTTCCTTTGCGTCACTCGCCGCGTCTGTTTGACAACCGCAAATCATAAGAATTGTCAAAAGACAGCAGAGAAAGCAGGAAACTGTTTGAATAATCCGGTTCATATTTTTCACTCCAATCAATAATTATATATTTACTACTTGCCTATGCTTAAATTATATGATAAAATAGAGGAAAAGTAAAATACCGATTGTTTATATAAATATAACTAATAATTATATTTGGGTGATAATATGATTGAAATTTATTTACTCGAACAGTTAGCGGCTTTCGCACAGTACGGCACACTGTCAAAGGCGGCGGAGGAACTGCACATCAGCCAGCCTGCGCTTTCACGCTCAATGAAAAAGTTAGAGGAGGATTTGGGCGTTAAGCTCTTTGTGCGCGAGAGCAAGAAAATCTCGCTGAATGAAACAGGTCAGCTTGCCGCGGCATTGGCGCAGTCGCAGGTGAACCAGAATAAAGAAATGGTGAGCCGCGTGATTGCCTTTGACCGCAGCCTGCACAGTATCCGTATCGGCGCGTGCGCTCCCCAGCCGATGACCGACCTCATGCCGATTTTGCAAGACCATTTCGGAGATATGACGATCTCCTCTGACTTAGTGTACGGCGAAAAACTGCTCAGCGGTATGCAGAACGGCGCCTATCAGATCGGTATTGTCCGCGCGCCGATTGAAAACAGCGGCTTGTTTTTTCAGCGGTATACGACCGAGCATCTCTATATCGTTGTACCTCATAATCACCGACTTGTTGGGAAAGAAAGCGTAAAATTCAGCGACCTTGCAGGAGAAAAATTCCTGCTTTATCAGCATATCGGCTTTTGGAAAAGCGTATGTGAGGAATTTATGGCTGAAACGACCTTCCTCATCCAACCCGACCGTGAGACCTTTGCCGACTTGGTGATGAACACCGATTATCCTGCCTTTTCGTCCGATGTCATTCTCAAAGCAAGCGGCACACCGAACGGACGTATCGCCATCCCAATCGACGAAGAAAAGGCACGCTATACTTTTTACATAGCCTGCCGTAATGAGGACAAGAGGAAATACGCGGCGTTTTTCAACTCCGTTCGTTCCGAAATAATTAACAGATAGAGGTGCAAAATGATCATAAACTTTAATGGACTGAAGGAAATGACAATACCGTGAATGAACAACGGTACGGGTCAAATGACCGTGAGAATGTATAACGATGAAAAGTACCGGATTATATCGACAGTGATCCACGCCGGCGGAAGCATCGGCTTACATATGCAAAGCTCTGGCGACGATATGAATTATATTCTATCCGGAACAGGCAAAGCGATTTGTGACGGTGTGGAAGAAAAGCTCTCGGCGGGAATGATGCATATATGCCCAAAGGGATCGGAGCATAGTATCATAAACACGGGTGATGATGATCTTATAATGTTGACAATTGTGGTTGCAAGATGAATCTAAATATTATCGACAAATAAGTCGAACCAAAGAGAACCCCGACTCAGTGATCGAGCCGGAGTTCTCTTTATCTTATCATATACCTTACAGATTTTTGCCGAAGAACGGAAGAATATAGTCAAAAGCCTCGGTGACGAACGGCGCGAGGTCATAGAGGTCAAAATGACCTGCCTCGGGGATGATGTGCATTTCCTTGTTGTTATGCTGAACGGCGTTGAACACCTCGGTCGATGCGTCCTTTGACCATGCGTTCTCACCGGTGATAACAAGATAGGGCTTCTGCATATCCTTCATGATGTTCGTAACGTTATACTTAATCAGTTCGAGCTGGCTCCATGCGACAACGCGGTTCGACCATCTCGGATGAGTGCCGCGTGAGGTGTAGTAATATGCCGCGCCCTCGTCAAATACTCTCGGCATAAAGTTAAGGTAGTCGATCTCACCCTCGCCTTTTTCATAGGCTTCCTTTGCCGCCTGTACTTCGTCGGCGGGTTTGAAGAAGCCTGCCATAGCGGAGGTGGAAATATCCGAGATTGCCGGAACGATCGCGGTGATTGCCTTTAAGCGCGGCTCTTTTACACCTGCGACCGACATATAGGAACCCGAACCGCAGATTCCCAAACCGCCGATACGGTTGTCATCAACATACGGCAGAGAGGTAAGATAATCGACCGCGCCCTCAATATCGCTTTCCTTGACGTCGGGAAGCTCCTGACAGCGCGGTAAGCCCTCGCTTTCCCCGAAATACGCGCCGTCAAACACCAATGTAACATAGCCTGCTTCGGTCAGCTTTTTGGCGTAGACGGACTGTGCCTGCTCCTTGACGGAGAGCATCGGGCCTGTCACAACAACAGCGGGATAATCCTTGCTGAGATCAAACGCGTCGGGCAGAAATAAAAGTCCTGCCAATCTGAGATTCAGTTCCTTATTCATAAATACGATTTTTTGTGTATCCATAGTTTACCTCCTAAATAAGAATTAGTGATTGAATAACCATTTCATAATCGTTTCATCATGCGCGAACGCCATACCGCCGCCGTGTTGATCGGTGTAACCGCGTTCGGTAAAGTACGCTTGGTCTTTTACGTCGAGAACGAGGATTTTATCAATCTCTGTTTCGGTCAAGCCCTGTGATTCATATATGCCGCGCAGCTTGTTGTAAGCGTTTTTCAGCGGCTGAGAGCCGTAGTAGCTGTCGTTTTCGCCTGTCGCTAAATAGACGGGCGTTTTTGCTTTTGCCAGCACTTCCAAATCGCCGTCCCACTGCGAGCTTGTTTCCAGATAGGCGGTGTAAAGTTCAGGGCGTATGCCCATGATAAGCGAGCCTGTCTCACCGCCGCCGGAGTAGCCGTGTAGATACACTTTGCTTTTGTTGATGTTATAGTGATCGATAAAATATTCTGTCAGGGCAATCGCCTGTTTTGCCGAGGTTTCTCCCCAGTCACTCAGTTGAGCAGACAGCACAATCATCTCGCTGTTGTATTTGATTGCTTCAACGCCGAAGTCCTCGACCATATTCGCGCCGACTCCCTGAAAATACAAGGCTTTCAGGAATGTAACTGCTGTAGTGAATCTCTCCGTACTCTGCCGAATGAAAAACATTATCGTTGATAAATCCGCGTTGTGTTTCGGTGCCGACGGTTATCTCAGCAGGTACGGAGGAAGTTATTCTAAGTTTAGTCCCTTTATCCACTCGGTGACGGATGCTTTTGCGCTGTCCGACCCCGCGTCGGAGCCTGCGATTGCCAAGCCTTCCAAGACCTTAGCGTTTGGCTCACGCTCCTGAATGGTTTTGTATGTTCCACCGTCACGGCTGCCTGCGTGGGTGTTGAATGAAACAATCGTCTTGCCGGATAAATCATATTTGTCGAAGAAGGTTTCCAGCACCATCGGAATGGTGTACCACCAAACCGGATAGCCGATAAAGATGGTATCGTAATCGGCAGGATTCACCTCTAACGCCTCAAAAGCAGGACGCTTGTTATTGTCAACCTCCGCCTTTGCCGCGTCCGCCAAGGCATCATATTCAAGCGGATAATCCTTTGACGGGATAATCGGCTCAATGTCGCCGCCGACCTCATTGTGAATGATATCCGCCATCCACTTTACCGAGGAAGTGCCGTTCACCATCGGCGTAGCGGTTGTAACCGCGTCAACATCCTTTGTATTTGCCGCACTGAAATAGAGAACCAACACCCTGCTGCCTGTATTTGCGGCACTTGAAGCCGTATTGCTTTCCGCCTTTGTTTCCGCCGCTTTGGTCGCGGTTTGACCGGAAGAAGATGAACCCGAGTTCTGATTTCCGCCGCAAGCCGCAAGCGAGAGCGCCATTACAGCAGCTAAAAGTACACTTAATATTTTTTTCATATAAAAAACCCCCGTTCCTATTATCGGTAATTATATTATAAAAAATCCCGACTTGCAAACGGTGTTTAGCAATAGTATAATCACTCCATAGGAAGTGATTAGTGATGTCAACGAACAGGAGTAAGTCCAGAAAGAA
>OMWP01000049.1 GCA_900314795.1 uncultured Eubacteriales bacterium
GGCACTATGGAAAGCAAAAAGTAGGAAACATCACTCTCCTGACCCTGTTTTAGTTCCTATCTCAAATTACTGCTTACATTTTTTAGAAATCTTAATTCACAAATTAAAGCCATGTTTCAACTTCCGCCGAAACATGGCTTTTTCTACAGTCTGAAATGCCCTGTGGAGATCCACAGGGCATTGTATCAAGTGTTGGCAAACAAATAATCCAAGCCGTAATTCACGGCGGTATCGAAATCATCGCCGCCGAAGCCGTGACCCGCGCCTTCAATCAGATGGAACTCCGCATGCGGGAACAGTGCCGAGGCCTCTTCGATCGACTTTGCGGCAACCAGCTGGTCATCCGAGCCTTGGATGATCGTGACGTTGTGCGGATAAGAGCTGAGTCGGCTGACGACGTCCAGCCCGAACAGATCGCGCGCAAACGCGCCGCCGAGCTCGTAATCATCGCCGAAAGACAGCTTGTCCGGCACGTCGTCGGGACTGTTGTATCTCGCGGTGACCGCCTGCGGCATATACAGCGCGGGATAATGCAGGATCATGCCCTTGACAGTGTCGGTGTTATCCAGTCCGACCATCGTCGCGACCAGTCCGCCCATACTGCCGCCCTCAACAAAGACAAAGTTTGTGTCGACAAAATCCCATGTCAGCGCGGTATTAAGGATCGCCTGCAGGTCGGATGCCTCCGTCACCGCAGAATTCTTCATCGGATCGCCGTCGCTTTTGTTCTCGGTCGTGGGACGACTGCCGCCGGGGAAGTCAAAGGAATACGCGGCAAAGCCTTTTTCGGCATAACGCTCGCCGTAGCCCTCGCCTGCCTCGTGATTCGAACCCATACCGTGGGCATGGATCACCAGCGGGAACTTCGTCTCCTTGTCCGAGATCGGGATATACGCCTTGCCGTAGATACGGTTGCCGTTGTTCTCACACCAGATCTCTCTGGTCTCCACCTCGTACTCCGCATTGCGGTCGCGCTGTCCGAGAGCTTGTCCCGAGACTGCCTCGGTCGCATCGGTCGAGGCTGCCGCGGCGACGGTCGCTTCATCGGCAGTCGCTTTGGACTGCGCTGACGTCGACTCCGTCTTTTGCCCCGAGCAGGCGGCGAGCACCGCCATCAGCCCGACCATCAGAATAACACCAAGTTTTTTCATTATACGCTTCAAAATATCACCTCTCTGTTTATTATTACCAACCAAATCAAACTTATGAAATCCCCTTTATTTATTGGCAGTCCCCTTATACCAACTGTCGATCGGGATCAGCATCCATACCATGGCGATCAGCACCGCGTAGATCATCGCCGGCTGCCAGATGGTCGCCGACAGGATGATACCGATGATCTTGATGGCGATATCGGGGATGTACTTGACGCGCATCATCCACGCGTGCTTTTTGGAATCGCAGGTATCGATATCCACGTGGCACCGATACAGTGAGATCGACAGCAAGAGATTTGCAAATGTCACCAGCAGTACGGACATGCCGTAGAGTACCATGGCAAGCTTACTGGAGCGATTCGATGTGACCACGCTCATGCTGTACGGGATCCATGAGGTCACAAACAGCAGGATCACGCCCAGCCATACCACGCGCTTGTTGATGAGCTCGATCTGGTGCCATTCGTTGTGCAGGTTCACCCACATCGTGCCCAGCCAGAAGAACGATAGCGCATAGCAGACGTAGGTGTCGCTCAATGCTAGCACACCGTCGATGGTCATCGGGTCGGGCTTGGGAAGCTCCAACACCAGTATCGTCATGATGATCGCCAAAACCGCGTCCATGAACGCCGCCAGTCTGTCTTTACTCATTCTACTCACCTCAATGAGAGTATAGCATAATAAAAAACTTTTTTTCAACAGAAAAATCGAGTTATTCGCAAAAAATTTACATAATGGTTGCGATTCAAACAAAAATGAGTTATAATAGAACAACTGTAACGAAGGAGAATCACTATGCTTCAAATCAAAAACCTTTCTTTCACGGTCAATGATGATTCCGCCGGGAAAGAGATCATCAAAAATATCAGTCTGGAGATCCCCGACAGCAAGCTGATCGTCATCACCGGTCCCAACGGCGGCGGCAAGTCCACCCTCGCCAAGCTGATCGCCGGTATCGAGAAGCCCACCTCAGGACAGATCCTCTTCAACGGTGAGGACATCACCGATATGAGCATTACCGAACGCGCCAACAAGGGTATCGCCTTTGCCTTTCAGCAGCCGGTCAAGTTCAAGGGCATCCGTGTGCTCGACCTGATCCGTCTGGCGGCGGGCAGAAAGCTGACCATCGCGGACGCGTGCGTCTATCTCTCGATGGTCGGACTGTGCGCCAGAGAATACATCGACCGCGAGGTCAACGCAAGCCTTTCGGGCGGCGAGTTAAAGCGCATCGAGATCGCGACCGTACTCGCGCGCAAATCGATGCTCACCCTCTTTGACGAGCCGGAAGCGGGGATCGATTTGTGGAGCTTCGGCAACCTGATCGAGGTGTTCCGCAAGCAGCGTGAAGAGATCGCCGACCGCTCCATCATGATCATCTCCCATCAAGAGCGCATCCTCAACATTGCCGACAAGATCATCGTGCTGGGCAGCGGCGAGATCGAAAAGCAGGGCGACAGGGATGAGATCCTGCCCGGGCTGATCGGCACTCCCGCGGCAGTCAAGAACTGCCAGGGCGTTACGGAAGGAGTGTAATCATGGATCTGAACAACATACAATCCTATCTGCTCAAAGAGATTGCCGACATCGACGGCAATAACCTCACGGGCGCGTACAACATCCGCTCCGACAGCATGTCTATCGGCAGACAGTCCACCGAGAATATCGAGATCGTCAGCAAGACGGGCGTCAGCGGCATGGATATCTTCATCAAGCCCAACACCGTCGGTGAGAGCGTGCATATCCCCGTCGTGATGACCAAGAGCGGACTCAAGGAAGAGGTCTACAATGATTTTTATATCGGTGACAACGCCGACGTCGAGATCGTCGCGGGCTGCGGTATCGATAACTGCGGCAACCACGATTCTCAGCATGACGGCATCCACCGCTTTTATGTCGGCAAAAATGCCAAGATCAAATATGTCGAAAAGCACTTCGGCTCCGGTGAAGGCTCAGGCAAGCGCATCCTCAACCCCGTCACCGAGGTGTATATGGAAGAAGGCAGCACCTGCGAGATGGAGATGGTGCAGATCAAGGGCGTTGACGATACCGAGCGCAAGACGGTCGCCGAGCTGAAAGCGGGCGCTAAGCTGATTATCCGCGAGCGATTGATGACCCATAACGTCCAGCGCGCGCTGAGCGACTATGTCGTATCGCTCAACGGTGACGGCGCCAATGCCGACGTCGTATCCCGCGGCGTAGCGCGTGACGATTCTTATCAGCGCCTCGACCTCAAGATCGTTGGCAACGCGGCATGCAAGGGTCACACCGAATGCGATTCCATCATCATGGACAACGGCAACATCTTAGCTGTCCCCGCGCTGGAAGCGAACAACGTGGACGCGTCCCTCGTGCATGAGGCGGCGATCGGCAAGATCGCGGGCGACCAGATCATCAAGCTGATGACCCTCGGTCTGACTGAGGCGGAAGCCGAGGAACAGATCATCAACGGCTTCCTCCGCTAACAACGCGTTGTTTTATTCCGCCTATGGATAGAGTGCTTTTTCAGTAACGTCTTTTCAACGGCGGGTCCAATGTTTCATCTTCCGTTTACGTGCTGATGATACCGTAACAGCTTAACCAATATAACATTATAATTCCAATAAAGAAATAACCCTCAGTTTCAAACTGAGGGTTTTATCTTTATCATATGTGATATTGTAGGGCGGGGGCTCGCTCCCGCCGATTCTTTACAATACAATCACTTTTATACGCAATACATATCAAGCTTACCGAATAAAATTGGTATATGTCTTTGGCTCAATCTCGGGCAGACCGATCTGCTCCTTGCCGAGAGCGATGCTCTTCATCAAAAAGCACATATTCTCCGCCAGCACACGGACGGTCTGCAAGCCCTCCGCGTCCTGCTCGGCGTCACCCTTTGCGCCGCCGTGAACGCTGTTCCAGTAATTGGACGCGGCGACAGGCATCGAGTTGATGGTAAAATACTTGTTCAGCTCGTCAAAGGTCGCGGAGAGTCCTCCCCTGCGCGCAACGGCGACAGCCGCGCCGACCTTCATGCGCTTGTCGCAATGACAGGAATAAAACAGTCTGTCGAGGAACGACACCAGCGTACCGTTGGCGGACGCGTAGTAGACAGGCGACGCGATCACCAGACCGTCCGCCTCGGCGAATTTCGGCGCCGCTTCATTCACCGCGTCATCAAACACGCACTGTCCCTTGGTCGCGCAGGTGCCGCAGGCGATACAGCCGCGGATCGCTTTATTGCCAATCTGCATGATCTCGACCTCGATCCCGTTCTTTAGAAATACCTGCTCCATCTCTTTCAGCGCAATAGCGGTATTGCCGCCGACTCTGGGCGAGCCGTTGATCATCAAAACCTTCATATCATAACCCTCTTTCGTTCTTGATCATTCATCATTGCACAACTCCCGAGCGCTCACGCCCGAGACCATACAATTATTATATATGTATTATAATAGCATCAAATTATTCTGTCAACGATATGCCATTCAGTTTTACAAATCTTATAGACATTATTTTTTTGATATGATATAATGGATTTACCCAAGAAAGGAGGCGGTTTTATGTCAGATACGATCTATTCTATCGCTGCGATCCAATCACTTCTGAAGCCTGTTTTTGATTCCTATCACGTCAAAAAAGCCATTCTCTTTGGGTCATACGCAAAAGGACAGGCACATCAAAACAGCGACGTCGATATTCTGGTTGACAGCGGATTAAAAGGACTTGCATTCTTTGGATTATTAGAGGATGTCGTCACCGCGTTAGACAAAAATGTAGATATGTTAGATGTTTCGCAAGTAGCCCGTAATTCTATGGTTGATAAAGAAATAGCAAAAACCGGAGTGTTGATTTATGGATAATAAAGATTTACAGGTACTGAGAAAAATAGTTGACCATATCAGCTCCGTTCTCACCTACTGTGCAGATTGCAGTTCACTGGATGACTTTCAGTCAGATCCCATGCGCGTGGAAGCCTGTGTCTTCAATTTAATGCAAATCGGTGAATTGGCAAAAACTGCTCTGTCCGATGAAGTGAAAGATCAAATCGTCACCATTCCGTGGAAGCAGCTATACGGTATGCGCAACAGAATTGTACACGGCTATTCAGGTGTAGATATGCGTATTGTGTGGGATACCATACACGATGATCTACCGGACTTACACAAAGAGATCAAAAAGTATTTATAATCAACATCATATAGAAAGATTTATGTTATCAGATAACCGCAAAAGCCCTCGACTGTCACGTACAGTCGAGGGCTTTATCTATTTATTTTAATTCTCTATTGGAATTATTGCCACTCCACCGTTGCCGGGGGCTTGGGGGTGATGTCGTAGACGATGCGGGTGATGCCGGGGATCTCACTTGTGATACGCGCCGAGGCGGTCGCGAGAATCTCATACGGGATACGCGACCAATCCGCGGTCATGAAGTCATCGCTGGTGACGGCACGCAGGACGATCGTACTGCCGACCACACGCTCCTCGCCCAGCACGCCGACCGAATGAGTGTCGGTCATCACGGCAAAATACTGGTTGGTGAAGCGGTCATAGCCGGACTTCGCGATCTCTTCGCGGAAGATCGCGTCAGCCTCGCGCAGGGTCTCGAGCTTCTCCTTGGTAATCTCGCCGACACAGCGAATCGCAAGACCGGGGCCGGGGAACGGCTGGCGGTAGCAGAATTCCTCGGGCATGCCGAGCGCCAGACCCGCCTTGCGCACCTCATCCTTGAAGAGAGAACGCAGAGGCTCCGCCATCTCGTCATACTCGACGACCTGATGCAGCGCACCCTCGCCGGACGCGGAGAAGGTGATGTCGCCCGCGCCGCGCTCGAGCACGTCGGAGTAGATGGTGCCCTGTACCACGCAATCGACCTTGCCGAGCTTCTTTGCTTCTTCTTCAAACACCTTATTGAACTCTTCACCGATGATACGGCGTTTTTCATCGGGGGAGGTCACGCCCTTGAGCGCGGACAGGAAGCGATCCGCCGCGTCAACACGCGTGACATTGATATTCAGGATATCGCGGCAGGTTTTCTCAACATGATCCGCTTCATCCTTGCGCAACAGACCTGTATCGACAAAGACGCAGGTGAGGTTGTCGCCGATCGCTTGATTGACCAGCACCGCCGCTACGGAGCTGTCAACGCCGCCCGATAACGCCAGCAGTACCTTTTTATCCGCCAGGCGCTCGCGATACTGCGCGATCTTCTCCTCAACAAAGCGATCCATCTTCCACTCACCCACACAGCCGCAGATGTTGTACAGGAAGTTGTGGAGCACCAGCTCGCCGTACTCGGTCTCGATCATTTCGGGGTGGAACTGCACGCCGTAGATATGATCCTTGCTGTTTTCCATCGCCGCCACGGGACAGCGCTCGGTGTAGGCGGTGACATGGAAGCCTAAGGGCGCTTCTTTGATATGATTGCGGTGGCTCATCCAGCAGATGCTCACGGGCGGAAAGCCGTCGAGCAGCTCGCTGCCGTCGGAAATGAGCTCGGTCGCGCCGAACTCGCTGATCTCGCTCGCGTAGGTCACCTTGCCGCCTGCCATGTAGGCGATGAGCTGACAACCGTAGCCGATGCCGAGGATCGGCAATCCTGCCGACAGGATCGCGGCGTCACAATGCGGCGCGTCAGGCTCAAACACACTGTCGGGACCACCGGTAAAGATGATGCCTTTGTAGCCCTGCGCAACGATCTCATCGGCTGTGATCTTCTGATAAGACACAATCTCGGCATAGATATTCTGCTCTCTTACCTTACGGGCGATCGGCTGGTTATAATGGCCGCCGAAATCCAGTACCAATACTTTTTCCATGGTGTTCCCTCTTTCTTGACATTATTTTATGTTTTACCGCTTTAACGCAAGATAAAACCGTTGGTTACATTATACTCATATTTACGATGAGTGTCAATAATTTTATTGCACTTTTTCACAAGTTTTTGCAATTTATTTCTCTAAAAATTCATATTGATAAAAATTTAACAGGTTTTTGGCTCGGTTTTGATTCGATTTTGAAACCATATTTCAATTTTCCTGCATTTTTATCATGTGCATTCCCCTTTACCGCCTCGATAAAACAATTGACTATGTTTTTGATACAAGTTATTATAATTGAAAAGAATTCAGAACCATAATCTGACAAGCAAATCTACTACAGGAGGACTATTATGTTAGGCAATTTCAGTTACCACAACCCGACAAAGCTCTATTTCGGAGACGACGCTCTGCAATATCTGAACGACGAGCTGTCCAAATACGGCAACACCGTACAGCTGATCTACGGCGGCGGTTCGATCAAGAAGAACGGCATCTATGACGCGGTGACAAAGATCCTCAAAGAGAACGGCAAGACCATTGTCGAGGACGCGGGCGTCATGCCCAATCCCACCGCGGATAAGCTGCGCGAGGGCGTACAGATCGCACGCGAACATCACGTTGATCTCCTGCTGGCGGTCGGAGGCGGCTCCTGCTGTGACTATGCCAAAGCGGTATCGGTCTCCGTCAACTGCGACGACGATCCGTGGGACAAATACTATATCCGCTTTGAAGAGCCTGACTGCGCAATCGTCCCCGTCGGCTGTATCCTGACCATGGCGGGCACCGGCTCCGAGATGAACGGCGGCGCGGTCATCACTAACCACGAGCAAAAGCTCAAGATCGGCCATGTCTTTGGCGACAATGTCATGCCGAAGTTCTCGATCCTCAATCCCACCTTCACCTTCTCCCTGCCCAAGCGCCAGATGGCGGCGGGCATCTACGATATCTTCAACCATATCTGTGAGCAGTACTTCTCGGGCGACGACGACAACACCTCCGATTATCTTGCCGAGGCGCTGATGAAGTCCGTTATCCACAGCTCGCTGATCGCTATTGACGACCCCGAAAACTACGAGGCGCGCTCCAACATCATGTGGACGGCGACATGGGCGCTGAATACCCTGATCTCCCGCGGCAAGACCACCGACTGGATGGTGCACATGCTGGGTCAGGCGGTCGGCGCGATCACCGACGCGACCCACGGCATGACGCTCGCGGCAGTATCGCTGCCCTACTATAACTTTATCAAGCCCTACGGTCTGCACAAATTCGTCCGTTTCGCAAAGGAAGTCTGGGGCGTTGACCCGAACGGCAAGTCCGATGAACAGATCGCCGATGAAGGTCTCGCCAAGATGGAAAGCTGGATGAAGCAGATCGGCGTCGCCATGAACCTGACGGAGCTCGGTACGACAGAAGACATGATCGAGGACATCGCCAACGCGACCATCATCCTTGACGGCGGCTACAAAAAGCTCGACCGTGATGATGTTGTCGCAGTCCTCAAGGCAAGCCTGTAACACACGAGCAGTTCAAAAGCTCGCCGGTGTAACCGCTACCGGATCCGCCGGATATCCAACCACTTTATATGACAACTGAATACCATTCGATTTCCCGCCGCGCTGTTATCATCAAAAAGCCCGGCGGGATTTTTTCTTTTTTGTGTCACACTCTGCGCCGACGCGTGTATATATAGTCAGAAATCGCCGAAACCGAATCGGAAAGACTCATATCCGATCGGTTCAAGCGATGGAAAAAGCGAACCTCAACTAACGAAAATCAGGCGTTTTTCAAGCAAAACACCTTTTGATCAACTGGATAAATGATGGTTGAGAATCGCCGCAAAACGGGTTGATACACCGCAAATTTCGGCTATTTAGACAATATTCAGCCAACCCATTTGTGCAAATCTATCAAAGGAAGTGATCGGCTGAGGTTTTAAGTGTACAAAAGTTAAGAAAAAGTAAATTTCGCATTCTTTGTATTGAATTCTCAGATTTTATGTGTTATTATCTACTCAAGTGATAAGACAAAATTATCACAATCCACCCACCAAAAGATGGATGGCAACTACCGCGGATCACATCCGCATGATACCGTCAATAACGGTATGTGAAAAAATTTGTATCAAGAAAGGAAAGACAAATTATGAAACGTGTATTAGCTGTTTTACTTTGTGTAATGATGGTAGGTTCCCTGTTCGCGATGGCGATCTCCGCCAGCGCAGCTGAGGAACAAAATGCTCCCGTAGCCGCTGTTGCTACCGATGAGCTCGGCGAGACCTATGTCACTGACGAGACCACTGTCACCGACGAGACTGTTGTCACCGACGAGACCGTTGTCACCGACGAGACTACTGTTGAGACTACCGCAGAGACCACTGCTGAGACTATCACCTCTACTGATGCTACCGTAGCTCCCACTACCGCTCCTACTACCGCTCCCACTACTATCGCTACCCCGGATCAGAACAAGAAGGCTTCTCCCAAGACCGGCGATAACGTATGGCTGTGGGTCGGCATCGGCGTTGCCGGTGTTGCGATCGTAGCACTCATCGTCTCCTTCGTTGTTAAGAAGAAGGCAAAATAATCAACGGTAAGAATATCAACCATTGACCGATAGGCGGTGACGGGGCATCCCGCCGCCGCCTTGTTTTATCCTATTATGAGTAATCAAAACAACAATCAATACAATTCAAGATCCGATAACTACGGCAGAAGATCCGCCGGTTACTCTGACTATAACCGCGGCAACTTTGACGTCGGCGGCGATCAGCGTCCGCGTCGTGCGCGAGCAGATTATGATGCCGCGGGGCGTCAGCAGTACCCGTCGCGGCAGAGTTATAACGCCCAAGGTCGTCAGCAATATCCGTCGCGCCAGAGTTATAACGCCCAAGGTCGTCAGCAGTACCCGTCGCGCCAGAGTTATAATACCCAAGGGCGACAGCCGTATCCGCCGCGTCAGGGCTATAACACCCAAGGTCGTCAGCCATATCCGCCCCGTCAGGGCTATGATGACTACTATGACGGCAGACGCCGCCAGTCCCGCCCGCAGAGCGGTTCTTACGGCAGAAGCGGCTATGACGACTACGGCAGAAGACCTCGCGGCAGTTACGATAACCGCAACAGACCGCGCAGCAGAAGACCGAAGAAGCGCACCAGCCCCGCGATCATCGTGGTCAGAGTCATCGCGATCATCATGCTGCTGGTAGGTGCGGGCATCATCGGCACCAAGCTCTTCCACTACTATTCCGACAAAAAGGGACATATGGAATTGCAGCAGCTCTCTTCCGACTATGAAGCGCTGTATGCAAAAAACCACGACTTTTTCGGTTGGCTGAAGATCGACGATACCGTTATCGATTATCCGGTCATGCATGTACCCGGTGACAACGATAAATACCTGCACACCGACTTTGACGGCAACTACTCCGAAAGCGGCGAGTTGTTCATGGACGCGGCATGTGATCCGAACGGCATGCACTATCTGATCTACGGCCATCACATGTTCAACGGTTCGATGTTCGGCGGACTGCCGAAATATGATAACGTCGATTATTACAACGAGCACAAGATCATCCACTTCAACACCCGATTCGAAAAGGGTGATTATGAGATATTCGCCATCTTCTACAGCCAAATCTATGACGCGAATGACACCACCCATTTCCAGTACTATGAGTGTCAGAACCTCAACGATGAAGCGAGTTACAACAACTATGTGCAAAATGTCAAGCAGCTCTCCAGCATCGACACGGGTATCACGCCGCAGTACGGTGAGAAGATCATCTCTCTCTCGACCTGTAACTATCATACCCAGGACGGACGATTCGTCGTCTGCGCGAGAAAAATATCATAGTGATATAATACTAAGTATCATTAAAACACTTTAACATTTATTGCGTTAAATTCCGCATAGCGGTGTTGTCGTCCTTGACATACGCCAGTATGCCTGCGTCCTCCTTGTGCAATCCCTTCGAGCTCGCTTAACGCGAGCCCACCTCCCTTTACCAAAGGGAGGCTGATACACGCCCTCTTCCCTATTTGATCAGGATGATCGGGCGGTCATAGCAGGAAATACCGCCGCGGAACACCTCAACATTCTCCTCGTTGAGTAAATTCGTGTACACGCCGTCGGGGAAATCGACCTCGACATAGCCGGCTCCGCTGTTGGGGGCTATCGGAAAAACGCCCAGCGCTTTTCTGTCACCTTTTTCATGCGTCGCGATCAAGAAGCGGTCATCCTGCGATTTCACATGATAGACGCTGTCGGCAAACAGCGGATCACGCCGGATCTTTGCCAGCTTTTCTATGATATCACTGATACACGGAAACAATTCAGTGCTGTCGTATTCAACGGTATCCTTGTCAAACAGACTCGGGAGATGTCTGATCATCCACTCCTGCCCCGCATAGATAAGCGGCATGCCCTTCTGGAAAAAGGTGAATGCCGTCCAACTCTCCAGAGCTGTACGATCGGGGATGAGGAACGCCGCTCTTGGCTGGTCGTGATTTTCGAGAAAGCGTAGCTTGACATAGTTTTCGGGATAGGTATACTCCTGACGATTGATCGCCTCGGCATAGTCCTCGAGCGTCCCCTTACCGCTCAGAAAAGCACGGAACTTGCCGTACACATCATAATCGTAGCAGATATCGAACGCCTGATAGATCTCGCTGTCCGACAACGCTGTCAGACCTCTGCCGCGCATATGATTGATAAACTCCGGCTCGACGCTCTCGCTCAGCCAGATACAGCCGGGGCGAACCTTCTCGACCTCCTGTCGGGCATATTGCCAGAAATCAAGCGGGATCAACGGCGCGACGTCACAGCGAAAGCCGTCCACGATCTTCGCCCACATTTTGAGCGTTTCGACCTGACACTTCCATAATTCTTTATTGGAATAATCGAGGTCGATGATATCCGTCCAATCCCCCACACGGTTGCCGAAGCTACCGTCCTCTTTGTGATAGAACCATTCGGGGTGTTCCTTACTCAGCACGGAATCGGGTGAGGTATGGTTGTACACCACGTCGATGATGCACTTCATGCCCCTTTCGTGGATCGTGTCCACCAACGCCTTGAAATCATCCAAGGTGCCGAACTCGGGGTTGACTGCGCGGTAATCACTGATCGCGTAGGGCGATCCGAGCGTTCCCTTACGCGCGACCTTGCCGATCGGGTGGATAGGCATCAGCCAGATGATATCCGTGCCTAATGACTTGATATGATCGAGGTGCCTCGCTACCTCTTTAAAGGTACCATCCTCGGTGAAATTGCGGACAAACACCTGATACATCATCATATTTCTGAGTGATTTGGATGTTGCAGTTGCCATACGATCGCCTCCTTTTGGTATGGTTTTATTATACATGTTGATCGGATGAATGTAAATACCGATTTGTCAAAGAAAGTGATAGATCACAGCAAGCCGCTTTCAAGTCTCCGTCCCTGATTCTATATGACACATTTCGCTAACAGAGACCGTCAAAAGATTATATCCTTTCGACGTGTTTTGATACTTTATCAGTATTTTCTAAACAAATCATTGAGATTCTGAAAGGTTTGGTATATAATAATTTAAAAAGAAAGAGAGTTTTATTATACAAAAGCCTTTTTATCGAGGTGTTATTTATTGAGAGAACGTATCTATCATATCATCGAGAAGTCAGATGGTAGCGACAAACTCAGCCAAACATATGACATCTTTATGATCGTTGTTATTCTTGTAAGCTTGGTACCGCTGGCTTTCAAAACAGAGAACTTATTGTTTATCATCATTGACAAAACGGCGATGGTTATCTTTATCATCGACTATTTGCTTCGGTGGATCACTGCTGATTATAAGTATGGGAAAAAGAGTGTATCATCCTTCCTCAGATATCCGTTCTCTCCTATGGCGATCATCGACCTACTCTCGATCCTGCCGTCCATGTCGATCATCAGCAGAGGATTCAAAGCGCTGCGCATACTGCGTATGATACGCGCATTTCGTGTGTTCCGCGTATTAAAGACATTCCGCTACTCAAAGAGCTTTAGGATCATCGGCAACGTGATCCGGACGTCAAAGAAGTCGCTGATCGCGGTCGGCATCCTCGCAGGCGGCTATATCCTGATCTCCGCACTGATCATCTTCAATGTGGAGCCCGAGTCCTTTGAGACGTTCTTCGACGCGGTATACTGGGCGACAGTATCGCTCACGACTGTCGGTTACGGCGATATCTACCCCGTTTCTACACTTGGACGGATCATCACGATGCTGTCGTCTATTTTCGGCATAGCCGTTGTGGCACTGCCTGCCGGTATCATTACAGCCGGATATATGAACGAATTAAACAGATCAGGTAAACAGAAAGAAGAGGAGACAGATGAAAATATGTGAGTTTTGCGGTACCGCAAACAATGATGACGCTGTAAAGTGCAGCTCATGCGGAAGCAACAGTTTTAAACACAAATGTAATAACTGCGGCACCGAATTCAACGAGGGCAATTTCTGCCCAAAGTGTGGTGTCAAAGCAGGACAGGAAGAACGAGTCTGTCCGAGATGTAACACTAAATACTTCACCGCGGCTTGTCCGACTTGTGGCTATATCCCCGGTAACGATAACCGGAATCAGACGTCTTCACCAACAAATACGGCAGCAGCTCCGGCACAACCGACTCAGCCGAAGCGCAAAACATGGTTGTGGGTACTCGGTTGGATCTTCATCTTCCCTCTTCCCCTTACGCTGATTTTGATAAAGAAGCCGAACATGAATAAAGGCTTAAAGTACGGTATCATCATAGCCGCATGGGTCGTGTATATCCTGATCGGTATCGGCGCGTCGTCAAGTGATAAAAAGGATACCGCATCGAGCTCAGCCCCTGCTGCAACAACGGCTGTTGTTGCCACGGAAAAGGAAACTAAGCCGCCTGCAGAAACAAAAGCAAAAGCTCCAACGGATGCCCCAGAAGAAAAGCCGACAAAAGCTCCCACAGAACCTCCGACGCCGATCAGCTTCACCGATTACACCACTGAAATTGACGCAGGATCGGAAGCTCATGTGACAATTCAAGGAGCACCGAATACTGAATACAGTATTACTGTTGAATATCAAAGCGGATCCAAAGCAGAAGGATTAGAACCTCAGACGACAGACGCCAACGGTAATACAACATGGACTTGGAAAGTAGGCACCAACACAACGCCCGGCGAGCATGAAATCACCGTCCGCGGCGGCGGTACTTCCTTCAGTGCCACTTTCGCAGTACGCTAATCAACAACTAGTGAAATTTGACATTATTTAGAGACATATTAAGGAGGAAAACTATGTATTGTCCTAATTGCGGTCAACAACAACCTGACGAGTCAAAATTCTGTAATAACTGCGGCGCAGATCTGCAATCAGTGAAACAGGCGCCAACCCCCACACCGGCAGCACCTGTAGCAGATAATCAAAACCCGGCTTCGCAACCTGTTCAGCAGCCGATCCAGCCGCCGACACAACAGCCGACACAGCAGCCGGCGCAGCCCAAGCCGAAAAAGCCGTGGTACAAGAAGTGGTGGATCTGGGCGATCGTAGGTGTTGTGGTAGTAGGCGTGATCGGTGGTGCTTTTGCCGAAAAGACCGATGGTTCTAATAATAGCAGCGGATCTTCTTCCAGTGCCGTATCAAGCGCATCCTCTTCCGCTGAAAAAGAGAAGGCTACCGAGGCAAAGGAAGAAAAGACAGATGCTCCGGAGCCCGCTACGGAAGATCCTGAAACTGTGAAGAAGGAATTCATTGACAGTTGCGAGACGATCGATTACAGTACCCTTGCTCGTAACCCCGACAACTACAAAGGCGAACACCTTAAATATACCGGTCAGGTGATCCAGGTCCTTGACTCTAAATCTGTATTTAATAAAACAACTACACTCAGAGTCAATGTCACTGCCGAAGATAATGAGTTTGCTGATGGTGGCAAGCTCTGGAAGGATACCATCATCTGCGCCGTGACCATTCCCGAAGGCGGCGACAGAATCCTCGAAAAGGACGTTATCGATCTGTACGGTGTGTGCGAAGGGCTGTATACTTACGAGACCGTTCTCGGCAATAATGAATCGGTACCGAGAATCGATATTGAGTATTATACGATTCACGAGAAATAAACAACAAGTGAAATTCTACTTCTCTATTCATATGAGACATTAAAGCATCTTGACGAGGCAAGCGTTTGATCGTTGCCTCGTCAATTTTATGGTTTTCTTTATGTTATCATTAGAACACTCAAAAACCAAAGCGCTCTCCAATCGTGAAGATGTTCGGATTTATATCATTTGGTGCAGGTAACAGGCGCCGGTGATGTCGGATTCCGCGGCTTTCGCCTTGGGTTCATCACCTCCTGACCGTGGTGCATCTGCTCTCTCCTTAAAAACGCCATCCCATGGCGTTTTTACCTTCGGATTACGCTCACGCTTCATCCTCGGCACACTCGCCTTCAAGTCATGATACCTGCACTTTGCTTGTAAAATAGAAAAAGGTATCCCACACAAGGGATACCTTTTTCTATGGTGCAGGTAACCGCCGAGAATGGCTTAAAGCCTGAACTTTTCGCGGTTTGACTGCACTTTTGACTGCAGTTTGTGCCAATCCTGCATTTTTTCACGCGATTTGCAGGTTATTGGCTTTCATGTATTCGTCGGCGGCGGCGAGGTGTTCGTTGCGGAATTTCTCAAAAACAGAACAGTAAGTGTTCAGCGTAATGTTGATATCCGTGTGTCCCAAAATCTTCTGCAACACCTTTGCAGGCATCCCGGATTCGATACACCTTGTCGCGTAAGTATGCCGGAGCGAGTGTAAATCCACTCTGCCGTACACCGTTTTATCAACGATTCCGAACGACTTTAAAGCCGCCGAGTATGAATAATTCACCTGATTGGTCGTGACAAGATTTTGATTGCGCGACAGGAATAGTAAGCCGCTTTTCTTCCTGCCGATTATCGTTCTCAAAAAGTCTGCCACATCCTCATTGACAAAGAGCGTGCGTGTTCCAGCCGAGGTCTTAGTTTCGTTGAACACGTTTTTTCCGTATTTGCCGCGCGCAACCGTTTTGTTCACGCTGATGGTTCTGTCGTCGAGGTTGATGTCCTCAACCATCAGAGCGCAGCACTCGCCGATCCTCATGCCCGTAAACATCGACAACAGCATAATATCACTGTAGCGAATATCCTCGTTTTTGAGCACGTTAAGGAGCTTCTTTTGCTCGTCAACCGTCAGCGCCCGAACGGGGATTGTCTTTTTGTTGGACTTCGGACATTTGATTTCCTTAATTGGGTTATCCTCAATAATCTTACGATGTGTCGCCTTGCTGAGCACCGCGCCGAGAAGCTGATACATCTTGTTGATACAGGACTGTGAGTAATCCAACTGCGTTTTGAAAAACGCGATAATATCATCCTCGGTCAGCTCGTCAAGCGGTTTGTTGGAAATTGCGGAGAGCATTTTCAGCGTTTCCATTTTCCTATCATAGCTCGACTGCCTGATCTCGTTCAGCGCAAGCTGTTCGTCCATCATCTTCTCAGCATACTGGAAAACAGTCGGCATTTGCTGTTTTTTCTCATTATGGAGATTTCCGGCAAGAGCCTGAATTTGCAGTTCTTTTAGCTTGTTCCGCGTCTCTCGCTCGGTCTTGCCGTAAACGGTCTTGCGAACGCGTTCGCCGTCAATCACCAGATTGATTTGCCCGGAATACCGCTTGCGGCTCTCCACATAATAAATAGAGCCTTCGCCGTAAGGCAATTTGATTTTCTTT
>OMWP01000061.1 GCA_900314795.1 uncultured Eubacteriales bacterium
GCGCTTCATGGCGTTGCGGATGTACTCGATCGACGTCATATTCGTCAGGAAGAGATAGAGCTCATCAATCGACGCCGCCGTACTGCCCTTGCCGAGAAGCTGATTGCTCATGTATGAAAGGATATTGAACAGGAGCGCGTCTTTCAGCTTCTTGTTCGTGTCCATCAAACCCTTAACACCGAACACAAGGAACTCCGAATCGTTGATGTTGGTGTAGCCGTTGAAGTATTTTGACTCAGCGCCGACGCTCATGGAATTGAGTCCGAGGCATACCTCGCGCAGAATATCCTCCGAATAAAGCGGCTTGATGGTCGGGTCAAACGCTTTGTATTCCTTTTCGCAGAGATCGTAAAACTCCGCCATTGTAGGATAATCGGTCGGTTTGAGCTTGTCGTAATCGGTGGTGTCGGTAATGCCAAATCGGTTGTACAGCTTGATCAGCATCAGCTCGATCGTATCGATATGCGCGTCGGTGAAATCCTTGTAGCTGCGGAAGAAGTCCTTGAGGAAAGCGATGTGCTGACTGAGCCTTGTCACCTTCTTGAAGGCTTCGGGTGTGTCGATGTCGATCTCACCCGAACCGTCCGTCCATGCCTTTGGCTCCAGCGGATTGATGATGCTGTCGCCCGACATGAAATCGATGTAGGTGCCGCCGAGCGCGGAACAGATTTCCTCATACTCCGCTTCGGGATCGAGGCAGATGATGGATTTGCCCGACTCCCGGATATTGGTCAGGATCAACTTTAACAGATAGCTCTTGCCCTGACCCGAGTTGCCGAGAATGAGAATGTTTGAAGTCGTCTTATCCTCGGCTCGCCTATCGAAATCTACCAGAATATTTGTGCCGAATTTATCTCTCCCGATATACAAGCCCTTGGGATCGGTCTTGCCTGAGAAGTTGAACGGATAGAGATTCGCTACCGAGCTCGACGGCAAGACGCGCTCGAACTGCGCGCCGAACTGATTCACGCCGATGGGCAGAACGGAAAGAAAACCTTCCTTTTGTCGCAGCGTCAGCTTATCGACGGAGATTTTGGAGCGCGTCAGTTCCATCGTGATGTCGCTCTGCAAATCGCGGAGCTTTTTGAGTGTCTTGGCTTTCAGCTCGATGTAAACACAGCAATGGAGCAGAATCTCCTTGTTTTTTCTGAGGTTTGCCATGAGCTGAATCACGTCCTGCAGATTGCCCTCGGCTTCGATGGTATCGTTCACGTCGGTGCCGCCCGTTTTAAGCTTGTTGGCGCGAGTAGCGTTCTGCATGATCTTGCGCTGTTCAAAGGATTCGACAAGCCTGTGATAAATGCGCAGTGTGACGCCGTTGCGGTCACCGAGCTGTGACAGGATCGCCTGTTCCTCGGTGGTAGGCGGATATTCCTTGATTGCCCACACCGAACGGTAGCTGTCGCCGACGATATAATGGTCGGTGTAAAACTTGACGGTGCCGGGCAGAATGCAGTCAAAAAAATCCTTGGTGCGGATTTCCTCCTGCTGTTCGGGTGTGAGCGTCTTTGTCTTTTTCTTTGACATAATTCCTCCTTGCGCCGTTTTGCGCAGCAGCGTGACGCTGCACCCAATCACGCCTTTTTATAAGTCGTCCGTATAGGCAAACTACATCAACGGCGTGGGTGAAACGGAGGATTATTCAAAAAAGAATATCAGCCGAAATGCTGTGCGCAAAACGACTGATATGGTTTAGTTATTTATTTTTGTACGGCAATCAGAATGAACCGATCATCCTGACCTGTGTTGGCGCAGGTCGACAGCGTGAGGAGCTTTTGACCGTACTTCGGCTGACTACCGAGGGTGTACAGCGCTCTCTGCGAGATGTCCTTCACCTTTTGGTCGAAGTACGCCTGATTCGGCGCGTCCTTGAGGTTGTAGAACATATCGGTGCTTTTTACCCTCGCCGCACAGTAGACGGTATAAACTTTCTCGCCCTGCTCGGTTTCAAGCTGAATAACTGCGTGGTTTTGAGCGTAGCTCTTGGTCATGTAGTTGAGAAGCGGTGCGAACATGGTGCCGCCGCTCATGTCGTGACCGTAGATGATCATGTTCGTGCCATAGAGAGTACAGCCCGCGTCGAGGAACGGAACGCCCGAAACGCTGTAATCGCCGTAAAAGTTCCTATTGAGGTATTTTTCGGGATCATTCGGCGTGTGCATGACGGGATAATCAATGGTTGTCCCGGGAATCGTCAGCCACGCGACACAGTCACTGTTGAGATTTCGCAGGGATTTGAAATCATGCACGTTGTTCCGATAAGTATCGCCTGAGAGCTGCACGAATTCCTGCTCGTCCGCCCTTGCCGCCGCGTCCTCATCAAGTGTGGTGCTCTCGGAAGTCGGATTTGTCGCTTCATCCAAGGTCGCCGCAAGGGTAGTTTGTCTGCTCAGTTCCTCAAACTCCTGCTGATCGCCCTGTCTCTGCGCGTAGTCGTTCCAGATGATGTATCCCGAAACGCCGAGAGCGGTCAAGCATACCGCCATACACAGGCAGAGTACAATTTTAATCTTCATCGTTCTTTTTCACCTCCAAAAACTGCGCGCCGTCCACGTCGGGCATCTGCTCGCCGTACATACTCGCGTCAAAATAGATCGCCAGCATCCGCTTGATGTCCGGCTTTTTCAAGTGGCGGAAATCAAAGCCCTGCTCACGGAGCTTGCGCTCGATATCCCCGGACGAAAACTGCTTGTCGGTCTTGCCGCCCTTGATGCGCACGATCAGCATAAACTGACGCGCCGTCGAAATATCCGTCTGCACGCTGTCAAGAAAATTCATATCCTGTTTGATCAGCTTGCGGATATTGGGATTCGGCTCTTTTTCAAGTCTGCTCTTGAGATAAAGCTTGTTGTCGTCGAAGCACTCCGACGAGTCGGTACAGCTGATTTCTATTTCGGGTACCGCCGAGATCATTCCCATCATCTGACGGATTTTGCCCTCAATATTCGCCGCCGAAAGCACCGAGATATTTGTCGGCGCAACGGCAAAAAAGAACAGCTCATCCTTGCCGACCTTGATTCCGCTTTTGGTAAAGGTCTTGATGCCGATGAGCTGTTGGATCGATCGTCCTTTCTTCTTTTTCTGCTTGGTTTCTTTTGCCACCTTGTTCACCTCCATTCAAAGTGCTGCTGGGTCGTAATAAAGAATTTGACGGCATATCTCAGGAAGTCGATGATAGTGGTATCATCGAGCCTGATGCTGAGAAAGCCGTAGAGCAAGGTCGCCGCTGCGGGCAGAAAGATGTGCGTCTGCACCAGAATTACTACCGAAAGCAGCGCGGCGATGCCCATAATCAAAAAATCACGCAGACTCCACAGCCAAAGGTTCGCCTTGGCACGCAGATTCTGCGGATAAATGTAGGTTGTCATTATATTCCTCCGATTTCAATGCTGTCGTCAAAGGCGCTCTCGCAGAATTCCTTCGGCGACTGATGATATACCTCTTGGATTTTCTCTGTGATAAGGTCTTTCATGAGCTGCGTTTCCGCGTCGGTCGGAAAATAATCGAAGTACGATGAGCCGTCGTCGCGGTCGATTTCACACTCAATCGTGAGGGTATCCTCATACGGGTTATACCGCCCGTACATATTCAGCCAAGCGTCGTTTTCCGACGTATCAATGCTAAATTTCCGGTCCGCGTCAAACCAACACTCAAAGTACACAAGAATCTCCTGACCGATATCGCAGTCAATTTCCATATCACGATCAACCGCGAGGTCTTCTTTGGTAAATTCGCCGTTTGCGTTCATAGAGCTCGCCTCACTTGACGGAACGTGCCACTGTGCGCGTCAAGTTGACGGCAGTGGTGGTTGCGTGAACGACGCTCATCATATTGACCTTTACACTTGAATCCAAACCGAACTGCTGTGCTATGCGGGGTACTTCGTTTGCCGAAAGCAGGATTCCCATGCCGAGCAGCATATTGTCGGGGAACGTCAGCAAGCCGAGATACAAAATCGTCGTCTGCAAAAACGCCGTCAGGCAGATCGCCGCCACCTGCTTCATC
>OMWP01000047.1 GCA_900314795.1 uncultured Eubacteriales bacterium
GGACATATCCATATCAGCGGCGTTCTGCTGCTGAAAGGTACGCTCCCACTCCTGCGCTTCACGCTTGGTGGCAAATCCCCGCTTGCATTTCTGCTTGCGTTCGCCTTTCCAATTCACATACCGAGACATCACATACCAAGTGTTGTTGCTCTCATTCTTAAATACAGGCATTTGTTAAATTCTCCTTTCCGACTCCGTAGAGCCTTTCGTTAAAGTATTGTCTGTTTACCCTTCCTGAGATAGTGACGAAGCCCTTTGCTTTCAGCTCATTGTTAAGTTGCTTAATAATTTTATAAGCATACGAAACAGATACATCAAGCTCGGTGGCTACCTCCTCTACTCTCATAAATTTATTCTCCATAGCATTTGTCCTTTCTTTATGATTTTTGATATATGGATGTAAATAAACGCAGAGTTGTGCCGTTCTACCTGCGCGTCGTTCCTGCCCCCTTGTTGTCAGGAGCGTTATCTCGCTCGCTCTTGCCTATGCAAGAGGTCCTGGCGGAGTATCCCGTGCAGACGGTCATTCAATTGTATATAAACATATTAAGTTATGCTATATGTTTAGTATAATACACAAATATGTTTATGTCAAGGGGTTTCAGAAAAAATAATTAAACTTTTTTATTTACATTACTCTTGACGACATTAAACTTATATGTTATTATGATTATAAGATAATTCGACAAGGAGTGAGAATAATGGCTATTGGCGAAAGAATCCGCTTTATCCGTAATCTCAGAGGAATGACACAGAAATATTTAGGTATAATGGCTGGCTTGCCTGAAAGAACAGCCGACATCCGTATGGCGCAGTATGAAGCGGGAACAAGAACGCCGAAAGAAGATTTGACTAAGGCTTTGGCGCACGCTTTGGATGTGTCGCCCGACGCATTGACCGTTCCCGATATTGATACCTATATCGGTTTAATGCACACGCTGTTTGCTTTAGAGGATATTTACGGTCTGACGATTGAGAAAAGAGACGGAGAGATCCTTATGCGCATTGATCCGTTCAAGAGCAGAGAAGCAAGAAATCTTTTAGATGATCTCCTCGGCTGGTGTGCAGAGCGTGAGAAATACCGCAAGGGCGAAATCAGCAAGGATGATTACGATAAGTGGCGTTATAATTATCCGAAATACGATACGTCTGAGCATTGGGTAAAGGTGACGTCTAAAGAGCTGAGCGACGCATTGATTGAGGGATTGAACAAAAAGAAAGATTAAGATAAATCGGAATTTGAGGAGTAATCGCAATATGAAAAATGTCAATATAGCATTACATAATATATTTATTGCAGTAGGTTTTGGAACAATGGTGTATGTTCCTATGCTTTTAATTGACAAAGGTCTTAATGATACAATGCAATCGGTTTTGACTTGGGTATTTGCATCGGCGTTGTATGGTCTCTCATTTGAGTTATTAAAAATTAAATCTAAAATCAAATATCCTTTACATATAGCAGTTTGTTTTACTATAACAATCGCTACTCGGTTAATATATTCATATGTTGAAAACGGAAAAATAAATGTATTAAAAACAGTAGCAATTACTATACCGATATTTGTGGTTGTTTATATAGCTTTATTCTTGTTTATGAAATACATTGGCAGTGTAAATAAGTGATTCGCTTTTAACTGATAGACCAAACGTAGTTATAATATTTGTCGAAATGGACGGGGATTTTTAATTTGCACGGTTCGTTTTAGAAAGAAAAAATTCTGATGTGTTTAAAAAATCATAACAAAAAGCCCTTAGCTGCATTTGCACACAGCTAAGGGCTTCATCATATGGATTTTTACAGTCTCAAGCCAAAGAACAATTATTCCTTTACTCTACAACCACCTGATACACAGAATAATTGCGGTAATAGCGACTGTTATCAAATTGTTATCAAAAGCAATGTAAAAGGCTTATAAACCCGCATAAGCACTGGTCTTTCAGCGTTTTACATATCACTCCCACTCGATCGTGGCGCAGGGCTTCGGTGTGAGGTCGAAGAGGACGCGGTTGACGTTCTCGACCTCGTTGGTGATGCGCTGAGTGATGTGTTGCAGCAGTGCGAAGGGCACATCCTCGACGGTAGCGGTCATAGCGTCCTTGGTGTTGACGGCACGCAGGATGACGGGCCAGCCCTCGGTGCGCTTACCCTCGGTCACGCCGACGCTTTTGAAATCGGGGATAGCGGTGAAATACTGCCAAACCTTGCCCTCAAGGCCGTTCTTCGCGAACTCCTCACGCAGGATCGCGTCGGATTCTCTGACAGCCTCCAGACGATCACGGGTGATCGCGCCCAGGCAGCGAACGCCCAGTCCGGGGCCGGGGAACGGTTGACGGAAAACCATGTTGTCAGGCAGACCCAGCGCCTTGCCGACGACTCTGACCTCATCCTTGAACAGCAGCTTGACGGGCTCGACCAGCTCAAACTGCAGATCCTCGGGCAGACCGCCGACGTTGTGGTGCGCCTTGACGCCGTCACTCTCGAGGATATCGGGGTAGATGGTGCCCTGAGCGAGGAACTCGATGCCATCGAGCTTCTCAGCCTCCTCGGCGAATACATCGATGAATTCCTTGCCGATGATCTTACGCTTTTTCTCAGGCTCGGGAACATTCGCGAGCTTATCGAGGAAGCGGTCAACAGCGTCAACATAGATCAGGTTCGCGTCCATCTGGTTGCGGAACACCTCGATGACCTGCTCGGGCTCGCCCTTGCGGAGCAGTCCGTGGTTGACGTGGACGCATACGAGCTGCTTGCCAATCGCCTTGATCAGCAGCGCCGCGACAACGGAGCTGTCTACGCCGCCGGAGAGCGCGAGGAGCACCTTTTTGTCGCCGATCTGAGAACGGAGTTCCTTGATCTGCTCGTCGATGAAAGCCTGAGCAAGCTCAGGGGTGGTGATTCTTTCCATAGTTTCGGGTCTTACATTTCCTTGCATATTATCCTCCCAAATACGATATATAGTATCTAATGGCTAAATTATAGCAAAATGCAGTGCTGTCGTCAATATTATATTATGAAGCAGATGGAACTAAAAAACCGCATCTTCTGAACGTGGCTTGAATTCAATTCCGAAGCGTTCGGCTAAATAGTATTTTAGTACAAATACTTCTATTTTATTGGAAGAGTATAGGTCATCTAAAAAGTACTTTGTGTATCCGTCAGTATTGCCTTGCTCTGGGGGAATAATCTTTAGTTTTCTTGGTCTATTGTCTAGATCTCTTACTTCTTGGCCGTTCCTAATGTCTCGAAGATTAATATCCCAGCAAACTATACTGTGTAAATTCTTAAAAGTATGATCGAAGCTACTTCCTAGATTCTTCTTAAATTCGACGTAATATAGAGTATCGTTTTTTATCGGGATTCTATTTTTGGCTTTTACAATTACATCATATCCATCGTGTGTATCATAATCAACAATAGTAAAAGGGAACATATCCGGAAATATATTGCTGAGCTGTATTAATAATGCAAATACTCCATTTTCTTGTCGAGGCTCAACTAAATGGATACCCTTATAGTCAGCTGTTTTAGTACGATTGATTTTATCGATTCTTTTTATAAATGTTTTGCTTTCTTTTCTTGCTGTTTTCTCAGCTACCACCATTTCATTGAGACTGCCCATATTGTCCCAATCATCACTAGTAATAATCTCTGAAAAAATGTTTTCAACTTCTATTTTTAAATCATCAAGTATTTTAAGTGATGTATTATCTACAGAGCCCCTATTTGCTGTTAAACATAAATCTTGACAATTAACAAAAGCATGAAAGCGAGTATATTCACTACCTTTGTAAGTTATCCACTCATTCTTTTTTTGAATAGGAATATAATCTTTACATAAGTATAGACCATAACGCTCTTGAATTGTATATGCACCTTCAGGAGCATGATAGCCACTTCTTCTAACCATTGGATTATAATTATAGCGAACTTTATTTCCCTCTATATAGAAAACTGCTTGATATTTTGTTTCGGGAAAGTTCTTTAACGATCCAGTTTTTATAATCTTTTTACAATACCAATTAGGAGCATCTAGTTCATATCTATCAAATAATCTGTTGATATCATGATCTTCCTTTGGAAAAACGTGACCAAAAGCAATTGTTTCTGGTTCATCACGGTCTACACCTTTTAAGGTTAATAACATTTTGCTATGAATATTTATTCCAAATTCCTTTTCTACAGAACCAAATTTAGTAAACCAGATTATATAATCTTTAATGTTTTCGTGAGTTAACATGCTACGTTCGTTTTCATTATATCCAGTAATAATAATACGAGTTCCATGTTCGTTGCTGTCAACTTTATGAGTTTCTATTGTAACAGATGGTATTTCTCCTTCATATAGTTTTTTCCAAGGTTCATTCATAGTTGCGTGAAATGAAGTACCATTATTTGAAGTAATAACTTCTATTTTTTTGCTGTGATAATAAACTTTTGTTCCATGACCTTTTTCACCAATAGAGTTTTCCTTGTATCTATTTAATGAATTACCTAAGTCGAAAAAGCTTTTAAGCCCTTCATAATCCATTCCAATTCCATTATCTTCAATGGTTATTACAAGAACACGACCATAAGCTTGACGAGGAGCTTTGAAATCCAATAATATTTTAGTAGCTTCAGCATCAAACGCATTACTAATCGCTTCACGAACTAAATCCAACGCATTAGAAAAATCCTCAGCAATCTCTTTGAACTCTTGCACTTCGTTTACTGTTGGCGTATAGCTAATAGTTTCGGACATAGACAACACCTCGTAGATTTATAATACTAATTATAATACTCGAGGTATAAATTTTCAAGCATATTCGACTTGTTTTGCAAATTATTACTTTCCCCATCCCACAGGAATTGGGATAGATCCACTCTGCCGTCGATGAACACGACCCCCTCGTTTTGAAGGAGGGTGATCTGTTCATTCACGCCGCCGAAGGCGAAGGCGCGGGACGGCTCGCCGAAGCGGTTGACCACGCGGAAGCACGGGATATGTGCGGGGTCGGGATTCACATGCAGGGCATAGCCGACGACGCGGCTCCAATGGGGATTGCCCGCGAGCATCGCGATCTGTCCGTAGGTCGCGACCTTGCCGTAGGGGATGCGTTTGACAACGTCATAGATCAATTCAAATGAGTTTTTCATCATCATACTTCTTTCTTGGCTGTTGTGATGTTTTGCTTTGGCACCCTAGATAAAAATCAAGCCCATAGCGATAATAGCTATGGGCTTCATCGTTATTTTATTCTGCTTTCATATCGGTCAGCAGGCCGTCGATCAGCTTGGTGAAGTTGGCGGAGGAATTGTCGGAAGCCTTCTTCACCTCATCGTGAGAGAGCTTCTCCTGCATGCCTGCCGCCATATTGGTGATGCAGCTGACGGTGCAGACGCGCATGCCCATGTGCTTGGCGGCGATCGCCTCGACGACCGTGCTCATGCCGACGGTATCGGCGCCCATGTTGCGAAAGACTTTGATCTCGGTGGGCGTCTCATACTGCGGACCTGTCACCTGGATCATTACGCCTCTGTGGGTGGTGATGTTCTCCTTTTTTGGCGACGGATTCGACGATCGAGATCATGTCCTCGTCATAGACCCGGCTCATATCGGTAAAGCGCTCGCCCAGCTCGTCAATGTTCTCGCCGAGCAGCGGTGAGGGGACAAGGCTCGAGATATGGTCGACGTTCGTCACAAAATCGCCGACCTCGTAATCTTCGTTGATCGCGCCGACGGCATTCGTCAAGATCACGGTCTTTGCGCCTAAAAGATGGAGTACGCGCAACGGCAAAACGACCTCGGGCATGGTGTAGCCTTCGTAATAATGGACTCTGCCGTTCATGATGACGACCTTCTTGCCCTTGATCTCGCAGAAGATCAGGGTGCCGTCGTGACCCGGTACAGTCGATACGGGAAAGCCGTCGATCTCGCTGTAGGGGATCTCCTTGACGACCTTGACGTTGTCCGCGTAGTCGCCGAGTCCGCTGCCCAGTACCAGTGCGATATCGGGAACAAAATCGGTTTTTGCCTTGATTTGCGATACACAATTTTGCAGTGTCTGGTAGTATTTCTTTGCGTCAAAAGCCTGATCGGAAGCAGTGTTGACAGCCGCTTGATCCGCTGTAGCGGAGGTCGGTTCGGCTTTTGAATCAGCTTGTGAGCAGGCGGTCAGCGCAAAAAGGAACAGAAGGGTCAAAACCAGTGCAATAGATCTTTTCATGTTTTTACTCTTTAGATATTGATTTCCGCGTTCTCGCGGTCGATATCAGTGATCAGGGGTCGGGTTTTGTCGACGATCGCCTGTACCTGCGCGGGACATCTGCCGATATAGGCGCTCGGATCAAGCACATCGGTCATCTCGCTTTCGGTCAGCGGGAAGTTTTCGTCCTCGGCGAGCATAGAGAGCAGATTGCAGGATTCGCCCTTGTCCATGCCGGCGATCGCCTCCATGGAACAGCGGCGGATGATCTCATGCAGCTCCTGACGGTTGCCTCCGCGCTTGACGCCTTCCATCATCAGATTTTCGGTCGCGATGAAGGGCAGGTAAGTCATGACAGTTTTGTTGATGACGTCGGTGTTGACAAAAATATCCGCGGTGACCTTCTGCACGATACGCAGTACCGCGTCGGCACAGAGGAAGCCCTCGGGGAGGGATACACGGCGGTTAGCGCTGTCGTCGAGGGTACGCTCCATCCACTGGACGGATACGGTCATCGGCGCGTTCAGCGCGTCAGCCATGAGATAACGCGACAGCGAGCAAATGCGCTCGCACATCATCGGATTACGCTTGTAGGGCATCGCGGAGGAGCCGACCTGTGTTTTCGCGAACGGCTCAAAGAGCTGACGGTCGTGCTGTAAAAGGCGCATATCGGTGGCGAATTTATGCGCGGACTGCGCGATGGAGGACAGCGCGTTGAGGATGCGCGAATCGAGCTTACGCGGATAGGTCTGACCCTGTACGTCAAAGATCTCGTCAAAGCCGAACGCGTCGGCGATCCTGCGGTTGAGGGAGTTGATCTTGTCGCCGTCGCCGTCAAACAGCTCGACAAAGCTCGCCTCCGAGCCTGTTGTGCCGCGGCAGCCGAGGAACTTGACGTTTTTGATCGCGAAATCGATCTCGTCAAGGTCAGATACAAAGTCCTGTAGCCATAAGGACGCGCGCTTGCCGACGGTGACCAGCTGCGCGGGCTGGTAGTGGGTGTAGCCGAGGGTCGGCATATCTTTATATTTTTCGCAGAAATCGCACAGGTTCGCGATGACCTTCAACAGCTCGCCGCGGATGTAGAGCAGCGCGTCGCGGTAGAGCACGAGGTCGGCGTTGTCGGTGACATAGCACGAGGTCGCGCCGAGGTGGATGATGCCCGCCGCTTCGGGCGCTACCTTGCCGTAGGCGTGGATATGTGCCATCACATCGTGGCGGAACTCTTTCTCTTTCTCGGCGGCATAGTCAAAGTCAACATCTGTGATATGCGCTTCAAGAGCGGCGACCTGTTCAGAGGTGATGGGCAGACCCAACTCACTCTCCGCTCTCGCCAGCTCTACCCAGAGCTTACGCCATGTCTCAATGCGCGTCTGAGCAGAGAAAAGGGATTTCATATAGTCGGACGCGTAACGCGCCGAAAACGGACTTTCATAGTTGTTTGTCATAGTGATGCTCCTTTTAGTGGTTAGTGGTTAGTGATCAGTGATTAGTGGTTAGTGATCAGGGGTTAGTGGTTAGTGATCAGAATTAGCAGATAGATTGGCGGAAAGTTTTGTTAGTATTTTACTGATTTCTTCAGACAGCGTAAAGGCGTAATGGATCTGTTTTTCGGTAAGATACTCTAGTCGTATACATATTAAAAATTGTGTTTGCAATTCAGCGTTTGAGCCTTTTGCGATAGAAAGAAAACTAATAAACTCTTTTGTGGATTTTCGTTGTTGACCTTCTGCGATGTTGGATGGAATCGAGACAGCCGCTCGACGCATTTGACTTGACAAGTTATAGTTTTCTTCTCGGGGGAGAAGGCTTGTCAGTTGATAGACCTCTATTACAAGATCCATTGCTTTTTGCCAAACAAGCAAATCTCGATAATTTCTGATATACATACACATTGTTCTATTACTATAATGTTTTATGTTATGTTTCTGACCACTGACCACTGATCACTGATCACTGATTACTTCCAACATTTACCGGATAATAATACTGTCTCTCTCGGGGCCGACGGAAACGTATTTGATATAACAGCCGATCTGCTCCTCGATATACAGCACATAATCCTGCGCTTCCTTCGGCAGATCCTCAAATTTCCTCACGCCGCTGATATCCGTGCCCCAGCCGGGCAGGTATTCGGTGACGGGCTCTGCCTTATCCAGCAGAGAGGGGAAGGGGAAGCGGTCGGTCTTACTGCCGTCTACGGTATATTTGGTGCAGACGGGGATCTTCTCCATGTAGCTGAGCACATCGAGCTTGGTCAGCGCGATCGCGGTAGCGCCCTGTACCTTTACGCCGTAGCGGGTCGCGACAACGTCAAAGGAGCCGACGCGGCGCGGTCTGCCGGTCTTGGCTCCGTATTCACCGCCCGCCTCACGGAGGTTGTCCGCTTCTTCACCGAACCATTCGGTGGTGAAGGGGCCTTCGCCGACGCAGGTGGAATATGCCTTGACGACGCCGATGATCTCATCGAGCTTCAGGTGGGGTGCACCCGCGCCGATGGGCGCATAGGCGGCGATGGTGGAGGACGAGGTGGTGTAAGGATGGATGCCGTAGTCGATATCTCTCAGCGATCCGAGCTGTGCCTCGAACATGATGTTCTTCTCCTGTGTCTTACAGCGGTCATAAAAGCTGTCGAGGTCGCCGATGAACGGCATGAGCGGGATACAGCAGTTTTCGTACCACTCCTTGAGCTTCTCACGGGTGGTGGGCTCAGCGCCATAGACCTTCTCGAGGGTCAGGTTCTTCCATTCCATGATGCCGTCGAGGTGCTCAAAAAATGCCTTTTCGTCAAAGAGCTCGCCTGCCAGCACGGTCTTTTTCTGATATTTATCGGAGTAGAACGGTGCGATCCCCTGCTTGGTGGAGCCGTACTTTTTGTCGGCGAGGCGCTGTTCCTCCAGACAATCCAGCTCCTTGTGCCACGGCAGCAGCAGTGACGCGCGCGAGCTGATCTTGAGGTTGTCGGGCGTGACCTCCACGCCCTTATCGCGCACATAGCGGATCTCCTTGAGCAGGCTCTCGGGATCCACGGCAACGCCGTTGCCGATGACGGATACCACACCCTTGCGGAAGATGCCCGAGGGCAGCAGGTGCAGCGCGAATTTGCCGAACTCATTGATGACGGTGTGACCGGCGTTGCCGCCGCCCTGATAGCGCACGACAACGTCATAGTCGGAGCTGATGAGGTCGACCATGCGGCCCTTGCCTTCGTCGCCCCAGTTGATGCCTACGATCGCAGTATTCATATGTACCTCCCAAATCTTGTACAGTGTCATTTTGAGGGGCTCAGCCCCGTGAGAATCCCATAGCGTAAAGCAGGTGGCTTTTGTTCACAGTATCAGTAACAAGGGGATTGCCACAGCCTGCCGCTTTGCGGCACCTCCCTTACGGGAGGCTTTGGGCTTCGCAATGACAGAATTGCTTTTCCATTTTACCATCTGAATTATAGCACAAACGCCTTCAAAATAACAGTGAAATATTGGAAAAATAGGCGAATTTCGGCTATATCACATAAGAATGAGATTGATGAATAATAATTTATATCAAAAATATTCTAAAAACTCACAAAAAACAGTTGTATTTTTGAAAATTTTATGGCATAATGTAATCGCACCAATATACTTATTAGGAGGTATTTAATCATGTTTAAGAAATTTTTATCACTGCTGTTAGCGGTGATGATGGTCGTTTCCGTGATGGCAGTCGGCGTAGTCACTTCCACTGCGGCAACTTCCGAGGGCTTCACTCCCGAAAACACCAAGCTCTATTTTGACGTAGACGGCACAGGCTGGACCATGGGCGCTAAGGACAAGATCGCTTTCTACATGGCAGGCGGCGATTTTGACACCGAAGCGAACCCCACTAAGCCCGCAGCTTGGGGCGCCAAGAAGCTGATCGGCACTGCTACCACCGGCGAGACCGGCATCTTTGAGATCGATCCTGTTGCAAAGCTGGGTTATCAGTTTACCCCCGGCGTACAGTACAAGGTTATTTTTGCGAAAGTTACCGGCGCTAACTGGGGCGATCAGACCTGCTCTCTGTTCTTTACTACCGATTGCTTCGGTCACGTAGCATATAGCGACGGTACTGAGATGGAGAACGACGTAGACAGCTCCAAGAAGACTAAGACCGTATACTGGAGAGATATCGACCCCGAAGAGAACGGTCCCGTTCTGGCGATCACCTCGATCGGTAACGTAGTCGGTTCCTGTGTAGAGCAGGGCAAGACCAAGTATTCTCTGTTTGTCGAGTTCCTCTCCGAGGCAAAGAAAGACTTCCAGGATAAGACCTGCTATGAGAACGCTCATAAGTATAAGTGTGAGATCGATCCCTCCTCTCCCGGCTATAAGACCGAGCAGAAGCTGATCGACGATATCGGCGCAGGCTTAGGTCTGTCTAAGGACGAGGTCAAGGCAGCGTTTGAAGAAGACGCGGTTAAGACTTATTTTGAAACTGCAGGCATCAGTTGCTCCTGGAGCTATGATGACTCCGTTCTGCCTGCTGGCGTAGCTCCCCATACTCACACTCCCGGCGAGCCGGTACAGGAGAACGTCGTTCCCGCAACCTGTAAGGCTGAGGGTTCTTACGACGAGGTCGTATACTGCACCGAGTGTCAGGAAGAGATCTCCCGTGAGCAGAAGACCATCGACAAGCTCGCTCACACTCCCGGCGAGCCGGTACAGGAGAACGTAGTAGTCACTCACGATAAGACTACCTACGATGAGGTTGTATACTGCACCGAGTGTCAGGCAGAGATCAGCCGTACTCCCGTTGAGCTCCCGATCATCACCCATACCCTGACCTTTGTTCCCGAGGTTCCCGCTTCCGCTATCAAGGACGGCATGAAGGCTCACTATGCTTGCGAGAACTGCGACAAGCTCTTTGCTGATGCGGACGGTACTGAAGAAGTTACCGCTGAATCTCTTGTGATCCCCGCTGAGTTCGTTCGCGGCGATGTGAACAAGGACGGCGTATTTGATGCGACTGACGTTACCGTTCTCCAGCGTAAACTGGTTGAGTACGAGGTTGAGACCTACAATGAAGCAGCTGCTGATGTTGACGGCGACGGTACTGTCGATGTCATCGACGTAACTCTGATGCAGCGCGTACTGGCTAACATCACTACCTGGGAAGCTTGGGACGCTAAGCACCCGGCTTGATCATTGACGATCATATAAACTGAATCAAACGATCCCCGAGGAACGATCCTCGGGGATTTTTTGTGCGGATAAAATGTATCTGTTTGTAGGGAGCGGCCGCTGTAATCGACATGGATCTGCTCCGCACTGATAATGTTTGAGCGGAAAGGCTAGGGGAGGAGCACAGTGGCGCTTAACCAATCGCGGATGAACCCGCTCTTGGAGCGCTGTTGCATGGGAGTTGTATGCCAAATCACAGATTTGGACAACTCC
>OMWP01000028.1 GCA_900314795.1 uncultured Eubacteriales bacterium
GTTCTCGAAGGTGCCGTTGTCGCCAAGACCGAAGTTGTGGGTCCATGCGTCGTTGACTGCAAACTTGAACTCTACGTCGGAGGGGTCATACTCGCCGAGAGTGTACTCAGCTACGTATACGCCGTCGTCGCCCTTAGTCATGTGGTTGGAAGCGGCCTTCTCATTCCAGAATTCATTGTTCAGCCAGTTGTCGCCGTCAGAGGAACCGTTACCAACTGCGGTGACGGACTGTACATCCAGACCGGATTCATAGGAAACGATATCGCCGTCTACCCAAGTCTTGGTACCGTCACTATATACGGTGAAGGTGCCGGGGCCGGTCAGGTTGAAGGTGACGTTGTTGCCTGTCTCGTCGCCGATCCAGGTTGTGCCGTTCTTGACAGCCTTGAGCTGTACATCCTTCATAGCAGCGTCTACGGTATACTGCTTGGTGTAGATACCGTCGTCGCCCTTAGTCATAGTATTGTTTGCATCGTTACCGTTCCAAGAGGTACCGAAGATATTGGTAGCGTTACCTGCTACGATGTAGGTATCCTCAGGAGCGGGCTCGGTGGGAGCTTCTGTGGGTACAGGAGCCTCGGTCGGTGCTTCCGTAGGCTTGGGAGCCTCGGTCGGAGCTTCGGTAGGCTTGGGTGCCTCGGTGGGTGCTTCGGTAGGCTTAGGTGCCTCGGTCGGTGCCTCTGTGGGCTTGGGAGCCTCGGTCGGAGCTTCGGTAGGCTTGGGAGCCTCAGGCTTTTCGAAGGTAGCGTTAACAGTCAGCTCGACATCGGAAGCAACTTCGCCCTTAGTGACCAGCTTGGTCAAATCATCATCAGCTGCTGCCAGATAAGACAGCGCGTTTCTGACTTCACCGATGCCGCCTCTGGTGACGGTATAGTTTGTTACGATAACCAGATCGTCATCGGAATCAAATATAAAGCCGTTGTTGATGCCGGGGGTAGACGCATTGTACTGAACCCAACCTGTACCTCTGAGTCTGCCCATCGCCGCATCTCCGAATACCGGGAATACAGTATCGGTATCGGTAAAGAGCTGTTCATTATCGATATCGCTTGTTAAGGTCAGAACAGGATCGGAAAAGGTCTGATCGCCGCTTGCGGACGCGATCTGGATATCGCTTCCGGCTTTCTTCACATTCAGCGAGGTGTAAACATTAAAGGTATCGCCGACGTTGAACTCTCTGGTCTTAGACTGTCCGTTCAGTCCATAGATCGTGACCGTCGCTTTTGTCTCTTCATCGGTAGGAGCCTGTGTCGGAGGTTCTGTCGGATCAGGATAGACCGGCTCGCCGATGCCCTTGTCCATCGCGTTCGCTTTGTGCGCGATAAACTGCTTAATCAAAAGAGCATCGTTACCATCGATAACCGGCGTCGCTTCGTCTTTATAACAGTTTGCGATCTTGAACTCAAGCGAATTGGTGGGCATCGAGTTGTAGTCAAGATATCCCTGTGCAAACTGCTTTGTAATAGACATTTTCAATACCAGGACATCTGTGCCGTCCACTCTGCCGTCGCGGTTGACATCACCCAACAAAGCGGGTTCGGACGGGGGATCCTGATAGATTTGAGGTTTATCAGCCGCAGCGCCCTGTACGATGCCGACGGATACGACCGCGAACATCATGCACAGCACCAGAAGCACACTGATAACCTGCTTGCATTTTCTCATGTTATCTCCTCCTAAATCGTTACCTGTTCCACGAAAAGCCCGAAAACAGGCACTGTCAATTTAACAGAGCATACACTTTGGGTATACTCTCGCTATTATGTTTATTATATTACAAGTGCGTAATCTTTTCAATAAATCCATCCTTCTTTTGTCCGGTTAGGAACATAGAAAAATTGACCCTGTTTTTGGCGGTTTTGCACAATTATGGAACAGTATTTTGAATAATTCTAACAAAGAAAAATGAGCCTCCAAAACGGAGGCTCATCCTGATAATCTTATTCTTCTGTCGGAGCAGCAGGAACAGCGGGGATATAATTTTCCTCGAGTTCGATGTTGTTGTAACGGGACATACCGGTACCGGCAGGAACCAGCTTACCGATCAAAACATTCTCCTTCAAACCGACCAGCGGATCGACCTTGCCCTTGATCGCGGCGTCGGTAAGCACGCGGGTAGTCTCCTGGAAGGACGCGGCGGACAGGAAGCTGTCGGTCGCGAGAGACGCCTTGGTGATACCCAGCAAGAGCTGTGTCCATGTGGCCTCTCTGAGACCCTCTTCGCCGTTGGCAATGCGTTCTTTTATTTCTTTATTCGCATAAAGAACATCAATACGGTTGTACATCTGACCGGGCATGAAGTCGGTCGAGCCCGGATCGTCCACTCTGACCTTCTTGAGCATCTGGCGTACGATAACCTCGATATGCTTATCATTGATATCAACACCCTGCAGACGGTAGGTACTCTGTACCTCACTGATCAGGTAATCCTGAACCGCGTTAGTACCCATGATGCTGAGGATATCGTGGGGATTGACAGCACCGTCGGTGATCTTGTCACCCTTATTGATATGCTGACCTTCCTCCACCGCGACACGGAAGCCGAAGGGGATCAGATAGCTCTTTTCCTCAGCGGTCTCGGTGTTGTATACGATCGCGTGACGGGTGTTCTTGATCTCCTCAAAGCGAACGTCACCCTCGATCTCAGAGATGATCGCGAGGTTCTTCGGCTTACGGGTCTCGAACAGCTCCTCAACACGAGGCAGACCCTGTGTGATATCCTCCGCCGACGCAACACCGCCGGTATGGAAGGTACGCATCGTCAGCTGTGTACCGGGCTCACCGATGGACTGAGCGGCGATAATACCGACCGCCTCACCGACGGTAACAGGCTGACCGTTCGCCAAGTTCGCGCCATAGCACTTTTTGCAGATGCCGTGCTTACTGCGGCACGCGAGGATGGAGCGGATCTCGATGCTCTCGACGCCGGAGTTGCAGATGATATCCGCCTCACGCTCACCCATGAGCTGATCCTTGGATACCAGTACGTTGCCGTTCTCGTCGCAGAAATCGCGAACGAGATAACGACCCATCAGACGCTCATGCATTTCTTCGATGACCTGCTTGCCTGCTTTGATATCAAAGACCTCAAGACCTTCGTTGGCATGGCAGTCCTCATCGCGGATGATGACCTCCTGCGATACATCGACCAGACGACGGGTCAGATAACCCGAGTCAGCGGTACGCAGCGCGGTATCAGCCAAACCTTTACGCGCACCACGGGAGGAAATGAAGTATTCTAAGATATTCAGACCTTCACGATAGTTCGCACGGATCGGGATCTCGATGGTCTTACCGGAGGTGTTCGCGATCAGTCCGCGCATACCCGCGAGCTGACGGATCTGGCTCATAGAACCACGCGCGCCGGAATCAGCCATCATGTAGATCGGATTATATCTGTCCAGATTATCCTGGAGCTTTTCGGTAACATCGTTGGTCGCCTTTTCCCAGATGGAAAGTACTTTCTCATATCTTTCCTGATCGGAACGCAGACCCATGTTATACTCTTCGCGGATAGCATCGACGTCTGCCTCTGCCTGAGCGATGATCTCTTTCTTTTCGGGCGGGATAGTCGCGTCACAGACGGCGACGGTGATCGCGCCGATGGTGGAGTATTTATAGCCCTGCGCCTTGACGTTATCGAGCACCTCAGCGGTGATCTCGGTACCGTGGACGCGGATGCAGGCGTCGATGATCTTTCCGAGCTGTTTCTTGCCGACGAGGAAGTCGACCTCGAACTTGCAGACGTTCTCTTCCTTGGTTCTGTCGACAAAACCCAGATCCTGCGGAACGGCACGGTTGAAGATGATCTTACCGACGGTGGTGTCGATGATCGCGCTCTTCATCTCGCCGTCTACCTCAACCTCGCGTCTGACCTTGATCTTGCTGTGCAGGGTCAGAACACCGGTCTGGTACGCCATCAGCGCTTCATCGACATCCTTGAACGCCTTACCCTCACCGGGCTCGCCGTCCTTATCGAGGGTCAGATAGTAAGAACCGAGAACCATATCCTGGGTCGGTACAACGACGGGCTTACCGTCGGAGGGCTTTAAGAGGTTGCCGGCAGCGAGCATCAGGAAACGTGCCTCAGCCTGTGCCTCAGCGGAAAGCGGTACGTGCACCGCCATCTGGTCGCCGTCGAAGTCGGCGTTGTACGCGGTACATACCAGCGGATGGAGCTTCAGCGCACGACCCTCAACGAGGACCGGCTCGAACGCCTGGATACCCAGTCTGTGCAGGGTAGGCGCACGGTTGAGGAGTACGGGATGTCCCTTGATGACGACCTCGAGCGCGTCCCAAACCTCGGGCTTGGCTCTCTCGACCGCCTTACGCGCCGCCTTAATATTCTGAGAAACCTTGGTCTCGACCAGACGCTTCATGACGAAGGGCTTGAACAGCTCGAGCGCCATCTCCTTGGGCAGACCACACTGGTACATCTTCAGCTCAGGGCCGACGACGATAACGGAACGACCGGAGTAGTCGACACGCTTACCCAGCAGGTTCTGACGGAAACGACCCTGTTTACCCTTGAGCATATCGGACAGGGATTTGAGGGAGCGGTTGGAGGGTCCGGTGACCGGACGACCGCGGCGACCGTTGTCAATCAGCGCGTCTACCGCTTCCTGCAGCATACGCTTCTCGTTGCGGATGATGATATCGGGCGCCTCTAACTCAAGGAGTCTTGCGAGACGGTTGTTACGGTTGATGACACGACGATACAGATCGTTCAGGTCGGAGGTCGCAAAGCGGCCGCCGTCGAGCTGTACCATGGGTCGGATATCCGGAGGAATGACCGGGAGCACTTCCAAGATCATCCACTCGGGACGGTTGCCGGAGAGGCGGAATGCCTCCACGACCTCGAGTCTCTTAGAAAGACGGGCACGTTTCTGAGAGGTGGAGCAGTTTTCGAGCTCCTCCTTGATCTCAGCGGAAAGCGCCTCCAGGTCGATCTCTTCGAGCAGTTCACGGATCGCCTCGGCGCCCATGCCCGCGGAAAAATCATCCTCATACTTTTCGCGCATATCGCGGTACTCCTGCTCAGTAAGGAGCTGGAGCTTGGAGAGCTCACGCGCGTCACCGGGATCGGTGACGATGTAGGAGGAGAAGTAGAGTACTTTTTCCAGCGTTCTCGGGGAGATGTCCAGCATCAGAGAGATACGGGACGGAATTCCCTTGAAGTACCAGATGTGGGATACGGGAGCGGCGAGTTCGATATGACCCATGCGCTCACGTCTGACCTTGGCGCGAGTGACCTCAACGCCGCAGCGGTCACAGATCTTGCCCTTGAAGCGGATGCGCTTATACTTACCGCAGTGGCACTCCCAGTCCTTGGTCGGTCCGAAAATGCGCTCGCAGAATAAGCCGTCACGCTCCGGCTTTAAGGTTCTGTAGTTGATCGTCTCCGGCTTTTTGACCTCACCGTAAGACCATTCTCTTATTTGATCGGGAGAAGCAAGACCGATTTTGATTGAATCAAATACATTATTATCCATGTTAGCCCCTCCTTTTTAAACTTCGTCGGATCCGAAATCGTCATAATCGAGCATGTCGTCCTGATCCTCATAAATGGATTTTTCGTCGAACATGTTGCCCTCTTCGTCCTGATCTTCATCGAGCAGGAAGCCGTCCATCGAGGTCATGACCTGATCCTCTTCGAGCGTCTCGTCCTCGGATGCGACAGCGATATCGTCATCCTCATCGAAATGCTGTTTGAGGTCGATCTCATTACCCTCGTCGTTGAGTACGCGGACGTCGAGCGACAGGCTCTGCAGCTCTTTGATCAGAACCTTGAAGGACTCGGGGATACCCGGCGTCGGGATGTTCTGACCCTTGACGATGGATTCATACGCCTTGACACGACCGACGACGTCGTCGGACTTCACGGTCAAAATCTCCTGCAGGGTGTAAGCAGCGCCGTAAGCCTCCAGCGCCCAAACTTCCATCTCACCGAAGCGCTGACCGCCGAACTGCGCCTTACCGCCCAGCGGCTGCTGGGTGACCAGGCTGTAAGGACCGGTGGAACGCGCGTGGATCTTATCATCGACCAGATGATGCAGCTTGAGATAGTACATGTAGCCGACGGTGACGGGGTTATCGAAGAACTCACCGGTTCTGCCGTCGCGCAGACGGGTCTTACACTCCATGGAGATACCGTTCTGGCGGAAGCATTCGCCGAAGTCGATACCGGTCTCGTCACGCATATCTTTATAATCGTCTTTATCTCTGATGCGCTCGAACAGCTCAAAGATGTCCTGCTCGTGAGCGCCGTCGAAAACGGGAGTCATGATCTTCCAGCCAAGCGCCTTACAAGCGTAGCCGAGGTGAACCTCGAGCACCTGACCGATGTTCATACGGGAAGGTACGCCCAGGGGGTTGAGGACGATATCCAGCGGAGTACCGTCGGGCAGGAAGGGCATATCCTCCTGCGGCAGGATGCGGGATACGACACCCTTGTTACCGTGACGACCCGCCATCTTATCGCCGACCGAGATCTTGCGCTTCTGCGCCAGATAGCAGCGGACGACCTTGTTCACGCCGGGCTGCAGCTCATCGCGGCTGTCCTCGCGGGTGAACACCTTGACGTCGACAACGATACCGCTCTCGCCGTGGGGGACGCGCAGGGAGGTATCTCTGACCTCGCGCGCCTTTTCGCCGAAGATGGCGCGCAGCAGGCGCTCCTCGGCAGTCAGCTCGGTCTCACCCTTGGGGGTGACCTTACCGACCAGGATATCGCCGGCATGAACCTCGGCGCCGATGTGGATGATACCGTTCTCGTCCAGATCCTTGAGCATATCCTCACCGACATTCGGGATGTCGCGGGTGATCTCTTCGGGTCCGAGCTTGGTATCGCGCGCGTCGATCTCATACTCTTCGATATGGATGGAGGTATATACATCATCGCGGACGATCTTTTCGTTGATCAGTACCGCGTCCTCGTAGTTGTAGCCTTCCCAGGTCATGAAGCCGATCAAAGCGTTCTTACCTAAGGAGATCTCGCCGTTCTTGGTAGCGGGGCCGTCGGCGAGAACTTCGCCCTTGACGACGCGCTGTCCGCGCTCGACGATCGGGATCTGGTTGATACAGGTGCCCTGGTTGGAGCGGAGGAACTTGATGACCTCATGCTCCTTGACCTTGCCGTTATCATACTGAACGGTGATGTGGTTCGCGTCAACGCTCATGACGGTACCGTCGTCATCTGCCAGTACGCAGACGCCGGAGTCGGTACCCGCCTTGTATTCCATACCGGTACCGACGATCGGAGACTCGGTGACCATCAGCGGAACAGCCTGACGCTGCATGTTCGCGCCCATCAGCGCACGGTTCGCGTCATCGTTCTCGAGGAACGGGATCATCGCGGTAGCGACGGAGACGACCATGCGGGGGCTGACGTCCATGTAATCAAACTTGGAGGCTTTGAGCTCGACGAACTCGTCCTTATGACGGCCGACGACCTTTTTATGCACGAAATGACCTTCTTCATCGAGGGGCTCATTCGCCTGTGCGACATAGAACTCGTCCTCCATGTCAGCGGTCATATAGACAACTTCCTTGGTGACGATGCCGGTCTCTTTATCGATCTTGCGGAAGGGAGTTTCCACAAAGCCGTACTCGTTGATCTTCGCGAAGGTCGCGAGATAGGAGATCAGACCGATGTTGGGGCCTTCAGGGGTCTCGATCGGGCACATACGGCCGTAGTGGGTATAGTGTACGTCACGCACCTCGAATCCCGCTCTGTCTCGGCTCAAACCGCCGGGACCCAAAGCTGACAGACGTCTTTTATGTGTCAGCTCGGCGAGGGGGTTGTTCTGGTCCATAAACTGGGACAGCGGAGAGGAACCGAAGAATTCCTTGATCGCCGCGGTCACGGGACGAATATTGATCAAAGTTGCGGGAGAGAGCGCCTCGGGATCCTGCGCCTGCAGGGTCATGCGCTCACGGATCACGCGCTCCAAACGGGAAAAGCCGATGCGGAACTGGTTCTGCAGCAGCTCGCCGACGCAGCGGATGCGGCGGTTGCCCAAGTGGTCGATATCGTCGGTGGTGCCGATATGCTCCGCTAAGCAGTTCATATAGTTGACGGAAGCAAAGATGTCCTCGACCGTGATGTGGTTGGGAACGAGCTCGCCTGCGCGGCGCTCGATCTCAGCCTTGAGCTCATCCTCATTCTCGCAGGAGTCGAGGATCTCGCACAGTACGTCGAACGATACGCGCTCTTTGATGCCGAGCTCGGTGCAGTCAAAGTCAACATACGCGTTGATATCGACCATGCCGTTAGAGAGCACCTTGACCTCGTGACCGTCCTCAGCGGCGATGTAAACGAACTTGACGCCCGCGTTGTCGATCTCAGCCGCCATCTCACGGGTGACGGTATCGCCGCGCTGTGCCAGCACCTCACCGGTGCGGGGCGCGACAACAGGCTGGGTCAGGGTGTGGTCGGTGATACGACCTGCCAGATTCAGCTTTTTATTGTATTTATATCTGCCGACGCGCGACATATCGTAGCGCCTCGGGTCAAAGAAGAGGTTATTGATGTGCGTTTGAGCGCTCTCGATGGTGGGAGGCTCAGAGGGGCGCAGCTTGCGGTAAACTTCGATCAGACCGTCCTCAACGCTCTTGCAGCCGTCCTTTTCAAAGGTTGCCTTAATGCGCTTGTCATCGCCGAACATCTCGACGATATCGCCGTCGGTGCCCAGACCTAAGGCGCGCAGGAAAACGGTGATCGGCAGCTTGCGATTCTTATCGATACGGACATAGAATACGTCGTTGACGTCGTTCTCATACTCCAGCCATGCGCCGCGGTTCGGGATGACGGTGGAGGAGAACAGCTCCTTACCGGTCTTATCATGGTTCATCTTGAAATAAACGCCCGGAGAACGAACGAGCTGAGATACGATAACACGCTCAGCGCCGTTGATGACGAAGGTACCGGAGTCGGTCATCAAGGGGAAATCGCCCATAAAGACGTTACTCTCTTTGATCTCGCCGGTCTCCTTATTCAGCAGACGCGCGGTAACACGCAGTGCTGCGGAATAGGTCGCGTCTCTCTCCTTGCATTCGATGACCGAATAGTTCGGATGATCCACATCGAGAGAATAATCAATGAAGTCGAGCACAAGGTTGTTCTGGTAGTCGTTGATACCGGATACATCCTTGAAGACCTCCTTGAGTCCTTCCTCGAGGAACCACTGATAGGATTTTTTCTGGATCTCGATCAAGTTCGGCATATTGATGACGTCTTCAATCTTGCCGAAGCTCTTACGCTCTGCTTTGCCCAATTTAACGTCTTTGACATTGACCAAAAGCACATCACTCCTTCTTTTGATAGTTCACGGAAAACATTGATTAGAAATAAAACTGTCAATACCGATCGTCATTGCGAGGCTTGCTAAAGCCGCGGCGATCTCAACCGATGAATAGTGACAAGATTGTTTCCAAATTGCCTCTTGACAAACGGCTCCGACTTTGCTATTATACTTTGTCGAAAATTCCGTCTGACACAGCAGGCGTAAATGTTCCCATAATGATACATTCTAGTAGTTTATATGATTTCGTCAAGAATGTCAATAGATTTTTTGAAAAAGTTTGCTTTTAATTCTAATTTGCAATTATAACAAAAATCCTTTTGTTCTCGAAAGTATCGGGAACACCCGACACCGTTTAATGTTTTATATCATAGTATTTGGGCGCCGTTTATGAAAACTATACAATTCTGTTGTAATACGCTCATTTTTTATGAAACAATGTACTAATATCGTGGGAGAATCATGTGTTCTCTCTGTAAGGAACGATAAAATGAAGCTCAATTCCAAAACAATCCGAGAATACTGCTCCGATCCTGTCATGATCCGAGTGTACGACAGTATCGACTCCACCAATAATGAAGCAAAACGCCGCTCAGACAACGGTATCTGCCTGTACGCGACGACCCACCAGACTGCGGGTCGCGGCAGACGCGGTCACAGCTTCTATTCACCTAAGGACACGGGGCTGTATATGACCCTCTCCCTCCCCCTGTCCGCTCCCTCGGCAAGTGTGCAAAAGATCACCTGTGCCGCCGCTGTAGCGGTTTGTGAAGCTGTCAGCACGCTGAGTGATAGTCGCCCCGCGATCAAATGGGTCAACGATATCTATGTGGACGGTAAAAAAGCCGCGGGCATCCTGACTGAGCTGGTTTGTGACGACGGCAACCGCCCCCGCGCTGTGATCGTCGGCATCGGGATGAATCTGTGCACCCGGCAGTTCCCCGAGGAATTCGCCGCGAATGCCGGCAACTTCGGCGATATCGAGGTCAACGCCCTGTGCGGCACCATCACGGCAAGGCTGATCAAGTATTTTCATTGTCTCAATGATAATTCTGTTATAGAAAAATATAAGGCGCTGAACTTCTGTCTCGGCAGAGCTGTCCGCTACACGCAAAACGATATTCCTCATACCGCAAAAGCCGTTGATATCGATGCTGACGGCGGACTGGTCGTCGAAGAAAACGGCGTCATCACCACGCTCAACTCCGGCGAGATCAGCATTGTCCCTCAATAGCCCTCTCGTAAGCAACGCATGGAATCAAGCATTTTATTCGGTTGAGATTGCCACAGGGCTGACACGCGTGTCAAGCTCTTCGCAATGACTAGACAAAGAAATGCAAAACGCCCTGTATGCCAAACACAGCATACAGGGCGATCTTTTATGATCGATTCAATTGTTCGGATCAGTCATGGACATAGAGATCGTACACATAGCCTTCTTTGCCGTTATATCGCACCTTTGCCCATCTGACGTGGTAGCCGTCACTGCGGACATAGCCGTTGTCCTGCGCGGTGCCCAGATACGTTATCGTAGCGCCGGTGGGAATCTCGAGCAGCTTGGTGCTGTTCTCGGACGCGGACGCGCGTAACGCCAAAAAGCCATCGTCAATATCATCATCCACATAGATGGGATCGGTTGAAGAGGGGATATCCGAAGCGCTGGATGAAACATAGTCGGCGCTGACATAACCGCGTACTGAACCGTCATCAATATAGTACCAGCCTGAGGAATAACCGAGATTTTTCACAGAAGCGCCCTTCCAGATCTTGCCCAGCTCGGCACTGCCTGTTCCCGCGCTCCTATGCACGACCACATACGACCTTGCGGTACAGTACAGTACGCCGGAAGAGGGGGTATCATCCTGATGTTGATCCTGATTTTTGGAAACTTCGATTTTCGATTCGACTACCGGCTCAGGCGCTTGCGTCTCAGGCGTCTTCGCGACATAAACCGTGACGGCGGTACCTGAAGGAACCTCAGTATTGCTCTTCGGAACCTGATCAAAGACCTTGCCTGCGGATTGCTTTTCCGTCTCTGTTTCAATAAAGTTATCAACGCTCAACCCCATTTTGCTGAGTGTATTGATCGCTTCCTCTTTCGTCATACCGGTCAGATTGGGAATTTTTTGCATCTGTGCGGTCTCAGCCTCAACAGCAGAAGAGGAGTTGTCTTGATTGCGGTTGGTGACAGCTACTACCGTGATCACGACCGAAAGCACCGCGATAAATACCAGCAGACCCGCAATGATCGGCGCATATGAGCGCTTGCGCGGCATAGGCTGACGCGGCTGCGGCTGCGGCGGATAGGGCGGAACCGGAGGCTGATAGCCACGCTGATACTGATCGGGATGCTGCTGATTGTTTTGGGCATATCGCGTATGATACGCATCCGCGGCGACCGTTTGATTCGGATCGCCTGTGCGGTTATCACGGAATACCGCGGCGCCTGCAACAGCGCCGGCGGGGATATTCTGTCCTCTGAGCGCCTTCTCAAAGAGATCGATCAGCGTATTCATATCCGGACAGCGGTTCTCTTTATGGACTGCCAAGCCATACATGATGGTATTCTCCAGCGCGGGAGTGATCTTCACACCGCACTGTGAGGGCGTCTGCAGCGTATCCTGATACACACGGTCGATCGAGTCGACCGGGGTCACGCCGGTGATGGCGCGGTAAATGGTCGCGCACATACCGTATACATCCGTCCACGGACCCTGCTCGCCGTTGCGGCGGTACTGCTCGGCGGGAGCGTAGCCCTGCTTGAGCATGATCGACATTGAACGGCTGTCAACACCCTCAAAGTCGCGCGCCGCTCCGAAATCCATCAGCTTCAGGCTGCCGTCACGCAGCACCATAATATTATCGGGGCTGATATCTCTGTGGATCACGCCTGCTTTATGTATCTTGTCCAATGCGCGCATCGACGGGAGCAGCATCTGTACCGCCTGTTCGGGAGCCAGATTTCCGTTTTGCCTGAGGTATTCACGCAGATCGATACCGTCGAGGAATTCCATGACGATATAGGCGGTATTATTCTCTTCGAGAAAATCAATAACATTGACGACACCGGGATCGACCTGGAACTTTGCCAGCGTTTTTGCTTCTCTCAAAAAACGAGAGCGCCCTTTTTCAAAGATCTGTTGTTTATCATCGGAAGTCACCGATACGGTATTGCTCGCCGTCGAGTTACGGTTGCAATACCCGAAAGGATAGTATTCTTTGATCGCCACGGTGATCCCCAAGGTGTTTTCCAGCGCGATATAAGTAATGCCGAAGCCACCCTCGCCGATCACATTCCCAAGCGTATAGCGATTGCCGATCATGGTACCGGGCGCAATTTGATGCGGCTGCAACACAGCGTTGTCCTGTGCGTGACAGTGAGGACAGACAGCGGCGTCGCCTTTTTCACGCATACAATGATAACAGAGCATAGTCCCCTCCTACTCCAATTATTTACATTTTCATTATAAAACTTTTGACCCCTTTGTCAATAATTTACGACAATTCTCACAAACTGTTTTCTATTATTTAACGATTCATTCACAATTATCGGAGTATCTCATCATTTGATTGCTTTAGAACCCCTGCCTTGAACAATCAGACAGTCGTCAGCCAGTAGATCAAGCCGTAGATCACGGCGGCAGCTGTCCCGTATACCAGCACGGGTCCCGCGATGATGAACATCTTTGCCGCCAGTCCGGTGATCAGCCCTTCCGCCTTGAACTCGATCGCGGGGGAGCTCATCGCGTTCGCAAAGCCCGTGATCGGCACCAGTGTGCCCGCGCCGCCGTGCTTGGCGAGCTTTTCATACTGATGGAGTGCGGTGAGCAGTACACCGATGAAGATCAGCGACACCGAGGTCAGGGTTTTGGCATCTTTCTCCGACAGCTCTAACACAAGGAACAGCTCCAGTATCCCCTGCCCTATCGTGCAGATCGCGCCGCCGATCAAAAAGGCTTTCAGACAGTCGAGCCACAGATTACTGTTGCGGGAGCGTTGTTTGACCAGTTCGGAATATTTTTTCTTTGTCATCATATCACCGAAACTAGTATCCGCCCTCGTTCACAAATTATTCAACAAAAATTTCAATCTGCTTCTTGTAATTATCCCTTTATAGATATATAATTATACTGATATAAGATTGTCATAAGGACAGATACGAAAGACTTGAACTATGAACATCCATTATTTAGATAACAGCGCCACCACGCAGGTGTGCGAGGAAGCGGCGGACGCGGCATACCGCATGATGCGCGAGAATTACGGCAATCCGTCCTCTCTGCACAAGGCAGGGATCCGGGCGGAAACCGCTGTAGAAGAAGCGCGCGGGATCATTGCCGACTCGCTGTCGGTTCAGCCGAAAACCATCTATTTTACCTCGGGCGGTACCGAAGCGAACAACACCGCGCTGTTCGGCGCGGCACAGGCGCTCAAGCGCCGCGGTGACCGCGTGATCGTCTCCGCGATCGAGCATAGCTCCGTGTATGAGAGCGCCAAGCGTCTTGCCGAGTTGGGCTTCGACGTACAATTTGCCCCTGTCACCGAACAGGGCGTTGTCGATATCGACGCGCTCAAAGTGCTGCTCACCGACAAAACCATCCTCGTCAGCATCATGACGGTGAATAACGAAACAGGCGCGATCCAGCCGATCGAGCGGATCGCTAAACTGGTACATAAAAACTGTCCCGTAGCGCTGTTCCACTCCGACGCGGTGCAGGCATACGGCAAAATGCCCGTCAAACCGAAGAAGCTCGGTGCGGATCTGGTGAGTATCAGCGCGCACAAGATCCACGGCGCAAAGGGCTGCGGTGCGCTGTACATCCGCGACGGCGCACGGATCCTGCCGCTCCTGTACGGCGGCGAGCAACAGAAAAAGCTCCGCCCCGGCACGGAAAGCGCCCCACTGATCGCCGCGTTCGGCGCGGCAGCCGCGGCTGTTTTTCCTGATTTATCACTTCACACAGATCATATCAAAAAGCTGAACCGCTACGCGCTCGATCAGCTACAGGCGATCGACGATGTTGCCGTCAACTCCCCCATCGACGCCCTGCCGTATATCATCAACATTTCCGTCGCCGGTATCCGCAGTGAGACCATGCTCCATCATCTGGAGGAATCAGGCGTATATGTCAGCTCATCGAGCGCCTGCGCCAAGGGCAAACGCAGTTATGTGCTCGAGGCGATGGGACTGTCCGACGACCGCATCGACAGTTCCCTGAGAATCAGCTTTTCACGATACAACACTACGGAAGATATCGACGCGCTGATCGAGGGTCTGCAGAGCGGTATCGCGACGTTGCAAAGGAAATAATGTAGGGGAGCGGCTTGCTGCTCCCGAAACATTTCTGTATCATCGCTTTATCATGCGGATCAGATTCACCTGTCTCTTTGTTACTGATTTCATATTGGGATAACACGGGAGGAACAAGCCCCTCCCCTACAACACTATAACCGAAAAAGGAATCTTAATTTATGCAAGAAATCATATTGATAAAGCTCGGCGAAATGGTCTTAAAGGGACTCAACCGCCGCACATTTGAGGACGTACTCATCAAAAATATCAAATACCGTCTGCGCGGACTCGGCAAGTTCACCATCAAGATCGCCCAGTCCACCATCTACGTCATTCCGCAGTCCGAGGACATCGACCTCGACGACGTATGCGAGCGTATCTCAGAGGTGTTCGGCATCGTCACCTTCTCACGCGCGTGCGTATGCGACAAGACGCTCGACGATATCCTCGCAAAAGCGCCCCTCTACTGCAAGGAATTCTTAGAGGACGCAAAAACATTTAAGGTCGAATCAAAGCGCTCCGACAAGCGCTTTCCCTACAAATCCCCCGAGATCTCGGCACAGGTCGGCGGCAAGCTGCTGGAGACCTGTCCCCATCTTAAGGTAGACGTTAAGAATCCCGAAGTGACCGTCACTGTTGAGGTGCGCGACTTCGGCGCCTATATCCGATGCGCGACCATCCGCGGACAGGGCGGTATGCCTGTCGGCACCTCGGGACTTGCGACCGTCCTCATCAGCGGCGGTATCGACTCCCCCGTCGCCGCCTATATGATGGCAAAGCGCGGATTAAAGCTCAACGCCGTGCACTTTGAGAGCCCGCCCTATACCTCCGAGCGCGCACGCTTGAAGGTCGAGAAGCTCTTAAAAGAGGTCAGTCGATTCGCAGGCTCCATCGAGATGCACACCGTGCCGCTGACCAAGGTGCAGGAGACCATGCGCGACCGCTGTCCCGAGGAGCTGTTCACCATTCTGCTCCGCCGCGTGATGATGAAGATCGCCACCCGCGTCGCCGAACAGACCAAGTCCGGCGCGCTGATCACGGGCGAAAGCCTCGGTCAGGTCGCGTCACAAACGATGTACGCGCTGAACTGCACCAATGCCGCCGCGGGCAAGATCGTATTCCGTCCGCTGATCGGCATGGACAAGCAGGAGATCATCAACATCTCGCGCCGCATCGGCACCTTTGAAACATCGATCGAGCCATATGAAGATTGCTGTACCATCTTCACCCCCAAGCATCCGCGCACCAAGCCCATCCTGCATTTTGTCGAGCAAGCGGAGCGTGAAGCGGGGCTCGACGAATTGATTGAAGAAGCGATCCAAAACACCACGGTCAAGACGATCGATTTTTAATTCTAATTCGGAATTATGCAGACAACGATAGGATCAAAGTACATTTCTGTCAGTGTCTGCTCCACAGAAAGGAAACCCCTTTCTGAATAAAAAACATGAAAGAGAAACTCTTTCGGAAAGGATTTGTCATGAAAAAAGTAGTCACAATCGTATTAGCAGTCGTTCTGGTCTGTGCGCTCCTCGCCGGATGCGGCGTCAGCAAAGGCTTTGCCGCCAACCTGGAGTACGCCAAGGGAAAGATCTCGGACTTCGTTCACGATCAAAAGCGTAACGAATCCATGTTTGCGACCGACATCTTCAAAACAGCTAACATCGCTGCCATGATGATCACCAAGGACAGCACAGATGAGGATTATGAGAATATCGCTAAGAATCTCTCTCTTGTGAGCCTCACTGTTGCGGATGAGAACCATAACATCGTCGGCTCCTATCCGGCAGGCGATAAGGGTAAAAAGCTCAAGGAGCTTGACGACAAAAAGAATTTTGCGAGCGTCATCAGAAACGCTACCGTAAAGCAAATGACCGATCCGGTCTATAACGAAGATGACGGTACCTACAGCCTGCTGGCAGGCGTAAAGCGTACCGACGGTACCGGTGTTGTCATCATCGAGTGTAAGACCACAGCCTATGCCGACGTTAACGGTGATAACCTCGCCGAGAAATGCGGCAACAACATGATCGTAGTCAAAAACGATACCGTGATCAGCTCTACCGTTGACGGCGTAGCCAAGGCCGACAGCCTGGATGCGATCAAGCTGACGGCGGATGACCTCAAAAAGGACACCATCAGCTTTACCGCGAACGGTAAGAACTACACTGCTAAAGCGGCGACAGAAGCCGGTATCACCGTTATTTGCGCCGAGCCTAAATAATCCACCGTTTCCGGGCGTTACCGTCAAGGCGCATCATTCTGTCCGGAGTAAGAAGGATCTTCTATGTTCAAATGTGAATTGTTTTCCGTACAAAAGAATAAAGCCGACACCGCCGCATATAACAATGCGACAGACGAGATCAGCGCTGCGCTCAGCGTGGATGGCATCGAGCTGCAGCACACCACCGAATGTGCCGCCGACGCCAAAAAGCTGTCAAAAGCGATCTTAGAGAAGCTCAACGCAAGCGACAGTGATCTGTTCCTGTTCGTCAACGCATTGAGCACGACCGATAACAGCTCCTTTCGCAAGCTGTTTTACAGGACGATCGAAGATATCGAAGCGACGATCCCGCGCGATAAAGAGCATCGTGATCTGACGCCGAAGCTGAAGGTCTCTTCCATCGGCGATTTGGGCAACGGCTACAAAGGCTACTGCTTTTCGTATTCGGGAAAGCGATTCATTGCCCTGCCCTGTGCCTCACTGACAGGCGGGGAGATCAAGGAGCTGATCCGCAACGGTGTTGCCGCCTCCAATGACGTATTCACCAAAAACGCGGAGCTGTACCCTGTCGGCGTCGCATTCTTCGATCAACAGGGCAGAGAAGTCGATCCTCAGCTCAATCAAATCGATATTTCTGCCGCGACCGCTCCTACAGCGCCGAAGAAGCAGGGATTTTTCCGTTCCTTTATTCCGCAGAAAGAGGACACCAAAAAACAGAAGATCCGCAAGATCGTTGTACTGATCGCGATCGTCGCGTTCATCGGCGCGCTGATCTATGTGTTAGAGTTCTATATCTTCGGTCCGATGCGTAACGACGCCGTCAACAGCGAGATCCAAACCATCGCCCATAACAAAGATAAGGACGGCGGCGACAGCGACGGTCCCGAACAGGATTGGGACGCGCTCAAGGCGATCAATGAGGAGATCGTCGGCTGGATCACCATCCCCGACACCAAGATCGATTACCCCGTGCTGTATCACGAGGGAGACGACCGCTATCACCAATACTACCTTAAACGCACCTATAAAGAAGAAAGCTCCGAGTACGGCAGTATCTTCATCGACTACCGCTCGCCCGAGGGCGCAAAATCGCGCAATGTCATTATGCACGGTCACGATATGCTCGACGGCAGTATGTTTGCCGGACTTTTGGGCTACAGTCCAAAGGGCGACCTCAAAGGCGATCTTGAATTTTATCAGGATCATCCCGTCATCACCTTCAACACTCCCGACGGTGACGCCAAATACAAGATCATCTCGGTGTTCAAGACGTCGACACGCTATGAACACGGCGAGTTCTTCAACTATATGCAGGGCGAATTCAACTCTGACGCAGAATTCATGAATTTTGTCTACAATATGCGTGTGCGCTCGTTCTTTGATATCCCCGTCACCTGTAACGAGGGTGACCAGATCATCACGCTGTCCACCTGCTGTTACGAGTTCTATCAGTGGCGACTGGTCGTCGTCGCGCGCAAGGTGCGACCCGGCGAGGACAAAAACGTCGACGTCAGCCTTGCGTCGCGCAACTCCGCGCCGCTGTTCCCCGATGTTTACTATTCACGCTACGGCGGTACCCGTCCCGAGACAGAGACCTTCAAATCGGCTAACGCCAAGGGATTGATCGACTGGTATGACGGCAAGGGCAATCTGCAGGGGTCGGAAGACCTGACCGCTACGCTCGAGTCGAACCCAACGGAGCCGCCCACCGAACCGCCCAAGAAAAACGAACCCAAGCCGACTGATCCGCCACCCACTACCTACTTCCCCGTCACCTACCACAACTTTGACGGCAGTCAGTATGCCGCCTATAATGTCAAGGAAGGTGATCCGGTGCCGACCCCGAGCGGAACCCCGGTGATTCCCGAGGATGACTACTACACCTATGTATTCAAGGGCTGGGACAAGAGCGTCGAGGGCGTTGACTTCGACCATCTGAACGTCGGCATCGATATCTATCCGAAATTTGATGCGATCAAGAAGGAATAGCGGTTTTCGATTGATAACCGTATCCTGACAAGCAACAGAATCCATATAGAATCAAGGATCATTCCATGAAGTATAATCTGATTTTTTACCTTTCCAAAAAAACCTCATACTGCGAGAAGGCGCTGAAAAAAGCGCTCGCTCCCATCGGCGGAGAAGCGCACCTGATCACCTCGGCTACCACGCCCGTTGATCTGGGCACACAGGTCAGCCGCAGTCTCAGGATCTGCCCGCTGACCGTCATCATCGGCGGCTTCAACTCCTTTGAGGACGATAACCTGCGCATCGTGCTCTCACGCGTGTTCTCCAACTCGAAGCTCACGCTCGCGAATATGCGCAAGCTCAGCACCGAAAGCGGCAGTGAGGGCTATATCGTCAGGGACAGAAATCAGATCCTCTTAGCTTTTCCCGACTCCCCCGACGACATCACCGAGATGTGCAGTGAAGAGCTGCTTGACTATATCGGGAGTAAGCTTTCATCGGTTAACGGATAACAGATAACAGTGAACAGTGGCGGGAAAGCCTGACGGCTTTTTAATTGTAATAAAGAGCAAAAATAATAACGCTCGTGACCCTTTGATGGAGTCACGAGCGTCTTTTTTTTGACTGGGATTGCCGCGTCATCTGCTATTCGCCGATACCTCGCAATGACATTTTAAATGGGTGAGGGCGAAGCCCTCCCTTAATTGTTATCTGTTATCTGTTCTCTGTTCTCCGATTCTTACACCATCAAATCACACACAAGGTCGCTGATCTCGGCGGGGTTGTCGAGGTTCAAGCCGTTGATCAAGCGTGCCTGGGCATAGAGGATCTTGCTGTAATCGGCGAGCTTCTCTTTGTCGTTGCCGAACAGATACAGCAGCTTATCCTTGATCGGATGCTCACGGTTGATCTCGAGCACGGTCTCCGCCTTGATGTTCTGTCCCTCCGTGCCGGGCATCTTGTTGAGGATCTGTTCCATGCCGACGGACACGTTGCCCTCGCTGGAGAGGCAGACGGCGTGGTTCTTCAAGGTGTTGGTGTAGCGCACCTTCGCCACGTTGTCGCCGATACTCTCTTTCATGAATTTGAAGAGCTCCTCGGACTTATCGTTCTCTTCCTTGAGCTGCGCCTTCTCTTCCTCGTCGCCGAGGTCAAGGTTGTCGGTGCAGACGTTGAGGAAGTCCTTGTTATCATAATTGCGCAGGATCTGAACGCAGAACTCGTCGATGTCCTCGGTCAGATAGAGCACCTCATAGCCCTTGGCAAGCACGGATTCTACCTGCGGGAGCATCGCGATCTTCTCGACGGTCTCGCCGACGGCATAATAGATCTTGTCCTGATTCTCTCTTGCACGGTCAATATATTCTTTTAAAGAAGTATACTTGCCTTCGTTGGAGGATTTGAAAAGAATGAGATCCTGCAATTCCTCGCGATTCACGCCGAAGGAGGAATAAATGCCCCACTTGAGCTGTGCGCCGAACTCACGGAAGAACTGCTCGTACTTCTCGCGGTCGTTTTTCAGCATTTTGCCGAGCTCCGAGGCGATCTTTTTCTCCAATGCCTTCGCGATGATCTTCAACTGTCGGTCATGCTGGAGCATCTCACGCGAGATATTCAGGCTCAGATCGGCGCTGTCTACCAGACCCTTGACAAAGCTGAAATGGTCAGGCAGGAGATCCTTGCACTTCTCCATGATCATGACGGAGCTGGAATAAAGCTGCAAGCCCTTCTCATAATCACGGCTGTAGTAATCATACGGCGCGTGGGACGGGATGAACAGCAGTGCAGTATAGGTCGCGTTACCCTCGGTAGACTGGCGGATCACCTTGAGGGGCGCTTCATAATCATTGAACTTACCCTTGTAATACTCGGCATATTCCTCGTCGGAAACCTTAGACTGCGGCTTCTTCCAGATGGGAGTCATGCTGTTGAGGGTCTCATCCTCATAAACATCCTCATACTCGTTCTCGGTGCCCTCTTTCTTCTGCTTATGCGAGGTCTCCATGCGGATCGGGTAGCGGATGTAGTCGCTGTATTTCTTGATCAGCTCGCGGATACGATAGGTTTCAAGGAACGCGCCGTACTTCTCTTCCTCGGTATCCTCCTTGATGTGCAGGGTGATGACCGTACCGGCTTTTTCCTTCTCACAGGGCTTGATGGTATAGCCGTCAGCGCCCGAGGATTCCCAGACAAAGGCTTCGTCAGAGCCGAACGCCTTCGATTCCACCTTGATGTTATCGGCGACCATGAACGCGGAGTAGAAGCCTACGCCGAACTGACCGATGATGTCGATGTTCTCGCTCTTGTTCTCCTCATCGGATTTAAAGTCGAGCGAACCGGACTTCGCGATGGTGCCAAGGTTATTCTCGAGCTCTTCCTTAGTCATGCCGATACCGTTATCGGTGACGGTCAGGATGCGGTTATCCTTGTCCGCGGTCAGACGGATCTCGAAATCATCGTGGTTCATACCGACACTGTTGTCGGTCAGCGAGCGGAAATAGAGCTTGTCGATCGCGTCCGACGCGTTGGAGATCAGCTCACGCAGGAAGATCTCTTTATGGGTATAGATGGAGTTGACCATCATATCCAGCAGTTTTTTGGATTCTGTTTTGAATTGTTTCTTCGCCATATTGATACCTTCTTTGATATATTTGTCATAGTAAAGCCTCCCTTTCCTAAGGGAGGTGGCGCAAAGCGCCGGAGGGTTGAATCTCCGTGCGATATGACATTTATGTTACGATACTATTATATCTCCAAATATTAGCACTGTCAAGGTTAGAGTGCTAATTCTTTGTGAATTTTGTGTTAATTCAGGCAAAACCCAGTAAACCTTTCCGATATATGTAGTCCAACGCGAAGCAGATCAATCCATCCGTAGGGTACGGCGCTTGCGACGTACCGAAACCTTTCCATCAAACATTACTCACCGCGAAGCAAATACCTTCTTCCGTAGGGATGGTCATTGACCATCCGCAGAATGACGGGCGTTACGGTTATCGGGAGCAAAAGATAGGAAATACAAGGCTCTGCCGTACGGTACGTCGACAAGCGCCGTACCCTACAACTCTCTGTAACCTTTCCGATAAACGCCCACCTCAAACGATGCATTATAACCTCACAAAAAACTGCCTGCACAAAAACGCCCACGGTCGAAACCATGGGCGTTATCATCTTTATTCGGTTGAGATTGCCACAGCTCTTGCGAGCTTCGCAATGACAATCATGATACCGTTTTGCGAATCTTACAGCTCTCTGACACGGATCACGCCGTCGATCGCCTTGAACGCCTCAGCGTCGGCGCCGTCGATGATCGCGTAGGTGTAATCGCCGCGAGTCGCAACAGCAGCGTCGGCAGCGATCGCCTTAACAGCGTCCTCGATGCCCTTACCGAATACGGTCACGCGCTTATCAGCGGTCTTATCCTTCGCGATGTTCGGGAAGTTGACGGAGTTCTTGATGTTGCCGTTCTCGAGATAATCCTTGATCTCGTCGGCAGCCATAACCGCGCAGTTGTCCTCGCTCTCGGGAGTGGAAGCGCCCAGATGCGGGATCGCGACTACGCCGTCTACGGTCAGCAGATCCTGGGTCGCGAAATCGGTGACATAAGCCGCCATCTTGCCGCTGCCCAGTGCCGCGATGATGTCCTCAGACTTAACCAGACCGTCACGCGCGAAGTTCAGGATGCGAACGCCGTCCTTCATCTTGCCGATGGTCTCGTTGTTGATCATGCCGCGGGTGCCGTCGTTGAGCGGCAGATGCAGGGTGATGTAATCGCTGTCGGCATAGATATCATCGAGGGTGTCGACGATGATGACGCCGCCCTCGAGCTTCGCCTTACCTGCCTCGCTGAGGAAGGGATCGTAACCGATGACCTTCATGCCCAGTGCGAGAGCCGCATTAGCAACCAGAATACCGATCGCGCCCAGACCGACTACGCCGAGGGTCTTGCCCATGATCTCGGGGCCGACAAACTGGCTCTTGCCTTTTTCGACAGTCTTGAGGCAGCCAGCATCATCAGCGAGGGTCTTGTTCCAAGCGATACCCTGTGCAACCTTACGGGAAGCGAGGAGCATACCGCAGAGCACGAGTTCCTTCACAGCGTTAGCGTTAGCGCCGGGGGTGTTGAATACGCAGATACCCTTCTCGGCACACTTGTCGAGCGGGATGTTGTTGACGCCTGCACCGGCACGAGCGACTGCGAGAAGGCTCTCGGGCAGCTCCATGTCGTGCATCGCAGCGGAGCGAACGAGGATACCCTCGGGCGCGTCGCACTCGTCAACACAGTTATAGTTTGCGCCGAGTCTATCGGTACCGATAGCGGCGATCTTGTTGAGTTTTAAAATATTGTACATAGCTAATTCTCCTTTACGCAGAAGCATTTACTGTAGGGCGGGGGTTTACTCCCGCCGAAACGCTACTGCAAAATAAATCATTGTGGTAAAGCAGAACACATTGATCCCGCTTCGTTTATCAACCGGAAAAGCTTGCGGCGGGAGCAAGCCCCCGCCCTACAAATCAGTTTATTTATTTTCAGCTTCAAACTTCTTCATGAAGGCAACGAGCTTCTCAACGCCCTCGATCGGCATTGCGTTGTAGATAGAAGCGCGCATACCGCCGACGGTACGGTGACCCTTGATGTTGATGAAGCCGGCTTCCTTAGCGGCAGCAACAAACTTCGCGTCCAGATCGGTGTCGCCGGTAACGAACGGAACATTCATCAGAGAACGATCCTCGGGAACAACAGTGCCCTTGAACATCTCGGAAGAATCGAGGAAATCATACAGGATCTTCGCCTTCTTCTCGTTGAGCTCCTTCATCTTCTCCAGACCGCCGACCTCGTTCTTGATCCACTCGAGGACGAGCTTCATGATGTAGATGGTGTAGCAGGGAGGTGTGTTGTACATGGAACCGTTATCCGCATGGATCTGGTAGTTGAGCATGGTGGGGGTGATATCTCTCGCCTTGCCGAGCAGATCCTCACGGATGATGCAGATGGTCACACCTGCGGGCGCTACGTTCTTCTGCGCGCCGCCGTAGAGCATACCGAACTTGGTAACGTCGAGCGGCTCAGAGAGGAAGCAGGAAGAGATATCAGCGATCAGCGGAACGTCGCCGGTATCGGGCAGCTCATGATAAACAGTGCCGTAGATAGTGTTGTTCATGCAGATGTAGAAGTAGTCCGCATCGGGAGTAAAGGTGCTCTTGTCGAGCTTCGGAATATAAGAGAAGGTCTTATCCGCGGAGGAAGCAACGATGTTGACGTCGCCGTAGCGGCCTGCTTCGGCAGCAGCCTTCTTCGCCCACTGACCGGTGATGACATAGTCAGCCTTGCCGGAACCGTTCATGAAGTTGAGCGGGATAGCGGCAAACTGGGTGGAAGCGCCGCCCTGCAGGAACAGGACCTTGTAGTTGTCGGGAATGTTCATGATCTCACGCAGGAGAGACTCGGCCGCGGTGATGATCTCGCCGTACTCCTTGGAGCGGTGGGACATCTCCATAACGGACTCGCCGGTGCCCTTGTAGTCGAGCATCTCAGCAGCCGCGGTCTTCAGTACGCTTTCGGGCAGCATCGAAGGACCTGCCGAAAAATTGTAAACTCTTGCCATAATATATACCTCCTAAATATGATGACTATTAGCAAACCGCCTGTCGGTTTATTACATACTAATAATACCAGTTACAATTATATGACAATTCGGTCGTTAATTCAATAACAAACGGCGATTCGGGCATAGTAATTTTTCAGAAAATCCCTGCCATTTTTATACATTTTGCAAAAAATCCGTCGAAATCTAACAAATTGTAATGGGATAAAACAAGATTTTAGCATCAGAGCATATACGCCTGTTCGTGTTGTAGGGTACGGCATTTATGACGTACCGAGAATGACGGGCGTTATGTGATCGGGAGCAAATGATAGGAACGAAAGGCTTTGCCATGCGGTACGCCGACAAGCAGTAGCTCTCAGCCAATCAGCGTTCGCAAGCATGCTCCGCTTCTTGGGAGAGCCTTGCATGGGAGTTGTAAGCCAAATCAAAGATTTGGAC
>OMWP01000018.1 GCA_900314795.1 uncultured Eubacteriales bacterium
TTGAAACTATCCGAAACGGCTTGGCATTTAACGCCACATTCAGATAGAATGGTTGCAACCTATGAGATTATCTCGGGAATGATTGATTATGACTACCGTAAGCTATTCTGTGATTTCCGTCACAGCGGGTACAGAATCCTCGGCGACATCATCTGTGACCTCGACGATATGTACCGCGCAAAGGGAATTGCCGATCACATCAAGCATCAGGATGACGGCAAAGATTTGAACGCTCTGCTTAGCAATACAAATCAAACGGGAGATTATCGTAAAACAGTTGTCAGCAACTGTATAAATTTGATGACATCTCATATTAAAGGTGCAGAAAAATTTGATTTGAGTCAGTGTTAGAGAATTGTAGGGAGGTAAAGCGATGACAAACGAATGGTTAGAATTCAAAGCGTATACCGAGCAGCCGACTTATACCGCTGTCCGCAAAACTGACACTACCTATCTCGGTCGTTTCACCTTTGATATGATTACCGAGTTTTCCGGTTTCGGTCGTATACTGACGATAATCGCAAGGGGCTATCTATTCCACGATAAAGACGGTTCGGTTTTGAATAATCCGTATGAGCGGATCGAGATAGCTCGAAACGCGTTATGTGCATGGTGCAGTGTTCCGGACAAAAAGAAAAGCTCCGAGCCGCCGGTGGACTTTCATGAGTTGTCCGCCGACTTCCCGGAGCTGGTTGATGAGAACGGTAAAGGTTGGTTTTACCGCCATATAAAAAGTGTTATTCGGTTTGTAAAAGCGAATCCCGATAAGGTCAGCAAATCCGCATACAAAAAGTGTGAGGATCTCTCTGCGGGCTTTACGTCACAGTGGAAAAAGAGGGTGCGACAGCTACAAGTGCCGATCTTTGCGCTCAATACGAAGGGAGCATGGACACTCCGCTTTGACGACATCATCGCCGACGGATTGGAAGCGGGCGCACTCAGAACGGAGGAATACCCATTGCCTGAAACGGTGATCAGCCAGCTTGAAGCAACAGATACCAACGGCGTACCGAAAGAGGTTATTGCTGAGCTGATCCGCTACTACCTCGCCAATAAGCCCGATGACACCGATTGGGTCGTCCTGCCTGTGGCCAACTTTGACGCCTACTACGGCAACAACAATCTCAGCAAAAAATGGCTGGCGAAGATTCCAAAGTCAATCATGATAAGGGAGAATAGGTATGGTATTAGCAGATATAAGGTCATTACTCCTCAGGGATAATTAGCTTTTGGATCGATCTTATAATTAATAATCAATCCGCACATTCGACGCCGGATTGCCTCCTGTATATAATAGAAGCATCAAAGCAAAGGGGGCAAACATTTGAAGAAGTATCATCTTTACCTCACCGCCGATGAGCGTCGAATTATCTTGCACAGTTTGATTGATATGAAAAACGAACTAATCAAAACCGGGCATTATACCGACGCGCTCGATGAGATCATCATTAAACTCACAAAAGCAAAGATTAAACATGTGCGAGTAAAGGAGGTCTGGCCATGAGCACAAAGATAACTTATACCAGACAGGGTGACTACTATTTGCCTGATCTTAAACTACCTGAGCAAGAGCCGCGCGAGATCGGTATCTGGGGGTGTGGGTGTCTGGTGGACACCTCTGCCGCAGGCAGAAGCACCGACCGAACCGACAGGTGAGAAGCGTCGCAGACGCTATCTCAAAGAACATCACAAAATCCTATACTATAATTTACTCACCCAATACAAGCTGATCGATCACCTCGCTGACATCAACGAAGAAGCACAAAACATGTATGACCGGCTCGTAAAACAGCTTGCAGAACAAGAAGGTGTTACCGAGAAGCTCAAAGGAGAAGATCCGTTAGAGTGGGTGGCAAAAATGAACAATATCAACTCACGCGCAAGTGAGATCGTTTTTGCTGAAATTATCTATACAGTTTAATCGAAGCGGCTGCTGCAATACATTGATTGCAACAGCCGCTTTCCTTATTATATGATAATGATATGCTTTTTCAGTTTTTCAGCATGCCGTCAAGCCGCGGATCACGATAACTGCAAGGAAGTGATGATACAGTGAAACATTTTATAAATATCTCTCTGCCTGAGAAAAACAGCTCCGAGTTTCTGCATGACAGTTACTGGTGCGGTTCATTACTCGGAGCTGTTTTTTATTCTTCTTTTTCTCTGAAATTTTTATAACTCGATCCAAAATCTTCCATTGACTTGATGATCGGGCGCATACTCTCACCGAGGTCACTCAGGGCGTATTCCACTCTCGGAGGCACTTCGGGATAGACGGTGCGGGTGATGATACCGTCCTCCTCCATTGAGCGCAGGCTATCGGTAAGCACCTTCTGGCTGATACCGTCGAGCGACTTTCTCAGCTCGTTGAATCGCCACGGTCTGACGAGCAGATTTCGCAGGATCAACAGCTTCCATTTACTTCCGATCAGACTGACGGTGGTTGCGACGGGACAGTCGGGTAATTCGGCTTTTGTTTTCATGGTGCGCCTCCTATATCTGAATTTGAATACAGTATAACAGAAAGAATGTGGTTTGTCGATAGGTTACAAAAAGGTGCCTATGTAATTAAAAAGTGCGTACTTGTTATGCCGGTGATCGCTCCTTATAATGGAATCAGAAACTATGAAAGGAGAACAGCTATGGCATTATCGAATATTGCTTCTTGGACAAAGGGCGGCACAGCTTCTGCTTGCGGTACCTCCGACAAGGCTTCTGCCTGCGGCACTTCCGACAAAGCATCTGCTTGCGGCACATCGGATAAAATGTCCGCTTGCGGTTCAGCCTGCGGCGCAGGTGACAAGTGATCTTGTCCGTAATGCCCTTCGATAATGATTCGGAGGGCGATTATGTAATCATCAGCAAATGCTGTTTATATATGCGAGGTAATCATGATGAAACCGTATTTTTCTTTTCAATGGCATATCACGGATGAATGTGACCAGCGGTGCAAGCACTGCTACATCTTCTCGGACGGCAAACACAACTGCCTGAAATCCATGACATGGGAGCAGATGCAGGACACCTTCTACAACTGCCTTGATTTTTGCGAGGTGTTCGGGCGCACGCCGTACTTTTATCTGACGGGCGGCGATCCGATTCTGCATTCTGACTTTTGGCGGCTGCTGGAGCTGTTTCACGATCACGACATTCAATTCACGATCCTCGGCAATCCGTTCCTCCTCAACGACCAGGTGTGCAGGGAATTAAAGTGGTTCGGCTGTGAAAAGTATCAGCTCTCTCTCGACGGCTTGCGTGAAACGCACGATTGGTTCCGTAAGCCCGGCTCCTACGACTGCACGCTCGAAAAGGTAAAATGTATCAATAAAGCGGGTATCCGTTCGGTGATCATGACGACGGTTTCCAAAACCAATATGAGCGAGGTCACGGGAATTATCGATGCGGTGGTCGAAGCGGGCGCAAATGTTTTTGCCTTCTCCCGTTATGTGCCGAGCGGCGGCGACCTTGACGCGAGTATGACGGCGCAGGAGTACCGCAGCTTGCTTGCGGCCTGCGACAAGAAGTTCAAGGAGTATGATGCGGAAGGCTGTCAGACCTATTTCAATAAGAAAGACCACCTCTGGACGCTCTATGAATACGAAACAGGAGAGTTCACCATCCCCGATAACGCCGAAAAGAGTATGATGTACGGCGGATGCAACTGCGGCGCTTGTCACATCACGATACTGCCGACGGGCGATATCTACGCTTGCCGCAGAGTGGCGGAAAGCAAGGTCGGGAATGTGTTTGAGGATAGGCTCGCTGATGTGTGGCTGACTTCTATGGAGAGTTATCGGGAGTTTACCAAGTTCAGCAAGTGTTCAAGATGTAAACTGCTCGCATGGTGCAGAGGGTGTCCTGCCGTCGCAAAAGGCACAAACGGTGATTTCTACGCCGATGATCCGCAGTGCTGGGCAAGTGTAGAGAACGGACTGATTGAGGTGTGAGATGATGAAAGCAGTTGTATTGACGAAGCCGACAAAGGCGGAAGATATTGTTTTATCAGAAGTGGAAGTGCCGAAGGTCAAATCCGGCTGGGTGCTCGTGAAGATCAAGGCATTCGGACTGAATCACTCGGAACAGATTTTAAGAGAATTTGAAATAGAAAATGACTATATCAAAAAGCCGATCATCCCCGGTATCGAGTGCGTCGGAGAGATCGCCGACCCGTCCGACAGCGGATTTAATATCGGACAAAAGGTCGTCGCCCTGATGGGCGGCATGGGGCGGTCGTTCAACGGCAGTTACGCTGAGTACGCCTTATTGCCGACACACCATGTTTTTCCTGTGGAGAGCAAGCTGTCGTGGGCTGAGATGGGAGCGATCCCCGAAACCTATTTCACCGCTTGGGGGTCGCTGTTTCAATGCCTTCGGCCGAAGCCCGATAACAAACTCCTGATAAGAGGCGCGACCTGCGCTCTCGGCTATGTGGCGATCCAACTCGCCAAAGCACTCGGCTGTACCGTTATTGGTACAACGCATAAAGAGGATAAACTGCCGCTTTTAAAAGAAGCAGGCTGTGACGAGTGTATTCTTGATAACGGCACGATAAAGGGCAAGATCAGCGGCATTACTAAAGCACTGGAGCTTGTCGGGATCAAAACCCTCAGAGATACGATGTTTGCGCTCGAAGAGGGCGCGGTCGTCTGCAACACAGGCGTTCTCGGCAAGGTGTATGAGTGGAACGGCTTTGACCCGATCAAGGACATCCCCAACGGAGTGTACCTGACAGGCTTTTTCAGCAACTATCCGACGCAGAAGATGATAAAGGATATTTTTTGCTTTATGGACGTGTATCATCTGAAACCGCTGATAGGCGCGACGTTTGATTTCGACCATATCCGGGAAGCGTGTATTGCTCTTGACAGAGGAAAGGTGAATGGTAAAATCGTAGTCGAAGTTCGAGAATGTGATACTGTGTCGCAGACTCTGACTGAATAGAAGATCCGATCCCTTTTTCATTAGTTCGTTATTCAACTCATAATCACGGTAAACATCAACACGTTTGATGATCGAATTGACGAACAACTATTTTGCCTCTGCCACGAGGCGCTGAACCGTTTACAGTCTGTTCAGCACATTCCGAAAGAAATGATAAAGGTTTCGGAGATTGCTCTGTCAAGCGGTTTTCTGATCTATCATACTTTTCCTTTTCGCGCGCATTCTTTGAGAAGTTCGGTCTCACTCCGTCCGACTGTTGCAAGAATCACTCTCCCCGGTACGAAAAGCATTGACAAAGATGACGCTGTAGGATAGAATGAATTGCATAAACATACACGCAACGAATTATTTACGAACAACGGAAAGGCTGAGCAATATGAAACAGATCGATATCGTCAACGGACCTCAAGGCGCTTCTCAGATCATCCTCGGATGTATGCGGATGCCGGCGCTGAATACAGATGACGCGGCGAACCTCATACGCACAGCCTATGAGCTGGGGATCAACTTCTTTGATCACGCCACCTGCTACGGCAGGGACGGCGAGGCGGAAACGCGCTTCGGAGACGCGTTTCCCAAAACAGGAATCCGCCGTGAGGACGTCTATATCCAGAGCAAGTGCGGCATCCTTTCCGAAAAGGGTGAGTTCAACTGGTCAAAGGAAACCATTCTTGAAAGCGTCAACGACAGCCTGCGCAGGTTGAAACTCGATTATCTTGACGCGCTGCTGCTGCACCGTCCCGACCTCTTGTATGAGCCGGAACAGATCGCTGAGGCGTTCGATGAATTGGAGAAGAGCGGCAAGGTGCGCTTTTTCGGTGTGAGCAACGTTCCGACGATGATGCTCGAGGTGTTGAGAAAATATATCCGTCAGCCGCTTGTGTTCAACCAGCTTCAATTCTCGCTGGATCAAAGTCAGCTCATCGATCAGACGCTTTATGTCAACAATCTTACGTCAGAGCGCTCGATCGACCGTGACAACGGCACGCTCGATTACTGCCGTCTGCACGACATCACCGTTCAGGCGTGGTCTCCGCTGCAGAAGGGCTTGTTCCAAGGATGTTTTGTCGATGATCCCGAGCTGCCCGAGCTGAACCGTGTTCTCAGTGAACTCGGCGAGCAGTACGGCGTATCCAAGACCGCGATCGCGATCGCTTGGATCCTGCGCCATCCCGCCAAGATCCAGACGATCGTCGGAACGATGAATACGCATCATCTGAGGGATATCTGCGAGGCGACAAAGGTCGACCTCACCCACAACGAATGGTATCGGCTGTATCTTGCTTCGGGCAAGTATCTGCCGTGAGGTATAACTTAATCTACATTATTTCAGGAGGTTATTGATGGAATTGAAATTTTACAAATGTAAACACTGCGGCAACATCATTGCTGTTGTCAAAGCGAGCGGAGCGCCGATCTCCTGCTGCGGCGAAAAGATGACGGAGATCGTTCCGGGCACTGCTGACGCCGCCGTCGAAAAGCATGTGCCGGTCGTCGAGATCAAAGACGGAAAGGTGATCGTTACGGTCGGTGAGGTCGCTCACCCGATGGCTCCGGAGCATTATATCGAGTGGATCGCGATCAGCACCGATCAGGGCAATCAGCGCAAGATACTGGAGCCCGGCGACAAGCCGATGGCTTGCTTCGCGCTGTGCGACGGCGAAAAATTTGAGGCGGCATACGCCTACTGCAATCTCCACGGACTGTGGAAAAAGTGATCGGATCTGTTGCCGATATCTGAATGATGCCGCCGATCATAACAACGAAAATATATACGTTGTTCGGGTGATTATGCAAAAAAAACTATTGACAATGGTTTTTTGTTATGCTATAGTATGAAATAATTTAACACATCAAACCGTTGAAGCGGAGATAACGGCGATGATGCCTGTACAGAGAACCCGCATTGCTGAGAGTCGGGTCAGAAACAAGTCGTCAAATGGACCGCTGAGGGCGCAGTCAAATGTGACTTTTGTCACAGAGTATGCTGCGACGTTGCAGGCAGACGTCATTTGCCGGGGATATGCTGGTATCCCGCTAAGCGCACAGGTCATGCTGTGAAATCAAGGTGGCACCGCGGATAAGCTGTTATTCGTCCTTGGCAGAAGTTAATTCTGCCGAGGACGTTTTTGTTTTTAAATTTTGTAAACGGAGGGTCAAATATGAAAATACTGCCGGACTATTCTCAGGTCAAGGAGATCGCGGCATCGGCTCGATACAATGTACTTCCGGTGAGCACGGAGATCCTGTCGGATTTCACCACACCCATCGAAGCCATGAGGATCCTGAAAAATGTTTCGACACATTGCTATATGCTGGAATCTGCTCAATCGAACGAAACATGGGGCCGGTATACCTTTCTCGGCTTTGAGCCAAAGATGGAGATCACCTGCATAGAAGGGGAAATGAAGCTCGGAAACCTCAAGGTCAAAACCGATGATCCTTCTGCATATCTGCGGCAGATCCTCAGCGAATACAAGAGTCCGCGTTTTGATTATCTGCCTCCCTTCACGGGCGGACTGGTCGGCTATTTTTCCTATGATTATCTCGCTTACAGCGAACCAAGCGTGAAACGTGACACGGAGGATACAGAGAACTTCAAGGACGTTGATCTGATGCTGTTCGACAAGGTGATCGCCTTCGATCATCTGAAACAAAAGATCATCCTCATCGTCAATATGCCGCTTGATGACGTAGAGGTCGGCTACAACAAGGCAGTCATGGAGCTTTCCCAGCTCAGCGATCTTCTGAAAAACGGCGCTAAGAAGAGTGAACCCGCCGGAAGGCTGACAGGTGAGGTCACACCCCTGTTTGATCAAAAGAAGTTCTGCGCAATGGTGGAAAAAGCAAAGCACCATATCCGCGAGGGCGATATCTTCCAGATTGTGCTGTCAAACCGTTTATCCGCTCCGTTTGAGGGAAGCCTGTTCAATACCTACCGGGTGCTCAGAACCATCAATCCCTCGCCGTATATGTTCTACTTCTCCGGCACGGATGTAGAGGTCGCGGGCGCTTCACCGGAAACCTTGGTCAAGCTGGAGGACGGTGTGCTCCATACCTTTCCGCTCGCCGGCACCAGACCCAGAGGAAAAACAGAGGAGGAGGACAAGGCGCTGGAAGCGGAGCTGCTGTGTGATGAAAAGGAGCTCGCCGAGCACAATATGCTGGTCGATCTCGGACGCAACGACCTGGGAAAGATCAGCAAATTCGGCACCGTAGCAGTCGAAAAGCTGCACTCCGTCGAACGGTTCTCCCATGTCATGCACATCGGCTCAACGGTACGCGGTGAGATACGCAATGATAAGGACGCGCTGGATGCGATCGAAGCGGTACTGCCCGCGGGAACGCTGTCCGGAGCGCCGAAGATACGAGCCTGTCAGTTGATCGGAGAGTTGGAGAACAACAAGCGCGGCATCTACGGCGGCGCGATCGGCTACATCGATTTTACCGGCAACATGGACACCTGCATCGCCATCCGTATCGCCTATAAGAAGAACGGAAAGGTGTTTGTCCGCAGCGGCGCGGGGATCGTCGCCGACTCCGACCCCGAAAAGGAATATGAGGAGTGTCTGAACAAAGCGAAAGCCTCGCTCGCGGCGCTCCGGATCGCCCAGGAGGTGGAATAATGGTATTATTGATCGACAATTACGACAGCTTTTCCTACAACCTTTACCAGTACATCGGCGAGATCGATCCCGATATCAAGGTCATCCGCAACGATGAACTGACCGTCGAGGAGATCCGCGCGCTGGCGCCCGACCGTATCATCCTTTCTCCGGGACCGGGCAGGCCGGAGGACGCCGGCAACATCATCGAGGTCGTCCGAAAGCTCGGCATAGAGATCCCGATCCTCGGCGTATGTCTCGGTCATCAGGCGATCTGTGCCGTGTACGGCGCGACGATCACCTATGCCAAGCAGCTCATGCACGGCAAGCAAAGCGAGGTGCATTTCAACGCCGCCTGTCCGCTGTTCAGCCGCTGCCCCGAGAACTCCCTCGTTGCGCGTTACCATTCGCTTGCCGCCGATCCCGACACCATCCCCGACTGTCTGCGCGTTACCGCGACGACAAAGGACGGAGAGGTCATGGCGGTACAGCACAAGATCTTTCCCGTTTACGGCGTCCAGTTCCACCCCGAATCCATTTTGACGCCGGACGGCAAAACCATATTGAAAAACTTTTTAGTCGGCTGATACAGCCGTCATTCAGATACAAAGGAAGGTTTATGATGATCAAAGAAGCAATCGAAAAAATAGTCAGTAAGGAAGATCTCACCTATGACGAGGCATATGCCGTCATGAACGAGATCATGAGCGGAGAAACATCTGCGACCCAAAACGCCGCTTTTTTGGCGGCACTGTCCACGAAGAGCGCCAGAGCGGAAACAACGGATGAGATCGCGGGCTGTGCTGCGGCGATGCGCGATCACGCTACCAAGGTCGATACCGGCATGGAGCTCTTTGAGGTCGTCGGTACGGGCGGCGACAACGCCCACAGCTTCAACATCTCCACCACCACCGCGCTTGTCGCGGCAGCAGGCGGCATGAAGGTCGCGAAGCACGGCAACCGCGCCGCGTCTTCCCTGTGCGGTACGGCGGATTGTCTGGAGGCGCTCGGCGTGAATATCAACCAAAGTCCCGCAAGATGTGTCGAGTTATTGAACGAGGTCGGTATGTGCTTCTTCTTCGCGCAAAAGTATCATACCTCGATGAAATATGTCGGCGGGATCCGCAGGGAGCTCGGCTTCAGAACCGTTTTCAATATCCTCGGTCCGCTCACCAATCCCGGCTCGCCGACCATGCAGCTCTTGGGCGTATATGACGACTATCTGGTCGAACCGCTGGCACAGGTACTCGTCAACCTCGGCATCCGCCGCGGTATGGTCGTGTACGGTCAGGAGAAGCTGGATGAGATCTCCTTGAGCGCGCCGACCACGATCTGCGAGATCAAGGACGGCTGGTTCAAATCCTCGGTGATCACTCCCGAAAATTTCGGCTTTGAGCGCTGTACAAAGGATGATCTGAGAGGCGGTACACCCGAAGAAAACGCGCAGATCACCCTTGCGATCCTGAACGGAGAAAAAGGTCATAAGCGCAACGCCGTGCTGATGAACGCCGGCGCGGCGCTGTACATCGGCGGCAAAGCGGACAGCATGAAGGACGGCATTGCTCTTGCCGCTCAGATCATCGACTCCGGCAAGGCGCTCACAACGCTCGACAAACTGATCGAGGTCAGCAACCGTCCCGAGGTGGAAGCATGACGATCCTCGACCGTCTCGCGGATCACGCGAAGGAACGGGTATGTGAAGCAAAAAAAGCGACGCCTTTATCCGCCATTCGGCGACAGGCGGAGAATCTGCCGAGGGGAACTTTCGCTTTTGAAACCGCGCTGAAAAAACCGGGGATCTCCTTTATCTGCGAATGCAAAAAGGCTTCTCCCTCAAAGGGCTTGATCGCGCCGGATTTTCCGTATGCGCGGATTGCGAAAGACTATGAGGCGGCGGGCGCGGACTGCATCTCCGTGCTGACCGAGCCGAAGTGGTTTTTGGGCAGTGATGACTATCTCAGAGAGATCGCAAGCGCTGTTTCGATCCCCTGCCTGCGCAAGGATTTTACCGTTGACGAATACATGATCTATGAGGCGAAGCTCCTCGGCGCGTCGGCGGTGCTGCTGATCTGCTCCATCCTGAGCGAAACGCAGATCAAAGAATACATCGCTGTCTGTGACAAACTCGGACTGTCGGCGCTGGTAGAGGCACATGATGAGCGGGAGGTCAACGCGGCAATCCGCTCCGGCGCGCGGATCATCGGCGTCAACAACCGCAACCTGAAGGATTTTTCGGTCGATACCGATAACAGCGCAAGGCTCAAAGAGCTGATCCCGCAGGATATCCTTTTCGTCTCCGAAAGCGGCGTCAAAGACGCAGAGGACATCAAGCGTCTGTGTGAGTTCGGGGCGGACGCGGTACTGATCGGCGAAGCGCTGATGAAAGCGCACGACAAAAAGACGAAGCTCGCGGAATTACGGAGTATGCTATGACAAAGATCAAGCTGTGCGGACTGTCACGTCCGTGCGATATCCTAACGGCAAATGAATTAAAGCCGGAATATATCGGCTTTGTGTTTGCACCGAAAAGCAAGCGGTATATCGATCCGCAAAAAGCGGCTCAGTTAAAAGAACTGCTGTCGTCCGATATCCGGGCGGTCGGCGTGTTTGTCGATGAAGCGCCCGATACGGTCGCCGCGCTTTTGAACAGCGGCGTCATTGATATCGCTCAGCTCCACGGCAGCGAGGATGAAGCCTATATACAAAGGTTAAGACAGCGTACCGATCAGCCGATCATCAAGGCGTTCCAGATCAAATCCCGTCATGATCTCGCCAAAGCGGAAGCCTGTACCGCCGATCATATCCTGCTGGATTCCGGCGCGGGAACAGGCAATGTATTCGATTGGTCGGTATTGCAGGACGTCAAAAGACCGTATTTTCTCGCGGGAGGGCTGTCCCCCGATAATGTCGGCGATGCGGTCAGGCTTTTACATCCATACGCGGTGGACGTCAGCTCCGGCATCGAAACAGACGGACGCAAAGACGAAGAAAAAGCGGCGGCATTTATCGCCGCCGTCAGAAAGGAAGAATAATCATGACGAATCCAAACGGACGCTTCGGCATCCACGGCGGTCAGTATATCCCCGAAACGCTGATGAACGCCGTGATCGAGCTGGAACAAGCGTACGATCACTATAAAAACGACCCCGAATTCAACAGAGAACTCGGGGAGTTGTTCAACGAATACGCCGGCAGACCGTCAAGGCTCTATTTTGCACAGAAGATGACGAACGACCTCGGCGGCGCGAAGATCTATCTCAAGCGCGAGGATCTGAACCACACCGGTGCGCATAAGATCAACAACGTTCTCGGACAGGCGCTCCTAGCCAAGAAGATGGGTAAGACACGTCTGATTGCCGAAACGGGAGCCGGTCAGCACGGCGTTGCCACCGCGACAGCCGCCGCCCTGATGGGGATGGAATGTGTGGTATTCATGGGTGAAGAGGATACGATAAGACAGGCGCTGAACGTCTACCGTATGCGGCTTTTGGGCGCAGAGGTCATCCCTGTCAAAAGCGGCACCGCGACCCTCAAGGACGCGGTATCCGAAGCCATGCGCGAGTGGACGTCACGCATCAGCGACACCCACTACTGCCTCGGTTCCGTGATGGGGCCGCATCCGTTCCCGACCATCGTCCGCGATTTTCAGGCGGTTATCTCCAAGGAGATCAAGGAACAAATGCTGCAAAAGGAAGGCAGACTGCCCGACGCCGTGATCGCGTGCGTCGGCGGCGGTTCCAACGCGATAGGTAGCTTTTATCACTTTATCGGTGATGAAACGGTTCGTTTGATCGGCTGTGAAGCGGCAGGCAGAGGCGTCGACACCTTTGAGACAGCCGCGACCATCGCTACCGGCAAGCTCGGTATCTTCCACGGCATGAAATCCTATTTCTGTCAGGATGAATACGGTCAGATCGCCCCTGTATATTCGATCTCAGCCGGACTGGATTATCCCGGCGTAGGGCCCGAGCACGCTCATCTGCATGACATCGGCAGAGCGGAGTATGTGCCGATCACCGACGAAGAGGCGGTATGCGCCTTTGAGTATCTTGCAAAAACCGAGGGGATCATCCCTGCGATCGAATCGGCGCACGCCGTTGCGCACGCGATAAAGCTCGCGCCGACGATGGATCGGGACAAAATCATCGTGATCACGATCTCCGGCAGAGGAGATAAGGACTGTGCCGCTATCGCGCGCTACAGAGGGGAGGATATCTATGAGTAATATCCGCAAAGCTTTTTCTAACGGAAAAGCCTTCATCGCTTTCATCACCTGCGGCGATCCCGATTTGGAAACGACTGCGGCGGTCGTGCGTTCCGCGGTGGAAAACGGCGCCGACCTGATCGAGCTGGGTATCCCCTTCTCCGATCCTACAGCGGAAGGTCCCGTGATCCAGGGGGCGAATCTCAGAGCGCTTTCCGGCGGTGTCACGACCGACAAGGTCTTTTCACTCGTCAGGGAGCTGCGCCGCGATGTCAGCGTGCCGATGGTGTTCATGACCTACTCGAACGTCGTGTTCTCCTACGGTGCCGAAAGATTCATCTCGACCTGTCACGAGATCGGGATCGACGGGCTGATCCTGCCTGATCTGCCGTTTGAGGAGAAGGACGAGTTTTTGCCATTATGCAAACAATACGATGTTGATCTGATCTCTTTGATCGCGCCCACCTCCGAAAATCGTATCGCGATGATCGCCGAAGAAGCAGAGGGCTTCATCTATGTTGTGTCCAGCTTAGGCGTGACGGGTATGCGCAGTGAGATCAAAACCGATCTTACGTCCATTATCAAGGTCATCCGAGAGAATACAGACACCCCCTGCGCGATCGGGTTCGGCATTTCTACGCCTGAACAAGCGAAGAAGATGGCGGATCTCTCCGACGGCGCGATCGTCGGCTCCGCAATCGTCAAGCTGCTCGAAAAGCACGGCAAAAACGCGTCCGAATACGTAGGAGAATATGTGAAATCCATGAAGGACGCGATCAGATAACGAACGTATTCTTATGTGCTGCGAGATAAAGATGACATATTAGTCGAATATATCAGCGTCGGGCAAAGATGGCACAAACACTTTGCCCGACGCTTTTTATTATTTATCACTTCACTGTTTACACCGGATTTACTCTGACGCGCGCGTCAGGCGTCGATCGTCGAGATCGTCAGCGTGGTTTCCTCTAATACATCTAATAATACGCGGACGGTATCAAGCGAAGTGAAGATGGTCACGCCGTTCTCGACTGCTGTCTGACGGATGGCGGTGCCGTCCTCATAATGCACACCCGACATAATGGCACGGGTGTTGATGACGTAGCTGACATAGCCTGCACGGATCGCGTCGAGGATCTCGGTACTGCCCTCGCTGATCTTGCCCAGCTTACGGGTCTTGATGCCGTTCTTTCTCATGACCTTTGCGGTCAAGTCGGTCGCCTCGATGTTGAAGCCGAGGTTGTAGAATCTTCTGACGAGCGGGATCGCTTCTTCCTTATCCTCGTCGGCAAGGGTGACAATGACGGTACCGTAGTTCTGCACCTTGGTGCCTGCCGCAACGAGCGCCTTGTACATTGCACGGGATAGCTTTTTATCGTAGCCGATCGCTTCACCTGTAGACTTCATTTCGGGAGAGAGATAAGCATCGAGACCCTTGATCTTCTGGAAGGAGAATACCGGGACTTTGACATAGTAGCGCTTCTTCTCCTCGGGATAGAGCTGAAAGATACCCTGCTCCTTGAGTGACTTGCCGAGGATGACCTCGGTCGCGATATCCGCGAGGCTATAACCTGTGGATTTGCTCAGGAACGGAACGGTTCTCGATGATCTCGGGTTGACTTCTATAATATAAACGTCATCGTTTTCGTCAACAATGAACTGGATATTGTACAGACCGATGATGCCGATCGCTTTACCGAGCTTCTTAGCATACTGGAGGATGATACCCTTGACTTTATCGCTGATGGAGAAAGAGGGATAAACGGAGATGGAGTCGCCGGAGTGAACGCCTGTTCTTTCAACAAGCTCCATGATACCGGGTACGAATACGTCGATACCGTCGCAGATCGCGTCGACCTCGACTTCTTTACCCATGATGTATTTATCAACCAGTACGGGTTTGTCCTCGTCGATCTCAACCGCAGTCTTTAAATAATGTCTGAGGTCTTCCTCTTTGCTGACGATCTGCATCGCTCTGCCGCCGAGTACGAAGGACGGGCGGACGAGCACGGGATAACCGATCTCTGCGGCTGCTTTCACGCCTTCCTCGATCGAGGTGACCGCCTGACCCGCGGGCTGCGGGATGCCGAGTTCCTTGATGATGGCGTTGAAACTGTCACGATTCTCGGCTCTTTCGATGGCGGCACAGTCGGTACCGATGATCTTCACGCCTCTGTCCATGAGCGGCTGGGCGAGGTTGATCGCCGTCTGACCGCCTAAGGAAGCGATAACGCCCTCGGGCTGTTCAAAGTCAATGATCGCCATGACGTCCTCGGGAGTGAGGGGCTCGAAATAGAGCTTGTCGGCTGTCGTGTAGTCGGTGGAAACGGTCTCGGGGTTGTTATTGATGATGATCGCTTCATAGCCTGCTCTACGGATCGTCTGTACCGCGTGGACGGTACTGTAGTCAAACTCAACGCCCTGACCGATACGGATCGGGCCCGCGCCGAGTACGATGATCTTTTTCTTATCAGTTCGTATACTCTCATTCTCCTCCTCGTATGTGGAGTAAAAGTACGGCACATAGCTCTTAAATTCAGAAGCGCAGGTGTCGATCATCTTAAAAATCGGGAAAAGCCCGTTTTCTTTTCGTGTATGATAGATCGTCAATTCATCGGTGTTCCACAAACGCGCGATCACCTTGTCAGAAAAGCCCATCCGTTTTGCGTGATACAGCGCGGTTTCATCATGGATATGCGCGCTCAGCTCACACTCTGTATCAATGATATTCCTCAGCTTGCGGAGAAAGAAGCGATCGATTGCAGTCTGTTCAAAAATCGTGTCAATGTCAATGTTTTGCCTGAGCAGCTCGGCGATCGCAAAGATGCGGTCGTCGGTGCCGTCGCTAATATATCTGAGCAATTCATCTGCTGTCATACCGTTGAACTTCTCGAGATAGAGATGATCGACGCCTGTTTCCAGTGAGCGGATGCCTTTGAGCAGACTTTCTTCCATTGTCCTGCCGATGCTCATGATCTCTCCTGTCGCCTTCATCTGAGTGCCGAGGGTGTTGGGAGCGGAGGCGAATTTGTCGAACGGAAAACGCGGCAGCTTTGTCACGACATAGTCGAGCGCGGGCTCAAATGACGCGGGCGTATTGGCGAGCGGAATCTCCTCAAGCCGCAGTCCGACGCCGATCTTTGCGCTGACGCGGGCGATCGGATAACCTGAGGCTTTACTGGCAAGCGCCGAGGAACGCGACACACGAGGGTTGACCTCGATCACATAGTATTGAAAGGACTGCGGATCAAGCGCAAACTGTACGTTACACCCGCCCTCGATCTTCAAGGTGCGAATGATATTCAACGCGCTGTCGCGCAGCATATGGTATTCCTTATTGGTCAAAGTCTGGGACGGACAGACAACAATGCTGTCGCCGGTATGCACGCCGACCGGGTCGAGGTTCTCCATGTTGCAGACGGTGATCGCGGTATCGTTCGCGTCACGAATGACCTCATACTCGATCTCCTTATATCCCTTGACGGACTTTTCGATCAACACTTGATGGACGGGACTGAGGGCAAACGCCTGTCTGCCGATCTCCAAGAGTTCAGCTTCGTTGTCCGCAAAGCCGCCGCCTGTACCGCCTAAGGTAAAAGCAGGACGAAGTACGACAGGATAGCCTACATTAGCCGCCGCCTTCTTTGCTTCATCAAGATCATAGGTGATCTGTGACGGAATAACCGGCTCGCCGATACTCTCACACATCTCCTTGAACAGTTCTCTGTCCTCGGCGCGCTCGATGCTCTTTGAGGATGTGCCGAGCAGCTCGACCTGACATTCTTTCAATACGCCTTTGCGTTCCAGTTCCATCGCGAGGTTCAGACCCGTCTGACCGCCGATGCCGGACAGGATCGCGTCGGGGCGCTCCTTGCGGATGATCTTCGCGATATATTCAAGGGTCAGCGGCTCCATATAGACCTTGTCCGCGATCATGGTATCCGTCATGATGGTCGCGGGATTACTGTTGCACAGGATGACCTCGTAGCCCTCTTCTCTGAGCGCCAAGCAAGCCTGTGTGCCGGCGTAGTCGAACTCCGCCGCCTGACCGATGACGATCGGACCCGAGCCGATGACCATGATCCTTTTGATATCCGTTCTCTTAGGCATTGTCCTTCGCCTCCTTCATCCAATCGATAAACCGGTCAAACAGATAGGAGCTGTCCTGCGGCCCCGGAGCGGATTCGGGATGATACTGCACGCCGAAGACGGCGTTTTTCGCGCACTCGACGCCTTCGACCGTGTTGTCCAGAAGATTGATATGCGTCGCGGTGAGCGGCGTTTTTTTCAGACTCTCGGCATCTACTGCGTAGGAGTGGTTCTGTGAGGTGATCTCGATCTTATTTGTCAGCAGATTTTTAACAGGATGATTGCCGCCGCGATGACCGAATTTCAGCTTGTAGGTTTTCGCACCGTAGGCGAGGGACAGGATCTGATGACCCAGACAGATACCGAAGATCGGAACAGTGCCGATCAGCTCCTTCACGGCATCAATCACCTCGGGAACATCCTCGGGATCGCCGGGGCCGTTGGATAAGAAAACGCCGTCGGGATCAAGCGAAAGGATATCACGCGCGTGTGCGTTCCACGGAACGACCATCACATCACAGCCTCTTTGTGTGAGTGAGCGCACGATGTTCATTTTCATGCCGCAGTCGATCGCGACGACATGATACAAATGCTCGGTTGAATCGTATTTTTGAAAGCGATTTCTGCTGACGCGGCTGACAGCGTCATGCGGGAGCGAGGCGTCTTTTATCGCTTTTTCGGCAACCTCTGTCGGAGTATCTGCAGAAGTGATCAGCGCCTTGCAGGAGCCGTGATCACGGATATGCCGGATCAACCGTCTGGTATCGATCTCACTGATACCGACGATACCGTAACGCTTCATCACATCCTCTAAAGGTTCTTTACTGCGGAAGTTGGACGGCTCGCCGTTATACTCGCGCACGATCAGCGCGCCGATGGTCGGCGTATCGCACTCATAATCGTCGTCCGCCATGCCGTAGTTGCCGATGAGCGGATATGCCATAACGACGCCCTGATCGGTATAGGACGGGTCGGAGAGGATCTCCTGATAGCCGACGGGCGAGGTGTTGAACACGATCTCAACGATCCTGTCGTCCGTACAGCCAAAGCCCTTTCCGTAAAATACGGCGCCGTTTTCTAAGATCAATTTGCGATCAAGATTTGATCTGTCGTACATTTTCTTCATCCCTTTTGCTGTTCACTGATTTTGGTTTCAAAGCGATTCTTTGCGGTTTTGTCGGGAATCGCGGTCGGATAGCTTCCGCCGAAGCATGCCGTGCAAAAGCCGCTGTCCGTTCCTGTCAGAAGCCTGACATTTTCAACGCTGAGGTAACCGAGCGAGGTCACGCCGATCTCTTTTGCAATCTCAGCGGTGCTCATGCGATTGGCGATCAGCACATCGGTAGAGTCGATATCGGTGCCGTAGTAGCACGGAGCGACAAAGGGCGGCGCGCTGACGCGCATATGGATCTCTTTGACTCCTGCCTGCCATAACAGCTCGGCGATGCGGCGGCAGGTCGTACCGCGCACGATCGAATCATCGATCAGCACAACGCGCTTCCCTTTGACGATCTCACGGATCGGGTTGAGCTTGATCCCCACGCCCGCTTCACGCGAGCCCTGTCCCGGGGTGATGAAGGTACGGGCGATATATTTGTTCTTGGTAAAGCCGATGGCGTATGGGATCCCTGATTCATACGAGTACCCGATCGCCGCCTCCAAGCCCGAATCGGGAACGCCGATGATGATATCCGCGTCGACAGGGTGCTCCTTCGCGAGAAATCTGCCTGCTCTCTGACGGCATTGACTGACGGAAGCGCCGTCGATCACCGAGTCGGGACGCGCAAAATAGATGTATTCAAATACGCAGAAGTGTTTGGGCGCTTTATCGCAGTGCGCCGTATCGAAGCGCAGACCGTTTTTATCGACGATCGCCATCTCACCGGGGCGCAGATCTCTGACAAGCTTGGCGCCGACCGCGTCCAGCGCGCAGGATTCCGAGGCGAATACCACACTGCCGCTGTCAGTCACGCCGTAGCACAGCGGACGGAATCCGTGCGGATCACGGACGGCGATCAGCTTTTGCGGCGAGCAGATCACGAGCGAGTACGCGCCCTCGATGGACTCCATCGCCGCGCTGACGGCATTCTCGATCGAGCCATGACGCAGTCGCTCCTGTACGATCATATAGGAGATGACCTCGGAGTCGGTCGTCGTATGGAAGATCGCACCGTTTTCTTCTAACCTTGTCCTCAGCAGATAGGAATTAGACAGGTTGCCGTTATGGCACAGCGCCATCCTGCCTTTATGGTGATTGACTAAGAGCGGCTGGATATTCTGTGCGGCGTTGCTCCCCGTGGTGGCGTAGCGCACATGACCGACCGCGATATGACCTGTACCGAGGGATTTGAGCTTATCGCCGCTGAACACCTCGCTGATTAAGCCTTCGCCTTTGATACAGCGGAACACACCGTCATCGTTTAGGGCGATGCCGGCGCTTTCCTGTCCGCGGTGCTGCAGGGCATACAGTCCGTAATAGGTCAACGCCGCTAAATCATCGTCGGCCGTGCTGTAGATGCCGAACACACCGCATTCTTCATGTATACTGTTCATCATAAAACCTCTTGTTCATGGTTTTTGGGCATAAAAATAGGCAAAGACGCTTTGGATATCCAAGGCGTCTTTGCCTTCATGTATTATATGACTCAGCGCGTCATTTGTCAAGAACAGACCCCGAAGAAATGATCCTCGGGGTCTGTGACTTAAGGGAGCCGCTCAGAAAAAGGCAACGCTGTTGAGAGTTATTATCCGGTATTTTGAAGGGAACGGTTTCGGCTCCCGTAAATCCTTTATTCTACATCCTGCAGGGCGGCGTAGCCCTCTTCACCGGTGCGGACCTTGACCACGTTATCTACGTTGTAAACAAAGATCTTGCCGTCACCGATGTGTCCGGTATAGAGCGCCTTCTTCGCCGCTTCGATCACATCGCGGACAGGGATCGCGGATACGACCATCTCGACCTGGATCTTTGGCAGCAGGTTGGTATCGACCAAAACGCCACGATAATATTCGGGCTTGCCCTTCTGCGAGCCGTAGCCCATGACATGGGTGACGGTCATGCCGGTGATACCGAGCTGAGCCATCGCTCTCTTGAGCTTTTCAAACCGGGCTTCCTTACAGATGATCTCGATCTTTGTGAACTTGCTGTCACCCTTTTCAAATGTGGGAACGGTCTTGACCTCGACCGCCTCGGCAACGGGGGTATCGCCGAGTACGACGGTGACGTCTTCACCGTAAACACTATAGTCCTCAGCAGTAGCCGCAAAGCCTGCGTAGGCTGACGGCAGACCGTGCTCGGTGATGTCGAGACCCACGATCTCTTCCTCAGCGGAAGCGCGGAGTCCGACGGTCTTCTTGATGATCTTAAAGGTAATGATCATCATAACCGCCGCATAAGCGGCAACAGAAACAAAGCCTAAGAGCTGGATGCCGAGCTGTGTAAAGTCGCCGGTATAGAACAGACCGGAAAGTCCCGCGGGAGCATCGGGATTAGCGAGCAGACCGACGGCAATGGTGCCCCAGATGCCGTTTGCCATATGCACGCCTACCGCGCCGACGGGGTCGTCAACATGGAACTTCATGTCGAGAACTTCGACGAAAACAACGACCAGGATACCGGATACGATGCCGACGACGGTCGAACCGATCGCGTCGAGCGCGTCACAGCCTGCCGTGATGCCGACCAAGCCGGCAAGAGAAGCGTTCAGACACATCGAGACGTCGGGCTTGCCGTTCTTGATCCAGGTGAACGCCATCGTGACGCAGGTGGCGACCGCAGGAGCGATCGTGGTGGTCAGGAAGATAGAGGCGAGCTCGCTCGGCGTTGTCGCCGCCGCGCCGTTGAAGCCGTACCAGCCCAGCCACAGGATGAAGACGCCTAAGGCGCCGATGACGATATTATGACCCGGGAACGCGTTGACCTTGACGACCTTACCGTTCTCGTCACGCTCATATTTACCAAGACGGGGTCCTAAGATGACCGCGCCTACCAAAGCCGCTATACCGCCTACCATGTGGATTGCGCAGGAGCCTGCGTAGTCGTGAAAACCAAGCTGGGAAAGCCAGCCGCCGCCCCAGATCCAGTGCGCTTCGATCGGGTAGATGAACAGGGAGATCACACCCGAATAGATACAGTAGGCTGAGAACTTAGTACGCTCTGCCATAGCTCCCGAAACGATAGTCGCCGTGGTAGCGCAGAAAACGAGGTTGAATACGAAGGTGGAAGCGGCGGTGAAATCGCCGTTCGCGGGGGATGCGATGAACTCCTTGAAGTGGGCGAACAGATCCATGTTAGGGATACCGATCAGGCCGAATAAGGTATCCTCACCCATCATGATGGTATAGCCCAACAGGGCGAATACCACGGTACCGATACAAAAATCCATCAGGTTCTTCATGATGATGTTGCCGGCGTTCTTCGCCCGGGTGAAGCCCGCTTCTACCATCGCAAAGCCTGCCTGCATCCAGAATACCAATGCGGCTCCTATCAGGAACCAAAATTCTACTGTCATAAACATAAAATCACCTTCCAAATATGAAATGAGGCGTACCCCGCAAAAGCAGAGTACGCCGTTGTACATTGTCAATCAGCTAAGAAGTTCATATTTCTTCTTTCTTAGTTCTTATTTCTAACTCATCTCACGCCGAAAAGCAGCTCGCCGTAGGTCGGCAGCGGCCAGATCTCAGCGTCAACGACCGCTTCTGCCGCGTCGGCATAGTTGCGCAGCGTATCCATCTGCGGCAGGAGCTCATCGCGGACGAAGTTCGCCTGCTCCACGATATCGTCGATATGCGCGAGGTGATCTGCCAAACGCTCGAGTATACCCGCGTTGGCGCTCATCTCGTCACAGGCGGCGGAGAGCTTCTCGATGTTAGCGGTTTCATAAGCACAGCTGATCTCTGGAGAGATCGCCTTCTTCATAGAAACGTTCTTCAACAGCTTCATCAGATAGGTCTCGATGGCGGGGATGATCTGTTTGCCGGTCATATCCACCATTGTCAGCGCTTCGATATTGACCTGCTTGACATAGTTCTCGAGCATGATCTCCATGCGGCTTTCCAGCTCCGCCTGCGTGAATACCTTGTGTGCGGTCAGCATCGCGACATTCTTTTCGTCCAGCAGATGCGGCATCGCGTCGGCAGTCGTTTTGAGGTTGGATAATCCGCGCTTCTCGGCTTCTTCGATCCAAGCGTCGTCGTAGCCGTTGCCGTTGAAGATGATCCGCTTATGCTCCTTGATCGTCTTGCGGATCAGGTCATGAACGTCGTTTTCAAAGTCCTCGGACTTCTCCAGCACATCCGCAAACTGTTTCAAAACTTCCGCGACAGCGGAGTTGAGCATCATATTACAGCAGGCGATGGAGTTAGAGGAACCGAGCATACGGAACTCGAATTTGTTGCCCGTGAACGCAAAGGGCGAGGTACGGTTGCGGTCGGTGGTGTCGCGCCTGAATCGCGGCAGAACGTCAACGCCGAGCTTCATGTATTTTTTCTTCGTGCCCTCGTACTCGGTATCGTTCTCGATCGCGTCCAGTACAGCGGTCAGCTCGTCGCCGAGGAAGATGGAGATGACGGCGGGCGGCGCTTCATTCGCGCCTAAGCGGTGATCGTTGCCGGCAGTCGCGACGGACAATCTCAGCAGATCCTGATACTCGTCGACCGCCTTGATGACCGCTACAAGGAAGAGCAGGAACTGCACGTTCTCAAACGGCGTCTCACCGGGAGTAAGCAGGTTGACGCCTGTATCCGTGCCGATCGACCAGTTGTTGTGCTTGCCCGAACCGTTCACTCCCTTGAAGGGCTTTTCGTGCAGCAGACATACCAGACCGTGACGCTCCGCGACCTTTTGCATGATCTCCATGGTCAGCTGGTTGTGATCGGTCGCGACGTTGGTCGTCGTGTAGATGGGAGCCAGCTCATGCTGTGCGGGAGCTACCTCATTATGCTGGGTTTTTGCGAGGATGCCGAGCTTCCAAAGCTCGTCGTTGAGATCCTCCATATACGCGAGAACGCGCGGCTTGATGGTACCGAAGTAGTGATCGTCGAGCTCCTGACCCTTAGGAGGACGCGCTCCGAAGAGCGTGCGGCCAGTATAGATCAGATCCTTGCGCTTTGCGTACAGCTCCTTGGGTACAAGGAAGTATTCCTGCTCGGGTCCGACAGAGGTAAGGACGCGCTTGACGTCCTCGTTACCGAAGAGCTTTAAGACGCGCATCGCCTGGATATTCAGCGCCTGCATGGAGCGCAACAGCGGGGTCTTTTTATCCAGCGCGTCGGCGCTGTAGGATGCGAACGCGGTGGGGATACAAAGGGTCTTGCCCTTGATGAAAGCGTAGGAGGTGGGGTCCCACGCGGTATAGCCTCTTGCTTCAAAGGTCGCGCGCAGACCGCCCGAGGGGAACGAGGACGCGTCGGGCTCGCCCTTGATCAGCTCCTTGCCGGAGAATTCCATGATCACTCTGCCGTCGGGGGAGGGCGAGATAAAGCTGTCATGCTTCTCTGCGGTGATGCCGGTCAGCGGCTGGAACCAGTGGGTGTAATGAGTCGCGCCCTTCTCTACCGCCCATTCCTTCAATGCCGCGGCTACGGCGTTCGCTACCTGAATATTCAGCTGCTCGCCGTCGTCGATCGTTTTGCGGAGCTGCTTGTAGATCTTGGGATCCAGCCGCTCTTTCATCGTCTTGTCGTCAAATACCAGACTTCCGAAATATTCTGCTACGTTTGCCATAATACCTTCTCCTTTTCATAAAGAAATAGACAAAGGCGTCTTGGACTTCTGTGTCCAAAACGCCTTTGTCTTTACAGCACGCATTATACGCCCCGACTTTTCATTTGTCAAGAGTAATCGTGAAAAAATTATCAAAAAAATTTAACGCTTTGAAGTTTTAAACAATTGACATATTATGCAAACAATGCTATAATATCCACGATAAACAAAGGCGTTTATTTGGGAGCTCGTTCCCGAATAGCGCCTTTTTACGTTGATCGTACTTCCATGTACGGTACGAAAGGGGTGAAGGGAGATATGTCTTTAGAACAACTGCGCTATCAGGCGATGGTGGTCTCGTCGTCTGAAAGATTTATGCAAGAGATAAGCTCCCTTCTGCATGAGAGGAATTTTCATACCGATCATGTCACGAACGCGGGCGAGGCGAGGCGAAACCTGACGGAGAAGCGCTATGACTTCGTGATCGTCAACGCGCCGCTCAAAGACGAGTTCGGCTCGCGCCTATGCGTCGATGTGACCGAGCACACCGGCACGCTGGCGGTGATTTTCGCGTCCTCCGACGTGTATGAGGATATCATGCAAAGGACGGTCTCTCACGGTGTTTTCGTCGTTCGCAAGCCGTCCTCTCAGCAAACGATCACGCAGGCTGTATCGCTCCTGATCTCCGCGCGCGAAATGCTCAGGACGGTACAGAAAAAGGCAGGCAAGGCCGAGGACAAGCTCCGGGAGATCCGCATCGTCAACAAAGCAAAATGGTTTTTGATCGACAACGAAGATATGAGCGAAAGCGACGCGCATCAGTATATTGAAAAGCAGGCGATGAACGCGGGCATCACCAAGCGGCAGGCGGCTCAGATCGTAATCGACCGATACTTAAAATAGTCATGGCGAAGCCTAAACGGGGTCCCCGAAAAGCCCCGCTTTTTGGGGAGAGGAGGAGCCGCCACATGAGGTCAAGGCATACCAACTGGATATGCCTACCGAATACGGCGAGCGACGACGTGTGGCAATCTCAACCTTATTTCGAGACTGCAATCTCAACCGAACAAGGAAGGAAACAACATGAAAATCAATCAAAATTTTGATAACTTAGTCCCGAACTATCTCTTTGCCGAGATAGCGAAGAAAACCTCGGCGTATGCCGCCGCTCATCCCGACCAAAAGCTGATCCGACTCGGCATCGGCGACGTGACGCTTCCTCTGCCGCGCACTGCCGTACAGGCGATGAAGGTCGGTGCGGGAGAACTGAGCCTCAAAGAGACCTTCAAGGGCTATCCCGAGTATGAGGGCTATGACTTTGTACGCGAGGCGGTCGCAAAGTATTACGCGGGATTTGGGGTAACAGTCGGAGCGGATGAAGTCTTTATCAGCGACGGCGCAAAGTCCGACACAGGCAATATCGGCGATATTTTCGGCGCCGATAACGTCGTGATGGTTCCCGATCCGGTCTATCCTGTCTATGTTGACGCAAACATCATGGCAGGCAGAAAGATCATATACGCGCCCGGTACAAGGGAGAATCGGTTTCTACCGATGCCCGACGAGAGTGTTCATGCGGATATCATCTACCTTTGCTCCCCGAATAATCCCACCGGCGCGGCGTACAATTCCGAACAGCTCAAGGCATGGGTGGACTATGCAAATCAACATGACGCGATCATTCTCTATGATGCGGCATATGAGGCGTTTATCGAGGACGACTGTCCGCGCTCGATCTTTGCGATCGACGGGGCAAGGACATGCGCAATCGAGTTCTGCTCTCTTTCAAAGACTGCGGGTTTTACCGGCGTGCGCTGCGGCTATACTGTGATCCCGAAGGAGCTTACCCGAGACGGTCACAAACTCCATGCCCTTTGGTACCGCCGACAGGCGACCAAATTCAACGGCGTGTCCTATCCCGTGCAGTGTGCCGCGGCCGCCGTATTCTCCGAGAAAGGGCAGAAAGAAATCAAAGCCAATATTGCCTACTATAAAGAGAACGCGCGGATCATTTCCAAGGCGCTCGACGAGCTGGGGATATTCTATACGGGGGGCAAAAACTCGCCGTATATCTGGCTCGAATGTCCTAAGGGCATGGGGAGCTGGGAGTTCTTTGATGATCTTCTCGAGAACGCTCAGGTGGTCGGAACACCCGGCGAGGGCTTTGGCAGTCAGGGCGAGGGCTATTTCCGCCTGACGTCCTTCGGCGACAGAGAGAATACGATAGAAGCGATAGAGAGGATCAAAAAGATATTGAGATAAAATGAAGGCAACCTGTAAAAACCTATCCCGCCCCCTCGTCAGATGGGGGCGGATAAAGTTATGAGCGACATGTCAGAAGACATAAATAAGGCAGCCTGTTTGAACAGACTGCCTTTTGTTATATCAGCTACAATAGGCTTTGATGATGCTTTCGGGAATGAACCGCTTGATGAAGTCGCTGTTTAAAGCGGCACTTTGTGCCCTGACAAGGGTATCGGGCAGAAGCTCCGCTGCGTTTTGTTCCGACGAGGACAGGTATTGCTGCTGTGTATCGGTAGAAGGCGGAAGGGGATCGTTGTTCTCAATGCCGTCGACCGCCGCATAGATCATCAGCGCGAACGCCAGATACGGGTTGGCGTTGGGGTCGGGTGAGCGAAGCTGTAAGCATCTGCCGCCGCTCTCGGTACGGGTCGCAAAAATCAGCTGAGCGCGGTTTTTGTCCGACCAGGTGATGTACTTCGGCGCTTTCATCTTGTTGAAGCGCTTGAAGGATTTTTCGGTCGGATTGAGGAAGATCGTCATAGCCGCGATGTTTTTCAGGATGCCGGCGATGGCGCGATCGGTGACTTCCTCGCCGTTTTTCGCTTTGACCGACATGCGGATATGGAGCGCCGAGCCGGGCTTATCGGAGATCGGCTTCGGCGAAAAATCGGCATACAGACCGTTGCGCGCGGCGATCGTGCGGACGACGGAGATAAACGTGCTTGTATTATCGGCTGAGGGCAGGGCGTGAGCATACTTGAAGTCGATCTCATTCTGACCGGGTCCTGCCTCATGGTGAGAGCTTTCGGGCATGATCCCCATCTGCTCCAGCGTCAGGCATACCTCGCGGCGGATGTTCTCGCCCTTATCGAGCGGCGCGATATCCATATAGCCCGCGTGATCGTAGGGCGTATAGGTGCGGTTGCCGTTATCATCCGTCTTGAAGAGATAGAACTGCATCTCGGACTTAAAGTGGAACCGATAGCCCTTTTGGCGGGCATATTCCACGGCGCCGCGCAGCAAAGAACGCGTATCCGCCTCGATCGGTCTGCCATCGGCATAGCAAAGTGAGCAGAACATACGGATCACCTTGCCGTGCTCGGGTCGCCACGGGAGGACGGAGACGGTATCCGCTTCGGGATGAAGCCAAACGTCTACGCCGTAATCGCCGCCAAAGCCCACGACATAAGCGGCGTCGATCGGATAGCCCTTTTCAAACGCTCTATGGAGCTCCGTAGGCTGGACGGAGATATTCTTTTGTACGCCGAAAATATCGCAAAAAGCAAGGCGGATGAACTTAACGTCCTCTTCCTCGATATACTGCATGATCTGGTTTTCTTCCGTTGTCACGGTGACACCCTCTTTAATCGAATCGCTCTGTGTGTATCATAACATTATCGAGGTGCCGTGTCAATCTTTCGCACATCAAAGCGTTAAAATATTTTTATAAAAAGACTTGACAATTGGTCTATCTCAGCGTATAATGCAGACAGTAAAGACAAAGGCGTCTTGAATCCCCCAAGGGGTTCAAGGCGTCTTTTTGCTATTTTGGAATCCCAAAACCCTTCTTTTTTCGTTATCCTGATCTGTCACCGCAGATCAGGATCAACACGGACTTTAGGGGAGATTTCTTCAAACAATATATACTTCATCAACAATATTTATTGCCAAAAGAAAATTGCACACACTCCCCTTTGGTTTGCAGGCTCCGATTTTTTCGGGGTCTGTATTTTTATGAAACAAAAAGCCTTCCCCTCGGGCGCGTGCGCCTTTATCTGTTTCTCTGTGATGTAACTGCTTTCTTTATAGCGTGTGGAACGGATATTGAGAGCCTTCCCCCCGAGGGGAAGGCTGATGATCACTCAACCGTTACGGATTTGGCGAGGTTGCGGGGTTTATCGACGTCGTTGCCCTTGTTGACCGAGGTATAGTAGGCGAGGAGCTGCATGGGCACCGTCGCGACCATCGGCATCAAGGTCTCGTTGATCTTCGGAATACGGATCATGTAATCGACCGCGTCCGCGTCGATATCCGCTTCTTCGTCACAGATCACGATCGTCATCGCGCCGCGCGCCTTGACCTCTTTGATATTGCTGACGGTTTTTTCGAGCAGGGTGTTCTGGGTCGCGACAGCGATCACGGGCATACCCTCCGTGATCAGCGAGATCGTGCCGTGCTTGAGCTCGCCCGCGGCGTAGCTTTCGGAATGGATATAGCTGATCTCCTTGAGCTTTAAGGAGCCTTCCATCGAGAGCGCATAGTCAAGTCCTCTGCCGATATACAGTAGGCTGTCGGCGGTGATCAGCTTGGTGGAAACATACTGGCACATATCCACGACCTTGTTGATCGTTTTCTCAATGATGTCGGGCATTTTGAGGAGCGCGGCAGTCAGTCTGCGGCATTCCTTCTCCTCGAGCTTACCCTTGGCGAGCGCCGTTTCAAAGGCGAACAGATACATGACCGCGAGCTGCACCATATACGCCTTGGTGGAGGCGACGGCGATCTCGGGACCTGCATGGGTGTAGATAACCATGTCGGCTTCTCTGGCGATGGAGCTGCCCTTGACGTTGACGATCGCGAGCGTCTTGGCGCCGCGTGACTTGGCAAGGCTCAGTACCGCCTTGCTGTCGGCGGTCTCGCCGCTCTGGCTGATAATGATGATCAAATCGTCGTGCGTCAACAGCGGATCGCGATAGCGGAACTCGGAGGCGATATCGACCGTCACAGAAACGCGAGCGAGCTTTTCGATGACATATTTACCGACCATACCCGCGTGCATAGCGGTACCGCAGGCAACGATGAAGATGTTTTTCAGATTTCTCAGCGTTCCGAAGATGATACCGCACTCGGACAGGTTCGGCAATCCGTCCTCGATGCGCGGCGTGATCGTTGTTTTGACAGCCGTGGGCTGCTCGTGGATCTCCTTGAGCATATAGTGCGGATAGCCGCCCTTCTCGGCGCTGTCCTCGTCCCAGTCGGCGAAGAGCAATTCCTTTTTGAGCGGTCTGCCGTGCAGGGAGCGAAATTCTGCGCTGCCATCTTTCAAAATGGCGATCTCGCCCTGTTCAAGCAGATAGTAGTTCTTGGTATATTTGATGATGGCGGGTACGTCGGAGGCGATGAACACCTCGTCCTGCCCCTGGCCGACGATCAGCGGACTTTCGCACCGCACCGCGTAAACGGTCTCGGGACGGTCGGCGAAAACGATCCCCAGCGCAAAGGAGCCGCGCAGCTCATGGAGCGTCTTGCGGATACAGCGGATGGGGTCGCCGTCATAGTAGAAGTCGAGCAGCTGCGCCACAACCTCGGTATCGGTATCGGAGAGGAACTCGTTGCGGTCGTTCTCGATCAAAAATTGCTTGAGCTGTTTGTAGTTCTCGATGATGCCGTTATGGACGATGGTGACCCTGCGTCCCGAGTGGGGGTGAGAGTTGACGTCGCTCGGCTCGCCGTGGGTCGCCCAGCGGGTATGACCGATGCCTGCGTGACCCTGCGGCTTGCCCTCCTTCTCCATCTTCTGAGTCAGATCAGCCAGTCTGCCCTTGGTTTTGGCGACCTCGATCCTGCCGTTTTCAAACACGGCGATGCCTGCGGAATCATATCCGCGATATTCCAGTTTTGTCAGAGCCGATACCAGCACGTCTGTACAGTCGCGCGGTCCGACATAGCCTACTATTCCGCACATAAGCGTTCTCCTTTACAAATAAAATGTCAATCAAATCTTCATCTGTCCGAAAAAGACAAAGACGCATTCCCTGTTAAGAAAATACGTCATTTACAGATATTTGTCAATGATCAATTGAGCGGCAAGCCGTTTGGTGATACCTGAGTCCATGGCAGACTTCTCGATATATTTATGCGCGTCGGCTTCACTCAATCCCTCCTGATCGATCAACAGCCACTTCGCCTTGTTGACGATGCGGATCTCGTCGAGCTTGCTCTCCGTATTGCCGACCTTCTTCTCCAGAGAGCGCAGGCGTTCTCTGGCGCATACCATCAGGGACACCGCCTGAGAGACCAGTGTTTTTGAAGTCGGCTTATGGAGCACGAAAACGCCGTGGACAGATACCTTCGCGTAGATCTCGTCATAGGTATCGTTCGCCGCAAAGATTGCGGCGATAGTCCCGTTGTTGCGGCTGATGTCGATACACAGACGAGAGCCGAACTCATCTCTCAGGGGCGCGTTGACGATCACAAAATCGTATTGGTTCTCCAGCAGCTTACAGCGTGCATCCGACGCACTGTAGGAGCAATCCATATGTAACTGATCGCCCTGCAGGAGAGCGCTGACGTCTCTGCTGAATCTGTCGTCTGAGGATACGATCAGCATTCTGTACCGATGCTCTGTCAATTCCAAAGTGCGCTCTCCTTTCTTTCGTCATTAGTGTGAAGTTCCGCTATTCGGCACAGTAAATCCTTGTGATCGCCGAGGGGATGAACTGCTGTACAAGGGGTGAATTAGTCGCTTCGATACGCGCCTTCTCCAAGCTGTCGGGCAGTCTTTGCGGCTCTTCCGAATCGGTGCTCACGAACGGTGCAATGCTTTCATCCGTGGGCTGCGGCAACGTCCTGTTGTTTTCGATACCGTCCATGATCGCGTAGATCATCAGCGCGTACGCCAGATACGGATTTGCCTCGGGGTCAGGTGAACGCAGCTGGGCACAGCGGTTCCCGTTTTCGGTATATCGCGCGAATATAAGCTGCGAGCGGTTCGTCTGCGACCAAGTGATATACTTCGGCGCCTTGTGCTTGCCAAAGCGCTCAAAGGATTCTTTTTTCGGGTTGAGGAATACCGTCATACCCGCGATGTTATGCAGGATACCTGCGATCGAGGCGTCGGTCACATCCTCACCCGTCTTTGCTTTGGTCGATACAGAGATATGCAGCGCCGAGCCTGTCTTATCCTTGATCGGCTTGGGCGAGAAGTCTGCGTATAATCCGTTGCGTGCCGCTATGGTACGCACGACGCTTAAGAAGGTCACGGTATTATCCGCGGCGGTGATCGGATCAGCATAGCGGAAGTCGATCTCGTTCTGTCCCGGTCCTGCTTCATGGTGAGAGCTCTCGGGGTCGATCCCCATCTGCTCAAGCGTCAGGCAGACCTCACGGCGCACATTCTCTCCTTTATCGAGAGGCGCGATATCCATATAGCTCGCACTGTCATAAGGAACGCCTGTGTTCTCGCCGTCGGCGTCCATCTTGAACAGATAGAACTGTAATTCGGACTTAAAGTGGAAGCGATATCCCTTTGACTGAGCATATTTGACCGCGTTCTTCAGCATAGCGCGGGTGTCGGTCTCCACAGGGGTGCCGTCCTCATAGGTCAGCGTGCAGAACATCCTGACGACCTTACCGTGCTCAGGCCGCCACGGCAGCACCGTGATCGTATCCGTCTCGGGATGAAGCCAGATATCCTTGCCGTAATCACCGCCGAAGCCGTTGATGTAGGAAGCGTCGATTCCGATCCCTTTCTCAAACGCTCTGGGCAACTCACTGCGCTGGATAGAGATATTCTTTTGAACGCCGTAAATATCGCAGAAGGAAAGACGGATGAACTTGACGTCCTCTTCTTCGATCTGCTTCATCAGCTCTTGTTCTGTATGATTCATATTACCGCACTCCTTGTGTTAGAGATACTGACAAAATAAAAAAGGCGACACTTAGGACGTAGAATCCTAAATGAACGCCATTGTTCATAACATAATCGGTTGAGATTGCCACGGGCTGACACGCGTGTCGAGCCCTCGCAATGACTATAAAAAATAAAAAAGCGCCATTTGGAGCAGTACAGAATACTGCCTCAAATGAACGCCTTTGTTCCGCTAACACTTTAACATAATTATTTTTTTATGTCAATCCCTCATTTTGAGCGAGCCCGAACTTTTCACATTTTGCAAGAAAAGAAAGGCAATCCTGCAAAATCAATTAGTAAGATTTGTTAAAATTCGTTCTATCGCTTGACAAACGAATGATTTGGGCGTATAATTCGTGCTGTTGAGACAAAGGCGTCTCGGACACATAGTCCGAGGTGCCTTTATTTTTTTGTGTCTTTTTCAGTTCAAACAATTATTATTTGGAGGGAATATTATGTCTTATGTAGATGAAGTACTGGCTAAAGTAAAAGAAAAGAACGCTTCCGAGCCTGAGTTCTTACAGGCGGTGGAAGAAGTCCTTGATTCTCTTCGTCCGGTCATCGCGGCGAATGAGGATCTGTATAAGAAGCAGGCGCTGTTAGAGCGTCTTTGCGAACCTGAGCGCCAGATCAAGTTCCGCGTTCCGTGGGTCGACGACAACGGTCAGGTACAGGTGAACACCGGCTACCGCGTTCAGTTCAACTCCGCAATCGGCCCGTATAAGGGCGGTATCCGTCTGCATCCGTCCGTATATATCGGTATCATCAAATTCCTCGGCTTTGAGCAGATCTTCAAGAACTCACTGACCGGTCTTGCAATCGGCGGCGGCAAGGGCGGCTCCGACTTTGATCCCAAGGGCAAGTCCGATATGGAGATCATGCGCTTCTGTCAGAGCTTCATGACGGAGCTGTTCCGTCATATCGGCGCCGACACCGACGTCCCCGCGGGCGATATCGGTACAGGCGGCAGAGAGATCGGCTTCATGTTCGGTCAGTACAAGCGTCTTCGCAACAGCTTTGAGGGCGTACTTACCGGTAAGGGCCTGAGCTTCGGCGGATCATTAGCTCGTACCGAGGCTACCGGCTACGGTCTGCTCTACCTCACCAGAGAGATGCTCAAGACAAACGGCATCGATATCGCGGGCAAGACCATCTGCGTATCCGGCGCAGGCAATGTCGCAATCTATGCGATCCAGAAGGCACAGCAGCTCGGCGCTAAGGTTGTGACCTGCTCCGACTCTACCGGCTGGATCTATGATGAAGAGGGTATTGACGTCGCTCTCTTAAAGGACGTCAAAGAAGTCAAGCGCGCTCGTCTTGACGCGTATGCCGCCGCTCGTCCCTCTGCCGTTTATCACGACAAGAAGGCGGAAGGCTCCAATGTCTGGGATATCAAGTGCGACATCGCGCTGCCCTGCGCGACTCAGAATGAGCTCGGTATCGACGACGCGAAGAAGCTCGTAGCAAACGGTGTGATCGCCGTAGCTGAGGGCGCTAATATGCCGACCACCCTCGAGGCGACCGAGTATTTCCAGAAGAACGGCGTGCTCTTCGCACCCGGTAAGGCGGCTAACGCAGGCGGCGTTGCTACCTCCGCGCTTGAGATGAGCCAGAACTCCGAGAGACTCTCCTGGAGCTTTGAAGAGGTCGATCAGAAGCTCGAGCAGATCATGGTCAACATCTTCCATAATCTTGATGCGGCGGCGAAGAAGTACGGCTTTGAGGGCAACTATGTAGTAGGCGCTAACATCGCCGGCTTTGAGAAGGTTGCCGACGCTATGCTCGCAGAGGGCATCGTCTGATAGAAGCCCTTTACTCACAATATCAATAGCGCGCTCTCCAAAAAAGTGAGAGTGCGCTTTTCCTGTAAATAGCAAGAAGAAAAATGTATGGATCTTTCGCTGTTAAGACCCATATTTCAGGTGGCTTTTCAGCGATTGGAGGAAAAATATGGATAATTGTATTGACTTATCACTGCTCGACGGCGTACTCGACGAATACGCCTCCGTCAAAGGCAGTCTTATCACCATCTTACAGCACACGCAGGACATTTACGGCTACCTGCCGAAGGAGGCGATCGAGCGCATCTCCGAGAGGACGGGGATCGCGACAAGCGAGATCATGGGCGTGGGCACGTTCTACACCCAGTTCCGTTTTGAGCCTGTCGGCAAGTACCTGATCATGCTGTGTCAGGGCACGGCGTGCCACGTCAACAGCTCCGAGCTCATTTTGCAGACGATCAAGGACGAACTGCATATCGAGGACGGTCAGACCACCGAGGACGGCTTGTTCTCGCTCAAATGCGTGGCGTGTCTGGGCTGTTGTTCGCTCTCGCCCGTCATGATGGTCAACGAGGACACCTACGGCTCGCTCACCCCCGACAAGACCAAGAAGATTCTGAAAGAATTAAGGGAGGCGGCAGTATGAGAGTAGTCATCGGACAGGGCTCCTGCGGTATCGCGGCAGGTGCCGAGAAGGTGCGTAAGGCTTTAATAAAAGAGAATATTGACGCGCGCGTCTCCATTACAGGCTGTATCGGTATGTGCTATCTCGAGCCGATCGTGGATATCTATGATGAAGATAAGCTCACCCGACTGGTCAAAGTATCCGAGAGCGACGCTCCCGCGATCGCGGAATACATCAATACAGGTGATCGCTCTAAGATAGAGAACCTCGTTGTGACTGATGAAGACAGCGAGTTCCTCTCGAAGCAGACGCGAATCGCTCTGCGTAACTGCGGTATCATCAATCCCGAGATCATCGAGGAATATATCGAGAAAGACGGCTACACCGCGCTGAAAAAAGCGCTCGGCATGACCCCCGAGGAAGTAATAGAGATCATCAAGACCTCGGGTCTGGCGGGTCGCGGCGGCGCGGGCTTCCCGACATGGTTCAAGTGGAACGCCGCACGAAACTCTGAGGGCGAAGAAAAGTACCTGATCTGTAACGCCGACGAGGGCGATCCCGGCGCGTTCATGGATCGTGCTGTCATCGAATCCGACCCCCACAACCTCATCGAAGGTATGCTGATCGGCGCGTATGCCATCGGCGCAAAGCACGCTGTCGTCTACGTCCGTGCGGAATATCCCCTCGCCATCAAGCGCTTAAAGAACGCTTTGGAACAGGCAAGAGAAAAGGGCATCATCGGCAACAACATTTTCGGTACGGACTTCTCCTGCAACTTCATGATCAAGGCGGGCGCAGGCGCGTTTGTCTGCGGTGAAGAAACCGCGCTGATCGAATCACTCGAGGGTCACAGAGGTATGCCGCGCTTGAAGCCTCCCTTCCCCGCTCAGTCGGGCTTCTGGCGTAAACCCAGTAACATCAACAACGTCGAGACCTTCGCCAATGTTGCGTGGATCATCAACAACGGCGGCGAGGCGTTCGCCGCGATGGGCACCGAGGGCAGTAAGGGCACCAAGGTATTCGCCGTTACGGGCAAGGTCAAGCGCTCGGGTCTCGTCGAGATTCCCATGGGCAAGACCCTGCGTGACGTTATCTTCGACATCGGCGGCGGTATGAAGACCGACAAGCCCTTTAAGGCTGTCCAGATGGGCGGCCCCTCCGGCGGTTGTATCCCAGCAGACTTGATCGACACAGTGATAGATTATAAAGCCCTCGGCGCGACAGGCGCGATCATGGGCTCGGGCGGTATGGTCTTGCAGAATTGGCACCAAACGCATGCTCGAGATGCTCGAGCGCATCACCAAGGGCGAGGGCAAAGAGGGAGATATCGAGCTGCTCGAAGAACTCTGCTACGCCATCAAGGACGGCGCGCTCTGCGGTCTCGGTCAGACGGCTCCGAACCCTGTACTCACCACCATCAAATATTTCCGCGACGAGTATGAAGCCCACATCAAGGACAAAAAGTGTCCCGCGGGCGAGTGCTCCGACCTGATCGAATACAGTATCAATGCAGACAAGTGTAAAGGCTGTACCTTATGCGCGAGAAATTGTCCTGTTGAAGCGATCACAGGCAGTGTGAAACAGCCCCATGTCATCGACACCAACAAGTGCATCAAGTGCGGCAAGTGCTACAGCGTATGCCGCTTTGACGCGGTAGTAAAAGCGTAAAGGAGGGATCAATTTAACCATCAACGGAAAAGCAATTCAAGCCCCCGAGGGCGCAACGATCTTAGAAGCCGCGAGAGCGAACGGTATCGACATTCCCACCCTGTGCTATGACAAGGCTGTAGAGATCTACGGCGCGTGCGGTCTGTGTGTGGTAGAAGCCGAGGGTATTCCTAAATTACTCCGATCCTGCTCCGCAAAGGTCAGCGAGGGTATGGTCATCAACACAGAATCACCACGCGTGGTACAATCAAGAAAAATTGCCATGGAACTCTTGATGTCCGCGCATGACGGCGACTGCGTAGCTCCCTGTCAGCTCAACTGCCCCGCCAGAACCGACTGCCAAGGCTATGTCGGACTGATCGCGAACGGCGAATACGACAGTGCAATCAAACTTATCAAAAACAAAATCCCGCTCCCCGCGTCCATCGGCAGAGTATGCCCGCATCCGTGCGAGAAGGCATGCCGCCGCAAGAACGTGGAAGAGCCCATCAATATCGCCCAATTAAAGGCGTTCGCCGCGGATATTGATCTCAATAAAGACAGCTATTTACCGGACGTGATGGTGCGCACGGGTAAAAAGGTAGCGATCATTGGCGGCGGTCCCGCAGGACTGACTGCCGCATACTACCTGAACATCATGGGTCACAGCGTGACCGTTTATGACATGATGGAAAAGATGGGCGGTATGCTCAGGTACGGCATCCCGCAGTACAGACTGCCGAAAGAGGTCTTAGATAAAGAGATCGCCATTATCGAAAAGAGCGGCGTCAAGCTCGTCAACGATGTAAAGCTCGGCAAAGACTTTACCATTGAAAGCCTCAAAGCCGAGAATGACGCGGTCATCGTCGCGGTCGGCGCGTGGCAGTCAAGCTCCATGCGTACTCCGGGCGAAGAATTAGAGGGCGTATACGGCGGTATCAATTTCCTCCGTGCGGTTATACAGGGCAATGCTCCGGAAATCGGGCAACGCGTTGCCATTTGCGGCGGCGGCAACACCGCGATGGACGCTTGCAGAACCGCTGTCCGTTTAGGCGCGAAAGAGGTATATGTAATATACAGACGCACACGCGCCGAAATGCCCGCCGACGCTTTGGAGATCGACGAGGCTGAGGAAGAGGGCGTGATCTACAAGTTCCTCACCAATCCGATCTCATTCAACGGTGAGAACGGCAAGCTCAAATCGGTCACCTTGCAGATCATGGAGCTGGGAGAACCCGACGCGTCCGGTCGCCGCAGACCTGTTCCCGTTGAGGGTAAGACCGAGGAGATCCCGCTCGACAGCGTGATCCTCGCCATTGGTCAAAAGCTCGTACAGGGTGACGTCAGCGAGCTAAAGCTCAACGACCGCGGCAACATCGAAGCCGACCCCGACTTCTTCACCACCAGCATTGACGGCGTGTTCGCCATCGGTGACGCGACCAACCGCGGCGCGTCCATCGCGATCGAAGCGATCGGAGAAGCTGATCGCTGTGCAAAGGCGGTTGACGCGTATCTGAACGGTCAAAGCTTAGATACCCGCGTTCCGTATATCTCCAAGCGTGACGAAGCGACGATCGACTATTCTGACCGTAAGAAAGAGCCGAGAAAAACGCCGCGCGTTTTAGACCCCGAGGTAAGAAACAAAAACTTCGACGAGGTCAGCTTAGGCTTCACCGAGGAAGAGGCGCAGGCAGAAGCAAGCCGATGCTTAGAATGCGGCTGCCGCGAGTATTACAAGTGCAAACTGCTCAATGTAGCGCAACGCTACGACATCGACCCGAGCCGCTTCAAAGGCGAAATGCCGCAAAAGTACACCCACGACGAAAACGCGTTCATTGAGCGCAACACGGCGAAATGTATTTTATGTGGCTTATGCGTGCGCTCCTGCCGCGAGGTCATGGACATCCACGCGCTCGGCTTGATGGGAAGAGGCTTCACCACCGAACCCTCCCCCGCTTTCGCGCTCCCGCTCGATCAGACCAAGTGCAACAACTGCGGACTCTGCGGTCAGCTCTGTCCCACAGGCGCGCTGACCGAAAAAGCCAACCTCAAAAAGCAGGTGCCGCTCGACGAAAAAACAACAGAAACCTTTATTGATATAAACGGAGAGAAAGCCGCTGTGCTGGTCTCCCGCTACAACGACAAGATCCTCAGAGTGATTCCCAATGATGAGATTTCACGCAACGCGAACCTAACACGCGAGCAGCTCCTTGCAAAGTTGCAATAATTGACTAAAGGCTGTCTCACCGATCAGGTGAGGCAGCCTATCTTTTTATTCGGTTGAGATTGCCACGGAGTCGGGTTTACCGACTTCTCGCAATGACATATTATTTATTCGGAAAGGAAGGGTCATATGAATCAGACAAATAACCTTCTCTATCGAGAGTGCTTTGAACACGATAACTGCGGTATCGGCGCGGTCGTCAATATCAAGGGCAAGCCCTCGCATACCACGGTCGACAATGCCCTGACGATCGTCGAGACCTTAGAGCACCGTGCCGGTAAGGACGCAGAGGGCAAGACCGGCGACGGCGTCGGAATCCTGCTCCAGATCTCAGACCGCTTCTTCCAAAAGGCATCAAAGGAATTGAACATCCCGATTGGTGCAAAGCGTGATTACGCGGTCGGTATGTTCTTCTTTCCGCAGCATGAGCTTCGACGCAACCAGGCGAAGAAGATGTTCGAGATCATCGCCGAGAAAGAAGACTTATCTGTTCTGGGCTGGAGAGAAGTTCCCTGCGACCCGAACGCGATCGGCAGCAAGGCGCGGGAGTGTATGCCAAAGATCGAGCAGTGCTTCATCAACCGCCCTCAGGATATCAAGCGCGGGATCGACTTTGACCGCAAGCTCTATGTGGTGCGGCGATCCTTTGAGCAGAGCAATGAGGACACCTACGTCGCCTCGCTGTCGTCGAGAACGATCGTGTATAAGGGCATGTTCCTCGTCGGCGATCTCAGGCGGTTTTATCTTGATTTAGAGGACGAGGCGTATGAGAGCGCGATCGCTCTGGTGCATTCGCGCTTTTCGACCAACACCTTCCCGAGCTGGCAGAAGGCGCACCCGAACTGTATGATCGTGCATAACGGCGAGATCAACACTATCCGCGGCAACAGCGACAAGATGCTCGCGCGTGAAGAAAACATGGCTTCGCAATATCTGATGGGCGACATGGACAAGGTGCTTCCGGTCATAAATCCCGACGGCTCGGATTCTGCGCGGTTGGATAACACTTTGGAATTCTTGGTGATGAGTGGAATGGAGCTGCCGCTTGCCGTGATGATCACTATTCCAGAGCCGTGGGACAACAACGACGCGATCTCGCAAAAGGAACGCGACTTTTATCAATACTACGCGACGATGATGGAGCCGTGGGACGGTCCCGCGTCGATCCTGTTCTCGGACGGCGATATGATGGGCGCGGTGCTCGACAGAAACGGACTGAGGCCGTCGAGATACTATATCACCGACGACGATCATCTGATCCTGAGCTCCGAGGTCGGAGCCCTGCCGATCCCCGCTGAAAGGATCGTGAAGAAGGAGCGCCTCCATCCGGGCAAGATGCTGCTCGTGGACACCGTGCAGGGAAGATTGATCGGCGATGAAGAGATCAAGCTGCATTATGCTTCCAAAGCTCCCTACGGCGAATGGCTCGACAGCAACCTGACCCGCCTGAAATATCTGAAGGTGCCGAACGCAAAGGTGGAGGAGCACCACAGGGAGGAGCGCCGCCGCCTGCAAAAGGCATTCGGCTACACCTATGAGGACGTGATGACGTCGATCCTGCCGATGGCGCAGAACGGCTCGGAGCCGATCGCCGCGATGGGATCTGATAAACCGCTTGCGGTCTTGTCCGATCAGCCGCAGCCGCTGTTCGATTATTTCAAACAGAACTTCGCGCAGGTGACCAATCCGCCGATCGACGCAATCCGCGAGGAGATCGTCACCTCGACCACGATCTATATCGGTAAGGACGGCAATCTGCTGGAGGAAAAGGCAGATAACTGCAAGGTCATCAAGGTCGTCAACCCGATCCTGACCTCGACGGGACTGCTCAAGCTCAAGAGGATGAACCTGCCCGGCTTCAAGGTCGCCGAGATCCCGATCCTGTATTATAAAAACACCAAACTCAGCAAGGCGATACGCCGCCTGTATGTGGAAGCGGACAAGGCGAGCGCCGCGGGAGCGAATATCCTGATCCTCTCCGACAGGGGCGTGGACGAAAACCATCTGGCGATCCCGTCGCTGCTCGCGGTATCGGCGCTGCATCAGCATTTAGTCGCGACAAAGCGCAGGACAGCCCTCTCCATCGTGCTCGAAAGCGGAGAGCCGCGAGAGGTGCACCACTTCGCGACCCTGCTCGCCTACGGCGCAAGCGCGGTCAATCCGTATCTGGCGCTCGAGACGATCCATGAGCTGATCCACGACGATCTGCTCGACAAGGATTACTATGCGGCGATCGAGGACTATAACAACGCCGTTTTGCACGGTATCGTGAAGATCGCGTCAAAGATGGGTATCTCGACCCTGCAATCCTATCAGGGTTCCAAGAACTTTGAAGCGCTGGGACTCAGCGATAAGCTGATCGACGAATACTTTACGGGTACGGTCAGCCGTATCGGCGGTATCACGCTTGAGGATATCGAGCAGAACGTCGACCGTCTGCACTCAGCGGCATTTGATCCGCTCGGGCTCACAGTGAATGAAGAGCTCGAGTCGCGCGGCAGTCATAAAAGCCGCAGCGGTAAGGAGGAACACCTCTATAATCCGCAGACGATCCACGCATTACAGGCGGCGACAAGAAATAACGATTATAAGCTATTCAAGGAATACTCCCGTATGCTCAATGAAGAAATGCAGCCGGTCAGTATCCGCGGACTATTTGATTTTAACTACGCCGATACGCCGATCTCGCTCGACGAGGTTGAAAGCGTTGACAGTATCGTCAGGCGCTTCAAGACGGGCGCGATGTCCTACGGCTCGATCTCTCAGGAGGCGCATGAGGCGTTGGCGCTCGCCATGAATATGCTGGGCGGCAAGAGCAATTCCGGCGAGGGCGGCGAAAGCCCCGAACGGTTAGCAACAAAGGGCACCAAGCACAACCGATGCTCGGCAATCAAGCAGGTGGCTTCCGGCCGTTTCGGTGTGACCTCGACCTATCTCAACTCTGCCGATGAGCTCCAGATCAAAATGGCGCAGGGCGCAAAGCCCGGCGAGGGCGGTCATCTGCCGGGAATGAAGGTCTATCCGTGGATCGCAAAGACCCGCCATTCCACGCCCGGCGTGTCGCTGATCTCACCGCCGCCGCATCACGATATCTATTCGATCGAGGATCTGGCTCAGCTGATCTATGATCTGAAAAACGCAAACAAAAAGGCGCGTATTTCCGTCAAGCTCGTCTCGGAAGCAGGCGTAGGCACGGTAGCCGCAGGCGTTGCGAAGGCAGGCGCAGAGGTCATCCTGATCTCAGGCTATGACGGCGGAACAGGCGCCGCGCCGCGCAGCTCGATCTATAACGCGGGACTTCCGTGGGAGCTCGGTCTTGCCGAAGCGCACCAAACGCTCCTGCTCAACGGACTGCGGCATAAGGTCGTCATTGAGACAGACGGCAAGCTGATGACAGGTCGCGACGTCGCGATCGCGGCGATCCTCGGTGCGGAGGAATTCGGCTTTGCGACCGCGCCGCTGGTGACCTTGGGCTGTGCGATGATGCGCGTCTGCAACCTCGACACCTGCCCCTTCGGCGTAGCAACGCAAAACCCCGAGCTGAGAAAACGCTTTATGGGCAAGCCCGAGTACGTCGTCAACTTCATGCGCTTTATCGCACAGGAACTGCGCGAATATATGGCGCGGCTGGGCGTGCGTACCGTCGACGAGCTGATCGGACGAAAGGATCTCTTGAAAAAGCGAGAGGATATCTCCGAGCGCGAAAAGCAGATCGATGTGTCCGCTATTCTCGATCACAACCTTGATAAATCATCGATCCGCTATGTTGAGAAAGACCCCTATGACTTCAAACTCTCCGATACACTCGATGAAAAGGTGATCATCAAAGCGTTCAAAAAAGCACTGCGCGAGGGCAAGTCGGCTCAGATAGAGATTGATGTCCGCAACACCGACCGCTCCCTCGGTACGGCGTTCGGCTCCGAGATCACCAAAAAATACGGCGAGGATCTCAAGGAGGATACCTACCGTATCGTCTGTAACGGCTCGGGTGGTCAGAGCTTCGGCGCGTTTATCCCGAGGGGCTTGACGATGGAGCTCAGGGGCGACAGCAACGACTATTTCGGTAAGGGCTTATCGGGCGGCAAGCTGATTGTATATCCCGATAAGAAAAGCCGCTTTAAGGCGGAGGAGAACATCATTATCGGCAACGTCGCTCTCTACGGCGCGACAAGCGGCAAGGCGTTTATCAACGGTATCGCCGGCGAGCGCTTCTGCGTCCGCAACTCGGGCGCGACAGCCGTCGTCGAGGGCGTCGGCGAGCATGGCTGTGAATATATGACAGGCGGCAAGGTCGTCATCCTCGGCAGTACAGGCAAGAATTTTGCCGCCGGTATGTCGGGCGGCGTCGCCTATGTGCTGGATGAACACCATCACCTGTATAAGCGATTGAACAAGGAACTGGTCGAGTGCACAGAGCTAAGCGAGCAGAAGGATATCGACGAATTAAAAGCGCTGATCACGGAGCATGTGGAAGCGACAGGCTCCGAAAAGGGCAAGCGAATTCTCAGTGACTTTGACGCGTATCTGCCGAAGTTCAAAAAAATCATCCCTCACGATTACAGGATCATTACCGAAGCGATCGAGGCAGGCAAGCAGAACGGTCTTGATGAGGACAGCGCCAAGATCGAAGCCTTCTATCAACTGATCCGCTCGAGATAAGGAGGAGTGCAGTATGGGAAATCCCAACGGATTTATGGAATATACACGACAGGATAATCCCGCGTCGGCCGTGGAAGAACGCATCAAAAATTATAACGAATTCCACACCCCGATCAGTGAAACGGAGCGAAAGCACCAGGGTGAGCGGTGTATGCACTGCGGCGTTCCGTTCTGTCAGTCAGGCTTGCCGATCAGCGGTATGGTGTCGGGCTGTCCGCTGAATAACCTGATTCCCGAGTGGAACAATCTTGTCAGTTTCGGCGCTTGGAAACAGGCGTACAACCGTCTGAAAATGACCAACAGCTTCCCCGAGTTCACCTCCCGCGTGTGTCCCGCTCTATGTGAAAAGGCGTGTACCTGCGGCGCTAACGGCGATCCTGTCACCGTCCGCGCCAATGAATATGACATCATCGAAACAGCCTATCAGGAGGGCTGGGCTGCACCTCAGCCGCCCAAACAGCGGACAGGCAAAAAGATCGCCGTCGTCGGCTCGGGTCCCTCGGGACTTACCGCCGCCGATCAGCTCAACCGCCGCGGACACTGCGTCACGGTATATGAGCGGAGCGACCGCGTCGGCGGACTGCTGATGTACGGTATCCCGAACATGAAGCTCGAAAAGCAGATCATCGAGCGCAAGATCAACGTGATGGAAGCGGAAGGCGTTACATTCAAAGTAAACGTCAACGTCGGCGTCGATATATCTGCCGAAGAGTTACTCTCTCAATATGATCGTGTGATCCTCGCGTGTGGCGCATCCCACCCGCGCGATATCGCGGTCGAAGGGCGCGAAGCGGACGGCGTGTATTTTGCGGTCGATTTCCTGAAATCGACCACCAAGGCGCTGCTCGATAACGGCTTGCAGGAGGGATCCTATATCTCCGCAAGGGACAAGAACGTCCTGATCGTCGGGGGCGGCGATACCGGCAACGACTGCGTCGGTACCTGCGTTCGTCACGGCGCGAAGAGCGTCATCCAGCTTGAGATGATGCCCAAACTCCCCGACTCCCGAACCGAGGATAATCCGTGGCCGGAATGGCCGCGCGTCTGTAAGACCGATTACGGTCAGGAGGAAGCCGCCGCGGTTTACGGCAGCGATCCGAGAGTTTATCAAACGACCGTGAAACAACTAATCAGCGATGAGAGCGGAAAACTGAAACAGGCGGTGCTCGTGAAGCTGACCGCCGAGAAGGATGATGCGACCGGACGGCTGAAAATGGTGCCGATCGATGGAAGCGAAACCACAGTCGACGTCGATCTGCTGTTGATCGCGGCAGGCTTCTTGGGCAGTGAGAGCTATGTTACCGATGCGTTCGGCGTGGCTCTCGACAGCAGAACGAATGTGCAGACAGAAACAGGCAGTCATCAGACCTCTGTTGACAGGGTGTTTACGGCGGGTGATATGCACCGCGGTCAGTCGCTGGTGGTATGGGCGATCCGCGAGGGCAGAGACTGCGCCCGCGAGGTGGACGAAAGCCTGATGGGATATACAAACCTATAATCAGGCTTCCTTGATGTAGGGACGACCATTGGTCGTCCGCAGAATGACGAGCGCTTTTATTGTCGAAATCGTTAGATAGAAAAACTGCGTTTATACCATGCGGACGGTCGATGACCGTCCCTACAAATAACGTATGATATTGAAATTGGAAGGTATTATTATGACAAAATATATATTTGTAACCGGAGGCGTTGTGTCGGGACTGGGCAAGGGCATCACCGCCGCCTCACTCGGCAGACTGCTGAAAGCGCGCGGCTTGAAGGTCGCCGCCCAGAAGCTCGACCCGTATATCAACGTCGATCCCGGCACCATGAGTCCGTACCAGCACGGCGAGGTGTATGTGACCGAGGACGGCGCCGAGACCGACCTCGACCTCGGTCATTATGAGCGGTTTATTGATGAGAATCTGAACAAATACAGTAACCTCACCACAGGTAAGGTCTACTCGAACGTGCTCAACAAGGAGCGTCACGGTGAGTACCTCGGCAAGACGGTACAGGTGATCCCGCATATCACGGACGAGATCAAGCGCTTCATATACAGCGTCGGCAAAAAGACTGACGCGGACGTCGTCATCACCGAGATCGGCGGCACGATCGGCGATATCGAGAGCCAGCCCTTCATCGAGGCGATCCGCCAGGTAGGTCATGAGGTCGGCGAGGACAACCGCCTGTATATCCATGTGACCCTCGTGCCGTATCTCAAAGCGTCAGGCGAGCATAAGAGCAAGCCCACCCAGCACTCTGTGAAGGAATTACAGGGCTTCGGCGTATCGCCCGATATCATCATCCTGCGTACCGATGAGCCGATCACCGACAAGGGAATTTTCGATAAGATCGCAGGCTTCTGCAACGTATGGCCTGACTGCGTGATCGAGAATCTCACCCTGCCCGTGCTGTATGAAGCGCCCTTGATGCTCGAGAAGGCGCACCTCTCCGATATCGTATGCCGCGAGCTGAATCTGAAATCCCACAAGCCCGATCTGAGCGACTGGGAGCACATGGTCGATCGTATCAAGACGCGTGAAAGGGTAGTCAAGATCGGTCTGGTGGGCAAGTATGTGGAGCTGCACGACGCTTATCTCAGCGTAGCCGAAGCACTCCGTCATGCGGGCTACTATCAGGGCGCGTCGGTTGAGATCAAGTGGATCGACGCGGAAAGTATCACTGCGGAGAACGTCGATGATATCCTCGGCGAGACTGACGGCATCATTGTCCCGGGCGGCTTCGGTCAGCGCGGGATCGAGGGCATGATCATCGCCGCGCAGTATGCGAGAGAGCATGAGATGCCGTACTTCGGCATTTGTCTGGGTATGCAGATCGCGGTCATCGAATACGCAAGAAATGTCGCGGGCATCAAAAAAGCGAACTCCGGAGAGTTCGCTCAGAATGTTCCCAAGGTGATCGATTTTATGCCGGGACAGAACGATGAGATTGACAAGGGCGGCACCCTGCGCCTCGGCGCGTATCCGTGCATCGTGCAGGAAAACACGACAATGTACAGTGCATACAATGCTCGAGAGATCAGCGAGCGCCACCGTCATCGCTATGAGTTCAACAACGAGTATCGTGACGCACTGCAAAACGCCGGACTGGTACTGTCGGGCTTATCTCCCGACGGCAGATTAGTCGAAACGGTCGAGCTCAGCGACAGACCGTTCTACGTCGGTGTGCAGTATCACCCAGAGTTCAAATCTCGTCCCAACAAGCCGCATCCGCTGTTCTCAGCCTTCATCAAAGCGGCATTACAATAAGTCGTTGCGAGGGAATGACACACTGGTCATCCCGCGGCAATCAACCCTTTTGTCGGTATGACGGCCGTTAACTCTCCGGTCGTATTCCGTTCAGCCTGACAGCAAAAGCATGAGTCCGTCTTTTGTGCCTTGTCACAAAGTCCCTTCCGAGTTGCTTTTGTTGTCAGGCTGTTTGTTATGTCAAAATCCATTCGACTTTGACCGTCTCTTGTGCTCTGTTGTACAGATGATTCATTTTGCAACCCATGTCATTGTGCTCTCAGCTTGGTGCCATCATTGTGTAAGGGAAAGTTCAAAAAGACAAATGTGCGGATTATCGAAATGGTAGAAATACAAAGCCATGGTTTTATGGGGGGTGCGTAAGCCGCTCATTTGGGAGAGCGCTTGGTTCGCATTCAAGAGGTCAGCGGTTCGAATCCGCTTATCTCCACCAGAAAAATAACCGCTTGTTCATAACGAACAAGCGGTTATTTTTTGCTTATTATGCGGTTATCGGATAGCTCTCTGTTTCCTCCATCCCGAGGAAGAACTGGCGGATATTCATATTCAGCTCGATGTTCAGTTCATAGTTTCGGTAAACGTCGATTCGTTTGATCATCGAATTGATAATCATCTTTTTCGCTTCTATAGATGCGCTGTCATACAAGCTCGACCATGAAATGATCTCGTCGTACTGAACATTCAGATCTTTTATAAGGTTCTCGGAAGATTCTACCTCACGCTGCGCTTCATCACAGCGTTCCTTTAAGCTCTGTACTCTTGCTTCGGATTCCTCGACCAATCCGGCGAGCATCGTCTGCGAAAAGGCGCTCTCTCCCTGAATGGACTTTACGACCTCTGCGCGGAGCTTATTCAGCTTTTCGATCTCCTTAGCGTATTCGGACTGATGGCGCTTGAGATTCGTCTTTCTGATCGTCAGCTCCTCTTTGTACCTTGAGCTGATAACAGCGCTCTTGGGAACGCCCTTGATACGCTCAAAGATCTCTTTCACAACACTTTCAACGATGCTGTCGAGCTTCTTTTGCATATAGATCGACTGACCGTCGCACACGGTAGCTTTCCTCGTCTTGCCGTAACAGACATAACGGATACGGGGCTTCTTGACAAGGGTACCGTCCTTCTTCGTGTAATACTTGCAGGCGGTGGAGAGGTGGAGCCTTGAGCCGCAGTGACCGCAAAAGACATTGCCCGACAACAGCGCATTGCCCTTCATATTCATCGGCACACGCGGTCTATTGTTCATCACGGCTGCTCTTTGACTTGCGATCTCCTGCGCCCTGTCGAACTGCTCCTGTGAAATGATCTGCAATTCAGGGATAAACGGGGAACGGCTGTCGCCGCTTCTGAGATACCCGGTGTAGGTCGGATTGTGGATGACATTACGGATGGTGTTGTACGACCATCGGTTCCCGGTAGGATTGGGATAATCACCGTCATTCAAAAGATTGGCGATCTTCTGCATACCGATACCCTCCTTGGTGTATTTATCAAAGATCAATCGGACGATTGCGGCGTCGTTCTCACTGACTTTCAGATCATACAGCTCATGCTTGCGCTTGTTCAGACGACCGCTCTTGACCAGCATATAACCGAGCGCGGGTGAGCCGCCTTTATAGTGTCCTTCCTCCACCATCTGACCGAGGCTGGTGCGTGTACGGATAGAGGTCTTTTCGCTCTCGCCGTCAGCCTGCCAAAATCGGATATAGTTGAGTAGCTTATCGATATGGTTATCAAAGCGCTGTTCACCCTCCTGTGTACTCCATACCTGAATGCCGTTTTTGACAAACCATTCGACAACGAACGGCGTTTCGTCGGCGATACGTCCGATTCGGTCGAACATGAACACAAGGAGGATATCGAACTTGCCCTTGCGGGCAAGCTCTTTGATCGCCTGAATCTTGTCACGGTTCTCGGCACGGATCTTGTGACCGGATACGCCGTCCTCCTGTTCCTCGTGAACAATCGTCCATCCCATTTTGTCGGCAAAGCGGTGACAGGCTTTGCGTTGCATTGGGATATCTGCTTCGTGATTGGTGTCATAGTCTACCTGCTTGTCTGTCGATACACGGTACAGGCAACATACACGATTCTTTTCCATTACGATGCCTCCTTGTCTGATGATGAAATTGTATCATCATTCGGGGGATCGGGACAAATGTGTGAAGTGTCGGAGCAAGTGAGCAGGATATCCCTGAGCTGAGTGAACAGCTCAGGGTTGGGATCCTTTGCAAAAGAGATGCTGATACGATGCCCACCGATCGAGCGGTATTGCTTCGTATGGTCATTCATATCAAGATCCTTCATCGTGCGTCACCTCCCCTGCTGCGGTTATGCTGGCGCTGATAATCTTTCGCTACAAGGTTTAGGATATATCGCTGGATATCTCCGACCGAATAGCTGTCCGGAAAATACTTGCGGAGATCATCGTACTTAAAGCTCACCTTTTCCTTTTGATTCGGCTTTTCCTCTGACATTACCGCCGCTAACCCCTCACGGGTCAGGGAGCAGTTATTGAAGGATTTGTGGAGACGGAATGCCTGTGAGTAGGACGGTGTGCAGTCCTCTCGGTCAATGATCTCGTATAATTCCTGTTGTATCTCCGAAGGAAGGTAAGACAGCTCCACGCCGACGGAGAAAGCGATCTTGCCCTCGTCCATCAGGTCGAGGAGTTCGGGGATGAGGTAGGTCAAGCGGATATAGCGCTGAACGGTTTTATAGCTCTCTCCCGACTCCACGCCGATAACCGCAGTAGCGCGGTTCTTGTCGAACTTCGGGACAATTTGTCCCGAAGTTAAATCGGTTCGTCTGCCCTGATGTTTGAGAGCCTCGGCTTTCATCTTATAGGCAAACGCTTTTTCCGAGGGCAGGATATGCTCACGGTGGAGGTTGCTGTCCACCAGCATGATCGCCGCCTCGTCACGGCTGACGGGACGAATAAAAGCAGGGACTTCGCTAAGCCCTGCCTTCTGTGCCGCACGGAAACGGCGGTGTCCCGAGATGATCTCATATTGGTCTGTTGTTCCCTCTAAAGGTCGGACAATCAACGGCGACATAATGCCATGCTCCTGAACACTCTCGATCAGGTTGTTCATTTCGTCGTTGTCGAGCACCTTGTAGGGATGGTCTTTGAATGGGTGTAATTGGTTGATTGAAATATTTGTCATCGTTCATAACTCCTTGTATGATTTTTTTGTTTGGTATCTAAGCCGTAGGCTTTATTGCGTGCCTGCGTTTCGATACGGATGTTTTCTTTGATTTTTGGATTGTCCTCAATGATCGTGAGGGCAATCCGCTTTTCTTTGCGTAGCTGTTTCAACAGAGTCGTGCAGTCATCTCGGCGGGACATTAACTCCGTTCTCCTTTCGTCGTCATCACAGCGCCGCAGCTTGTTATATATTTTCTGTCGCACGTCAGTGACCTCTTTGATGGAAGAATCGGTTTCTTATATAAAGCTGTTGACATCTTCTAAGGTGTTTAACTTCTTATGGGATAGCAAGGTCACCTGAGCAGATATCCG
>OMWP01000021.1 GCA_900314795.1 uncultured Eubacteriales bacterium
CAAATCCTTTGTCCAGCCTTAATTTGCGGCACTTCTATATTATTACATTGTAAATTATCTTTTAATTATTTCTCTGTCCTCTTGACGGGGTGCGGTTCATAGTGACAGCGGGGTTTTACATTTATACAGTTGCTTCTTTTGCTTCGGGGACTATGTTACTGTCAACCTTTTTCTCAGCAGTTGCTTGTACCGCTTCTTCTGATTTTTTCGGCTGTTTCTTCTTTCCGTTTCTTGTGATCAATCTTATTACCAGCGCGATCAGCTCATGCAGTGCCGCCGCCAGTGCGATCGACACGATCGCGATCAAAAAGTAATAACCGCCGGAAAACGCGTTGATATGCAGCTTTGTCGCAAGGAAATTGCGGATCGGAGCACCCTTGTCGCCGTTCGCGATCTCCATCAAACGCTGATGGAAAAGGTAGATCTCCAGGCTGTACTTACCGCAGACAAAGAACGGGAACAGCAAGACCTTTCCGACGACCTTGAGATACTTGTCGGCGAGGTAGAACAACCCGCCCAACAATACGCAAAGTGCCGGCGCGACCAACAACGCGGGGTAGCAGTTCAGCCCCCAGAAGATGGTCGGGTTCTTGAGAAACTTCTGGATACAGTACGCCAGCGTGACGCCGCAGAACAACAGCGGCAGATGTACCATCCAGCTCGCCTTATCCTCTGTCTTTTTCTCATAGAGGAACCAGCCGATCCAGTAGCCGACCAAGAACACCGCAATACGCACTGTGCTGCCGTACAGCACCTGCTGACCGGTGCGATAAAAGATAATGCACAGCAGTGGTGAGATCGTCATGCTCAGCAGGGTGAACTTCCATTTTGAGCTCGCCTTTTGAAACAGCTTATCATACAGCGGCGTCAAGAGATACAGCACAAAGAGCGTCGGTAAAAACCAGTCGAAATACTCGGGTCTGCCCGTGACAGTGCCGCGGAAATAATTGACGCCCAAAATCGACAGGAGCTTATCGGAGAAGCTCACATCCGTTTTATAGAACGCGTACCAGCAGATGGTCACGATCAGGTAGGCGGGCAGGATGCGGATAATGCGTTTTTTATAGAATTCGCCGATGCTCTTTGACTTGCGCATCGAGAAATACAGTCCCAGTCCCGATACCAGCAGGAACATATCCACGCCGAAAAAGCCGATATCGTGGATAAAGTGGAACACTTCATTTTTCCATGTATAAGGTGAGTGGAACCACATGATCCACATCATCGCCGCGCCCATGATCTGGGTACGGTATTTACTGATCAGGGTTAGTTTCATTTTAACCTCATTCAATATATCAATTTCCCCGATGCAAGCAGCGGAGTTTTGATCCTTTTTAATCGGTTGAGATTGCCGCAGCCCCGACACGCGTGGACGCGCGCGTCGAGGGCTTCGCAATGACTATTTTTAATAGAATAGGAATCGGGTATGGGCAGCGCCCACCCTTATCTATTCACTATTCACTTCATCAAGTCAAATCAATTTGCCTTGATGACCTCCATCCCGCCCATATACGGTCTGAGCGCCTCGGGAATATTCACACTGCCGTCCTCATTAAGGTTGTTCTCAAGGAACGCGATCAGCATGCGGGGCGGGGCGACACAGGTGTTGTTGAGGGTATGCGCAAAGTACTTCTTGCCATCCTTGCCGTTGACGCGGATCTTCAGACGGCGTGCCTGCGCGTCGCTGAGGTTCGAGCAGGAGCCGACCTCAAAGTACTTCTTCTGTCTCGGGCTCCATGCCTCAACGTCGATGCTCTTGACCTTTAAGTCGGCGAGGTCACCGGAGCAGCACTCGAGGGTGCGAACCGGGACATCGAGGGTGCGGAAGAATTCGACCGTATTCTGCCAGAGCTTGTCGAACCACATCTTGCTGTCCTCGGGCTTGCAGACGACGATCATCTCCTGTTTCTCGAACTGGTGGATACGATAAACGCCTCTCTCCTCAATGCCGTGAGCGCCCTTCTCCTTGCGGAAGCAGGGGCTGTAGGAGGTCAGGGTGTAGGGCAGGTTATCCTCCTGCAGGATGGTGTCGATGAACTTACCGATCATGCTGTGCTCGGAGGTACCGATCAGGAAGAGATCCTCGCCCTCGATCTTGTACATCATTGCGTCCATCTCGGCAAAGGACATCACGCCCGATACCACGTTACTGCGGATCATGTAGGGCGGGATGCAGTAGGTGAAGCCCTTGTTGATCATGAAATCGCGCGCGTAAGAAATGACCGCGCTGTGCAGACGGGCGATATCGCCCATCAGATAATAGAAGCCGTTGCCCGCGACCTTACGCGCCGCGTCGAGGTCGATGCCGCTGAGCTTCTCCATGATCTCGGTGTGATACGGGATCTCAAAATCCGGTACGACCGGCTCGCCGAAGCGCTCGATCTCCACATTCTCGGAATCATCCTTGCCGATCGGAACACTCGGGTCGATGATGTTCGGGATCACCATCATGATCTCGGTGACCTTCTCGTTGAGCTCGACTTCCTTTTTCTCGAGCTCCGCCAGCTTCTCGCCGTCCGCGGCAACCTGCGCTTTCAGCTCCTCTGCCTTCTCGCGCTCACCGCGCGCGTAGCAGCCGCCTATTTCCTTGGAAATCTTGTTGCGGTTGGCACGCAGTGCGTCGGCCTCTCCCTTAGTCGCGCGCGCCTGCTTGTCCAGCTCGATGACCTCGTCTACGAGTGGGAGCTTCTTGTCCTGAAATTTGTTCTTGATGTTTTCTTTTACCACATCGGGGTTTTCTCTTAAAAATTTAATATCGATCATGTCTTTTCATACCTTTCTGATATTCTAACATTGATTAACGGTCAATTATCATTCCAAAGCTTTTCGAGCTTATGTGTCAGTGAGAACAGCTCCTCGGGATCGTAAAACTCAATGTTCAGCGTGCCGCCGCCCTTTTTCTTGTTCTCCGTCACCGTGACCTTGGTACCGAGCGCGTCGGTCAGCGCCAACTCCACTTCCGCATACGGGCTCAGCTTCTGCACAGCGGGCTTCTTCGGCTTTGCACTGCCCACGCTTTTGACGAGTTTTTCCGTCTGGCGCACCGACAGTCCCTCTTTGATGATCTTGTCGGCGGCTTCTTTGATCTCTTTCTCCTGATCCACGGCGAGCAACGCCCTTGCGTGACCCGCGCTGAGCTTGCCCTGATCGAGCAGCTCCTTGACGTCATCGGGCAAGCCGAGCAGGCGGAGTGTGTTCGCGACAGCGGAGCGTGATTTGCCGACCGTCCGCGCGACATCCTCCTGCGAAAAGCCGTATTCGTCCATCAAGGTCTGATAACCCTTTGCTTCCTCGAGGTCGGACAGATCGCGGCGCTGGAGGTTTTCGATCAGCGCGATCTGCATGGTCTCACTGTCGGACAGCTCCTTGATGATCGCGGGGATCTCAGTCAATCCCGCCATCCGGGATGCACGGTATCGGCGCTCACCCGCGACGATCTGGTAACCACCGTAAATCTGCGGACGGACTAAGATCGGCTGTAGCACGCCGTGTTCCTTGATGCTCTGTGATAATTCCTCGAGCGCGTCTTCGTCAAAGCTGCGGCGCGGCTGATTGCGGTTCGGCTCGATCTGTGATATTTTGAGGGTGACGACTTCGTTGTTATCCTCGGTATCATTTTCGCTGAAGATCGCCGAAAGACCTTTTCCGAGGCCGCCTATTTTTTTAGCCATTCTTTCTCTCCTTTTTGATCAATTCCTGCGCCAAGCTCAAATATGCCTCGGTGCCTCTGCAGTTCTTATCATAATACATGATGGGCTTTCCGAACGAGGGTGCCTCGCTCAGGCGAACGCCTCGCGGGATCACCGTGCCGAATACCTTCTTCGGGAAAAACTGCTTGACCTCGTTGACGACCTGCTGGGTCAGGTTCAACCTGCCGTCGTACATCGTCAACAACACGCCCTCGATATAAATGTGTTCGTTGAGCTTGCGCTTGACATAGCGCACTGAGTTCATCAGCTGTGACAGACCCTCGAGCGCGTAATACTCGCATTGGATGGGGACAAGAACGCTGTCACAGGCGGTCAACGCGTTGGTCGTGATGATGCCCAGTGACGGCGGACAGTCGATGATGATATAATCGTAATTTGCCTTGACGGGCAACAGGGCTTTTTTGAGTCGTTGCAATCTATCAGACGCATCCATGATCTCGAACTCCGCCGCGGCAAGGTCGATACCCGCAGGCATTAAGTCCAGATTATTGTACTTTGTGTGCAAGATCACTTCCTCTGCCTTTGCTTCACCCAGCAGGATATCATAGGTGCTTTTCTCGATCGCGCGTTTGTCGAAGCCTACACCGCTGGTGGCGTTACCCTGCGGATCGATATCGACGAGCAGGGTGCGCTTCCCATAGTAGCCCAGACCTGCGGCAAGGTTGACAGCAGAGGTGGTCTTCCCTACCCCGCCCTTCTGGTTTGCTACCGTGATAATCTTTGTCATTCATTCACCTTCTTCAGATGACGGAGTTATTTTAACCGATTTATCCGTATACAGTAAGCTTTTTCGGTCAAATCATCCGTCCGATCAATGATTTATTTTCATACGCGTTCTATTGTATCACAAATCGAATGGTTTTGAAAGACCTTTTCGTCATTTTATTGCAGAATGTTTCACGTGAAACATTTTATATAACGATCAATGCTATTCCGCCGACAAATATTTATATGAAAGAAATAAAAAAACCTTTCTTTAATCTGTCGGTATTTGCAGTAGCTCTCAGCCAATCAGCGTTCGCAAGTATGCTCCGCTTCTTGGGTGAGCCTTGCATGGGAGTTGTTAGCCAAATCATAGATTTGGACAACTCCTCAACGCCGAACAGCCGCACGCTTTCGCGCACGGCTGTCGGCAAGGGGTTCAGATAAGGAAATGGGTATGAGTGGATAGATTGTTGATTCTTGTTCAAACATCCTCTGACAGGATTATCATGGCTGATTGCTATGACGAAGGATATTCAAACACATCACAAAACCTATCGGGAAAGAAATGTATATCAAGGCTTTCGCCGAGATATCAATATGATGTCATTGCGAGGGAGAATCAAAGGTAATGGCAGTAGCTCCCATCCAATCAGCGTTCGCAAGTATGCTCCGCTTCTTGGGTGAGCCTTGCATGGGAGTTGTTAGCCAAATCAGCTAACGCATGGGTGCTGTAACCAAAATCAAGATTTTGACAGCACCTCAACAGATTTGGACAACTCCTCACAATCTCAACCGAAATCTATTCAGCTGACCGCTTTCGGGATCTTAACAGTGTATTCAATATAGTCGTCGGTCTCATTGCGTCGGGAGATCGCGTTGATCCCGGACAGACGCATGGTATCGACCGCCTTATTGATCGTGTTGACAAAGATGCGCACATCCTTGATCGCCATCTTGCGCTCGGGTTTATGCGCCGGCTCCTCCTCGGGTTTTTTCATCAGCACCTGATTGACCAGCTCCTCCGCCTGGGTCACGCTCAGCCCTTCGGCGATAATGCGGCTGAGCACCTCGCGGCGCAGGGCTTCATTGTTGATGCGCAGGAGCGTTCGCGCGTGGCGTTCCGAGAGATGCGCCGTCATGATCCATTCCTGCTCCTCAAAGCCGAGGCGCAGCAGACGGAGCTTGTTTGCGATGGTACTCTGCTTTTTCCCGAGCTTGATCGCCGCCTGCTCTTGCGTCAATCCGTATTTGCGGATCAGTCGCGCGATACCACGGGCTTCTTCAAACATATTCAGGTCGGTTCGCTGCAGGTTTTCGATCAATGCCAAGAGTGCACTGTCTTTATCATTACACTTATGGATCACACACGGCACCTTGTTGAGCCCCGCCATTACGGCGGCTCTGAGCCGTCTTTCGCCCGCAATCAACTCGAATTCCGTACTGTTGATCCGACGCACCACCAAGGGTTGCAGTATCCCGTTCTCGACAATAGAACGCGACAGACTCTTGAGCTCTTTCTCGTCAAAGTTACGGCGCGGTTGGGTACGGTTGGGTCTGATCTGGATCGTCGCAATATTCAGCACCTTATTATCTCTGCCCATTTGCAGATGCACCGTACTCACCTCACCTCCGAACGATTCCCCTCAGGGCTTGTCCTGACAGGTATTATCATATCAAATGATTGGCAAATATCTTGTCGGATTCTGAGCGATTATTTTACAATCTTTTGTCGAGAGAGAAAAGAAAATGTCATCCCGCAAAAAAGGATGACATCATTCTATAATGGTTTATTTTTGATTTGCTTGCTTTTTCTGGGATAGCGTTTTGGCGTAGGAGCTGTTTTCTCGATCTCAACAATACTGCGTTCACCGGCACTGCCGAGGATAAAATCATGCTTTGCGATCAGCTTGCCGCCGAGCTCCATGATGGCGTTCTGTGCATCCGCAAGTTCATGCTCCGCATCCTTGCCTTTCATCGCGATGAAACGACCGCCGAACTTGACATACGGCATATCGTATTCGCACAGCGTATTCATGGAAGCAACTGCACGCGATACAGCGATATCGAAGCTATCACGCAGTTCCGTCCTCGCGCCATCCTCGGCACGGCTGTGGATCAACTCCACATCGTTGATCTGTAATGCTTGACAGATAGCATCCAAGAAGGTCAATCGCTTTTGCAAACTATCAAGCAGTGTCAATTGAATATCGGGTCGGGCGATTTTCAACACCAATCCGGGAAATCCCGCACCTGTCCCCACATCAATGACGCGCGCTTCTTTTTCAATATCGATATAACGTAACAGCGTTAAACTATCGGTAAAATGCTTCAAAGCCACATCCTCGGGCGCGGTCAATGCGGTCAGATTGATCTTTTCATTCCATTCTATCAGAATCTCATAATACGTACACAGCCTGTCAATCGCAAGATCATCTAATTCAATCTCAAATCGGGCAAGCGTCTGTAAAATAATTTGTCTGAAATCATTCATCTGTCTGCCTGCCTTTCTGCTTGACGAGGTAGATCATCAGCACATTGATATCCGCGGGGGATACGCCGCTGATTCTGCTTGCCTGCCCGATATTCAGCGGACGGATCGCGCTGAGCTTTTCCTGTGCTTCCAGTCGCAGCCCTGTAATACTGCGATAATCGATATCATCGGGGAGGAGCTTATTTTCGAGCTTGCGCATATTCTCCACCGCGGCAAGCTGCTTTTTGATATAGCCCTCATATTTGATTGCAATCTCGACCTGCTCGAAAATTGCGGGGTCAAGGTTGGGTCGGTCGGGATCGATCGGCGTGAGCACCTCATAATTCAACTCGGGACGCTTGAGCAATTCAATCAGTCGAATCCCTGTTTTTACGTCGGATGTTTCACGTGAAACAAGTATCTCGGACAAAACAGGGGAGGGGGCGATCACAGTCTTTGCAACGCGCTTCTTTTCTTCCTTAATCAGCTCTTGTTTATGTAAAAAGCGCTGATACCGTTCTTCGCTGATCAAACCCAGCTCATAGCCGATCGGCGTCAAGCGCTCGTCGGCATTATCCTGGCGTAAGATCAAGCGATATTCACTGCGGCTTGTCATCATACGATACGGTTCATTTGCTCCCTTGGTGACCAGATCATCGATCAGCGTACCGATATAGGAGGACGCACGGTCGAGGATCAGCGGATCCTTGCCCTGCACCTTCAACGCGGCGTTCACACCAGCGACAAAACCCTGCGCGGCGGCTTCTTCGTAGCCCGATGATCCATTGAACTGTCCCGCACCGTACAATCCGGGGAACTGCTTGAACTCCAACGTCGCCAGCATATCGGTCGGATCGATACAGTCATACTCGATCGCATAGGCGGGGCGCATGATCATTGCGTTCTCCAAGCCGGGGATCGTGTGATAAAAGGCGATCTGCACTTCCTCGGGCAGAGAGGAGCTCATGCCCTGCAAATACATTTCCTCCGTATCCTCACCGCAAGGCTCAATAAAGAGCTGATGTCGCTTTTTATCCGCAAAGCGCACGATCTTGTCCTCGAGGCTCGGGCAATAACGCGGACCGATGCCCTCGATCTTGCCGCCGTACAGCGGACTACGATGGATATTCTCTAAAATGATCTTCTTTGTATTTTCATTCGTCCAACTGACGTGACACTCAACCTTATTCTGTGGGGGGGTGAGGGTGTCATAAGAAAAAGGTACGGTCGGTTCATCACCCTTTTGCACCTCCAGATCGGAGAAGTCGATCGAACTGCGCTTGACGCGCGCAGGAGTACCCGTCTTGAAACGTCGGGTTTTGACGCCGAGCTTACGCAAGCTCTCGCCCAAAAACGCCGCAGGAAAGGTTCCATCGGGTCCGCTCTCGAAGCTGACCTCACCCACATAGATTCGTCCGCCGAGATAGGTACCTGTCGCGATGACGACAGATTTTGCCCGAAATACGCCGAGCATTCTCGTCGTCAATAGCCAGTTTCCGTTATCGTCCTGCGCAATATCGGTGATCTCCGCCTGTCGCAGATCGAGATTCTCCTGCAATTCCAGCTTATGCTTCATCACAGCAGAATACTTACGACGGTCGATCTGGGCGCGCAAAGAGTGAACCGCGGGGCCTTTGCCGCGATTGAGCATACGGCTCTGTAGGGTACATTCGTCCGCCGTACGTCCCATCTCACCACCCAGTGCGTCGATCTCTCGCACCAAGTGACCCTTTGCCGTACCGCCGATAGAGGGGTTACAGGGACAGTTGCCCACCGCGTCCATATTGATGGTAAAGACTGCGGTGCGACATCCTAATCGTGCCGCCGCCAAAGCCGCTTCGATACCCGCGTGACCCGCTCCGATCACAGCAACGTCATATTCACCTGCAAAATAGGTAGACATAATTTCCTCCGAAGAAATCGAGCCTATTTCTCAATTTCTAATTTTCTTATTACTGGTCTGTGTGGTAAATGTTTCACGTGAAACATTTATTTACCGACACAGAATTGATGGAATACCCTGTCGATGACTTCATCCGATACGCGTTCGCCTGTCAGCTCACATAAGCTGCCGATCGCTTCTTCGATCAACACCGTGACCGCATCGAGGGTCATCCCCATATTTAGTGCCTCTATTGCCTCGGTAACACAATTTATTGATTGTTTTACCAAAGCACGCTGTCTTTCATTATAGATCAGCGCATCTGCCGCATTGACGTCACCGATCGCGCAAACATGCTTGATCGCTTCAATTAATTCTTTCATTCCCTCGCCGTGCTTGGCGGAGATATTGACCGTATTCTTAAATGCGGCCTTGATTTCTTCTTCGTCAAGTTTTAGCGGCAGATCGGATTTGTTCAATATAGCGATTGCATTCGCATCCCGCACCATGTTGATGATCGCCCTGTCCTCGTCATCGAGCTCCTTAGAGCTGTCAAACACACAGAGGATCAACGCGGCAGAATTAACTCTATCCTTTGCCTTATCAACGCCGATGCTTTCGATCTCATCCTGCGTGGTATGGATGCCTGCCGTGTCGCTGAGATTGAGGATAATATCGTCCAAGTTAACGCTTTCTTCAACGACATCTCTGGTCGTGCCCGCCACCGAGGTAACAATGCTTTTGTCGTAGCCCGCCAGCAGATTCATCAGCGTACTTTTGCCGACATTCGGCTTGCCCGCGATCACGGTATCGATCCCATCCTTGAGCACCTTGCCGTTATCGTATTCATTCAAGATCATTTCGAGATTGGCTTTTGCAATCGTCAAAATATCATTTAATGTACTGTTTTCAATCTCGGGGATGTCCTCTTCCGGATAATCCGCCCACGCGTTAAGGTGCGCCGCCTGATCCGTCAGGGTGCTTTTGATCTCATTGATGCGGCGGGAGAGAGCGCCTTCTTTTACGTTCAACGCCGCTCTTGCGGACGCCTTGGAGCGGGACGAGATGAGATCCATCACCGATTCCGCTTCCACTAAATCCAATTTTCCGTTGAGAAAGGAACGCTTGGTGAATTCACCTGCCTGCGCTGCCTGCGCACCCGCATCAAATACCGCCCTGAGCACCTGCGCCGTGAGGTATACGCCGCCGTGACAGGACAACTCCACCACATCCTCGCCTGTATAACTGTGAGGCGCCCTGAACACGGTCGCAATACATTCATCAATCGGTTCATGATCGGCATGAGCCTGTCCGAGGGCACAGGTATAGCCCTTCATCTCATTCAGCATTTTACCTGATTTTGATTGAAAAACCCTGTCCGCAATCGTGATCGCGTCATCGCCCGAAATGCGAATGACGGAGATACCCGCGCTTGCCTGCGCGGTAGAGATTGCGGCAATCGTTGTATTATTGTTCATACTATCAAATCCTATTGATTTTCATACGATATACCCGACACTTATCGCAAAGCGTCATACGGTATAAAAAACGCGGACGGATGATCCGCCCGCGTTAGATGTAACACTATTATGCCACACCCGAACATCCATCAAGATGGGATATTCAAGGGCTTCGCAGTGACATTTTTATTTATCGATCCTGCCGTACAGACCGATCTCGCCGCCCTCGTTGAGGGGCTTGCGATCGGGATCCACAGCAGGAGCTGCCTTTTTCGGCTTACCGTTTCTTCTGCCGTAGTTCGAACGTCTGCCGCCTCTGCCGCGGTTGTTCTCTCTGCTCTTGCCGTCGGGACCGATGACGACATGACGGTTCATGTTCTCGCCCTCACTCCAGGAGGTAGCGCCGTTGATCTTCTGAACAGCCGTATGGATGATGCGGCGCTCATAAGGATTCATCGGCTCTAACGAGCTCTTGCGGCCGGTTTTCGCCGCTTTGATCGCCAGTCTTCTGCCGAGCGCTTCGAGCGTCTTTTCACGCTTTTCGCGATAATCGCCGGTGTTGATGACCACTCTCTTGTAAGAGCTGTCGATACGATTAGCGACCAGGCAAGCCAGCGACTGGAGCGCGTCGAGGGTATCGCCGCGTCTGCCGATGATGAAGCCGACGTCCTCGCCCTCGATATCGATGGTGATGACATTATCATCCTCGGTCGTTGTGACGGTGATATCGTTCAGACCCATGTGCTCGATAATGTTCTTGATATATTCCTCAGTGGACTGAGCGACGGTCTTTTTGATAGTGACCTTCACCTTTGCGGGACGGCCGCCGAATAGACCAAATACTTTTTTACTGGACATTTCCAGTATTTCAAACTCAACATGATCGTCGAAGGATTCTACGCCGAGTTCTTTACAGGCTGCTTCTTTTGCTTCTTCAACGGTGGCGCCTGTAGCAATTGCTTCTCTTAACAAAATGACACCTTCTTTATGTTCTGCAAGAGGATCTGACATAGCATCAAGCTATATGATCCTTATTTTTTCTTTTTATTATTTGTTATTTTATTGGTTGATGTAGTTTTCGGACCGGATACAGGTTGATAATCGTATGGTACTTTCGCTTCCTTTTGTTCGAGTAAAGCGACATGCTGCGCCTGAGATAATGCGTTCATATGGGCAGCGGAGAAGAACTTGTTGATCAACAATGTCTGTACAAAACCGAAGATCGTGGACCATACCCAGTAGAAGCCGACCGCACCGGGAACGATATAAGAGATATATACCGTCAAAAGTGGGAGCAAAAGCAGCATATATTTGGTGCAGCCCTGCTGACCCTGCATGGGGTTATTTTGCATCTTCATGGTCAAAATCTGTGAGCCTAAAGAAGTAACAAGACAAAGGATCGGGATAATGATAATCGGAGAAGTGAATCCGGTATCTTTCGGAATAGCTAACAGATCCAATCCTAAGAAGTTAAATCCACCCGCGAGGTTGTGGATCGAATGGATCTCATTTGCGGGTAAGCCGTGATTGATCAACAGATCGACATTAGACGAATTGGTAAAGAGTCTTAAAGCGCCGATCTCAGAATAGATGTTATTCTGCGTCGTATAAACGCCGGGGATCATATTGATATGATTGATCGCGTCTGCCGACAAGTGGATCACGTTGGAGAGAGGTCTGACAACTGAGTAGTAGATACCCAGCATGATGAACATAGGGAAGAGTGAGGTCGCGCAGCCCGACATCGGGGAAACGCCCTCTTTTTCGTAGAGCTTCTGGATCTCTTCGTTCTGTTTTGCCTTATTGTTGGCATATTTTTCTCTGATTTCCTTCTGTTTTGCCTGTAAGGAGGCGTTGGCAGCCATACTTCTCTGCTGCTTGATGGAAGAAGGGAACAGGATCGCCCTGAAGATCAGGGTAAATACGATGATGGCGATACCGAAATTCTGGAACACCCAGAATATCGCCCATAAGACGTAGCCGAATATGCTACCGATAAAATTAAATACTGTAAACATACAAAAGCCTTTCCGTCAGCATACAATCATTGCTGTTATAACTTATGCTTTTTTTCGGGGACGGGATCGTAGCCGCCCTTGGACCACGGATTGCATCGAAGAAATCTCCAAAATCCCATCAATCCCCCTTTGAATGCGCCGAAACGCTCGATCGCCTCATACGCGTATTGGGAACAGGTAGGATAATATTTACATTTGGGTCCGGTATGCGGTGAGATAGCAGTCTGATAAAAGCGGATCAATCGTAAGAATATTTTTTTCATGTTTCAATCATTCGGTTTTCACTCCGAAATTTTGTGCTCGGAAAACTCAGGATGATCCATTTTAATACCGAGCTTTTTAAAATGCTCCCGCATCGCTTTTTCTACCTCATAGCTTTTACAATACGCGGTACGGGTGCGAGCCACAAAAATAATGTCGTAGGATGCGTTATCATCCGCTTGAAGATGTGCGAGTGCCGCTCTGATCACTCTGCGGCATCGATTACGTTTTACTGCTTTGCCGACCTTTTTTGAGGTGGTGATACCTATCCGAAGGTTATTGTTTTTTGTTTTGAATGCATAGGTAACAAGAACGGGAGAGACAATAGATCTACCCCTGCGGTAGATTCGCTGATAATCTCTGTTACTGGTAATCGTAGTATGTTTCATTCAACCACCGAACATAAAATACACGTCAAAAAACGACGTTTTTGTCCATTAAAGGACACAAAAAGAAGAAAAAAATAACATCCTATAAATGAAAAGAAAGACCACTGCCTTCAGTGGCCTTTATTCTTTAAATCAGTAGGATAACTGCTTTCTGCCCTTTGCTCTTCTTCTGGCAAGAACCTTGCGGCCGTTACTGGTAGACATTCTCTTTCTGAAGCCGTGCTCTTTTTTACGATGGATCTTCTTAGGCTGATAAGTTCTGAGCATTGATACTCCTCCTTTCGGTCACATAACCTTACAAGATAGCATTATAGCCTAGATTTCTGATTAAGTCAAGTTCAAATTTGCCTTATTTATGAGGTTTTTTTCACTTATTTATCGGGAAAAATATTCGTAACACAAGATGTAGTATATATAACATAAACAGACACAATTAACTGATCAAATCTGCTGTCATAATGCACATTTTTATGGTTATATATAATACTTATATATATGTACTTTTTTTCAACATAATCAGTTGCTTTTATGTGGAAAATTTGATATAATAGTTTACATCTATGGGCTGTTATTTTTACACCCTAATTTATTGCTTATTGATTAACCAAATCGAGGGGAATTATGGAAAACTTTAAAGAGGGCTGGGATATCATTTGTGATTATCTCAGACAAGAGAAAAAAATCGTAGAAGTCGCCTACAAAACCTGGATCTCCCGCATCGAACCCGTGGGGATCGATTTTGAAAAGGGTGTGATCACGCTGATGGTACCGAATGAATTTCACCGCCAGACGCTGATCCGCGGTTATCTGCCGAAATTCGAAGAGGCGTATGAGGCGGTACTCGGTACACGTTTTGATACCATCTTTTTGATCCCGGAGGAAGGAGAAAAGCAGAAGGAGAAGCTCCTTGGGGATGAGACCTCCGCCGATACCGGCTATGAATTTACCTTTGACACTTTCATCGTCGGCTCGTCCAACAAATTTGCACACGCTGCTTCGATGGCAGTCGCGCAGAATCCCGCTTCCGCCTATAATCCGCTCTTCTTATACGGTAACTCCGGACTGGGCAAAACGCATCTGCTCTATGCGATCGGTAATGAGATCCGCCAGACACATCCCGACTATAAGGTCATCTACATCAAGGGTGAGGATTTTGCCAACGAGATCATCCAGTCCATCATGAATAAGACGACGGCACAGTTCAGACAGAAATATCGCCAGACGGATGTCCTCTTGGTCGACGACGTCCAGTTCATCGGCGGTAAAGAATCGACGCAGGAAGAATTTTTCCATACCTTTGATGCATTATATGATGCGAAGAAGCAGATCGTGCTGACGAGTGACCGACCGCCGAAGGAAATCAAGGTCCTGACGGACAGGCTCAGAGGCCGTTTTGAGATGGGTCTGCTCGCCGATATCCAAACGCCTGATTTTGAGACCCGCATGGCGATCATCAAGCGCAAGGCGGAGATCATCGGTCTGGATCTGAACGACGATTTGTGTGAATATATCGCCAATAAGCTCAAAACCAATATCCGACAGCTCGAGGGCGTCGTCAAAAAGCTGATGGCACGCTATAACCTGACAAAGGAAAAGCCCACCCTGTCGCTCGTCAATGAATCCATCTCGGATATTCTCAATGACGATACACCGCCCGAGCTGACGGTCGAGAAGATCGTCGACGAGGTCAGCCGGACCTTCGGCGTCGACAGCGATGATCTGCGTTCACAGAAATCGCGCCGCGCCAATATCAACAAGCCCCGACAGATCGCAATTTACATCGTGCGTGAGTTGACCACTCTTTCGATGGAAAGCATCGGTAAAGAATTCGGCAACCGCCACTATTCCACTATCGTCTATACCGTCCAGCAGGTAGAAAAGGATATCAAAAACGATCCTTCCCTCAGAGATACGGTAGAGGATATCATCAAAAATATCCGCGAACGGTAAGCAAATGCGCACATTCATTTTTTATCAAATTATTCCACATTCACTTCACAGCATTTCACATCATGTTGATAAGTGTAATCAAAAAGAAAAAGGATCACGCTCCTTCCATATTTTTTCTTAAGAACTATTCCAATATTTTTCAGTCAGAATGCGGATTAATAAAGAATTCCACATTTTAACAGCCCCTACTACTATTACTAGATTATATATTATCATATCATTCCATTTCATTTTTTGACAGAGAAGAGGTACTCAATATGAGATTTAACTGTTTAAGATCGGATCTATCCAACGCAGTATCCAACGTATCCAGAGCAGTCGCGGCAAAATCTACCTTACCGGCTCTCGAGGGTGTATTGATCAAAGCCTACGGCGATCAGCTTGAAATCTGCGGCTATGATCTTGAGATCGGTATCGTCACCACCGTTGAGGCGTCAATTTCCGAAGAGGGTGAGATCGTCGTATCCGCCAGATTGTTCAACGAGATCATCCGCAAGCTGCCCGAGGAGATCGTCAACATTGAGACTGACGATAAGATGATCACCTACATCAACTCCGGTGCGGCGGATTATCAGATCGTCGGCATGAATTCATCCGAATATCCCGAGCTGCCGAACGTCGAAGAGATCAGCGGTCTGACCATCAATGCCGAGATCCTCAAAAATATGATCCGTCAGACGGTTTTTGCTACCTCGGATAATATGGCAAAGCCGATCTATACCGGTTCTCTCTTTGAAGTCAAGGAAGGTCTGTTCAAGATCGAGGCAGTCGACGGCTTCCGCATGGCGATCCGCGAGGAAAATGTTGACAGCGATATCGAAGCAAAATTCGTTGTTCCCGGTAAAACACAAAATGAGATCTTGAAGCTGATCACCGACACCAAAAAGGACGTCGTCCTGACGGTCGGTCAAAGACATATTATCATCAAGATCGAGAACTACAGCATCATCTCTCGTCTGCTTGAGGGCAACTTCCTCGATTATAAGATGCCGCAGTCGGCGTCGACTGAATTTGTCATCAATACCCGCATCCTCGCCTCCTCTGTTGAGAGAATGGCGCTCTTGACCAATGAAAAGATCCAGTCGCCGGTACGCTGCGCGATCTCATCCAATGAGATCAAGCTCTCTTGCTCGACCGCAGTCGGCAGAGCAAATGATCTGATCAGCGCTTCCGTCGTCGGCAACGACGTAGAGATCGGATTCAATAATCGTTATCTGCTCGACGCGTTAAAAAATGCCGACACCGATGAAGTAAAGATCATGCTCAACGGCAGCTTACAGCCGATGATCATCCGTCCGGTCGACGGTCAGAGCTTTACCTTCTTAGTCGTCCCCATGAGATTAGCGGCAGAATAGTATTAGCATTGCTCGTCCGAAAAAACAGATAAGAACTAAAAATATGGAAAAAATCACGATCAATGAAGAATATATCCGTCTGGATAATCTGATGAAATTCTCCGGGTTATGTCATTCCGGCGGCAAGGCAAAATTTCTGATCCAAAACGGTGAGGTCAAGCTCAACGGAGAGATTTGTACCATGCGCGGAAAGAAGATCAGACCCGGTGACACGATCCAATATCAGAATCAGACGGTTGAGGTGATCGCCGATACGAATCCTTGATAAAAATAAATAAACTTTCGTTTTATTGAGGAGCAGTATGATAGTAAAATCACTTCAATTTGAAAATTACAGAAACCTAAAAAATAATATCATTCATCCTGCTGACAATGTCAATGTGATTTACGGAGAAAATGCGAACGGAAAGACCAATCTGATCGAAGCTATTTGGTTATTCTGCGGCGGTCATTCCTTTCGCGGCTCCAAAGACAGTGAGCTGATCAGTTTTGATCAAGATCTGTTTCGGTTGAGAATGGAATTTTACGCGCAGGACAGAGATCAAACCGCACAGATCATCTTTGATAAAAACAAAAAGCTGATCAAGATCAATGAAGTAGAGAAGAATTCTTCCTCCTATCTGACCGAGGTTTTCTCAGCGGTGGTATTTTCACCCGAGCATCTGAGTCTGATCAAACAGGGTCCGAACGTACGACGTAGATTTTTAGACGCGGCGATCTGTCAGCAAAGGATCCGATATGCTTCACTCTTAGCGCAGTATCATCGGATCATCAATCAGCGAAACGCGCTGTTGAAGGATATTTATAAAAATAAAGAACTCAAAGAAACCCTTTCGATCTGGGATGACAGTCTGTCGATCGTCGGCGCGCAGATCATCCGCGAGCGCTTCGGTTATATCCGACAACTGCGCGCGGCATCAAAGGGTTATCACAGCGGGATCTCGGGTGAGAAGGAAGAGCTGGATATCACCTGTCTTTGTACCGCAAAAGCGGAAGAAAACGACAGTGTCGAGGTCATCCGCGACAAGCTGAGAAACGCGTTCTATTCCTCCCGTCACGAGGATTATCATACAGGCTATACCTCGGTGGGGCCTCACAGGGATGATATCGACATCAAGATCAACGGGATCTCCGCACGGCGATTTGCCTCTCAGGGACAACAGCGCTCGGCGGTTTTGTCCCTGAAGCTCAGTGAAGCAGATCTGTTATATCGACAGAACGGTGAGCGTCCCGTGATCCTTCTCGATGATGTGTTATCGGAGCTCGATAATAAACGACAGGATTTTCTGCTCAATAAGGTGGAGGATTATCAGGTGTTCGTCACCTGTTGTGAAGAAAGCAATAAGGAACAGCTGCAAAGAGGCAAGGTGTTCTATGTCAATAACGGAGAGATCAAGGAAACAGAATGAAATATCTGCATCTTGGTAAAGATACTTCTATCGAAATCAATAATATCGTCGGTATCTTCGATATGGATACCAGCACGGTCAGTAAGCATACCCGAGATTTTTTGCGTGTGTGTGAAAAAGAGAACAGGATCGTCAACGTCAGCTTTGAGCTACCGAAATCCTATATTCTTTACGACTTCAGCGGAGAATACTCCGTCTATCTCTCGCCGCTGAATTCCGCGACCTTGCTCAAACGTATGGCGGAGTAAAAAAATCATTTATGATTGACGCAGGGTGTATTTCAGATTGTCACAGTGAGGAATAATATCGTTTTGACATGGCAATCTCACCCTTTGCAATGACTATTTTAAATAAACAGGAGAGGAAACTGTTATGAATAGCTGTAGATGTCCGTACTGCGATAAAAGAATCTCATATTTTACTGCGTTATCGATTCGCAGAAGAGGAGAATACTACTGCAAAAAATGTAAAAAAGAAAGTAACGTGCATATCAAGAAAACGATCTGGGTATTGTTCTTTGCCGCTCTGGTATTCGCGTTGATCATCTTAGGATATTATCTTTTGATCACCGATAGAGAAAATCCATGGTTTGTATTCTTTGTGGCGGTACCTTTCCTGCTTTTCTATTTATTTTCACCTCTCTTTGTCAGATTGAGACCGAAGAAAAAGTTTCAGGATTCTCTTTATGATACCGATATGGTCAATACGCCGATGATTGATCCCGACCCGACGATGGCGTCATCCGCCAAGACAGCGCCCGCTTTTATCGATGATCTGGCATACAGTGACAGAAAATATCAGCCTGCGATCGATCCCGATGTTTTTAAAGCAATCAAGGGAGAGAGAAAAGCGATCGAAGAGGTCGACGGCGGTACAAGACCGTTCGATAAATTTGAGAATATTTCCAGTTCCGGCGACGATATCGGAGATACCAAGCTTGTAGGTGATCTGAGAAACGTGCCGCCGAGAAGATAAAAGAGATCAGCTATGTTTCATTTACCCGTATGTCCGCATTGCGGTACCGTATATCGATACAAGGATACCAAGCAAGCCATCAAGAACAAGGAAAATGAGTGTTATCATTGTCAAAAACGCTTTCGCGCAAAGGTGTTTCCCACTATCCTTGTCGGCGCGATCCTGCCGGTCGCTTTGAGTATCGGACTGAATATCTTTTTACTGACAAGAATGACAAAATTCCGGCTCTTACCGCTGTTTGCGATAACGATTGGATTTTTGTTGGTTATCTATATTATCATACCTTTTTTTACTCAATTTAAAAAGATCGAGGATGAATCGAAAGAAAACAACCGTAAGAAAAGGAAATAAGAGCCGTTGACAGAATCGGCTTTTGAATCATGCAAAACGGAGGAATTATCTTGGATAAGAAGAATGAAGAAATCAGAACTGTCGAAGAAGTAGTTGAGGAGCTTGTAGACAGATCCAATACACCGATCGAGACCGTCGACGTGGTCGATGAAGAGAAAATGACAAAGGTCGAGGGTGAATACGGCGCGGACGAGATCCAGGTACTCGAGGGACTCGAAGCGGTCCGTAAACGCCCCGGTATGTACATAGGCTCCACCGGTGAACGCGGTCTGCATCATCTGGTCTATGAGATCGTCGACAACTCGATCGACGAGGCGCTGGCAGGCTATTGCGATAAGATCGATGTTTCGATCCTGCCCGGCAACATCATCCGCGTCAAGGATGACGGCCGCGGTATCCCTGTCGGCATCAATTCCAAGATGGGTCTGCCTGCGGTCACGGTCGTCTTTACCGTACTGCACGCCGGCGGTAAGTTCGGCGGCGGCGGATATAAGGTGTCCGGCGGTCTGCACGGCGTCGGTGCATCGGTCGTCAACGCGCTGTCCGAATGGCTCGAGGTCAGAGTATGCGACGGCAAGGATATCTACTTCCAGCGCTATGAGCGCGGCAAGATCATGAATGATCTGGAGAAGATCGGAGAATCCACGCAGCGCGGTACCGAGGTTCGCTTCAAAGCCGATCCCGAGATCTTCAAGGATACCGACGTCTATGATTATTCGATCCTCGCGCGTCGTCTGAGAGAACAGGCATTCCTCAACGCGGGCGTCAATATTGAGCTCAAGGATGAGAGAGATCCCGAGCACATCATCGACAAGGTCTTTTACTACAAGGGCGGTATCCGCGAGTTCGTTGATTATATCCATAAGAAAAAGGGTTATAATCCGATCCATGATGAGGTCATCTATCTGCGCACGGCGAATATGGAAAACACCTGCGAGGTAGAGATCGCCATGCAGTATAACGACAGTTATAATAATGATATTCGTTCCTTCGCCAACAACATCCATACCACCGACGGCGGTACCCATGAAGAGGGCTTCCGCAGAGCGATCCCCCGCGTGATGAACAATTACGCCGCAAAATTCAATAAGATCAAAGAAAAAGATAAGGACTTGAAGCTCGAGTTCGACGATTATAAAGAGGGTCTGACCGCCATCATCTCGGTCAAGATCACCGAGGCACAGTTTGAGGGACAGACCAAAGCCAAGCTCGGCAACACCATCGTGCGTTCGATGGTCAGCAAGCTGATCACGGACAAGCTCAGCGAATTTTTGGAAGAGAATCCCGCTTCCGCTTCCGCTATCATCGAAAAAGCATTGGCGTCCGCCAAAGCGCGTGAAGCGGCTCGCAAAGCGCGAGAGAATGTCCGCCGCAAGACGGGGCTCGAGAGCGCGTCACTCCCCGGTAAGCTCGCCGACTGCCAGTCTAAGGATCGCAGTAAGACAGAGATCTACATCGTAGAGGGTGACTCCGCGGGCGGCTCCGCCAAGCAGGGACGCGACAGAAAGTTCCAGGCGATCCTGCCCTTGTGGGGTAAGATGCTCAATGTCGAAAAAGCGCGTCTCGACAAGGTTTACGGCAACGATAAGCTCACCCCGGTCATCACCGCGCTCGGCGCGGGTATCGGTGAGGAGTTCGATTCCGAAAAGCTCCGTTATGACAAGATCATCATCATGGCGGATGCGGACGTCGACGGTTCGCATATCCGCACCCTGCTGCTTACCTTCTTCTTCCGCTATATGCGCCCGCTGATCGAAGAGGGGCATGTCTATATCGCACAGCCGCCGCTGTATCGTATCAGCAAGGGCAAGGATAATCACCGCTATGCCTATACCGATCAGGAGCGTGACGAGATACTCGCCTCGATCGAGGGAAAGACCACCATCCAGCGCTACAAGGGTCTTGGTGAGATGGATCCCGAGCAGCTGTGGGAGACGACCATGAATCCCGAGACCAGAACCATGCTGCGCGTGGAGCTTAATGACGCTCAAGAGGCTGACGAGACCTTCTCGATCCTCATGGGCGATCAGGTCGAGCCGCGCAGGGAATTCATTGAGACGAATGCGAAGTATGTGCAGAACCTCGATATCTAATTAGGAATGAGAAATTAGGAATGAGGAATGAATGGTGGGAAAGCCCACACCCGATTTTGAGAGAATAATGAGGTGACCCCTTTGGATAACGAGAATAATAACATCAATCAAACAGAAAATGAGGATTTTGAGGCGGAATATGCCGAGATGATGAACGAGACCGAGTACAGCTCCGGTAAGATCATCAACGTCGATATCAATCGAGAGATGCGCAAGTCGTTCCTCGATTATTCGATGAGCGTTATCGTATCGCGCGCACTGCCCGATGTGCGCGACGGCTTAAAGCCCGTCCACAGAAGAATTCTTTATAATATGTACGAAAACGGCATCACCGCGTCAAAGCCGCACCGTAAGTGCGCCTACACCGTCGGTGAAGTGCTGGGTAAATATCACCCCCACGGCGACGCGTCCGTTTATGACGCGATGGTCAGATTAGCGCAGGATTTCTCTATGCGCTATATGCTGGTCGACGGTCACGGTAACTTCGGTTCCATCGACGGCGACCCCGCCGCGGCATACAGATATACCGAGTCCCGCATGAGTAAGATCGCCGCGGAGATGTTGAGTGATATCGACAAGGATACCGTCGATTTCATGCCGACCTTCGACGATGTGCTCGAGGAGCCTACGGTTTTGCCTTCGCGTTTTCCGAATCTGCTGGTCAACGGCAGTAACGGTATCGCGGTTGGTATGGCGACCAACATCCCGCCCCATAACCTCGGCGAGACCATCGACGCGATGTGCCTGTTGATCGACAATCCCGACGCCGAGATCGCCGATTTGATGGAGTGCATGCCGGGACCCGATTTCCCGACAGGCGGCTTGATCATGGGTCGCTCCGGCATCCGTGCCGCATACGCGACCGGTCGCGGCAAGATCGTTGTTCGCGCTAAGACCGAGATCGTCGAGACAAAAAACGGCAGATTCAAGATCGTCGTCACCGAGATCCCGTACGGCGTGAATAAGGCGCGCCTGATCGAGAATATCGCGAACCTCGTCAAGGAGAAACGCCTCGAGGGTATCTCCAATATCGAGGATCACTCCGACAGAAACGGTATGCACATCGAGATCGACGTCAAGCGTGAGGCGTCCGCTCAGGTCGTGCTGAATCATCTGTTCAAGATGACCCAGATGCAGACCACCTTCGGCGCGATCATGCTCTCCATCGTGAATGGCGAGCCGCGCGTTCTCTCGCTCAAAGAGATGCTCCGGTATTACATCGAGCATCAGGAGCAGGTCATCGAGCGCAGAACGATCTTTGATCTGCGCAAGGCGAAGGAGCGCATGCACATCTTAGAGGGCTTGAAGATCGCCATTGACTTCATCGACGAGGTCATCGCTATCATCCGTAAAAGCAAGGATCAAGCGGCGGCAAAGCTCGCGTTATGTGAGCGCTTCGGTCTGGATGATATTCAGGCACAGGCGATCGTCAGCATGCGATTGGGTCAGTTGACCAACATGGAGCAGGCAAAGATCGAGGAGGAGATCGCCTCCCTCAACGCCAAGATCAAAGAATATAACGAAATCATCGAAAGCGAATCAAAACGCCTGTCTATCGTCAAAGAAGAAGCGCTCGAGATCCGCAATAAATACAGCGACCCCAGACGTACCGAGATCTGCGCCGTTACCGGTGAGGTCGATATCGAAGATCTCATCCCGCAGGAGGACTGCGTCGTCACGATGACCAAGTTCGGTTACATCAAGCGCCTGCCGCATGATACCTACAAGACCCAGCGCAGAGGCGGCAGAGGCGTTGCGGGTATGACCCGCCGTGATGAGGACGTCGCGACAGAAATGTTCCTGTCGAACTCCCATGACTACAACCTGTTCTTCACCAACAAGGGTCGCGTCTATCGCATCAAGTGCTACGAGATCCCCGAGAGCACCCGCCAGAGCAAGGGCATCAATATCGCCAACATCCTGCCGCTTGCCGCGGATGAAAAGGTCACCTCGATGATCCGCATCCCCGAGTTTGAAGAGGATAAATACCTGATCATGGTCACCCGTCAGGGCATCATCAAGCGTATCGCGCTCAACGCGTATAACACCGCGCGTAAGGGCGGTCTGATCGCGCTCGACCTTAACGAGGGCGACGAGCTCGCATGGGTGCGCATGACCGACGGCAACAACGAGGTCATCATCGCCACCAAGAAGGGTATGGCGATCCGCTTCAAGGAGACCGACGTCCGTCCGATGGGTCGTCTGGCGCGCGGCGTCAAGGCGCTCAAGCTCAAAGAGGGCGACAGCGTTGTCGGTATGAGCATTATCGAAGAGGGTAAGCTGATCCTCACCGTCTCCGAGACGGGTTACGGACGACTCAGCTCGCCGGATGACTACCGCTTACAGAGTAGGGGCGGTAAGGGTCTGACCAACTACCATGTCAACAAGTACGGCGACGTCGCCGCGCTCACCGTCGTACCGCTGGAGGATGACGTCATCATCATCAGTGAGAACGGCGTGATCATCCGCATCCTCGCCTCCACCATCCGCGTATGCTCCCGCCCGTCCAAGGGTGTTACCATCATGAAGATCAAGGGCGACAACAAGGTCGTTTCCGTCTCCGGCGCACCGCATGACGAGGAAGAAGCGCAAAGCGCGGAAAATGACGAAAACGCCGAAGCGCCCGAGGACATGACTGAGGAAACAACAGAGGAATAATATGGATAATAACAAAATCAAGGTGAGCGTCGTTGTCGCGGGACAGCGATTTACGATCCTCACCGATAAAAGCGAAAAATATGTCAGAGATATCGCATCCGAGATCGACGCGCGCATCAATTCACTGGTGCTGACCTCCAACATGACCCGTGAGCGCGCCGCCGTTCTCACCGCGATGGATTACGCCGACGACAGCGTGCTCGACCGTGAGAACATCGCCGCCGTCAAGGAGCAGATCAAGGACTATGTGCAGGAGATCGAACGCCTGCAGGATAATAACGCCAAGCTCGTCAGCGATTATAATCTGCTCAAGGCGGAGTATGAGCGCTTGATCGAAGAGCGTCAGACCGCGCAGGATTTTGAAGAAAAAGCGAAAAAGGCACTGGATGACAGTCAGGAGCAGATCGCATCCCTGAAAGAACAGCTCAAAAAGGCTAACGAGCAGATCGAGTCCCTCAAAAATCAGCAATCTGCCGATGACGAGATCCCCCTGCCCGAAGAAGCCCCCGCGGAACAGGAAAAACCCATCACCGCGGAGGATGACCTCTTCTTTGATGTAGAAGAGGAAGAAGTGATCAAGCCCGAGAAAAAGAAGAAAAACCGCCACGAGCATCACCATGTTAATCCCTATCAGCAAAAGGCAAAGGATAAGGAGCAGAAAGGCTATACCCAACAGCGGCAGTATTCTTTCTTTGAATTAGATGAATAAAATCGAGATATTAGCACCTGCGGGCGGATTCGACAGCGTGATCGCTGCCGTTCACAGCGGCGCCGACGCGGTATATGTCGGCTCCAAACGCTTTTCCGCGCGTGCTTCGGCACATAATTTTGATGATGAAGAATTGCGCGAATGTGTGCGATTCTGCCATCAAAGAGGGGTCAAGGTACATTTGGCGCTGAACACCCTGATTTTTGATGAAGAAATGGAGCAGGCGCTCGATCTGGTCAAAACTGCCGCGTCCGCAGATGTCGACGCGCTGATCATACAAGACTTAGGTTTGGTATCCTTGATCAAAAAAATGGTGCCTGATCTGCCGCTCCACGCCTCCACCCAGCTTTCCGTCCACACCCCTTACGGCGCCAAAGCGCTGTATGAGATGGGCTTTGAGCGTGTGGTACTATCGCGTGAGCTGTCATTGGCAGAGATTCGGGAGATCCATGAGTTCATTCCCGATGTTGAGCTGGAAGTATTCGTGCACGGCGCATTATGTATGTGCCTGTCGGGTCAGTGTTATTTTTCGGCGATGCTCGGCGGACGATCCGCCAACCGCGGCATGTGCGCTCAGCCGTGCCGACTGCCGATGCGCTACGGCGACAATGACCACGCCCTGAGCCTCAAGGACAACGGTTCCCTTTTGTATCTCCAACAATTGCAGGAGATGGGTATCGCCAGCGCGAAGATCGAGGGGCGCATGAAACGGCCGGAATATGTCGCCGCCGCCACCCTTGCCGCGCGTGAAGCGCGTGATCTCGGCATGATCACTGAGAAAACCGCCGAACGACTGCAGTCCGTCTTTTCCCGCACCGGCTTCACCGACGGCTATTTCAAGGGTGAGCTGGGGGAGGAGATGTTCGGCTATCGGCAAAAGAGCGACGTCATCTCCGCCGACAGCAAGCTGCTTAAGGAGATCCGCTCCTGCTATAAAGACGAATATCAACGTGTTCCCTTGGAGTTGCATTTTACCGCGCAGACAGGGAAGAAGATGCGGCTCACCGTCACCGACGGGTCACATACCGTCACCGCGGAAAGTGAAAACACGGTTGAAAAAGCCCTTCACCTCCCGCTGAGCGAAGAAAGAGCCTCCCAAAGTCTGAGAAAAACCGGCAACACGCCGTATACTATCAATAACATCACGATGGATATCGCGCCCGACGCGGCGGCTTCCGCCGCTTCTGTCAACGCAATGCGCAGAAAGGCGCTGGAAAGCCTTGACGCAGCGCGCGAAATTTGTCATAATTACGAAATAAAACCGTTTGATCTGAAAACGGTTCTTGTCGCAAACGAGAAAATATCATCGGAAAACCGCGCCTTTGTCAGAAGCCTCGATTTTCCCGAGAGCATGCGGAGGATGGACAAAATCTTTGTCGATCTCTTCGGCATGGCGGATGAAAAGAAACTCAGCGTTTTGCTCAAAGAAGGTTATCCCATCGCCGTTGAAGTACCCTGCGCGACCTTCGGCAATGAAAAAGAGGTCTATGCCCGACTCAAAAAGCTGAAAGATTGCGGTATCCACCACCTGCTGGCGCATAACATCGCCGCAGTGTATATGGGAAAAGAACTCGGCTACACCGTCCACGCGGGCTTCGGCATGAACATTGTCAATTCGTACACGCTCCAATGGGCGGCGGATTATGGGATCGCAAGCGCGCAGCTGAGTATTGAAACAGAGCTGCGACAGATCGAGCGATTACACAAGTCTATCCCTGTCGGTATCATCCGATACGGCTATTTCCCGCTGATGATCACCCGCAATACCCCCGCAGGAAAATCCTGCAAAAATAATCCTTATTTGCAGGATAGGAAGAACGAAAGGTTCCTTGTGACAGAACGCGAGGGGTACAGCGAGATCCATAATTGCGTGCCGATCCTGATGCCGAAGGACGAGTTTCCGCTCGATGAAAAAGTGATGAGCGATTTCCTTTTTACTGTGGAAAACTCTGTGGAAAACATGGAAAAGACGCTTGAAAAATTAAGCGAAAATCGGGATTTCGAGCGAAAAACCCATGGTTTGTATCTCAGAGGTGTGAAAAAATCATCAAGCGTTTAAAAAAATATTTTATAGAAAAATATGATTATTCTTTCAAATAACAAAAAGATGATCCCTTCAAAAGAAGGATCATTTAGTAAAAACCGTTTTGCAAGTGATTGTTAATATTTGCAGGATAAACAAAGGCTCTCTTTGGGAAAGGGAGCTCCCGCAAACCAGTGGGATTGATTGAGCGTAAGCGAGAGACAATCAAAAGAATAAGGAAAAAATGCTATGAGTGTATTAAAGGTCAAAAAGCTGAATCAAAACGCCAAAATACCGCTGCGAGCGACAAAAGGCTCGGCGGGTATGGATCTGTATGCTTGCATCGACGAGCCGATGACCATCGCGCCGCATACCATCAAGGTTGTACCGACGGGACTGGCGATCGAGCTCGAGAGCGCGGACTATGTCGCCTATATCTTCGCGCGTTCGGGATTGGCGATCAAGCATGGTATCGCGCCCGCGAACTGCGTCGGCGTGATCGACAGCGACTATCGGGGCGAGGTATGCGTCGGACTGGTCAATCAGACGGATAACGCCTTTACCATCCTGCCTGAGCAACGCATCGCGCAGCTGGTGATCTCACCCGTGATCATCCCCGATATCGAAGTCGTTGATGATCTCGAGGATACCGAGCGTGGATCGGGCGGCTTTGGATCGACCGGAAAAAAATAATTTCAGATTCCGCATCATCCATTCAAAGCATATTCACATCCTTTTTACCAATAATAAAAGGAAGAAATGTATCTTATATCATATAAGGAAAAAGACAGGAAACAATCAGTCGGATTTAACGCAGGCGAAACCGCGTTTTCACCTGCGCATCGACGATTCATAAAAACAGAAATCAGATCGCGCCGCACGGCGGAAAGGGGACAGGTATGTTTTCAAAGGATATCGGTATCGATTTAGGTACCGCGAACACACTGGTTTACATGAAAGGAAAGGGCGTTGTTATGCGCGAGCCGTCAGTTGTGGCGGTTGACGTCAAGCGTGACATGGTGCTCGCAGTCGGACACGAGGCAAAGGAGATGATCGGCCGTACACCCGGCTCGATCGTGGCGATCCGACCCCTCAAGGACGGCGTTATCGCCGATTTTGAGATCACAGCCACCATGCTCAAGTACTTTATCAAGAGCGTCGTGCGCGGCGGCATGTTCAGCAAAACGCGCATCATCATCTGTATTCCCTCGGGCGTTACCGAGGTCGAGCGCAACGCGGTCGAGGACGCGGCGCGTCAGGCGGGCGGCAAGTATGTTGAGCTGATCGAGGAGCCCATGGCGGCGGCGATCGGCGCGGGTCTGCCTGTCGATTCTCCCGTCGGCAACATGGTCGTCGATATCGGCGGCGGTACCAGCGAGGTCGGTATCGTATCGCTGGGCGACATCGTCGCCTCCTGCTCCGTCCGTATGGCGGGCGACAAATTCGATGAGGCGATCGTGACCTATATCAAAAAGAAATATAACCTGCTCATCGGCGAGCGTACCGCCGAGGATATCAAGGTGACCATCGGCTCCGCTTATCCGTATGAGGGCGAGGGCGCCATGATGGTCAAGGGTCGTAACCTGGTCGATGGACTGCCGAAGAATGTCCGCATCACGGCGGCAGAGGTACGCGAAGCGCTCAAGGATTGCTTGATGACCATCGTTGACGCGATCCTGAACACGCTCGAAAAGACCCCGCCCGAGCTTTCCGCCGATATCATCGACAACGGTATCATGCTCACCGGCGGCGGCGCGTTGCTCCGCGGACTCGACAAGCTCATCGAAGAAGAGACCGGAATGCCGGTGCGCATCGCCGAGCGTCCGCTCGACTGCGTTGTCGACGGTGCGGGTATGCGTTTGGATCCCAATTTCAAGGCGAGTAAAAGAGCAAAATGATCGGTTGAGATTGCCACGGGCCGACACACCTGTCGAGCCCTCGCAATGACGATCTTAAGACATTAATCTGATATCAGGAGATAGAAAATGAAGGAGTTTTTTCAATCCCCTAAAATCAAAATATTCTTGTCGGTGCTGTTGGTATTGATCATGCTTTCGGTATTCACCCGTAATGTAGAGAACAATATCATCTCCACCTCGTTCAACACCCTGACCTACGGCATGTCCAAGGTCACTGCCGCGGCGTCATCCGACAGCAGCAGCAATCTGAGTTATGATGAACTCAAAAAAGAGAACGAAGAGCTGAAAACAGCGAACCGTGATCTGCGATCCCGACTGGTGGATTACTACGAGGTCAAGGAAGAGAACACCCGCCTGTGGATGTTCTATGAGCTGAAAAAGGAGCATGAAGACTATGCGCTGATCCCCGCGACGGTTCTGCGACGCGATACCAATGATGAGTTCGGCTCCTTTACCATCGATAAGGGAACCGATTCGGCGATCACCGTCGGCGACCCCGTGATGGGAGAGAACGGATTGATCGGGTGGATCAGCGAGGCGGATGTCTATACCGCCAAGGTCGTCACCATCCTCTCACCGCAGACCAGTATCGGCGCGATCGATAAGGCGACGGGCGACAACGGTATCATCACCGGTTCTGCAAAATATGCCGATGATAACCTGACGATGTTATCCAAGCTCACCTCTGAGAACAAGATCAAAAAAGGCGATATCATCACCTCGTCCGGTGCATCGGGCATCTATCCCAAGGGAATGGTGCTGGGCGAAGTCATCGAGATCGGCTATGATACATACGACACCTCCAACTATGCCGTGATCAAGCCGTATGATGATATCAGCTCCGTTTTGAATGTTGCGGTCATTTCCGATTTTGAGGGACAGGGAGAGATCCTGAAGAAAGAGAGCGGTGACTGATGTCGGAGCGTTCGAATTCGTTTTTCAGATATCTCGCCTATGTGCTGGAGCTGATCCTGACCTTTATCCTTTGTACAACGCCGGGCTTGATGCCCGAGATCTTCGGCGCTAAGCCGGCACTGCTCGTCTGTGTCGCGCTGACGGTCGCGGTATTTGAAAGAGAGATCCCCGCGATGATCATCGGTTTGGTAGCAGGGGTACTGACAGATTTGGGCTATACCGACAGTATCGGTGTTTTTGCGATCAGTCTGACGATCATCTGCTTTATCGTCGGCTATGCCGCCAACAACCTGATCGTAGCGAAGTTTTTTAACTATTTGCTGTACGCATTTGTCGCGATAGGTCTCCTGTTTATGGTCTATTTCCTGGTGATCTTTGTGATCCCCGGTACGGATCATATGTGGGATTATTTTGTTGCGCACATCGTATCGCGTATGGTACAGACATTCATTTATTCGATACCGTTTTATTTTATCAATCATTTTATTTATTCCACCCTCAGCCCCGAGGCGGGATAAACCATTATTTAAATTGAAAGAGAAAGGAGGATCATGCCGATGAAAAAGGACAGAAAACTGCAAAGTCAGCTGCGTAAAAACGCAAAAAAGCTGATCAGTATCGATAATCGTAACGCGCGCGTTGCCGCGAATAATGCCGCGCAGGAAAAGGAAAAGAAAGATACGACCAGGCTGCGTGTCATCATCTGTGTGATACTCCTGATCGCGATCTGTGCAGGTTTTGCGACGCGATTGTTTGACTGGCAGATCGTGCACGGAGAAGAGTACAAGGAGCTCTCTGCCGCCTCCACTGCCCATACAGTGGATTCCGACGCGACACGCGGCGAGATCCTCGATGTGGACGGTCATGCCCTCGCCGCAAATGAGACCGCTTACAATATCGTTATCAATAAAGTCTATGCCTCCGAGGATCACCAGCTCAATCTGATCATCATCGATCTGCTCAACACCTTAAAGCAGTGTAACGCCGACTATATTGACGAGCTGCCGATCTCTTATGTGGATGGCGAATTTGTGTTTGATGAGGGCAGCGGAGGAGACGTCGAATACATCGAGTCCCCTTCCATGCTCAACAAAGAGGGTCTGACGGCACAGCAGATCGTTGACGAACTCGCCAAGCGTTATAAGGCGGATAATATCAACGATCCCTACACCAAGCGATCGGTCGTCTCGATCCGCTATAACATGGAGAAAAAGGGCTTTTCCTATGAGCAGGTATATGTCGTCGCGTCTGACGTCAGCAGTGATGTCGTCGCGGTTGTATCGGAGCGTACCCAGACCGTCCCCGCGGTTGAGATCCGCACCGTCAATGAGCGTGTCATCAAGAACGGCACCTTGATCCCGCATATCCTCGGCGTTGTCGGCAAGATCGACGAGAACGAGTATGACGATTATAAAGAAAAAGGCTACGGGCTGGATGATAATATCGGTAAATTCGGCATCGAAGCCGCGATGGAGGAGTATCTGCGCGGTACAGCCGGAACCAAAACCATCGTCACCGATGAAGACGGACAGATCGTCGGCGAAGAGGAAACCGTCAAGTCAAAGCCCGGTAACACCGTATATCTCACGATCAATTCCCGTATCCAGGAGGTCGCCGCTTACACCATCGGCAAGAATATCCAAGAGGCGCAAAAGCTGGGTCTCGAGGATGTGAAGAAAGCAAAGGCGAACCACGCCAAGGAACAGAGCAAAATGGGTGAGGATTGCGTCGCAGGCGCTGCGGTCATGCTGGATGTCAGAGATAATTCCGTTATTTGTGCCGCGTCCTATCCGAACTATGATATCTCAAAATTTTATGACCCCGATTATTCGGAGTATTTGTTCAACGATGAAGATATCCCGATGTTCAACCGTGCCTTTGAGGGCGCGTTTGCACCGGGTTCAACCTTCAAGCCCTGTGTCGCGACAGCAGCATTGCAGGAGAACATCATTTCCCCCGATACCACAGTCCACTGTAACGGCGAATATGATTATTATAAGGATGACGTCGTCCATTGTCTGGGTGTTCACGGAAACCAGAAGCTCGAGAGCGCCATGGCGCATTCCTGTAACTGTTACTTTGCGGAGGTAGGCAGACGCGTGGGCATCACGACCATGTATATGTATGCCGAAAAGCTGGGTCTCGGCTCCAAGACGGGGCTCGAAGTCTCCGAGAGCACCGGTGTGCTCGCCGGCAGAGATTCGACCACTTGGTTCGAGGGCAACACGGTACAGGCGGCGATCGGTCAGAGTGACAACGCCTTTACGCCGGTTCAGCTCGCAACCTATGCGTCCGCGATCGCCAACAACGGCGTGCGGTACAAAACGCATCTGGTACGCAAGGTCGTCAACTACGAACGTACCGAGACGGTTCTCTACAACGATCCCGAGAAACCGGTCGTTGAGGCGGAAACAGGCGTATCACAGGATAATATCGATCTCGTCAAAGAAGCCATGTACGCAGTGACCCAGGCAGATAATATGCGTGCGATGGCAGGTAAGTATCCCATCAAAATGGGGTGTAAAACCGGTACGGCAGAGAACGCCGGCTCCGACCATAACGTATTCATCTGCTTTGCGCCGTATGATGATCCTGAGGTCGCCCTGTGCGTGCTGTTTGAGCACGGTGGCAGAAGCTATCTGCCCCAGCAGGCGGCGTGTGATATTCTTGACGCGTACTTCTACGATAAAGATGTAAAGGACGTCAAGAAGGATCCGTGGAAGTTCTGATCAAATCCTTAATAGCTTTTGTCATTTGAATAGCATTCGTCAAAGCATCTAAGCAATCGTTTTACATGATCGTATTATTTGACAACTCGCGCAAAAAATGGTATTTGTGTCATAAGATAAACCACTTTGTATCATTGGATTTATTGAATATAAACAATTTTCAACTTCATAATTCTACAAAAAGAGCAGCTCATAGGAGTTGCTCTTTTTTTCTTTTTATGATAAAATGGTAACAGGTATAGCTCGTAGTATCGAGACTTATACTAAGTTTCATTAAAACACTTTTACATTTATTGCGTAAAATCTCGCAGTACTTTGTTGTCCTCCTTGACAGGCGCCAGCAGTGACACTAAGCCAATCGCTTCGCTCTTGGAGTGTTGTTGCATGGGTGTTGTTAGCCAAATCAGCTAACGCATGGGTGCTGTAACCAAAATCAAGATTTTGACAGCACCTCAAAAGATTTCAAAAGATTTGGACAACACCTCAAGCCTGTCTGCGTCGTCCGCCTCGTTCTGCGAAATTTCCCGTTAATAAATTTTATTAAAGCGATTAATGGAAACTTAGTATTGGAAAGGTTTGTAATTGACGAAACGAATGAGTGAAGTAATCGTGATCGCTTCCGGCAAGGGCGGAACCGGTAAAACAACGGTTTGCGCAGGTTTGGCGGTAGCGCTGGCTAAAGCGAAAAAAAGAGTGTTGGTGATCGACTGCGACAGCGGTATGCGCGGCGTCGATTTGATGCTGGGGATCACCGACCGACTGGTCTATGATATCTCCGATGTGATCAGCGGCGCATGTGAAAGCACTGACGCGATGTACAAGGTCGAGGGTGACCTTGAGCTGTACTGTATCGCCGCTCCGCTGCATGCCGACGATGAGGTCAGCCCCTCGCTGATCAAGCGCTTTGTCAATCAGGTCAAAGGTGATTTTGATACGATTTTGATCGATTCTCCTGCCGGCACCGGCTCTGGCTTTTATTCCGCGGCTAACGCGGCGGATCGCGCGCTGGTAGTCGTCAATACCGAACCGATCAGCATTCGCGGCTGTAAGAATATCGGCGACCGATTGAGGGAGCTGAATATCACCGACAGTCGGCTGGTCATCAACCGTTTTGATAAGACCCGCTTTTATCAGGCAGGGCTTTATGAGGATCTCGATGAGGTCATTGATGAAGCCGGCATGCGCCTGATCGGGCTCATACCGGAAGAGGTCAGGATCATTGCGCTCTCGCAAAGAGGCGCTCTCGCGAACAACTGGTCGCAGGCGGCTGTTGTTTTTGATACCATCGTCAAACGCCTGGAGGGTGTTGACGTGCCGATAGTAGTAAAGTACTGATAATCAGCAAAAACCCGACAAGATTATGTGGAGGTGCGTGTATGAATATTGCAATTATCGCTCACGATGAAAAAAAGGAATTGATGGTACAGTTCTGTATTGCTTACTGTGGTGTACTCAGCAGAAACAAAATGTGCGCTACCGGTACCACCGGCAAGATGGTTGCCGAGGCAACCGGTTTGGAGATACAGACCTTCCTGGGCGGCTCTCAGGGCGGCGATCAGCAGATCGCGGCGCGTATCGCCTGTAATGAGATCGATATGCTGATTTTCTTCCGCGATCCTCTCACCCCCAAGCCTCACGAGCCGAACGATATGAACCTGCTGCGCCTGTGTGACATGCACAATATCCCTGTTGCGACCAATATCGCGACGGCGGAGGTTTTGATCCACGGCTTGGAGCGCGGCGACCTCGACTGGAGAAATATCGTCAGATAAATATGGATAAAGCAAACCCGCAGCGGATCTGAACCGCACCCCGTCAAGAGGACAGAGAAATAATTAAAAGATAATTTACAATGTAATAATATAGAAGTGCCGCAAATTAAGGCTGGACAAAGGATTTG
>OMWP01000020.1 GCA_900314795.1 uncultured Eubacteriales bacterium
CGGATATCTGCTCAGGTGACCTTGCTATCCCATAAGAAGTTAAACACCTTAGAAGATGTCAACAGCTTTATATAAGAAACCGATTCTTCCATCAAAGAGATCACCGAAGTGCGGCAGAAAATCTACAACAAACTGCGGCGCTGTGATGACGACGAAAAGAGAACGGAGTTACTGTCCCGCCGAGATGACTGCACGACGCTGTTAAAACAGCTACGCAAAGAAAAGCGGATTGCCCAAACCATTATTGAGGACAATCCCACAATCAAAGAAAACATTCGTATCGAAACGCAGGCGCGCAATAAAGCCTACGGATTAGATACCAAACAAAAATATCATACAAGGAGTTATGAACGATGATAAATATATCAATCAACCAATTACACCCATTCAAAGACCATCCCTACAAGGTGCACGACAACGACGAGATGAACAACCTGATCGAGAGCGTTCAGCAGCAGGGCATTATGACGCCGCTGATTGTACGACCGCTTGAAGGCACAACCGACGAATACGAAATCATATCCGGACACCGCCGCTTCCGTGCGGCGCAGAAGGCAGGGCTCGCAGAAGTCCCTGCCTTTATTCGTCCCGTCAGCCGTGACGAAGCGGCAATTATGCTGGTGGACAGTAATCTCCACAGGGAGCACCTTCTGCCTTCTGAGAAAGCGTTTGCTTACAAATTGAAATATGACGCTCTGAAACGTCAGGGCAAGCGCACCGACTTAACTTCGTCCCAAGTTGGGACAAAGTTACGAACGGACAAAATCATAGCGATTGAAGCCGGAGAAAGCCGAAATCAAATTCAGCGCTATATCCGTTTGACTAACCTTATCCCGGAATTGCTTGAGCTGATGGACGAGGGCAAAATCGCTTTTTCCGTAGGCGTAGAGCTGTCCTACCTCAGTGTTAATATGCAGTATTATCTGCTGGATATTATCGAGCGTGACGACTGCACACCGTCCTACTCTCAGGCGTTCCATATGCATAAGAAAATGCACAACGGAACACTCACAATGCAGTATGTTGACAAGCTGATGGCTACAGAAAAGCCCAATCAGCGTGAAATGCTGAAAATCCCCGCCGAGCGTGTGAGAGCCTTTCTACCGAAGAACGGCACCGACAAGCAGGCAGAAGATTTTATCGTCAAGGCAGTTGAGCATTACAACAAATATCTGCGCCGCCAGCGTGACAGAGAGAGGTGAGAATATTGAAATATGATATGAACGACCACACCAAGCAGTACCGATTTATTGACGGACACCGTGTAGTTATCTCTTTTTCCGAAGATACCAATACCGACTTGTTTGGGAGTATCAGGGATATTTTGCTTACCTGCTCAGACACCTCACACATTTGTCGGAGCAATCAATCTGTTGATAAAATAACGGTATCAAATAAGGAGGTATCGTAATGGAGAATAACAGAGTTTGCTGCCTGTACCGTGTTTCTACGGACAAGCAGGTGGACTACGACAATAACAACGAGGCGGACATCCCGATGCAGCGCAAAGCCTGTCACCGCTTTGCCGATAAGATGGGATGGACGATCGTTCACGAGGAACAGGAGGACGGTGTATCCGGTCACAAAATCCGCGCCGAGAACCGTGACAAAATTCAGGCTATCAAGGAGCTTGCCCGCAAGGGCAAGTTCGATATCCTCCTTGTGTTTATGTTTGATCGTATCGGACGTATCGCCGACGAAACGCCGTTTGTTGTAGAGTGGTTTGTCAAGAACGGTATTCAGGTATGGAGCACGCAAGAGGGTGAACAGCGTTTTGATAATCACATCGACAAGCTGCTGAATTATATCCGATTTTGGCAGGCTGACGGCGAGAGCGAAAAGACCTCTATCCGTACACGCACCAGCCTCGGTCAGATGGTTGAGGAAGGTCACTACAAGGGTGGCAGCGCGGCGCTCGGTTATGAGCTTGTAAAAAGCGGAAGGCTGAACAAGCGTAAGCACGAGCTTTATGATTTGAAAATCAATGAAGAAGACGCTGCAATCGTCCGTCTGATTTTCGATAAATATACCAAAGAAGGTATAGGCATCCAAAGACTTGCTAATTATCTGAACAACGGCGGTTACGCCAATCCTACGGGCAACCGCTGGTCATACAACACCATCCGTAACGTGCTTCATAACCCGACTTATACCGGGTATCTCAGAAGCGGCGACAGCCGATCGCCATTTATCCCTGAGTTGCAAATTATCTCGCAGGAGCAATTCGACAGAGCGCAGAAGATTCTGCGGCAGCGCGCCGACACACTAAAAAACACACCGCGTGTTCCATTGAATATGAAAGGCAATGCGTTGTTGTCGGGCAATGTATTCTGCGGTCACTGCGGCGCAAGACTGCACTTATCCACGGCGAACAAGTGCTACACCAAAGCCGACGGCACAAAGGTCAAAAAACCACGAGTTCGCTACGTCTGTTACGGAAAGACACGTAAGATCACACCGTGTGAAGGGCAGTCCGCATATATACAACACAAGCTCGACAGTATGGTAGAAAAAGTCGTAAAAGAAATCTTTGACCGTATTAAGGGCGTTCCCAAGAGCGCTATCATCAACTCACGATACAAGGAGGAGCTAACGGTCAGAAAAGCCAACCTCAAACGCACTCAATCCGATTACGCCAAAGAGCTTGAAAAGCTGAACAAGCTGAAAGCAGAGGTTGTGAAGTCGATTCAAGGCGAAAGTGCCTTTTCACAATCTATGTTGGCAGGACTTGTCGAGGATTCCGAAAAGAAATGCGAATCGCTCAAAGCACAATGCGAAAGAGCGGAGCGTGATGTAGAATCCTCAAAAACGCTCATCAAGGATTTGAACGACCAATATGACGAAATCATTTCGTGGTCAAGCCTTTATGACAGCGCTCCGATCGAAGCAAAGAAAATGATAGTCAATTCGATGATCAAACGAGTTGACGTTTACCGCAACTATGAACTAAATGTAGAGCTAAATATGAATATCCGCCAATTTTTCCTCGGTATGGAGGAAAGCGAGAGTATTCCGATTACGGCATAAAAATTCCCCGCCTGTTCACATCGCGTGAGCAGGCGGGTTTTTACTTTTCATACTCTAAAACAACAAATCAGAATATATTTAACTCTTTGAATATATCACTACAAAGCTTTTCCCTTTTACAATGTCCTTAACTTGAATTTTAGTAAACCCGACCTGTTTCCCAAAATCTATTAATTGTTCAGGCTCATATTTTTTGAACCCCTTTTTTGTATATGCCAAACCATCCAGAAATTCCTTTGTGTAAACAACATTGAAAAAAGTCCCTCCTGATTTTAATACTCTGTGAATCTCTGAAAAGCCTTTTCTGGTATCACTCCAAAAGTAAACTGTGTTAATTGAAGTAACGGCAGCAAAAGTATTATCGTCATAAGACAAATCACAACAATCTCCTACTTGCAAATGTAATTTCCCTTGCTTAGCAGCCTCTTTATTCTTTTGTGTAGCCTGCTCTAACATATCACTAGAAATATCAACTCCATATAAGTCAGATTTTGTTTTGTTATATAAGCATTTCAACAAATAGCCATTCCCATAACCTATATCCATGACCTTATCATCAGACTTTGTATCAATAAGAGTAACCGTTCTTTTGTACATCACTTTGTTGATTACATTCATAATGACACAGCAAACTTTTCCAACAAATCCATGCGGATTGCCAAACTGTCTTCCTATATATTCTGTAAACTTACTCATGTTCTGTTTATCACCCTTACAAACTGCGATTTATCGGGATGTTAATATAATAGAAATACCGCCCGAGCAAACTCGGGCGGCGGTGGTGGACCATAGGGGGATCGAACCCCTGACCTCCAGATTGCGAACCTGGCGCTCTCCCAGCTGAGCTAATGGCCCTTGTCAATTGTATGAAATTGTAGATGTCGGACTCACCATTTTTGAATGGCGGGTCGGAGGCATCGTGAAACGATGTCGACGACAAAATTTTCTATGGGGTGCGTAAGCGACCCTGTCGGGCTACCAACTGAGCTATACCCCCGTGTCAAATGTATGAAATTGTAGATGTCGGACTCACCATTATTGAATGGCGGGTCGGAGGCATCGTGAAACGATGTCGACGACAAAAATTCTCTATGGGGTGCGTAAGCGACCCTGTCGGGCTACCAACTGAGCTATACCCCCATAACGCTAAGCTATTATACAACATTTTTTTGCGTTTGTAAATAGGTTGAGGAGATTTTTTTTGCAAAGAAGCCGTATCGTTGACCTTGATCTGAGTTTGATACACGAGAGGGTTGAGCCCCGATCCTGTATTTAAAAAGCAGCACCGTGGATTAAACACTTTGGCGCTGCTTTTCCATATCCAATCTATTCCGACGCTATCGGTCACTCGGCGTTCTGCGCCTGTGCGACCTTCATCATGATTGCGCATTCGATACGCTTTTTGAACAGCTCACAGCCGTATTGATAGGTACCGGTGACGGAGCCTGTCGCATGATACGCGTTCGCGGCGCATCCGCCGGAGCAATAGAGCTTTGCCCAGCAATCCTTGCAGTCGGGGCGTGCATAGGCGTTGCACAGCTTGAATTCCTCCTGCACCTTGGGATTGGTCACGCCGTCATAGACGTTGCCCAAGAGGTATTCGGGATTGCCGACGAACTGGTGACACGGATACAAGTCGCCCCACGGGGTGACCGCCATGTACTCCGTGCCCGAGCCGCAGCCCGAGATGCGCTTATAGATGCACGGACCCGCGTTCAGGTCGAGCATGTAATGGTAGAAGGTGATGGGCTTGCCTTCCTTCTCTCTTCGGAGCATATCCTTGGCAAGGATCTCGTACTGCTCAAAGAGCACAGGCAGATCGTCATAGGTCAGGGCATACGGATCGTCGGGCGGGCACACGACCGGCTCCATCGAAAGCTCCGTAAAGCCGAGGTCGGCCATATGGAAGATGTCGTTGGTGAAATCGGTGTTGTTGTGGGTGAAGGTGCCGCGGATGTAGTAGCCCCTGTTGCCGCGCCGCTCGACAAAATGCTGGAACTTCGGCACGATGAGATCATAACTGCCGTTGCCGTTGACGGTTTTTCTCAGGCGGTCATGCACCTCTTTCCTGCCGTCGAGACTGAGCACGACATTGTGGCATTCCTTGTTGGCAAAGTCGATCACCTCGTCATCGAGCAAAACGCCGTTGGTGGTCAGCGTAAAGCGGAAGTTCTTGCCCTTTTCCTTCTCGATGCTTCTGCAATAGGCAACAGTCTCCTTGACGACGTCAAAGTTCATCAACGGTTCTCCGCCGAAGAAGTCGATCTCCAGATTTCTCCTCGATCCTGAATGCTCGATCAAGAAGTCGATCGCCTGCTTGGCGACCTCAAAGCTCATCAGCGCCCTGTCGCCGTGGTATTTGCCCTGGCTCGCAAAGCAGTATTCGCAGTTGAGGTTGCAGGTGTGCGCGACGTGCAGACACAGCGCCTTGATGACGGTGTTGCGCGCCTTGAAGTCAAAGGCAAGATCAGCGTAATCGTCGGCGGTGAACAGCCTGCCCTGCTCTTTCAGTTCTTTGATATCGTCGATGCAGTCGCGGATCTCGGCTTCATCGACTGTATCGTCATCGGCATATCGTTCGAGCATTGCGGCGATAATGCTGTCCGTGTCCGTATCCTCGTACATCCCGATGATATCATATGCGAGATCGTCCACGACATGGACGCTGCCGCTGAAAACATCGAGCACAATGTTGTAGCCGTTGAGTTTGTAACGGTGTATCATAAGCTCCTCCGTAATCGGTTGAGATCACCACGGCATTTTGATACGCGCACACGCATGTGTCAAAATGCCTGGTAATGACAAATTTCTGTTAAGTGGCATAAGGAAAGCCGTCAGACCTTGGCGGTATAACGGCTGAAAATTCCTTATTGTGTTCAGACGTAATTACTTCTCGCTGAGGCACTTCTCGCACTGCTGGTTCGCAACACCGCAGGAAGTCTTGCAAGCGGACTGGCAGGAGGTCTGGCATTCGCCGCAGCCGCCGGTCTTTACGCTCTTCTGAAGATCACGAGTCTCAATAGTCTGGATTCTTTTCATAATTGTCAGCTCCTTGATTTATGTAGGTATATTCTAACACGCGGTGCGTGCTTTGTCAACCGATTATTGAAATTAGCGGAAAGGCGGAATGATCGGTGATGATCTCGTTTCCCGATGCCATCAATGTCCTGAGTCGGGAGAGCACCTCGCGGTCGATCACTTCACCCGGTACGATGATCGGGATGCCGGGCGGATAGGCGCGGACATATTCGCGTGAGATCTTGCCCTCTGCATGATCGATATCGCACATTTCTCCGTCTGTGTTTAAGGCTTCGCTGATCGTATATCGCTTTTGAGGTAGGGGATAGGCGGTGGTATTCGTCGGATGATCCGCGGCTTTGCACCTGCTGTCGATCATTGTCAATGCGTTGATCAGGCGGTCAAAGCCCTCGTCGGTATCGCACACGGAGGTCATCGCGAGCGCGTAATCACCGAGCGCCATCTCAAGCTCAAGGTGATACTCCGCCCGAAGCGTATCCATGAGCTCCTTGCCGCTCATACAGCCGTTGCCGAAGAGGCAGAGCTTGCCGCTATCGAAATCGAACACCTTCTCCGCGTTCAACAGCTCGTCATTTGCTATGGACAGATGACGCAATGCTTTTGCGGCTTGATGGAACCGGTCGAGCCGTCTGGAGTAGTCATCGAAGGCGCCCTTACTGTCCTTCAAAAATGTTAGACAGCGGTCGATGGATGCGAGCAATACATAGGACGGACTGCTCGTTTCAAAAATCGAGAGCTGCCGCTGTAATTCCCTTGCCAAGATGTCATCGTTTGTCAGCAGCAGCGCCGTTTGCGTCATAGCAGGCAAGGTCTTGTGCAGACTTGTCACAGCCGCGTCCGCGCCGCATGGGACGGCGCTTTGCGGAAATCTGTCCGAGAACGGAAAATGCGCTCCGTGCGCCTCATCGACCAACAGCCGTGCGCCGTATCGGTGACAGCTATCGGCAATGCTTTTAACGTCCAATACCACGCCCTCATAGGTGGGGGAGGTGATGACGACCAGCGAGATGTCGGGATGCGCCTTCAACATCTGCTCAACCGATGCAGGAGAGATCGAAGCGAAGATCCCGAGCCCGTCGAGGGTGTCGGGCAGGATGTATTCCGTATTCAGTCGGCACAGCTCGGCGGCGTGATAGACCGCCATATGGCTGTTGCGGGCGATCAGCACACGGTCGCCGTCCTTCGTCATCGCGCGCGTTGCGGCGAGGATCCCGACGGTCGAGCCGTTCACCAGCGCGAACGCACGGCGTGCGCCGAACAATTCAGCCGCATTCTCTTGCAATTCCGCTAAACATCCGCGGGGATCGTGCAGATTGTCAAAGCCGTCGATCTCGGTGATATCGATCTCATAAGGAAGCTCGTTTCCGCCCGTTCTTTTATGCCCGGGCATATGGAACGGATAAACGTCGCCGTTCGCGTAATCTTTCAGCTTTTCAACCAGCATGGTCAATGCTCCGCGTTAGACAGCATCAGCTTGATGCGGTTCTCCTGATTGATCGCGGTGGCGCCGGGATCGTAGTCGATGGCGACGATGTTCACGCCCGGGTTACGCTCCTTGATCGGCTTCATCATGCCCTTACCCGCGATATGGTTGGGCAGGCATCCGAACGGCTGGGTGCAGATGATGTTGTTCACACCCTCGCTGATCAGCTCGAGCATTTCCGCCGTCAAGAGCCAACCCTCGCCCATCTTCGCGCCTTGGTTGATATAGCCCTTGACGCGTTGTTGCGTTTCGTCAAAATCCGCCATCGGCATAAAGTTCGGGTAGTATTCCTGCATCATCCTGCGGATGTAGCGCTGTTTTTTCAGCAAGAAGCGGTACAGGAATTTGGAGCCGAGCGCCTTGAAGGGACGGATGCGGTACAAATCGTAGTCGACCAGACCGTTGTATACGCAGTACAGACAGAAGTCGACAAACCCCGGGATGACGGGCTCGACGTTTTCTTTGAGCAGGAATTGCTCCAGATTGTTGTTGCCCAAGGGGGAGAACTTGACATAGATCTCGCCGACGATGCCGACCTTGACCTTGTCGCGCGGCGTATCGCCGAGGATCTTGTTGAAGTCGTCCGCGATCAGCCGATAGTTCTTCTTGACATGGCTGTAGCGCATGGTGGAGCTGCGGGCGCTCTCGTCAAGCAGACGGTTGACCCATTTTTTTACCACGCGGTCGGTGTCGCCCCTGTGCTTTTCATACGGACGGCACTGGTTCGCCATCAGCATCATCAGATCGCCGTAAAACGCGCAGTACAGCATGCGGTACAGCATCGGTAATGTCAGTTGGAAGCCGGGGTGACTTTCGAGCATGTTGAAGTTCAGCGAGATCACGGGGATGTGCCCGTAGCCCGCCTTTTTCAGCGCCTTGCGCAGTAAGTAGATGTAGTTGGAGGCACGGCATCCGCCGCCTGTCTGGGTGATCAGCAGGGCGATCTTGTCTTTGTCATAGCGCCCCGACTCGACCGCGTTGATCAGCTGTCCGATGACCAAGAGAGCAGGGTAGCAGGTGTCGTTGTGGACATATCTGAGCCCCGATTCCTTGATGTTGCCGTCAACGTCCTCGAGGAAGTCGATCTTGTAGCCGTATCGTACCAAGACGTTGGAGATCAGCTTGAAGTGGATGGGCAGCATGGTGGGGACGAGGATGGTGTATTCATCCCGCATTTCTCTGGTGAATTTTACATAATCCGCTTTTGCGACCGCCATGTTACTGCCCCCTTTCCTGTAATGCGCCGATCAGACTGCGCAGGCGGATCCTGACCGCGCCGAGGTTGGTGATCTCGTCGATCTTGATCTGTGTATAGAGTTTTCCGTTGCGTTCGAGGATCGCGCGCACCTCGTCGGTGGTGACCGCGTCCACACCGCACCCGAAGGATACCAGTTGTACGAGCTGGGTGTCGTCATGCTCTGATGCGTACTGCGCCGCCGCGTACAGTCGGCTGTGGTAGGTCCACTGGTTGAGCACGCCGAGGGTGGGCGGTTCCTTGTCGGCGGTCACGCTGTCCTCACTCACGACGACAAAGCCCAGCGAGGTCGCCAGCTTATCGATGCCGTGACAGATCTCGGGGTCGATGTGATAGGGTCTGCCCGCGAGGATCATGATGCGCCTGCCCTTGTCACGCGCGAACTTGACGGCGCGGGCGCCCTCGTCATAGACGCGCTGCATATGCGCCCGATATTCGGCGACGCCCGCCTTGACCGCACGGGTGACATTGGATTTTTTGATAAAGTCAAAGTGCTTGGATAAGACAAGCGTCAGCTCACGGCTAAGCTCCTTCTCGCTGTTGATATTCAGATAGGGGCACAGGAACTTGGTCTGCTTTAAGGAGTCCATGTTGCCCTGCAGCAGCTCGGAGTAATAGGCGACGACAGGACAGTTGTAGAAGTTGTCGCCCTTGTTTTCATTGATATTATAGGTCAGGCAGGGGTAGAAGATCGCGTCCACACCCTGCTCGAGCAGGGTCTCGATATGACCGTGCATGAGCTTGGCGGGATAGCATACGGTGTCGGACGGAATGGAGAACTGCCCCTTTTGATACAGCTTGCGGGTCGAAAAGCCCGAGCCGATGACCTCAAAGCCGAGCTCAGAGAAGATGGTATGCCACAGCGGATAGAGCTCATACATACCCAGCGCCATCGGCAAACCGATCTTTTGCCTCCCTTTCCTAAGGGAGGTGTCCCGGACACGTGTGTCACGGGACGGAGGGTTGATTGGTTTGTTGGTCGATGACCGATAGTTTTCTATCAGCTGACGTTTATATTCATACAGATTCGGCAGTTTTTCATCATCACGGAGTGTGATGCCCGCGCCCTTTTCGCACTGGTTGCCCGAGATGAGCTTATCCTTGCCGTTGAAGATGTTGATCGTCAGGCGGCAGTTATTGGTACAGCCCTTGCATACCGCCGAGCGGCTTTCATGCTTGAGTGTTCTGACAGCCTGAGCGTCCAGAATGGACGACGTTTTGGGACGATGCTCCTTCGCGTACAGCGCCGCGCCGAACGCGCCCATCAATCCCGCAATATTGGGTCGCACGACCTCGCGACCGATCTCCTTCTCAAAACAACGCAGTACTGCGTCATTCATGAAGGTACCGCCCTGCACGACGATCCTTTGACCGAGTTCATCGGGCGTGGTGGCGCGGATGACCTTGTAGATCACGTTTTTGACGACCGACAGCGAGAGTCCCGCCGAGATATCCTGCACCGATGCGCCGTCCTTCTGCGCCTGCTTGACGGAGGAGTTCATGAACACCGTGCAGCGTGTGCCGAGGTCGACCGGCGCCATCGAGAACAGTCCCTGTCGGGCGAATTCCTCAACCGTGTAGCCCATCGACTGGGCGAAGGTCTCGATGAACGAGCCGCAGCCCGAGGAGCAGGCCTCGTTGAGCATGATGCTGTCGATACTGTTGTTGCGGATCTTAAAGCACTTGATGTCCTGTCCGCCGATGTCGAGGATGAAGTCGACATTCTTGTCAAAATACTTGGCGGCGGTATAATGCGCCATCGTTTCCACCAGACCGAAGTCGATGGAGAACGCGCGTTTGATCAGCTCCTCGCCGTAGCCGGTGACGGCACATCCGCGGATCGTCAGCTTGTCGCCGAACTCGTCATAGATCCTCGTCAGCTGTTCCTGAACGATCTGCACGGGATTACCCTTGTTGGAGCTGTAGTAGGTGTAGATGATATCGCAGCTCTCGGTGATGACGACCAGCTTGGTCGTCGTGGAGCCGCAGTCGATGCCGATATACGCGTCGCCGGTATAGCCGCCGGCGTATTCGGTCTTGACGCTGTTTTGCGTGTGGCGGCGGATGAACGCCTGATATTCGTTTTTATCCTTGAAGAGCGGCGGCAGGGTCGAGACCCTCTCCTTGTGCTTCATGCTCTCCTTGAGGCGTTTTACCAGCTCGTCATAGCCCATCAGCTCGCTGTCCTCGGAGTACAGCGACGCGCCGATCGCCACAGCGTACAGTCCGTAGCCGGGGAAGATCGCGTTCTCTTCACTGAGCTTTAGGGTCTCGACAAAGCGCTCCCTGAGCCCCATACAGTAGTGGAGCGGGCCGCCGAGGAACATGACCTTGCCCTCGATCTTTCTGCCCTGCGCCAGTCCGCCGACGGTCTGGTTGACGACCGCCTGATAGATGGAGGCGGCGATATCCGCCTTGGTCGCGCCCTGGTTGATCAGCGGCTGGATATCCGTTTTCGCGAATACGCCGCAGCGCGAGGCGATGGGGTAGAGGTGCTGATGGCTCAGGCTCAGCTCATCCATCTCGGTGTTAGAGAGGTTTAAGAGGGTCGCCATCTGGTCGATGAACGCGCCGGTACCGCCTGCGCAGGAGCCGTTCATGCGCTCGTCCAGTCCGCCGGTGAAGAAGATGATCTTCGCGTCCTCGCCTCCCAGCTCGATCACCGCGTCGGTGTCGGGCTGCATACAGCGCACACATTCGGCGGTCGCGTAGACCTCCTGCACAAAGCTCAGCCGCGCGGCATTCGCCATGCCCATGCCCGCCGAGCCGGATACCGCAACGGTAAAGCTGCGGCCGTCGAGCAGTTCCTTGATCGCTTCGATCATCTCGAGCGTCTTTTGGCGTACCTGAGAGAAGTGGCGTTCGTAGCGGCTGTAGATCAGCTCGCCGTCGTCGATCAGCGCAAGCTTAGCCGTCGTCGAGCCGATGTCGATGCCCAGCAGCAGATTGCCCTCTGTTCTGTTTTTCGGATCGTTGATTTTCATATTATCCTCTTATGTAGTGACATTTTCATGTGTCGGCAAAACGCTGTCGATACTTGTCGAAATTTGCATATTAATAAAAATACCCACATTATTTTACCACCTTTTGGAGCAAATGCAAGATTTGGTCGAGATTTCACTGTAGTAAAAATACGGACAAAATGAAAAAAATATGTGTAAATTACCTATGTGCCTTGCTATTTGAGCCGCTATGGTTTATGATAAAAGTACTATCGTTAGGAGGAGAATAAATGAAACGATTATTGACTTTGTTGCTGGCAGGTGTATTAGCGGTAGGCGCGTTAAGTGCGTGCACTTCGGTACCCCAAAAAAAGACGGAACCGACAGACCCGACCTTTCCTGTCTATGTACCCTCATCCAAGACCGCGCAATCCGATGACACAAAAGAAGATGAAAAACAAGATCCCGATGTAGCGTCATCCGCGGCAAGGGACGAGGTGAAAGACACCCCCTCTGACGCATCGATCTCTGATTACGTCAAAAACGCGAAGGAATCGGTCATTATCCTGCCCGGCGGCGGTGAAAAGCGCTGCGCGATCCCCGAGTTCCTCTTTGATTCCAACGACGCCAAAGCCGCAAATAGTGAGATCTTGGAGAAACACGGCGCCTATTTCGATGATCCCGAGTCTCATAATTATGTCAGCGAGCTGAATTATGAGGCGTATCTATATGAAAAGTATCTCAGCGTATATATCAAAAGCAGGGTCGACGGCGGCAATACCACCGGACTGAGCTACTGCTTTGACATCACCACCGGCAAAGAGCTGAGCAGTGAAAAGCTCTGTTCCATGACCGGTCGCGACTACAACACCGCGATCAGCAAGCTGAAAGCTAACCTGACCTCTTATTACGACGAAAAGTTCAGCAAGCTGCCTAACAACAATGAGTATAGAGACAAGACACTGGCGGACAGCAATCTCAAAGCGTCCAAAATGTTCCTCAACGAATCCCATCAGCTCACCGCGACGGTCTCCGTCTATGCCGCGGTCGGCGGCGGACAATGGGTCGAAACGATCTCCGCGGAATAAAAACTTAGCCTCCCTTTCCTAAGGTGAGATTCTGTCCAAATCAGCGATTTGGAAAACAGATTCCATACACCGGAGAGGTGCCCGAAGGGCGGAGGGTTGCGAAAAAGTTCCTTTGTCTGTTGTTGAAAGGATCCGGAACCGGATAATACCACAAAATGAATGGATGATTCTTGACGAATCATGCTGATGAATAAAACGCCCTGCGGCTGTTAAACCGCAGGGCGTTGCTGTTTGTTTGGGATAGTCATTGCGAAGTCCTTGACACGCGTGTCCATGCGTGTAAACGCGTGTCGAGGCTGTGGCAACCTATTTATCTGTTGCCGGAATCGTCGTCATCGTCATCATCCTGATCGGCGTCAATGATGTCGGCGATGATCTCGCGCTCATCCATGTGGTACTTCACGCCGCGGATCTCCTGATAATCCTCGTGACCCTTACCGGCGAGGACGATGATATCGCCCGGCTCGGCGTTCTCGATGCAGTAGCGGATCGCGTCGATACGGTTGGGAATGACAATATATTTGCCGTTTACCTTGTCGAGCCCGACCTTGATGTCCGCGATGATGTCCATCACATCCTCAAAGCGGCTGTTGTCTTCGGTGACGACCGAAAGGTCGGAGAGCTTGCCGCTGACCTCGCCCATCTCAAAGCGACGGGTCTTGGGGCGGTTACCGCCCGCGCCGAACATCGTGATCAGGCGGTGGGGCTTGTATTCGCGCAGGGTCGAGAGCACGTTCTCCATCGATACGGCATTGTGCGCGTAGTCGATGAGCATGGTGTAGTTGCCGGGGACAGGCACGACCTCGACTCTGCCCTTGACCTTGACGTTTTTCAGACCGTCAAGGATGTTTTGTTTATCGATGTCAAAATGACGGCATACCGCGATCGCGGCAAGCGCATTGTAGACGGAGAAGCGGCCCGGGATCGCGACGTTCACGCTCAGCTCTTCGGTACCGGTGGTCTTGAAGTGTACGCCGATGAAGCCTCGTTTCGCGACCAGCTCGTCGCCGTGGGCGACCAGATCGGCATTCTCGCTGTAGCCGTAGGTCTCGATCGCGCAGGTGTGACCCTCGGTCACGCCCTCGGCATTCTCGTCATCGATGTTGATGATGCCGGTCTTGCAGCGCTGAAACAGCAGCGCTTTGCAGGCGAGGTATTCCGCCATATCCTTGTGCTCGACGCCGCCGATGTGGTCGCTCGAGAAGTTGGTGAAGATGCCGTAGTCGAAGAGGATCCCGTCGGTGCGGTGCCATTTCAAGCCCAGTGACGACGCCTCGATGACCATCGCCTTGCAGCCCTCGCTGACCATGCGGCGCATCGCCTGCTGGATCTCATAGCTCTCGGGTGTGGTGTTGTTGGTTTTGTAGATGCGGTCGCCGATGAGGATGCCTAAGGTGCCGATGGTACCGGTCTTGATGCCCGCGTTCTCTAAGATGGAGCGGATCATCGCGACCGTGGTGGTCTTGCCCTTGGTGCCCGTGACGGCGATAGTGGTCAGCTCCTCGGCGGGTCTGCCGAAGAATTCCACGCTCATCAGCGCTAAGGTGGCACGTGCGTCTTTGACGCGGACGACGGTGACGCCGTCATACGCGATGCCTTCATCCTCGACGACCAGCGCCTTCGCGCCGCGCTCGACCGCGTCGGGAATGAACTTGTGACCGTCCACGTTGTAGCCCTTGAGCGCGACAAAGACACAGCCCTTGACGACCTTGCGGCTGTCGTAGATCACATCCTTGATGTTGACGTCAAGCGAGCCCGCGTCCACGGTATACTCACATTTTTGCAGTAATTCAATCAGTTTCATCGCAAACCTCCGTGATGATGAACAGAAGTCGGTTTTTGACCGAAAACGGCGATTCTGTTCCGTAATTGCCATTCAAATACCTATATATTATACATAGAAACCGGGTCTGATGTCAATGTGTCTTTTTGTTCGTAAAATGTCGATTTAGTGAAAATAGACGAAAAAAACGAAAAAGTTCGGTACAGAAAAGACTTATTTCTCCATCGGAATTATAAGGCGGGATATTGACAATACAGGTCTGCACTTCACAGAGATCCCCTTGACAAGTTGCACAAAAGTGAAATCGTTAAACTAAACAAAAATAAAGAACACGATTTGTATAAAGTAAACAACAATCAAAAATTCAATGGTTAAAACAAACAAAAATCCGTCCTGAAAATAATGTTTTAGATAAAAAGTACAAAAGGAGTTGAAATCACAGGGGGAACTATGGTAAAATTGATACAGTGATTAGGTGTGCCGGTCCGGATTCTCGGTACAACTATCCAAAAAATATTTTTGGAAAGAAGGAAAACAAACATGAAAAGAATTATTGCTGTGTTGCTGGCTGTTTTGATGCTGGCATCTGTACTCGTTGCCTGTAACAAACAGAACGGCGGCCCCAGTAGCGGCGCACAGGGCGACATTTTCCAGGGTGAGGATAACGTCACTTTGGAAGTATGGGCTCCCGAAGCTGCTGTTCAGCTGACTCAGTCTCTGTGTGACGATTTCATCAAAGAACATTCCGACAAGAAGATCAGCATTACCGTTAAGCCTCAGGAAGAGGGTAACGTAGCTGCTCAGATCCTGAACGACCCGTCGGTAGCCGGCGACGTATTCAGCTTTGTATGCGACCAGATGAACAAGCTGGATAAGGCGAAGGTTCTCGATCCCGTTCCGAGCTCCAAAGACAATCTCGGTTTCGACTATGAAAGCGAAATCAAACAGCGTGACTCCGAGGCTTCCATCGAAGCAGGTACTCTCAAGGGCGAGCTCCTCGCTTACCCCGAGACCGGTGAGAACGGCTACTATCTCGTATACGACAAGAGCGTTGTATCTGACGAAGATGCTAAGACTTTCGAGGGCGTTCTCGAGGCTTGCAAGAAGGCCGGCGTTAAGTTCAACATGGATGCAGGTAACAGCTTCTATGCTTGCATGTTCATGTTCACCGGTGGTCTTGAGCTCAAGGGCCTGAATGATGAAGGCGTACAGCAGTTCAACGACTACAGCGAAGAGAAGGTTATTGATTCTCTCGAGGCATTCGCTAACCTGTTCCATAAGTACAGCGACACCTTCCAGTCCGATAACGTAGATAAGACCGGTTCCGGTATGGCTCAGAACCCCAGATCTGTCGGCGCAGGCATCGACGGTTCCTGGAACGCTGCTACCGTTAAGGAGAAGCTCGGCGACAACTACGGCGCTGCTAAGCTCCCCACCATCAACATCAAGGGCACTGACACCCAGATCATCTCCATGAGCGGTTACAAGCTCATCGGCGTTAACGCTCAGTCCAAGTTCCGCTTCACTGCTCACGCTCTGGCTAACTATCTCGCAGGCGAGAAGTGCCAGCTTGCCCGTGCAGAGAGCCTGTCTTGGAGCCCCTCCAACAAGGTTGCTGTTGAGTCTGATATCGTAAAGAACAACCTCGGTTCCATGGCTTGCCTCGAGCAGGCTAAGCTTGCTCAGCCTCAGGTCAACATCGCTGATACCTTCTGGGATCCCGTAGGTACCCTCGGTAACTATCTCGTAAAGACCAAGGATATCACCAGAGACGGCATCAAGACCGAATTCGGAAAGACTATCTCCAACATCAAGGACGAAGTCTAATCATTGTTGATTCTCGCCGCTGCAGCGGTGATGGATCTCATATGAGACATAAAATAATTTGAGAGTCAGGCGGCTTTCTGCCGCCTGACTTAAAGATTGCTTCAAGTGATTACATTACCGCAGCGCGGTTTAAAACTATACTGGGAAGTGAACTGATGAAATATATTGATTATGTACAGCTCAATCCCTTCCAGAAATTCGGTTATAATGTTGCAAAGTTCTTTAAGGCTTTACCGGGCAATTTAAAGAAGATTTTCCTTGCTATCGTCGGATTCTTTAAGAAGATTTTCGTTGGTATCGGAAAAGGCTTTGCCGGATATTTCTCGAGATTTGTCAAGGGTGATTGGGCGACCAAATGTTCCTATGTCGTCATGGGCGTAGGTAACGCTTCTAAGGGACAGATCATCAAGGGTTTCCTGTTCCTGCTTGTTGAGGTAGCGTACATCCTGTTCATGATTTTCTTCGGAGGACACTATCTTACCAAATTCCCGACACTGGGTACTGTCAGCCCCACAGATGAGAACGGTCGCCTTGTAAGAGGAATCATACCGGATAACTCCATGCTGATCCTTCTTTACGGTGTTTTGACGATCATCGTCACCGTTCTGTTCTTTGTTGTATATATTGCAAACACTAAGTCTGCATACAAAGCGCAGCAGACCGTTGCCGAGGGCAAAAAGCCGATCAAATTCTTGGATGAATTAAAGGAATTCCTCGACAGCAAGTTCCATGTAACGCTGCTTGCGTTCCCGACGCTGACGATTTCCATTTTCACCATCCTGCCCTTGATCTTCATGATCCTGATCGCGTTTACTAACTTTGACAGCAACCACAATGAGCTGGCAAATCTGTTTACGTGGGTCGGATTCGATACATTCAAGCAGGTATTTGAGACAACAGGCAGAGCTTCGATGGGTGCTACTTTCATCGAGCTGACCGAATGGACCCTGATTTGGGCTGTTTTCGCTACCGTACTGAACTATATCTTAGGTATGGTCGTAGCCCTGATGATCAACAAAAAGGGCATCAAGCTCAAGGCGCTGTGGAGAACCCTGTTTGTTGTTACCGTTGCGGTACCCCAGTTCGTATCTCTGCTGCTCATGAGCCAGATGCTGAATGTTAACGACGGTGCGATCAACACGCTCCTGTGTGATGTGCTGCACATCATTCCGCAGCATATCGACTTCCTCGGCGGCGATCCGCTGGTAGCGCGTATCACGGTTATTGTTGTTAACTGTTGGGTAGGTATTCCCTACACGATTTTGATTACATCCGGTATTCTGATGAATATCCCGGCTGACTTATATGAGAGTGCGACGATCGACGGCGCGGGTCCTGTGAAGTCCTTCTTCAGCATCACCCTGCCCTACATGCTGTTCGTCACCACTCCGTACCTTATCACCAGCTTTGTCGGCAACATCAATAACTTCAATGTTATCTATCTGTTGACGTCAAATCTGCAGAATTCTAATGACTTGTACAAAGCGGGTCACACCGACTTGCTTGTCACATGGTTGTTTAAGCTGACAATGAATGAGCACGACTATAACCTGGCTGCCGCGATCGGTATCCTGGTATTCATCGTCTGCGCTACCATTTCCTTGCTCACCTTCAACCTGACGAAGTCAGCTAAGAACGAGGAGGAATTCTCATGATTAAGAGTTATAAGATTCGCAGAGTTATTACCAATATCTTTGTCTATATCCTTCTCGGCGGTCTGGGACTTATCTGGATCTCTCCCTTGGTTTACCTGGTTCTCCACTCCTTCAGAGCTGAGGGTCTGGCGCAGGTTAACTACCTGATCCCCAAGAGCTTTTCGTTCCAGAACTATATCGATCTGTTCACGGTAACCAGCGGCGGTACCAACTTCCCGAGATGGTTCCTGAACACCTTTATCGTAGCGATCTTCAGCTGCATCATCTCTACACTGGCTGTTATGATGGTTTCCTATGCTTTCAGCCGTCTGAGATTTAAGGCAAGAAAGCCGATGATCAACATCGGTATGATCCTGGGCATGTTCCCCGGCTTCATGACCATGATCGCTATCTACTACCTCTTAAAGGCAATGGGTCTGACCCAGACGCTGGTAGCGCTGATCATCTGCTACTCGGCAGGCGCGGGCTTAGGCTATCAGATCAGTAAGGGCTTCTTCGATACGATTCCGAGAGCGCTGGACGAGGCTGCGACCATCGACGGCGCGACGAAGCACCAGATCTTCTGGAAGATCATTCTTCCGATGTCAAAGCCGATCATCGTTTATACCGTATTGACATCCTTTATCGGTCCGTGGACGGACTTCATCTTGGCTAAGATCATCATGGGCTCCAAGATCGATAATTACACGGTTGCGATCGGTCTGCAAAACATGTTGGCTGCCGGTAAATCACTGACGCAGTTCAAGATGTTCCTCGCCGGTTCCGTCGTAGTTGCGGTACCTATCACGATTCTCTTCCTTATCATGCAGAGATATTATGTAGAAGGCGTAACCGCCGGCGGCGTAAAGGGCTAATCAGTTTGATATTGCAGAGGGCGGAGTATCAACTCCGCCCTTTTGTGTATGTATACGGAACGGCACAGTGTTATTCAACCTTGGACGGTTCCTCTGCCTTTCAGATAGTCCGTTGTGTGTTTATCCGGACAAGCTGACATAGGAACAGTCACAGCGGCGGAGGATCACATTCGCCCACACAATACGAATAAAACAGAGGTGTTTTATGAAAAGAGTAATATCCCTACTTATGGCGGTATGCCTGATCGTTTCACTGCTGGCGGCATGCGGCGGCAAGTCGGGCGATCCCGTTGAGAGCAACAAAGCAGAGGCGTCGACTGATAAATACCGTGATTATTACCAGGTTTGGATCGGATCCTTCTGTGATTCCAACAATGACCAAATCGGAGATCTGCCCGGCGTGATCTCAAAGCTGGATTATCTCAACGACGGCGATCCCAACGGCGGCAACGACCTCGGCGTCGACGGTATCTGGCTTTCGCCGATGATGCCGTCACAATCCTATCATAAGTATAACGTAAGCGATTATTTTAATATCGACCCCGATTTCGGCACGCTCGAGGATTTTGACAAGCTCATCAAAGAATGTCATGAGCGCGGCGTCAAGGTCATTATCGATCTTGTCCTGAATCACAGCGGCGACGATCATGAATTCTTCCTGAAGGCAGGTGAGGAACTGCGCAAGGGTAAAGAAGACGGCTATGCACGCTACTATAATATATCCAAACAGAAGGACAGCACCTATAACCGACGCGTCCCCGGCTCCGATTATTATTACGAGGGTCAGTTCGATGTGACGATGCCCGATTGGAACCTGAGCTATCAGGGAACACGCGACTACTTTGACAAGGTGACGAAGTTCTGGCTCGACAGAGGCGTTGACGGCTTCCGTCTGGACGCGATCAAGCACTTTGAAGACGGCAACACCGACGGCGTCGAATTCATGAAGTGGTTCTATCAGATGGCGCAGGGCTATAACCCCGACGTATACATGGTCGGCGAAAATTGGTCCGGTGCCGGCGATATCTACGAGATGTACGACAGCGGCATCGACAGCCAGTTCAACTTTAAGTTTGCCGGTGACAACGGCGGCGAGTTTATCATTGCGTCACACGGCATGGTGGCGGATATGGCGACCAAGCTCAAGAAGTTTGACGACGGTATCAAGAAGCATAACGAAAAGGCGATCAACGCGAACTTCCTGACCAACCACGATATGCAGCGTTTGTACAGCATTCTGGATGAGGGAGACAATAAGATGGCGGCGGCACTGTATATGCTCGCGCCCGGTAACACCTTCACCTATTACGGAGAAGAGATCGGTATCGAAGCGCCTTCCTCCGACGGCGACGCTAACTACCGTACCGCGATGATCTGGGATAATGACGATCTGCCGGACATCAAATTCCTCGGATCTCCCCCCGTACAAAAGAATGAGCTGGGCGGTGTAGCACAGCAGCTGGAACAGAAGCACAGCCTGCTGAACACCTATCGCAAGCTGATCAAGATCCGCCAGCAGAATCCCGAGATCGCCCGCGGCAACATTGAAAAGGTCGTGGACTTCGGCGATACTTCCTGCACCGGCATGGTGATCAATTATAACGACAGTCGTGTACTGGTCATCCATAACGGCGGCAAAGAGGCGAAGGAGCTGACCATCGACGCGATCGAAAAGCCCGAGCTGCGCGGCTGGTCTGTTGCCGATCTTGCGGCTGAGCCCTCCGAAGACGTCCCCAAGCTCTCCAAAACCATGCTTTCCGTTCCGGCAAGAACCTCCGTTGTCCTCAAGGAAAAGAAATAATCGATACCCGTATCTGAATAAAAACGCATAAAACAGCGCCCGACCGTTTTGGTCGGGCGCATTTTTATGATGTAAGGGAGGAGCAAGGCTCTCCCGATTGTGTATTTGCAGTGTAAATCAAGGCTGTCGCTCCATACTATCCGACAAACGCGCGGATATCGTCGGTGACAGTGTCCTTACAAAAGTCCTGGAGGATCTCGTGTCGATAGCCGTCGTAGAGCTTGATGCTGACGTTGGCGCCACTCTCTTTGAGTAGGTCACAGACCTTTTGAACGCCCTTGCCGTGCTCACCGACGGGATCTTCACCGCCCGCAACCAGCAGGATCGGCTTTTTCTTGTCGATCTTCTCAAACCAGCTCGGATCATTACTGTATTTGTTCAGCTTCACCAGATCCTGCATCGCGGAAATCGTGAACAGGAAGGTGCACAGCGGATCCTTGCGGTAACGGTCACGATTCGCTTTGTCGACGGAGAGCCATGCGTATTGGTCGTTTTCATGCTCCAGTCCCTTGTTGTAGGAACCGAATGCCATTGAATAAATAAAGTCGGAGTAACCATGAGCGCCCTTGAGCTTTTTCAGCATACCCGCCAGCGCGATTCCCGCACCCGAAGCAGGGTTGGGGCCCCCGGTGCCCATGATGATCAGCTTGTCATAATGATTGTATTTCGCGGCGGTCAAGCGCACGATGAAGGAACCCATACTGTGCCCCATGAGCACGAAAGGAAGGTCTTTTCCCATCTCGTTCTGTACCTCGCTGCCAAAGATGAAAACATCATCTACCAGCAGCTTCCAACCGTCGTTGTCCGCAAAATATCCCAGCTCGTCCTCGGCAGCGGTCTGACCGTGACCGATGTGGTCATATCCGAAGGTGATATAGCCGAATTCCGCCATACTGCGCATGAACCCGTCATAGCGCCCGATGTATTCGGTCATGCCGTGAACAACATGGAGCAAGCCTTTCGGCTCCCCTTCCGGCAGATAGATCTTGCCTTTTAATGGATGCTTTTTGTCGGATGAGAGAACCTCTTTGTCGATGACGCGAATCATAATTTGCCTCCGTTCTTTCTGCATGCTGCAACATGATTTGTTCGAGTCGTGATTTCATTCTATGTACTCGGGAGAGCTCTCCCGAAAAAATATTTATTCAGAGCGCAGTGCCGTGACGGGATCGCTCTTAGCCGCCTTGCGTGAGGGGATGATACCGCCGATCAGTGTGAGCACAATGCTCAGTAAGATCAGGATTACAGCGGCGGCAGGCGGCAGGATCGCATTGATGTTTTGCTGATTGGTCAGCGAATGCAGGATGGCGTTCGCCGGTATGATCATCAGCGCGGTGATGCCAACACCGATCACACCCGCCAATGCGCCGATGATGAAGGTCTCGGCGTTGAATACCTGCGAGATGTTGCGCTTGGAAGCGCCGATCGCCCTGAGGATACCGATCTCCTTTTTGCGTTCGAGTACGCTGATATAGGTGATGACGCCGATCATGATGGATGATACTACCAGCGATACCGCGACAAACGCGATCAGAATATAGCTGATGGCGTTGATGATCATGGTGATCGAGCCCATCAGCGCGTCAACGATATCGGTGTATTCGATCACCTTATCGTCCTCACCCGCCGCTTTCATGCGGTCATTATAATCGCTGATCAGGTCTTTGATATGCTGTTTGCTGTCAAAATCCTTGGGATAGATCGTGATAGTGGACGGATCATCCAGGTCGGCATAGCCCAGCTTTCTGAGGTTGCCGTCCTTCGAGCTTTGTGTCGTAGACATCAGCGACACCATCAGATCCTTCAACTCCTCGGCGGTCATCTCGGTCTTGAAGAGATTTGCCAGCGTATCGGTGTTGAAGTCAAAGGCGCTGAGCAGGTTATCCGAGATACCGGAGGTCAGTGATCCCATGCTCGATTGCAGAGCGGAGGTGATCTGACCCGTCATCGCTGTCATGATCTTCGACATCACGGCACTCAGCTGCGTCGTGACGAGGTCGGAGTATTTGGAAGCGCTGCTTTCGAGCGCAGAGGTGTCGATCGCGTCACTGACTGCTTTTTTGATCAGAGAGGATGCCTCATCGGTGGCGAGGTATTTTGAAAACGAGGTCAGCAAGTAGGATGCCGAGGGCAGCTCGTGGCTGTCGGCATAGCTCTCGTACCCGCTGACGATCTGTGACGCCATGCTGTTGAGCTCCGCATCGGTCGGGGAGAGGGATTCCACCTTTTTGCGCAGCCCCTCCGCGCCTTCCGTAAGGATCTGTTTCGCGTCGTCGGACTGCATATACTCGGCGATATGCGTGTAATCGTCAAGCTCATACTTGTGCTTTGTCAGCCACAGCGGATATCCCGCGATCAGGTTTTCGGCGATAGCGGAGATATCCTCCTCCTTGATCGCTTCATCACTGTGCTGATTGAGATAGTCGTTGATGATCTTTGTCAGCACCTTTTTTCCGTTATCGGAGGTCAGATACTGACGCAGTGACGACGGCAGCTTGGAAAGATCCGCCCGTGGGTCGGACGATGCATATTTTTGGTAGCCGCTGAGCAGTTCCGTAAACAGCGATTTCATCGTGTCGGAGGTCATCGAGAAGTTGATGTTTCCCAGCAGATCTTCGATCTCCGACGGACTCAGCTCGGGCATCAGGGAGCCAAAGTCCTCTGCTGATACCGCAGAGCTCATATCGATATCGGAGAAGTCCATGCCGCTCAGATCCATGTCGGATAGATCAAATCCGCTGTCGCCCATGTTAAACGCTTTGTTGATCGCGTCGCTGTCGACTGAGAACAACGAGCTGAAATCCATATTCTTGTTGTTGGATTTGTCATCAAAGGATTTACCGGTGAATACGTCGGTATCGGGATGACTGAGCTGATCCTTGACGATCTGCGAATCCTTGGCGCGGTCAATGATGTGATCGGTCAGCGAGGCGTGGTAGCCGATGCCGATATTGATCCTGGGAGAGGAGTTGTTGCCGTTGGGCCGGATGACGCCCACGATCTTCAGCGGCTCGCTCTTTTCATCGACCGTTTTCTTGATAAAGCTTTGGTCAGAGCTGTGATCCGTCCATACCTTATAGCTTTTGTCGTAGGTATAAAAATCCGTGACGGAGACCATGCGGAACTCGATGCCGATGAAGTCGTCGTAGCTGTAGTGTCCTAACTCAGAGATATCGTCAACAGACTTTCCTTCGGTAAATTTATTGATCATGTCTTCGAGCTCCTCGGGATCCTTCAACCCCATCGCATACAGCGACATATCGGAGACCCTGCCGTTGGTGGAGAGTGCCAGCACACATTCGTTATAGTTTTCCGGCCATTTTCCTGCTTTTAAGTCAAATCCCGACTGAAACAGTTCTTCGTCGGCAGACATCGGAAAGAAGCTGTCGGTACTGGTAAAGGTGGACAAAAGCCCGTTCGAGCTGTCCTCCGTACCGGAAAAGCCCAGTGCGGAAAAGCTGTTGTCGGGATTCACCTGACGGTAGTTGCCCTTGTCGTTTTCTTTATAGATGCGCGGCACGATGTTGTAGTCATATTCGATCGACTGGACGTGATCATTGATATCACAGTCGTCGCTCTCAAAGTATGCCTTGAGGGATTTCAGATCGTTTTTGTTCATGCCGGAGAACATATTGGTGATCGTGCGCCATTCCTCTACGGACTTTTCGTCCTCGGTCGAGGCGGATTTGTTGGACGCCGCCATCGAGTCGGCATACATCGAGGTCAGGTTAAAGCTGGTATCGGTGATCTGCAGCGGATAATCCTGCAGGCTGTCCTCTTCTACACTGCGGATATATTCATTCGCGCCGTTGGACATCGCCAGGATCATCGCGATACCGATGATGCCGATCGAGCCCGCGAACGCGACTAAGATCGTCCGCGCCTTTTTTGTCCACAGGTTGTTGAAGGATAATTGCAGGGAGGTCAGCAGCGACATGGAGGATTTGCCGAGATTCTTATGCACAGCGTCACTTTGTTCCGGCGTATAGGGATCCGAGTCGGAGGTGATCTCACCGTCCTTGAGGGTGACGATACGTGTCGCGTATTGCTCCGCCAGCTCGGGGTTGTGGGTGACCATCACGACCAGTCTGTCCTCGGCGACCTTTTTCAGCAGATCCATGACCTGGATACTGGTGTCGCTGTCCAGCGCGCCGGTAGGCTCGTCGGCGAGCAGGATGTCGGGATCGTTGACCAGCGCGCGTGCGATCGCGACGCGCTGCATCTGGCCTCCCGACAGCTGAGAGGGCTTCTTATGGATATGCTCCTCCAGCCCGACTTCCTTGAGCGCTTCTGTCGCGCGGCTGGTACGCTCATTAGCGCTGATGCCGCTGATGGTGAGCGCCAGCTCTACGTTTTGGAGCACCGTCTGGTGGGGAATGAGGTTGTAGCTCTGAAAGACGAAACCGACGGTGTGATTGCGGTAGGAGTCCCAGTCGCGGTCGGAATACCGCTTGGTACTGATGCCGTTGATGATCAGATCGCCCTCATCATAACGGTCCAGGCCGCCGATAATGTTCAGCATGGTCGTCTTGCCGGAGCCGCTTTGTCCGAGGATCGCGACAAATTCATTATCACGCAGGCTCAACGACACGCCCTTGAGCGCCTCCTGCACCAGATTTCCGGTTTTATATACCTTCCGTATGCCTTTTATCTGCAGCATAGTATTCTCCTTTATAGGGTCAGGTGAATTGGAGTTTCCTATATTATATGTATATACCTTTATATTATCGCCTATTTTTATAGCATACATTATAGCGAGAAATCGTTTTGAAGTAAATAGATTTAACGAAAGAGTAATCTAAAATTACAAAATCGGTATAAATATGCAAAAATTGTCAAAAAAGAAAGGTCTATCGCATAATAAAAAATGTCATTCTGAACGCATGTGAAGAATCTGAAAGTGCTTATCTTTCCGTTAGATTACACATAATAGGTGTAATACAATTGGATAAATTGCACTGTAAGATCCTTCGCTTGCACTCAGGATGACACTTTGAGGGGCTATTGCATTTCTTAGTGCGACAGCCCCGCGTTATCTTGATACAACAGTCATGGCAAAGCCATTGTCACGCTTGCGGAGCTTACTTTTTATTCTCCTCTGCGAGTCGCTTTGCCAGCTCAATGATGTTTTGGCAAGAATTCTTGCGCACATGCTTGCGGCAGCTTTCGCGCATGGATTCGAGCTTCTTTTTGTCTTTGAGCAGACTGCCTACCGTTTCGGCGGCTTTGCTGCTGTTCTCCAAAATCACGCCGATGTTGTTCTCCACCAACAGCGCCGCGTTCTGCTCCTCCTGTCCGGGATACGCCTTGAACACGACCATCGGCAGCGCGCAGGCGATGCTCTCGGAGGTGGTCAGGCCGCCGGGCTTGGTGACGATCAAGTCGCTCGCGTGCATATAGTCGTCGACGTTGTCGATAAAGTAGAACAGCTTGGTGGGCTTGCGATTCTCCGGCGTATGACGGAAGATACTGGTCAGATGTTCCATGACATTTTCCGTCTGCTCGTACATATAGCGCAGGATACTTTCTTCGCCGAGGTGCTTGATCAGCTCGGGTTCCTCGTCGGTGACGATCTCCTTTTGGTCATGGAGCAGTTCATTGAACGCGTCATACAGCTTTTGGTTGCGGCCGGTGATGACGATGATCTGGTAGTCGACGTCGATATTCAGCAGATTCTCATAGATCTCGAGGATATCCGTCACGCCGAAGCTGCCCGCCATGATCAGCACGGTGAGCTTATTTTGATCAAAGCCCAGCTCCTCGAGCACCTCCTCGCGGCTTCTGCCGTTGCCCTCATAAAAGCGGTCGAATACCGGGTGCCCGTAATCATAGATCCTGTTGCGGTCGATTCCATAATCGTTCGCCAGAATATCCTTTGCCTGAGACGAGGCGGTAATATAGGCGTCGATTCCGCCTGAGATATAGGTGCGGTGGGGCAGAAAGTCCGTGACGATGGAGATCAGCGGGATATTGATCTCGCCCTCCTGATTCATATAACCGACGATCGCGCCCGCAAACGGATGACAGCTGATGATGACGTCGGGGTTGAGCTCTTCGAGCTTGTTTATCAGGCGCTTGGCGCACTGCTGATAGATGATGTTGACCGTATCCGACAGCGCGGATTTTTTGTCGGAGCTTTTGTACATCGCGCCGAACAGCGAGGGGGTCAGGGTGACCAGCGCTTTATATCCTTTCACGACTGTGAAGTTCAGTGCGGGGGAGCATTCCTCGAGTGTGTCGATGATCTCGACGTTCATTTTGGGTTGATTCTCTTGGATATATCCCTTCAGCGCGTTGGCGGCACGGTTATGGCCGCCGCCGGTTGAGGCGGACAGTATCAGTATATTCATTTGATCGCCTTTCCTTCCAAAAATAAGAGTAGTGGTTCGATAAAACCGTCATCGGTATTATAACGCAAATAAGGCAATAGTGCAACGCTCATTTATGAAAAATCAAGAATTATTGTTCATGAAAAATAGAAGTCAATCGCTCGGCGAGAGAAAAGGAAAAGCACAGGCGCAGAAATTTTATTTTTATAATTCCTTAACAGATTATTAACCCTTTCTTTCTGATGTATAATATAATTATCTATACTGGGTAGATAGGGTGTTATGGCATTTCTTTCAAGAAGACAGAAACTGCCCACCCGTTAGATTGATACTAAACAAAGGAAGTGGTTGTTATGGCGGATAAAAAATCCAACACCATGGAATTGGACTCGATACTGGCAGAAGCGCGTACCCGCAGGATGGGATCTTCTGCTCCGTCAAACGTCCCGAAACATCCCGATGTAACGCCCCGACAGGAGGCGTCCCGTCAGGATCCTGTCGCTCCGTCGCGTCAACTCAACGATGATTTCATCGTGGTCGATGACGGCAGAGCCGATGCGCCCTATCAGGGCAGACCTGAGAAGAACCCCCGTCCCTCATATGATTATGATGATGATGACGCTCCCCGACCGAAGAAGAAAAAGAAGACCGGTCTGATCGTGGCGCTGTGTATCATCGGTATCGTCCTGATCGCGGGAATTGCCGCTTTCGGACTGTATATGTTCTCCGGCTCGGGTACCGGTCCCGAGAGCACCTTCTCCGATAACGTGTATGTGAACGGCAAATCCCTCAAGGACCTGACGATGGACGAAGCCAAGACCATGATGAAATCCGTAGAGGACGAGCTTGCGGCAGGCATCAAGGTTGAGGTGAAGGCGGGCGACAAGACCTATACCTATACCAAGAATGACTTCAAGTATTCCTTTGATACAGAGTCCGTGTTGAACGAGGCAAAGGCGTATTCCGAGGAAAAGGGCATCAAGACCGAGGATAAGAACTATGAGATCAAGATGACGGTCGATGACTCCACCTGTAAGGATCTCGTCACCAAGATCGCTGCCGATGTCAAGAAAGACGCACAGGATGCGAAGGTGACGAGTTTCGATACGGACGCCGAGTCGATGTTCACCATCTCGGCAGAGTCCAAGGGCGTCACCCTGGACGAGACCACCAGCCTCAACGCGCTTTCTTCCTTTATCAAAGAGGGTAATATCACCGGTACGGTCAACGCGACCGTCAAGGAAGTCGAACCCGAGTACACTGCCGATTACCTCAAGAAGAATATCACCAAGCTCTCTGAGTTCTCGACCACCTCGACCAACAACTCGAACGGTAACGAGAACATGCGTGTTTCTCTGGCGGCGTGCGACGGCTCGATCATCGATCCCGGTGAGACATGGTCCTTCAACGACCATACCGGCAACTCCAACCTCGAGTCCAACGGCTATAAGCCGGCGGGCGTTATTGTCGAGGGACGCAGCGAGACAGGCGTCGGCGGCGGTATCTGCCAGTCCTCCACCACCATCTACAACGCCTGTATCCTCTGCGGCATGAGCGTCGTAGAGCGCGAGTGTCACTATTATAAATCGGTATATGTTGACGCGGGTCGTGACGCTACCGTTGATTACGGCAACATCGACCTCAAGGTCAGCAACCCCTTTAAATACCAGCTTTTCATGAAGTGCTGGATGGACGGCGTACAGCTGCATTGTGAGATCTACGGTCTGCAAAATCCCAAATTCGATGAGGTCGAGATCAATACCTCTTCTCCGAGCTATATCGGCAACGGCTATAAGGTCACGACCACCCGCACCTACTTAAAGGACGGTAACGAGGTCGATTCCGACGACCTGCCCTCCTCCACCTATTATACCTCCGCGCCTTCATCGGGTTCCTCCGGCAGCTCCGGTAACTCGGGCGGGGGCGATAACAGCGGCGGCGGAGATTCCGGCGGCAATGACAATTCCGGCGGCGAAGAAGCGCCCGCTCAGGAGGCTCCGGCACAAGAAGCACCTGCTCAGGAACAGCCCGCTCAGGGACAGCCCGCAGCCAACTCCGGCGGCGAAGGCGGCCAATAAATTTACCATCGATCCCCCTGTTGACGCAGGGGGATTTTTTTATTATTGAGGGATTTATGATCAATTCAGTAGGGGAGGGGCTTGCTCCCGCCGAAATTGATCCATCACATCCCACCCGTAGGGGACGGCGCCTCGACGTCCCGAAACCTATCCGTCATATCCCACCCGACCGCGAAGCAAATCCCACCCGTAGGGGACGGCGCCTCGACGTCCCGAAACCTATTCGTCATATCCCATCCAACCGCGAAGCAAATCCCACCCGTAGGGGATGACGCTTGCGACATCCCGATACCCTTCCGATAGATATCTCTCAAATGCCAAGCACACCCCACCCGTAGGGGACGGCGCCTCGACGTCCCGAAACCTATCCGTCATATCCCACCCGACCGCGAAGCACATCCCACCCGTCGACACGTGTCTCCGACGACCTGCGCGAGCAGTACACAAAGCTTTCCTCTTATCAGTCAGCCCACCCCCGGCGCAAGGCTCTGAACGTAAAAATATGCCGGATCAGCTAATATGATTCATCCACCGTTCGTGCAAAACGCACCAAGAAAACGGGAACAATTTTGCTGAACTGCTATATCCTCCGTGATTTTCACCAACAGAGAAGAAAGATTTTTAGGCAAAACAACCAAGGCTTTCGGCGCTTTGCCAAAAATGGAAAAAATGAGAGAAAATTTTTTCCAATCGCGAAAATTATTATTGAATATTTTGAAATTTTATGCTATGATTAAGCTACGCGATAAAATAATTATAAGGAGGAAATTATGAGAAAGTTTATTAGCGTAATTTTAGCTCTCATGTTGGTCTTATCCACGACCGTCGTAGCGTTCAACGCCTACAATGTAGTAGACACTGACGCGCCTACGATCGAAGACGCGTTGGTAGCAGACGAATATGATGGCTCATTAGCAAAAGTTTACTTCATGATGCCTAACGGCAAAAACGGCCCCGTAGCCGATGACGACGTTTATGTTCATCACCCCGAGGAACTTGACCCCGATACGGGCGACGTCGTAAAAGAAGCTTATGATGAGCTCGTTATCGAAGCAGGCGGCAAGGCGCCGACCTGGTTCAACGAGTTCAACATCGGTGAAGACGGCAACCACTATGCAGGTATCTACTGGTGGGACGCTCCCGCTTCCCCCGCTGCATGGCCGGGCTACAAGATGGAGATCGACGACGTTGACAACTGCGTATACTATGCAGAGATCCCCGGCGACGGCAATCTGACCTCCGCTATCTTCAACAACGGTGTTGACGGCGGTACCGATTCCAGCCTCCCGATCTACTACAAGGCTGCTCAGTCCATCGATAACAACATGGAAGGCGCTTATAAAGGCGACTATGAGACCCTGTGGGGCGACACCTACAATGAGTTCGACTTCGATGGTTGTATCTATGTTATCGACCCCAATCAGGTTGACATCAATGCCTTCTCCGGCAAGCAGACCTGCGGCGGTAACTGGTACTTCTACTATGGCAACGGTTGCTATGGCAGCTACAGAACCGACGCTGACGAGTTCACCTCTGTTGAGGACTGCTGCCTGAACCCCGACCACTTTAACGAAGAGGGCGAGCACGTAGGCTACCACGAGGACGAGCCCACTCCGACCGAGGCTCCGACAGAAGCTCCCGAGCCCACCGAGGCTCCGACCGAGGCTCCCGAGCCCACCGAGGCACCCACTGAAGCTCCCGAGCCCACCGAGGCTCCCACTGAAGCTCCCGAGCCCACCGAGGCTCCGACAGAAGCTCCCGAGCCCACCGAGACTCCGGTTCCGACCGAGCCCGCTGATAGTTACATCGTAGCAGGTAACGCTACCGATATCTTCGGTACTGCTTGGAACGGTAACGACAACATGAACAGCATGGATCCCATGGGCAACAACTTATGGGCTAAGGAATACACTGTTTCCGGTGCGATGAAGGACGTCCAGCTCAAGGCTGTCAAGAACGGCACCACCTGGATCGGCGACGAGACCGGCAACAACGTCACCTTCAACCTGACCGACGCAGGTACCTTCACCGTATACTGCGACGGCGAAAAAACCTGGGTAGAGGGCGATATCGTCTCCATCAGCGGTCCTGTTGAAATTGAGTCTGTTACTCTGGTAGGTAACGGTATCGCAGACGGCAGCGGCTGGCTGAACAACATCAACTGGGATCCGGCTGCCGAAGCGAACCACATGACCAGAGTCTGGGATTCCAGATTCGAGGCTGAGTACACCCTCGGCGAGTATGATCCCACCGACCTCGAGTTCAAGTTCGCGATCAACGACGCTTGGACCCACAACTTCGGTCTGGCTGACGGCGGCGTTATCGAGAACGACGTAGTCACAGAGGCTGTCTACAGCGGTTCTACCAACCTCAAGATCAACGGTCTGACCCCGGGCACCACCATCAAGATCAGCATCGACCTCTCCAACTTCGATTTCGCGACCAAGACCGGTGCTGATATGTATGTTACCTGGACTGCTCCCGCAGATCCCACCGAGGCTCCCACTGAGCCTGTAACCGAGGCTCCTGTTCCCACTGAGGCTCCGACCGAGGCTCCCGCACTCAAGCCCAAAACCTATTATCTGTACGGCACCATCGAATCCATGAACCAGAACTGGAGCCTTGATCCCGCTCTCGAGATGACCGAGGTAGAGGATGGTCTGTACAAGATCGAGGGCATCGCTCTCAAGAAGGCTGAGCTCGGCGTTGACCAGTTCGGCAACCCCATCAAGAATTCCGATCCTGCAGGTCCCGAGATCATCGGCGACAACTTCAAGGTCGTTCAGTCCTCCAAGAGAGGCACTTCCGTATCTTACTACTTCCCCGACGGCGTAGACAACAACCGTACCGTATCTGAGGACGGCGTTTATACCATCTACTTCCGTCCCGCAGGCGACGGCAATCCCGAGGATGGTTGGATCAAGGTTTATACCATGAGCGATCCCGAGGGTGATCCCGCGGCTCACGGCGCGACCGTAGGCGGCTATATGTACAAGTTCGAGAAGACCGGCGAGTATCCCGTACAGCCCACCGAGGCTCCCACTGAGGCTCCGACTGAGGCTCCCACCGAGGCTCCCACTGAGGCTCCCACCGAGGCTCCCACCGAGGCTCCCACCGAGCCTGTTGTCGGCGATACTTATATCGTAGCAGGTAACGCTGCCGAGATCTTCGGTACTTCCTGGAACGGTAACGACGCTAACAACTCCATGGAGTTCGCAAACGACGTATGGTATAAGGAATACACCGTTTCCGGTGCGATGACCGACGTCCAGCTCAAGGCTGTCAAGAACGGCGAGACTTGGATCGGCGACGAGACCGGCAACAACGTCACCTTCAACCTCACCGACGCGGGTACCTTCACCGTATACTGCGACGGCGAAAAGACTTGGGTAGAGGGCGATATCGTCGAACCCATCAACCGTCTGGACGTTCAGTCCGTAACCGCGGTTGGTAACGGTACCGCAGACGGCAGCGGCTGGCTGAACAACATCACCTGGGATCCGGCTGCTGAGGCTAACCACATGACTAAGGTTTCCGACGGCGTATATGAGATCGAGTTCACACTCGGCGAGTATGATCCCTCCGACGTAGAGTTCAAGTTCGCAGTCAACGACGCATGGACCCACAACTTCGGCCTCGGCGACAACGGCGTTATCGCTAATGGCGTAGAGACCGACGCGATCTACAGCGGTTCTACCAACCTCAAGATCAACGGTCTGACCGCAGGCACTGTCATCAAGATGCAGCTCGACCTGACCGGCTTCGACTTCGAGTCCAGGACCGGCGCGAAGATGACCGTTGCTTGGGGCAGCGATACTCCCTCTTACGTCATCGGCGACGCTGACGGCGACGGCGTTATCACCTCTGCTGACGCATCTCTGATCCAGCGTTATGACGCTCAGATGGCCGTAGGCGACAACTTCGATGTAACTGCAGCTGACGTAAACGGCGACGGCGAGGTTAATATCCTCGACGCTACTCTGATTCAGCGTTATCTCGCAGGTATCGGCACTAACAAGTACAACATCGGCGAAACCGTCGGCGTAGCTTAATCCGGCATTATTCTGAGTAACAAATAAACAGCTTTTGCTCCCCTTGCTTTTGCAGGGGGAGCTTTTTATATCATCTCTTCAACGGACGATGTTCTTTGACCAACGCCCTACTGCGGGTCGTCGAACACGGGTGTCGGATACGCGTATCCCGCCGTACCCTACAGCCCTATGTGACCTTTGCTGTAGGGGCGGGGGTGCTCCCCGTTGGGGAGACGTCACGAAGTGACAGTGGGAGATTCCCCTGTTAGGGGAAATGTCCGCAAAGCGGACAAAAGGGTTGCCGTTCTGAAGACTGAAAATTGAAAAATGAATAATAAACAAACCTTCGATCATTAGTGATCGGGGCGGTATGTAGGGGAGGGGCTTGCTCCTCCCGAAACGTCTGTCAAGATGACGTTATAACGCGAAGCAAATCAATTCCTCCGTAGGGTACGGCGCTGGCACGCGTGTCCGACGATCCGGGCGAGCCGCACAAAGCCTCCCTTTGGTAAAGGGAGGTGCCGAGGAACGAGGCGGAGGGATTGTATCAATTGACTGACCGAAGGGAGATACTCTTTACCAATAAGGGAGCTTAGAAAAGCCTTACTTATTTTGTTACCAAAAAAACAACATCATATTTGTGCAACTTGACGGAAACCAATCAACAACAAAAAATATTTTACCGCAATTCACAAAAAAATATTGAATCTCGGGCGATTGTGTGATAAGATGAAGATGCATAATAGCATAATAAATGCTTAGGAGGATTAATAATGAAAAAGGTAATCAGTTTATTATTGGTAGTAACCTTGCTTACTGCTGCGCTTGCTGTTTCCTTCAACGCGTTATCCGTATCTGACGTCGAAGACGGCGTCCCCTCTGTTATGTCTGTCAGTGAGGGTATTGCGGCGTATGAAGCGGAAAATGAGATGGAGCCCGGCTCTATCAAGACCCAGCGCATCTATTTCATGATGCCGAACGGTAAGAACGGTCCCGTCGCGACCGACGACGTTTATGTGCACGTTCCCGAAGTGAAGGATGAAGTGACCGACGAAGTCATCGAGGAAGCGCACGATGATCTTGTGCTCAAAAAGGGCGAAAAGTCTCCCACATGGTATAATGACTTTAACATTCTCGACGGCAAGCACTATGCCGGCGTCTATTGGTGGGGCGGACCTGCTAACAAGGACGGCCATTGGGTAGGCTACCGCATGGAGATCGAGGATTATGAGCAGGGCATCTACTATGCCGACATCCCCTACGATCCCGACGACGACACCGCTTCCGTTGCGGTTGCGATCTTCAACAACGGTGTTGACGGCGGCACCGACACATCCAAGCCCATCTATTATAAGGCGGCTCAGACCAAAGACACCAACATCCAGGGCGCTTACCCCGACGATTATGATACGACTCCCTACGGCTCTCCCGATCCGTGGAGCTTTGATAACTGTATCTATGTCATCGACCCCAACCAGTACTCCGTCAACGCCTTCTCCCAGAAGCAGACCTGCGGCGCAAACTGGTATGTTTACTACGGCAACGGCTGCTACGGCGTAGAGTACAAAGAAGGCTTCGGCGACGATACCGAGTATCCTGACGGTACCCCCGGCTGGTCTGATGACGTAGCTGAGATCTGCATGAACCCCGATCACTTCAAGGACGGCGTCCATGTTGGCTATCAGCCTCAGCCCACCGAGGCTCCCGAGCCCACCGAGGCTCCTAAGCCCACTGAGGCTCCCAAGCCCACCGAGCCCGCTCCGACCGAGCATGTTCACAATCCTGCCGCCGCAGTCGCGGAGAACGTCGTTCCCGCTACCTGCACCGCGGAAGGCTCCTATGACGAGGTCGTATACTGCCTCGATTGCGGCGAGGAGATCTCCCGCACCCATAAGACCATCGAAATGACCGCTCACAACCTGACTTATGTCCCCGTTGTCGCGGCTACCACAGAGGCGGAGGGCGTAAAGGCGCATTATGAGTGCGCGGATTGCCATAAGCTCTTCTCCGATGCTGCCGGTACTGTCGAGGTCACTGCGGCTGATCTGGTGATCCCGAAGCTCGAACATGAGCATACTATCAAGTTCAAGCCCGGTAAAAAGGCTACCGAGACCGCTGACGGTTGGAAGTCCTACTTCTACTGCACCGAGTGCGGTAAGTACTTCAACAACAACAAGGGTGAGATGGAGCTGACCTGGGAACAGATCGTGATCCCGAAGCTCGCTCCCGCTCCTACCGAGGCTCCGACCGAAGCGCCCAAGCCCACTGAGGCTCCCACAGAAGCGCCCAAGCCCACAGAAGCTCCGAAGCCCACCGAGGCTCCGACAGAGGCTCCCAAGCCCACCGAGCCGCCCACACCTGCTGAGATCCTCGGCGATGTAGACGGCGACGGCAGTGTCACTTCTACCGATGCTGTATTGATCCAGCGCGCGGATGCCGGTATCACCACGCCTACCGCTGATATGATCAGACGCGGCGATGTAGACGGTGACGGCAAGCTGACCATCTTTGATGCGACCCTGATCCAGCGTTACCTGGTTAGTATCACCGTCAAGTATCCCATCAATCAGCCGATCGCCTGATCGACTCCCCACTGAGGCTGATATGATTGTCATTGCGAACCTCCTTCGGAGGTGTGGCAATCTCAAACTAATTAATGATCGATCCGCTCCCTCTGTTTTCAGAGGGAGCGTCAGTTTGTCGAAAAAGTATAGAATAAAAAATGAGTAGCCGATTTCCAAGGCTCCTTTTGGGAAAAGGAGCTGTCACCGAACGGTGACTGAGGAATTGTTCATCCGCCTCCTTTCGGAGGCACCTTCCTTTCCCAAAGGAAGGCTTTGATAGGTTTTTCTACAGTCTGTCGCTCCCTCTGTTTTCAGAGGGAGCGTTTTGTTATCTGTATTGATAAGTCATTGTGACATCCCAAGCCTCCCTTTCCTAAGGTGAGATTCTGTCCAAATCTGCGATTTGGAGAACAGATTCCATACACCGGAGAGGTGGCACGAAGTGCCGGAGGGTTGCAAGGACTGCCGTGATCTCACCCGAATTCCCGGCATCCTTTTGTCATAATACACAAAACTGAGGCAAAAATCTTTATACCCAAAAAATAATAAGCCGTTGAAGTTTAAAAAAATATATGCTAAAATTATATTGCTATCATTATGTCCATGAAGAGGATTGCCTGAACCCCAACACGCCATCCTTAGAAATGGTTGACATAATATATCCGCATAATATTTTTATAGGAGGAAATTTAACATGTTCAAAAAATTGTTATCAGTGCTTTTGGCAGTGATGATGGTCGTTTCCGTCATGGCAGTCGGCGTTGTGAATACCGCCGCGGCTACGACAGACGACTTCACCCCCGAGAGCACCAAGCTCTATTTTGACACCGAAGGCAGCGGCTGGGAAATGGGCACCAGGAATAAGGTCGCGTTCCATATCTTCGGCGGCGATCTTGAGAACGGTCTCCAATGGGGCGCCTCAAAGTCGATCGGCACCGCTACCGAAGGTCAGCCCGGCGTATTCGAGATCGATCCCGTTAACGGCAAGCAGGGCTATACCCTCAACCCCGGTGTGCAATACAAGATCATCTTTGTCCGTACCGAAGGAAAGAACTGGACCAACCAGACTTATGATCTGCTCTTCACCACCGATTGCTTCGGTCACGTTGCATACTCCGACGGCAGCACCTACGAGAACCCCGTAGACAGCTCTAAGAAAACAACTGCGGCATTCTGGAAAGACATGGACGCTACCAAGTACGGTCCCGTTCTCCAGATCTCCTCGATCGGTAACGTAGTCGGTACCTGCCCTGAGGCGGGCAAGACTCCCGAATCCATCTTTACCGATTTTTTGACTGTCGTTGACAGTGTCACCGGCACTACCACCTATGCGAACGCATATCACTATATGGTAGAGTCCGACAGAAAGACCGACCAGCAGCTGATTGACGATATCGGCGCGGGCTTAGGTCTGAACAAGGATCAGGTCAAAGCGGCGTTTGAGGCAAACACCGAGGATTCCGCAGGAAATCCGGTCACTACCACCTGGAGCTATGACGCTTCCACTCTGCCTGCAGGCGAGACACCCCATACCCATACTCCCGGTGAGCCGGTACAGGAGAACGTAGTTCCCGCTTCCTGCACGGCAGAAGGCTCCTATGACGAGGTTGTATACTGCACCGAGTGCGGCGAAGAGATCTCCCGTGAGCAGAAGACCATCGACAAGATCGCGCATAATCCCGGCGAAGCTGTACAGGAGAACATCGTTCCCGCGTCCTGCACCGCAGAGGGCTCTTATGACGAGGTCGTTTACTGCACCGAGTGTCAAGCTGAGCTCTCCCGCGAGCATAAGACCATCGACAAGCTCGCGCACACTCCCGGCGAGCCGGTACAGGAGAATGTTGTTCCCGCTTCCTGCTCCGCGGAAGGCTCTTATGAAGAGGTCGTCTACTGCACCGAGTGTAACGAGGAACTTTCCCGTGAGGCTAAGACCATCGACAAGCTCCCGCATACTCCCGGCGGCGAGGTTATCGAGAACAGAGAGGTCACTCACGACTATACCCAATATGAAGTAGTACACTATTGCACTGAATGTAACACAGAGCTGAGCCGTGAGACGGTTCAGGAGCCCATCATCACCCATACTCCCGGCGAGGCAGTTCGTGAGAACGAAGTGCCCGCAACCTGCACCGCAGAAGGCTCTTATGACGAGGTCGTATACTGCACCTCTTGCGGCGCAGAACTCTCCCGCACCACTAAGACCATCGATAAGATCGCGCATTCCCTCAGCTTCAAGCCCGGCAAACAGGCAACTGAAGAGGCAGAAGGCTGGAAGTCTCACTTTGTCTGCAGCGTGTGCAAAAAGTACTTCAACAATTCCTCGGGTGAGATGGAACTGACTTGGGATCAGATCGTGATTCCGAAGCTTGCACATACTCATACTCCCGGCGAAGCGGTTCAGGAAAATGTCGTTCCTGCTAGCTGCAAGGCAGAAGGCTCCTATGACGAGGTCATCTACTGCACCTCTTGCGGCGAAGAGCTCTCTCGTGAGCACAAGACGATCGACAAGCTCGCTCATACTCCCGGCGAAGCTGTACAGGAGAACATCGTTCCCGCAACCTGCACCGCAGAAGGCTCTTATGACGAGGTCGTTTACTGCACTGAGTGCGGCGAGGAAATTTCCCGTGAGCACAAGACCATTGATATGGCTAAGCACACCATCAAGATCAAGCCCGGCAGAGCTGCTACTACAGAGGCCGACGGCTGGAAGACCCACTTCTACTGCACCGAGTGCGGCAAGCTCTTTACCAACTTCTCCGGCACCAACGAGACCACTTGGGAAAATGTCAGAATCCCGAGAATCGTTACAGGCAAGCTCGGCGACGTTGACGGCGATGGCGAGGTCACCGTTCTCGACGTGACCTGCCTCCAGCGCGTACTTGCAAATGTTAAGACCGCTGACGATACCATTAATAAGCTCGGCGACGTCGACGGCGACGGTGAGCTTACCACGATCGATACGACCAAGCTCCAGCGCTGGCTCTTAGGCCTGAGTCAGGATCTGAAGATCGGCGAGGATGTTTGATCCGATCATTGCTGAGTAACTGAATAACCCATACTGCTCCCTCTGCTTTTGCAGGGGGAGCTTTTACTATAAATGAATACTGAAAACTGAAAAATGAAGAATGAATCATGATGCGCAAAGAGTCGTTGTGCGATTGCGGTCATTTTCATTTTCGGCAGTTTTGTAATACTTTTGTCATAATACACAAAAGTGGGGTGAAAATCTCTATTAAAAAATAAACAAATATCGTTGAATATTTTGAAAATATATGTTAGAATTATATTGTCTGAAAATATATCCCGAGGAGGATTAACATGAAAAAGATTATCAGCATGTTGTTGGTTCTTGCCATGATGATCACAGTGCTTACTGTCGGCATCACCACAACAAACGCCGCTGAAACGGCGACCATCACGATCTACGGCCTTGACGGTTCTACCGAAGTCAAGGAGATCAACGTAGGCGACGAGTTCACGGTTTATTCCACTCTGAATGTTTCCGCTTCCGTTTCCAATGGTATGATCGGTTCGATTCAGGGTACCCAGACCTACTCATCGAGCGTACTTTCCCTGGTTGATGAAGTCAGCGGTCAGTACGGCGAGTTTGTAGATCCCGTCAAGGTATTCCCCGTCACCGGTGAGAGCACCATTGCCAACGGCGCACAGGAAGGAAAAATCGTCTACAATGCAACCAACCCCTCCACCACCAACGCATTCAAATTCGATTCCGATTCCTCGCAGCTGATCGTTACTACCTACAAGGTAACTGCTGCCGGTACCGGTGAAGTCAAGAATGCGCTCCGTAACCTCGCGATTGCCGACAACGAGTTGACCAGAATCATCTTTGAGGGTAAGCTCCAGGAAGGCAAGTCGATCGCGGGCAAAGCGACCTTTACCGATCCTACTCCCACCATCGACCATGCTGAGGTTCGCATCCACAGTCTCGACGGTTCTGTTGAAACAAAGTCTTTCAACATCGGTGATACCTTCAACGTATACACCACCCTCGACGCTTCCTCCGTTAACAACGGTCTGATGGCTTCCGTCAACGGCACCCAGCGCTACACCACCTCTGTTCTTCAGCTGGCTGATACCGTAGACGCTGACGGCATTCTTACCGATAGCGCTAAAGTATTCCCCGTCATGGGCGACGCCGCATTGGGTTCCGCAAAGAACGCCGGTACAGTGAAGTATGCGGGTTCTTCCGTTTCCGGTTTCCTGTTCAATTCTCTCAATTCTCAGCTGCTCTGCACCACTTATCGTGTTACCGCTAACGGTTATGCCGATATCACTAATAAGCTCAACGTGCTTGCTGCAGCTGATGAGGATATCACCCGCATCGTATTCAACGGCGAGACCCAGACAGGCAAGAGCTATTCCATGCGTGGTTCTTTCAACACCGACGGTCCTATCCCGACTCTGCCTCCTACAGAGCCCCCCACAGAGCCTTCCGACAAGCTCAAGGTCACCATCGTCAATCCTGACAACACTACCGCTGTCAAGGAGTTCAACAAAGGCGACACCTTTACTGTACATACAGTCCTCAACGCGGGCGCCACGATCGCCAGCTTAGAAGGCACCCAGACCTATCCCACCGCTTCTCTGCAGCTGACCGACAGTGTCACCGGCGAGTATAATGAGATCGTCAATAAGGCTGCTATGTTCCCGATCCTCGGCGACGAGGCTTTCGCCGCAGTCAACAACGGCGCACTCAAGTTCAATGCTTCCAGAGGCGCGGTCGGCGGCGGCTATGCGTTCAACACTGCTACCTCTAAGCTGATCGTCACCAACTATAAGGTTCTCGCTACCGGTGAAGCTACTATCAAGACCACCCTCAGAACCTTGATCAAGGATGACGCTGATGCGACGAAGATCGTCTATAACGAGCAGACCCAGTCCGGTCAGAGCTATTCGATGCCCGGTACCTTCACCGATCCTTCCGCTCCCGAGCCTCCGACAGAAGCTCCCAAGCCCACCGAGCCTGAGACAGAAGCTCCGACTCAGCCCCAGCCTGACAACAAGGCTCACATCACTATCTACGGCTTTGACGGTTCCTCTAAGACCAAGACCTTCAACATCGGTGATACCTTCACCGTATATACCACTCTCAATGTTCCTGCCGCAGATCCCGCAGGTATTGCTTCCATCAACGCAGAGCAGTCCTTCACCAAAGAGATCCTGCAGCCTCAGGATGAGGTTGACGAGCTCGGTGTAATTGTCGATAACGAAACGGTATTCCCGATTTTGGGTAATGCGACTGTCGGCAAGATCGACACCGATTTAGGCGTCACCAAGTTCAACGCATCTACCCCGCAGATCAACAAGGGCTTTAAGTTCATCACTGACGAGTCTCTGCTGATCGTGAGCACCTATAAGGTTTCCGCTGCCGGTAATGCAGAGATCAGAAATAGCCTGGTTACTCTGGCTATCGCCGATACGGATCTTACTCAGGTCGTCAGAAAGGGCGAGTTACAGCCCGGTTTCACTCTCGGCGGTACTTCTTCCTTCTATAAGCCCGGCGAGCCCGAGCCCACCGAGCCTCCTACAGAAGCTCCGACTGAGCCTCCCGTAAAGCCGACTGAGCCTCAGCCTGATCAGAAAGCGAATGTTACGATCTACGGTATCGACGGAAGATCTGAGGTCAAGACCTTTAACGTAGGCGAGACCTTCACCGTATATACCACCCTCAATGCTGCTGATGCAGCTCCCGGCGGTGTCGCCTCCATCAGCGCATCCCAGACCTTCACTAAGAGCATCCTGCAGTCTACCGACGCGGTTGACCAGCTTGGTGTAGTTACCGACGTTGAGACCATGTTCCCGATCCTGGGTGCCGGTACGGTTGCGAAGATCGACAACGGTCTGAACAAGTTCAACGCATCTACCCCGCAGATCAACAAGGGCTTCAAGTTCGACAGCAGTAAATCGCTGCTGGTTGTGACCAACTACAAGGTTACCGCTGCCGGCGACGCAGAGGTCAGAACCACTCTCGATATGCTCGCTTCTGCAGATATCGACCTGACCCGTATCGTTGACCATGGCGAGGTTCAGCCCGGATTCGCTCTTGACGGCAGTGCTTCCTTCACTGATCCCGGTCAGGATCAGCCTGAGACATACCTGCTGGGCGACGCTGATAACAACGGCTTTGTTGAGTCATTAGACGCATTGGCCATCCAGCGCTACGCCGCAAAGATGCCGGTTGTAGATAAGGCTACTATGGAGAGAAACGGCGACGTCGACAGAAACGGTTACCTTGAGGTTCTCGATGTAACGAATATCCAGCGTAAACTCGCTAAGATGCCTGTTGCTTACCCGATCGGCGAGTATGTACCTGTAGAGTGATTCTTCTTTCCGTAGAACGGTACGATCACTCAAAGATCGATCCATCAATCACAGTCAACTCCCCCATCTTGTGATGGGGGAGTTTTTATCACTTTACCGGAGAAATCTATTTAGGCAAGTGCAAATCCTCCGATACGAGGCAAATGCTCCAAGAGGCGGCACAAAGGAAAAAGGTGTACAGCGGTCTGTGCTTATTCGAAAAAACAGAATAATGTGAAAAAAGCTCTCGATTATAATGTCGAGAGCTTTGATTTTGACAGCATGATATCCGCTAAAATGTGAATACTATGGTATGAACGTAAAATAAGGAGTATTCACATGAGAAACAATGACGGAAATCTGATATTTGAATCCATGCCGCATATTGCGAGCTTTGCCTCGGTCGTCGGCAAAAAGGAGGGCGAGGGGCCGCTCCGCGATTATTTCGACCGCATCATCCACGACAGCTACGCCGGAAAAGATACGTTTGAGCAAGCGGAAAGCGAGCTGATGAGCACTGCGGTGCGTGTCGCACTGAACAAGGGCGATTTCACACAGGAGCAAATCGACCTCGCCTGTTGCGGTGATCTTTTGAACCAGTGTGTCGCGAGCAGCTTTGCCATGCGCTCTTACGCGATCCCCTACGTGGGCGTATACGGCGCATGCTCCACGATGGCGCTGTCGATGATCCTGTCGGCAATCGTGATCGAAAGCGGCGCGGCAAAGCACGCAGTCTGCGCGGCGTCATCTCATTATTGCACGGCAGAACGCCAATACCGCTTCCCGCTTGAATACGGCTCCCAGCGCCCGCCGACAGCCCAGTGGACTGTGACAGGCTCGGGAGCGTGTATATTGGAAAAAGCAGGCAACAAGGATAATCCCAAGAATCACCATGCTGATCATAGGAGCAGTTGGCGATCGTCCTTAGGCAATGACTCTCGCACAAAAGAGGACAAAAATCTGCCCCGAACACCCTATCTTCACTCTGCCCGTATCGGTCGGATCATCGACTTTCAGATCGCCGACCAGAACAACATGGGCGCCGCCATGGCGCCTGCCGCGGCGGACACCATCTATCGGTACCTGAGCGCATCCGAGACCGAGGTGGAGGATTATGATATGATCTTCACCGGCGATCTCGGTCGGGTAGGCACGCGATTACTGCATGATCTGCTCAGTGAAAAAGGCGTCGACCTCGGCGAGCGTCACAGCGATTGCGGCGTGATGATCTTTGATGAGGATCAGGACGTCCATGCCGGCGGATCGGGGTGCGGATGCTGTGCCTCGGTGCTGTGCGGCTATATCCTTGACAAAATGCGAGAGGGCACCTTCCGCAATATCCTGTTTATCCCGACAGGAGCCTTGCTCAGCCCCACCACCGTCATGCAAAAACAGACCATCCCCTCCATTGCTCACCTGATCAATATCCGTGCCAAATAACAAAAGAGAGCAGCCTCAATGATTGCTCTCTTTTTATTCAAAATAGTCATTGCGAGGGGCTGGACACGTGTGTCAGCCCCGTGGCAATCTCAACCGAAAAAGTTTTGTCGTTAAGTCATGTTGACTCTTCCATCCACTCTTTCACCGTCCTGATCTCCGCTATGTAGCCCTCATCATCATTCGGCGTTTCGAGGATGAACGGTTTGTTTTGTAAGGCAGGGTGCAGAGCGATCCGCTTCATCGCTTCCATGCCGATGTAGCCCTGACCGAGCTTCTCATGCCGATCCTTATGTGCGCCGCAGGGATTCTTGCTGTCGTTGAAGTGGACTGCGCGCAGTCTGTCTAAACCGATCACATCATCGAAGTGATGCAGTACGCCGTCAAGGTCGTTGGCGACATCATACCCCGCGTCCCAGACATGACAGGTGTCGAAGCATACCCCGACCTTGTCCTTCAGCTCCACGCGGTCGATGATTTCTCTGAGCTCCTCAAAGCTCCTGCCCATCTCCGTACCCTTGCCCGCCATCGTTTCCAGCAGGACGGTTGTGCTCATTTCGGGGAAGAGGACGCCGTTGAGTGCGTCCGCGATCAGCTCGATCCCCTTCTCAGCGCCCTGACCCGTATGCGCGCCGGGGTGAAAATTATAGTATTGATGCGGAAAGAATTCCATTCTTTGGATATCCTGCTCCAGCATATCCAGCCCGTTAAGGCGGGTGGATTCCTTTGCCGCGCATAGGTTCATCGTGTAGCTGCCGTGGGCGACGAGCTTGCCGAAACGCTGTTCTTCAAGCAGGCGATTCAGCGCCGCGGCATCCTCGGGGATGATGTCCTTTGATCGCCCTCCACGGGGGTTGCGGGTGAAATAAGCAAAGGTGTTGCCGCCGAAATCGCACATGGTTTTGCCCATCGCCTCATAGCCGTTGGTCACACTCAGGTGACATCCGATGTATATCATAGTGCTCTCCTATCGTGTTGATAGGACAATCATACCATAAAACCGACAAAAAGTCACCCCTCTTTGACAGAGGGGTGAAATACTATAGTGCGTTATTCTTCCATCTGTTTGCCGAGGAATGCGGCGGCGGATTGGGCGAGCTTCAATTCTGTGTCTGTGGGGATCTGCACGCGTTCACCCTTGAGCATCACGACCGCACCTGTCACATCGCCCGCGGCAATGATAGGGTAGATGACTGCGGCGGCATGCTCCACGCCCTCCACTGTCTGTACCTCGTCTACCGAGTTCGCGTGGGCACTGTAGCTGCGGCGATTCTCCATATAATTCTCGAGGATCGGGGTGATGCGCCGCTCCAAAAACTCGCGCTTGCTCACGCCTGCGGCGGCGATCACATGGTCGCGGTCACAGATGAGCGTCGGCATCGCGCTGATGCGCGACAGCACATCCGCGTACTGCGCCGCGAACTCACTCAACTCGCCCACCGGCGAATACTTCTTGAAAATGACCTCGCCATCCGTCGCCGTGTAAATCTCCAGCGGGTCACCGTCACTGATAACATTGACATCATAAACCTTGTCCGCTCCATATCGATGGGGCTGAACGATCGTGGTTGATAAGCTATTTATGATGCCTTGTTTAAAATTTGCGGCGTCCTCATAATCCTCGGGAAGAGTGCCGCATTTCAGCAGACTGTCGATATCCGCCTTGAGTTTGACTTCGACATGATCTTCATAAACGATGATCTTGTCGATGATCAGTTGCAGGTCGTTGCGATCGAGTTTATCCTTATTCAAGATATCGTCAAAGACCTCTATCGCGAGCTTTGCAACGCGGTTGACGCGAATAATCGTATTTCTGCGATTGATAGTCAGATCAATTTGGTTCCGGATGCCAGCGATCCGTTTCGCAAGATCCTCCTCCATCTCGTCATAGGTTTCCTCCAGCATTTCTTCCCGCTCGGGATGCTTCATGATATCGCGGACGCGCATGCGCTTGGTGGTTTTCATCTCTTCCTGTAAATCCGCGAGGACTTCCTCCAGGTTGACCTCGGCACGGTCAGTTTCATCGATATCGGTCTGCTCTTTGCGCAGATCGGCGTTGAGCTGCTCGATCATCTCGGATGAATTATCCCTGACCTTTTTGATGTAAAGTTTGAGGATCTCATCGAGCTTTTGTACGCGGATGTGATGGCTGGTACAGCCTTTCAGACCGCGGCGATGGTACGTGCCGCAGTGGTATGCGTCTCTCAGATCCGGACGGCTCAGCGCGAACATCGGGCTGCCGCAGTCTCCGCATTCCAGAAATCCCGAGTAAACATTATCGTATTTCTTTTGACCGCGATAGTTGTTTTTGGAGCGACTTTCGAGCAGTGCCTTGACGTTCGCAAATTCGCGGTAGCTGATGATCTCCTGATGATGATGTTCGATGACATAATGATCGCTCGCATCACGCTTGACGTCCTTGCCGTTGATCTTTTTGCGCGTATATTTGCTCGACCGCATCGTGCCGATGTAGAAATCGTTTTTCAGGATTCCTTCGATGGTAGCGATCGCCCATGACGCCTTGACCTCACGCTTGTATTCCTTCCCTTCCGCTTCCTTGCGCTGGCGCTCCGACATACGCGGCGTAGGGATACCTTCATCGGTCAGGTAGTTGGCGATCTTCTTGTAACCCCATCCCTCTTGATACAGTCGAAAGATCTCACGAACGATCTCGGCTTCTGTCGGCACGATCTCAAAATGCTGTTGATCGTTGACAATGTAGCCATACGGAGCGGCGCAGATCCACTTGCCGTCCTTTTGCTTGCGCTTCACAACGGCTCTTACTTTCTTCGATGTGTCGGTAACGGGCATCTCGTTAACAAGGAAGATGAACTGAATCTTCAACCAATCGTCGTTATTGGGATAGTCAACATTGTCTCCGATAGAGATGATGCGAACGCCACTATCACGCAGATCTTCCAGCTCAACTAAACCACGGCTGTTCCGACGTGAGAAGCGAGAGAAGTCCTTGACTATCATAATGCCGAGCTTGCGATCGAAGAGCTGCTTGCGCATCTTCTGATAACCCTCGCGCTGCTCAAAGGTGTAACCCGAGCGATCGCGATCTTCAAAGAAAGACAGCGTGCTGCCCGGAAACTTTTCCTTCACAAATGCCTCGATAATCGCCTTCTGATTCTCAATAGAAGTATTATCACGATCCAACTCCTCATCGACAGAAATACGGCAATACCCCGCAATATCAAACTTTTCTATCAATATAACCCACCACATTTATTTATGAATGTAGATAATATTGTAACACAGAAAAAGAGATAAATCAAGTGCGATTCGATTTTTATTAAAAATCGAATCGCAGAATATTTATTGACTTATATATTGTTACGTGATAGATTGTTACAGAATGCTAATCTATAATGTTTACCATCAAAATTAATGCCAACAATATTTTTAGAAACGGGAGGTAGACTGTATGAAATGTGAAATAATAATTGAGAAGAAGCTTGTCTGTATTTGGCTCAACCGAGATGAGTCGGCTGATCCTGAGGTGCTGGAGTCGCTCGAGCCAATATACCAAAAGTTCAAATCCATCAATTATTTGGTAGTTGTGTTTCGGTCGGGGAGCCGGGAGCTGATTGGATTAACAAGCGAGCTGTTAAGATACAACCGTCGCCTGCTTGCAGAAAGAGAAGTAGAAGCAAAGCGTCATGGATAAACGATCTTTCTCCGGAAAATAGATCGAATCAGACATTCATGGGGATAAAGGGATCGTAACGCTATTGCCGGATAAACTTAAAATCGATGATTCGGTCTTGTATGCTTATGCTCTGCATTATCAGCAAAGAGCAAACAAAAATACGCCTCCTATGGGTAAGATGGTTATTTCTTACATAGGAGGCGTATCTTTTTATTGATGTATTTTATATCGGTTCTCCGATTTTGCAATGGACGGTGATATTGCCCAGCCATTTTTGGATGAGCGTTGCGTCCATAATCGTGATTTCTCCATCGCGGTTCACGTCGGCAAAATCAGCAGTGACGGCGCAGGGAGTGTCGATCCCTGCCTCATGGCGAAGAATGTATGTTGCATCCGCAATGGTAACATCTTCGTTTCCGTCGACGTCACCGAGCAGGCGTTTGATCTCGACAAAGGTCATGCCGTTTTCTTTGGCATACGTTTCCGCGGCAGTGCCCTTGTAACCGCGGATAATGAATTTCTCGTTATCGGTATCACCGTAGATGTCTTGATCGACATAGTACGCGAACGCGTTATTTCCGATCGAGGTAACGGACGCGGGGATAGTGATTTCCTTGAGCGTTCCGCAGTAGATGAACGCGCCTTCTCCGATCGACGTAACGGTATCGGGGATGACGATGCTCTCGACTCTTTTGGTGCTCTCAAGACAATGACCGATACAGAAATACTTGCCGATGGATACGACCGGTTTACCGTTGATCTCGCTCGGGATCTCAAAGGTATCCGTTAGATTGTCGGGGACGTCGTCGTATTGATAGATCTCAACGCCCTCATTCCTGTTGCGGATCGAGAACAGGGAATCTCTCTTTTCGATAGAATAGTAGCGCGGCGTATCCATATTATAGCCGGCTTCTACCTCATAGTAGTCGGTGCCATCAAAGACCATCGCATTGGCGTGGCCGCTGCCTGCGCCGTAATCCTTGTTACCGTTTCTTCTCCAGCTTTGCAGACCGATCATCTGCGCCATCTGTACGATTGTGGCGGTCGAAGCCCAGCAGTCGCCTCCTCCCATAACAACCATGCCGATCGCGTTACTGTAGTGGTAATCGTATTCTCTGTTTGCGACGAACTGCGCGATTGCGTCGACCTTATCACGGGTCGACATGGATGGCGTGATATTTTGATCGAGATACTCGCGCATTACGTTCTCGGTGTACTTTTCGGCATAATTAACGGCGTTGATATGATACAGCTCAGTCTTTCCGCCTGAGGACACGGTGACATAGCCGCCGTTGTCTGAGACCGTCTCTTTGATCCGATCCGGTTCCTTGCCTTGTATAGGGGAGGAGTAGCCGACGTTCCCGTAATAATACCAGGTCCTTTTGACAAGTGTCGCCACTCCGTTTTCAACGGTCACGTCCCACGGATTAAGTGAACGGATCTGCGGATCGCTCATGCCGTTTGTCGGGAACTGATAGCTTTGAGGATAGTCGGAGGGAATGGAGATATAGCTGCTGTAGTCGCTGCTCAGATAATACAGATCGACATTCTTCGCGTATACAGCGGCATAGTCTACAACATCGACGCGGATATAGTAGGTGCGATTCCTCGTGTCGACCTTGATCTCGCCACCCTCAAAGCTGTAAGCAGAAGTGATGCGGGTCGGGGTCTTATCCTCCAACGGCTCCGGGTACGAGTTGTAGCCGTACCAGTAGGTATAGGTGACGGCAGGGGTGATCAAGCCGCTCTCAGAAACAGAAACGCCTTTCGGATCCAACGATGTAAAGGTAGGATCAACAAGATTGTCGGTATTGATCTGATAGCTCTGCGGATACGAATCCGGTACCGACATATAGGATGTCGCCCAATCCTCGATCACATACAGGGTGACATACTCTGTTATCGCGGACGTGGGAGCTGAGTTGATTTCTGCCGCATGACCTGCCATCGGGATCGACAGGATGAGGGTCAGGATCAAAATGATCGAAACGGAAAAAGATATGGGTTTGGTTTTTGCTTTCATCTAATTCTCCTTCTTGATTTGTATGTTTGCGAAACAATACAGTTCGAAAATACGCAGACTGTTTAGTATGAATATATCATATACTTATTAGCTATAAATTGCAAGACTGGGGGAATGATGTCTCGATTCAATTTAACGAAAGAACATTCCGCCAATAGTTTATCCTACATTATAACAATGTTTTTACAAGTGGTAATTCGAAAAAGAATAAGAGCCGAGATAAACTCGACTCTTTATTGATACAGAAAGATAATTATATGTGTTATATATCCATTAAGTGAAACTATTTAGTGAACACACTATGATCTATTGTATCGAAATCATTATTCCATCCCTCAATACTTATAATTGTTCTTCACAAAGTTGAATATCACATTCCATTCCTTTTCTTGTAGCTTACATGTCATCGCATATCTGAGCAAGTCTCGTATGACAGGATTCTGATATACATACTCTGTAATATCTCTGGGTAACTCCGGAGGATCTTTGCTTTCAGCGGCGAGATCGTACAGCTTATTCCGATCTTTTTCGCTTAATTCCAAGGAGTCGGCGATCTCTGTCAACAGATCAAAGGAAGGCGCAGACCTCTTTCCGTTCTCTAAACTTGACAAATAACCCGGAGAAATCTTCCAATTCTTAGCCGCAACCTTAGCCTTCAGATTTGATTTTTCTCTTTTGTCTCTTAAGTAATCACCAAATTTCATATAATTTCGCTCCTTAGCATTTTCGCTTTATACGCTGTTACCAGTTTATCTTCAACTGGTTTGCAAACAAATTTGAAAAAATTGTTGAAAAATGTTGGAAAAGATTGGAAAATGTTATATAATAGCGATCAAGGAGGGAGTGCAATGGCTAAAAGGATCAATTTGTTGGTCGTTGAAGATGATAACGATATTTGTTTGGAGTATGAAGCATACTGCAAAAGCCTGGATGACGTTTTCCTGATCGGTACTTCGGGCGATTCGGATGAAGCGCTGAGTATTACAAAGGAGTTCCTTCCCAATGCTGTTGTGCTTGACTTAGAGCTGTTCTATGGCAAGGGAAGTGGTTTTGATTATTTGACGAAGCTGGATCAGCTCCATTTACAAGTACTCCCGTATATTTTGGTCGTAACCAACAATCTCAGCAAAGTGACGCATGCGGTATGCCGCAATATGGGCGCTGATTTTATCATGCTGAAATCGCAGCCCGATTACAGTATTCCGACCGTAGTGAATATGCTCCGCAGCGTGATCAACAGCATTCCCGATATGAAACCGGCTCAAAAGACCTGCAGTCCCGCTATCAAAAAGCGTATAGAGGATGATTATAATAAGCGGCTGGTACAGCGGATCACCACCGAGCTTGATATTATCGGCATCAGCGCTCGATACAAGGGCAGGAATTATCTGCGGGACGCAATCGAAATGATCTGCCACAAGGAACAGACCTATATTTGTAATGAGGTGGCGAAGAAGTATTCCAAATCCTCCGCAAGCGTTGAACGCGCGATGCAAAATGCTATTGATCACGCTTGGAAAACCACTGATATCACGACCTTGGAGGAGCATTATAAGGCGCATGTCGATCCCAAGAAGGGCGTACCGACGCTTACGGCGTTTATTTACTATTACGCTGACAAAGTGAAAAATGCTATGGAAAATGCCGTCTGAGTTCAGACGGCATTTTGTGAATCAATCAAGTATTGATAATGCCCGTTGCTACGTTGTAGCAGCGGGCGTTTGATATCTATAACAGAGTTATTAAAATACAAACAAAATCCAACACCATCCAACAATGTATTCTAATGTAGAATTCACGGCAACCTTGCTATCTTTGTATTGAAAAATTCAATACAAAGGAGGGATATCCGTGAGCTGGTGGGAATGGCTTTGGTGGCTGTTAAATGGCGGCGGTAGATAATTATGTTTATGAGGCAGTAAAAAACTGCCTCATTTTTTTTATAATATAGCATTTTAGGTATAGGCGTGATATAATACTAAAAAACAAGCAAAAGAGGGTATAATGGGTATTTTCAATTTGTTTGGTGACACAAGTGTTTCAGTAATCATTGCAAATGTGATTATTGGACTTATGTCATTCCTAATAATAGCTTATATTTACAATAAGGTTGAAAAACATACAAACAAAGAAAACTGCTTGTCAATAGTGTCGATTATTATTGGATGTTTATTGAATGGATTGACTTATGCCCTAATTTGTGAAGTAAACATGACAGCTGCCCAGATATATAATTATTTAGCGGTATCTATATTTATTTTGATAACAAAAAAGCATAGAAGGTTACTCTTAGCGTCGATAGGCTTTGTATTAACCTCACTAGTGCACGCTTTAAAGGTAGTAGCGGCAATTCTTTTATCATTTTTATTATCTTTAATTGATCCTTCGAAAAATGAAATAATTTACTATACTATATGGCTTTTGATTACTCTATTATTAGCTTTTGTTTTATTTAGAATAAAGCGCTTTAAAAATGGTTTTCGCTTTTTGGATAATTCAAAACACTTAGGAATAGGATTGCTAGTATCAGGAATTGTATTTATACTTACTTGTATTAATTATGATAAAGATTCTGCATCTAATCTATTTTTGGTAACTATACTGGTTGGCATTGTTATCTCTGGTGTGGGTTTGTATTTATGGATACGTCACAGTATTACCGCCCGTTACCGTGAACATTTACAATCTCAATCTGAGGAGCATTTTAAAGAACAACTTGAGAAACGCGATAAGGAAATTGAAAAACAGAGGCAATCCAACGAATATCTGGCGCAGATCGTTCATCGTGATAATCATTTGATGAACTCCTTGAACACTGCCATCGACGCCTATTATAACACTAATGATAATGCTGAGAAGAGCGACCTTTTCCGTGAGATACAAACGATGATCAAAGAGCGCGGCGAGCTGATTGCCAGAGAACAACGTGAGAAAAAGCTACTCCCGTCGACCGGCAGCCTTCTGATCGATAGCACGATCAACGATCTGTTTATCAAAGCGGCTGCACATGGGATCGATTTCGATATGGCGGCTTCAGCGCCGGTGAGTGAGATCATCGGCAAGTATATCTCCCAAACCGATTTGCAGACACTGCTCAGCGATCATATCAAGGATGCTGTGATTGCAGTTGAAGCAAGGGGAGATGGAAGTGGTAAGATTCTCCTTGACCTTTCGATGCAAAACGATAACTACTGTATCACGATCTATGACAACGGTGTGGCGTTCGAGATCGATACGCTGTCTAAGCTGGGCAGGGAACGCGCGACGACACATGCTGATTCGGGTGGTAGCGGTATCGGTTTTATGACGACCTTTGAAACACTCAAAAAAGCATACGCGAGCCTGATTATCACCGAGTTTGACAGTACAATGCCGTTCACCAAATCAGTCGCGTTCCGCTTCGACGGCGAGAGCAGCTTTATCATTCAGTCGCACCGTTCAGAAGAACTCAAAGAAAAGCTCACCCGTGATGATGTTGTGATACTCTGATGGGGTTAATAGAATATCCGTGTATTTGATAAATATTAATCATACATAAACTCAAGAATTATAATTGAGCTTTAGCAAAAATGTAAAGAGGCACGGGATAAACTCCCGTGCCTCTTTCAATTAATGTCTTTAGACAGTGCCGCTCGCCAGAGCGGTACAAACAACCACCCGCTATGCGGGTGCGCGTCGAAAGTTATACAAAAACTCTCCGATCTGTT
>OMWP01000012.1 GCA_900314795.1 uncultured Eubacteriales bacterium
GAAAGATGACATACGCCAGTATGCCTGCGTCCTCCGCCTTGCTCTGCGAAATTTCTCGCTAACAAATTTGTTAAAGCGTTTAATGGATACTTAGTATAAAGACATGAAAAACGGGTTTTTCGGGAATGATCCGGCGTAACCGATTCCGGGATTTTTTCACAAGAGAATAATGAGGATGGATTTTGGTCATATTCACCAGAATTTATGCGCTATTCGAAGAATAAATCGATTTGACAGACCCACCCTCGTATGGTAAAATACAGACAACAAATCTTTAAGGCGATACTGTGATATCGACAAGATCTGATAATTTTTGATACGGGTCAAAGCACCCGGGATTTTGCGTACGATGCCTCGCCTTGTGTGGGGCTTTTTGATTAGTATTCGGGGGATCGGATTCCCAAGATCGACGATTCCGACCGATAAACGAAAGGAGCGTTCCTATATGAGTGGTATGAAAGTATATGCTTGTAAGAGAATCGAAAAAACTGACTTTTTGCCCTCGGTCGACAGCGCGCTTTTCTGCCCTGAGGACTTTTCGCAGTGCTCCGATAATATTGTTGCCTTTCCCGGCTTTTGTGATGTGCATGTGCATTTTCGCGAGCCGGGATTTTCTTATAAAGAAAAAATCGCCACCGGATCGGCGGCCGCGGCACGCGGCGGATACACCACTGTGTGTACGATGCCGAACCTGAACCCCGTGCCCGACAGCGTTGAGCATCTGCGTGAGCAGCTCGCCATCATCGAGCGTGACGCAGTGATCGATGTTCTGCCCTACGGTGCGATCACTGTGGGCGAGAGGGGAGAGCAGCTCGCCGACCTCGAGGGGATGGCAAAGGATGTTGTCGCCTTCTCCGATGACGGCAGAGGCGTACAGGAGGAAGATATGATGCGTGAGGCGATGCAACGAGCGAAGGCGCTTGGCAAGCTGATCGTCGCGCACTGTGAGGACAACAGCCTGCTGCACGGCGGCTACATCCATGACGGCATGTACGCCAAGGCGCACGGTCACCGCGGGATCTGTTCCGAGAGTGAGTGGGGACCGATCAAGCGTGATATCGAGCTGTGCCGAGAGACCGGCTGTGGCTATCATGTGTGCCATATCTCGACCAAGGAGAGCGTTGAGCTGATCCGCAGGGCAAAGGCGGAGGGTGTGGACATCACCTGCGAGACCGCACCGCATTACCTTGTGATGGATGACAGCGATCTGATAGAGGACGGCCGCTTTAAGATGAATCCGCCTCTCAGAGATAAGACCGATCGCGAGGCGCTTCTCACAGGAATCAAAGACGGCACGATCGACATGATCTCTACCGATCACGCGCCGCACAGCGCAGAGGAAAAGGCAAGAGGACTGGAGAGATCCGCCTTCGGTATCGTCGGTATTGAGACCGCGTTTCCGGTGCTGTATACAAAGCTCGTCAAGACCGGATTCATCACGATGGATAGGTTGATGGAGCTGTTAGTGTTCAATGCGCGCGAGCGTTTTCATATTCCGATTAAGAAAAATGATTACACGATTTGGGATCTGGACAGAGAGTTCACCGTTGACCCCGCCGACTTTTTGTCGATGGGTAAGGCGACGCCCTTTGAGGGTTGGAAGCTCAACGGCGTGTGCCTGATGACCGTCAAGGACGGCGTGAAAGTTTACAGCATATAAATCGTAGGGACGGTCAATGACCGTCCGCGGACGAGCAATGCTCGTCCCTACAAATTTGTCTGATAGATTGATATAGATGAATATTTGGAGGTATGAAAAATGGCAAAAAGAACAGATGTGAAAAAAGTACTCATCATCGGCTCGGGCCCGATCGTCATCGGTCAGGCTGCCGAGTTCGACTACGCCGGCACCCAGGCGTGTCTGGCGCTGAAAGAAGAGGGATATGAGGTCATCCTGTGTAACTCTAACCCCGCGACCATCATGACTGACACCCAGATCGCGGACAAGGTGTATATGGAACCGCTCACCCTCGAGTATATTGCGAAGATCCTCAGATATGAGCGTCCCGACGCGATCGTCCCCGGTATCGGCGGACAGACGGGTCTGAACCTTGCGATGCAGCTCGAGCGCAAGGGCATCCTCAAGGAATGCGGTGTACAGCTGCTCGGTACCTCCTCCGAGAGTATCGAGCGCGCCGAGGACAGAGAGCTGTTCAAGGAGATGTGCGAAAGTATCGGCGAGCCGGTCATCCCCTCGCAGATCACCTATAATCTTGATGAAGCAAAGAAAGCTGCCGCGGAAGTGGGCTATCCTGTTGTCCTGCGCCCCGCGTTCACTCTGGGCGGTACCGGCGGCGGTTTTGCCGACAATGAAGAAGAGCTGATCGAGATCGGCACCAACGCGTTCAAGCTCAGCCCCGTGCATCAGGTGCTGATCGAAAAGTCCGTCAAGGGCTATAAGGAGATCGAGTTCGAGGTCATGCGTGACTCCAACGACACCGCAATCACCATCTGCGGTATGGAGAACGTCGACCCCGTCGGCGTGCATACCGGCGACAGTATCGTTGTCGCACCGATCCTTTCGCTGAATGACAAAGACCTCAAAATGCTGAACGACGCCGCGATCAAGATCATCCGTGAGCTGAAGATCGAGGGCGGCTGTAACGTCCAGTTCGCGCTGAATCCGACTTCCAGCGAATATTACCTGATCGAGGTCAACCCCAGAGTATCGCGTTCGTCCGCGCTCGCTTCCAAGGCGTCGGGTTATCCGATCGCCCGCGTTACCGCGAAGATAGCGATGGGCATGGCGCTTGAAGAGATCCCCGTAGCGGGCGGCACAGCGGCGATCGAGCCGAGCCTCGACTATATCGTCGCAAAGTTCCCGCGTTTTCCGTTCGATAAATTCGCTGACGCGCCCAACACTCTCGGTACCCAGATGAAGGCGACCGGTGAGGTCATGGGCATCGGCTCCACACTCGAGGAGTGCTGTCTGAAATCCGTCCGCTCTCTGGAGACAGGCGTGTGCCACTTCCACCTCGCGAAGTTCGATGACTTTACCGATGACGAGCTGTTCGCGTATATCGCGGAGTTCAAGGATGATAACATCTACGCAGTATTCGAACTGCTCCGCCGCGGCGCTTCGATCGAAAAGCTCCATGAGGTCACTATGATCACTGAGCTGTTCCTCGAGTCCTTCCAAAAGATCGTTGATATGGAGAGCACCTTAAAGGCGAACAAGGGTGATATCGAGACCCTCAAGGCCGCCAAGATCATGGGCTTCTCCGATGAATATATTGCCTCGCTTTGGGGGACTCCCGAGGTCGAGATCTATCAAACCAGAAAAGAAAACGGCATTACCCCGATCTTTAAGATGGTCGATACCCTGCATACCGGCAAATATATCGCGTATCTCTACTCGTCCTACACGGGTGAGAACGCGTCCAGATTGAGCGACAAAAAGAAGATCATCGTGCTCGGCGCGGGCCCGATCCGTATCGGTCAGGGCGTAGAGTTTGACTATTCCACCGTCCATGCGGTACAGACGATCCGTCGCGCAGGCTATGAAGCGATCATCATCAATAACAACCCCGAGACCGTTTCCACCGACTACACCACCGCCGATAAGCTCTATTTTGAGCCCCTCACTCCCGAGGACGTCATGGCGATCATTGACTTTGAACAGCCGGAGGGCGTGATCGCTTCCTTAGGCGGTCAGACGGCGATCAACCTCGCTCAGCCGCTGATGGACAGAGGCGTGAAGATCATCGGTACAGACTGTGCCGCGATCGAGAGAGCGGAGAATCGCGATTCCTTCAACGCAATCATCAAGGAGCTCGGTATCCCGCAGCCCGCGGGTCAGGCGGTCACTTCTATCGAAGAGGGCGTCAAAGCTGCCGCCGCAATCGGCTATCCCGTTCTTGTCCGTCCGTCCTTCGTCCTCGGCGGTCGCGCCATGCAGATCGTTTCTAAGGAAGAAGATTTACGCCACTATCTGAAAACTGCTGTTGAAATAGATGAAGATAAGCCCGTACTTGTCGATAAATACATCATGGGTAAAGAGGTCGAGGTCGACGCGATCTGCGACGGCGTAGATGTATTCGTGCCCGGTATCATGGAGCTGGTCGAGCGTACCGGCGTTCATTCCGGCGACTCCATCTCCGTCTATCCGTCCTTCTCCATCTCCGACAAGGTCAAGGGCATTATCCTCCAGTACGCGAAGAAGCTCGGCAAAGCAATCGGCATCATCGGTCTGTATAACATCCAATTCATCGTGGATGAAAACGACGATGTCTATATTATCGAAGTCAACCCGAGATCCTCGAGAACCGTTCCGTTCCTCTCTAAATCTACAGGTTATTCGCTTGCGGATATCGCGACCGAGGTCATCCTCGGCAAGTCCTTAAAAGAGCAGGGCATCTTCCAGCTTTATCCCGAGGAGAAGAAGCGCTACTATGTCAAAGTCCCGGTATTCTCCTTCCAGAAGATCAAGGGTCTGGACGCTTACCTTTCCCCCGAGATGAAGAGTACAGGTGAAGCGATCGGCTATGATAAAAAGCTGTCCAGAGCCATGTACAAGGCGCTTGTCGCGGCAGGCACTAAGGTGCAGAACTACGGCACCGTCATCGTGACCCTCGCCGACGAGGATAAAGAAGAGGCTGTTCCGCTGATCCGCCGCTTCTACGACCTCGGCTTCAACATCGAGGCGACTGACCTGACTGCCAAGGTTATGAGAAAGAACGGCATCAAGACCCGTAAGTTGGGCAAGATCAGTGAAGGCAGCACCGAGATCCTCGACGCGATCCGCGCAGGCTATGTCAGCTATGTCATCAACACCCGCGCCATCATGTCGGGCGTGCATTATGAGGACGGCACCGCGATCCGCCAGACAGCTGTCGAAAACGGCGTGACCATCTTTACCTCCCTCGATACCGTCCGCGTCCTGCTCGACGTTCTCGAGGAGACCACGCTGACGATCTCGACCATCGACGCATAAATTTTTAACGGAACTCATCCTCCGCCCCCTCTGATGAGGGGGTTGGGGGAGAGATAACGAAGCGTAATAGTTGAGCGATTTGAATGATTCAATTGTGCGTTGTATCGTTATGACACACGACATGGAGTCAGACGTTATGGTTCTGTTATTATGTTGCGTTATCTCTCCCTCAGTCACCTTAACGGTGACAGCTCCCTCGTCAGAGGGAGCCGAATAAACGCACTGCTCCTGTTGAGAGGAAGGTGAAATTGATGCAAGATACCATTTTTACCATCATTGAAAACAAAAAAATTGCGAAGGATGTTTACAAAATGCGCCTTCGCGGCGATACCTCGGCAATCAAAAATGCCGGGGAATTCGTCAATATACAGCTCGACGGCTTTTATCTGCGACGCCCGATCTCCGTCTGTGATGTGGAGGGCGATGTACTCACCCTGATTTATAAGGTCGTGGGCAAGGGTACGCAGGTGATGAGCGAAATGCCCGCGGGCACTGAGCTGCGGCTTTTGACAGGACTGGGCAACGGTTATGATCTCAGCCTGTCGGGGGACCATCCGCTGCTGGTCGGCGGAGGCGTCGGCGTCCCGCCGATGTACCTGCTCGCCAAGCGTTTACTGGCGCAGGGGAAGAAGGTCAGCGTCGTGCTGGGCTTCAACACCGCGGACGAGGTCTTTTATGAGGACGCGTTCAAGGCACTCGGCTGTGAGGTACAGGTCACGACCGTCGACGGCTCCTACGGCGTGAAGGGCTTTGTCACCGACGCGCTGCCCGAGCAGTATACCTATTTCTACACCTGCGGCCCGATGCCGATGTTCAAGGCTTTGAACAAGGCGGTCAAAACCTCGGGTCAGTTCAGCTTTGAGGAGCGTATGGGATGCGGCTTCGGCGCCTGCATGGGTTGCTCCTGCAAGACGCTCACCGGCAACAAGCGCATCTGCAAGGATGGCCCGGTGTTGAAAAAGGAGGAGATCATATGGACAGACTGAGCGTCAACCTCTGCGGTATCGAGCTCGACAACCCCGTGATTCCCGCCTCGGGCACCTTCGGATACGGCTACGAGTTCGCTGAGATCTACGATATCAACTGCCTGGGGACGTTCTCGTTCAAGGGAACGACAAAGGATCCCCGCTTCGGTAATCCCACCCCGCGTATCGCAGAATGTACCGCGGGCATGATCAACGCCGTCGGACTGCAAAATCCCGGTGTGGACAAGGTTATCGCGGAGGAATTGCCCAAGCTGAAAGCGTGTTTTCATAAACCCGTGATGGCGAATGTCAGCGGCTTTTCGGTCGAGGATTACGCCTACACCTGTGAGCGGCTGGACAAAGAGGAGCAGGTCGGATGGCTGGAGGTCAATGTCAGCTGTCCGAACGTCCACGGCGGCGGTATGAGCTTCGGCACCAATCCCGAGGCAGCCGCCGAGGTAACAAGGGCAGTCAAAAAGGTGACGAAAAAGCCCGTCATCATCAAGCTTAGCCCGAACGTCACCGACATCGTCAGCATCGCCAAGGCGTGTGAAGAAGCCGGCGCGGATGGGATCAGCCTGATCAACACCCTGCTCGGCATGCGGATCGACCTGCGGACAAAACGACCGATCATCAAAAATACGATGGGCGGCTTCTCGGGTCCCGCGATCTTCCCCGTGGCACTGAGGATGGTGTATCAGGTCGCTCACGCGGTGAATATCCCCGTCGTCGGCATGGGCGGCGTAAGTACCGCGGAGGACGTCATCGAAATGATGCTCGCGGGCGCGACAGCGGTCGAGGTCGGCGCACAGAATTTAGTCAACCCCACGGCGTGTAAGGAGATCATCGAGGATCTTCCCGCCGTGATGGACAAATATCATATCAACAGTTTGAATGAAATCATAGGAGGCGTTAAGAATGGGTAAGGACGTAATCGTAGCCTGCGATTTTTCCAGTGCGGAAGCTACCTTCAACTTCCTCGACAAGTTCGAGAACGAGGCGCGTAAGCCGTTCGTCAAGATCGGCATGGAGCTGTATTATGCCGAGGGACCGTCCATCGTGCGCGAGATCAAGCGCAGAGGGCACAAAATCTTCCTCGACTTAAAGCTCCACGACATCCCCAACACCGTGATGAAAGCGATGCGGGTATTAAGCGAGCTGGATGTGGACATCACCAATCTGCATGCCGCCGGTACCAAGGCGATGATGCAGGCGGCGTTGGAGGGGCTGACCCGTCCCGACGGCAGTCGTCCCCTGCTGATCGCGGTGACCCAGCTGACCTCCACCGACCAGCAGGCGATGGAAAATGACCTGCTGATCAAAGAACCGATCGATCAGGTGGTCATGCACTACGCAAAGAACGCGATGGAAAGCGGTCTTGACGGCGTGGTATGCTCTCCGCTTGAGGCGGGCAAGGTGCATGAGACCTGCGGCCATAGCTTCTTGACCGTCACCCCGGGCGTACGTTTTGCGGACGGCGATATCGGCGACCAGAAGCGCGTGATGACTCCCAAGGCGGCAAAGGAGATCGGCTCCGACTATATCGTCGTCGGCAGACCGATCACCGCGGCAAAGGATCCCGTCGCGGCATACAGAAGATGTGTGGATGAATTTGTTGGCTAACGTGAAAGGCTCCCTTTTCTAAGGCACCCCCGTTGGGGGAATGTCCGAAGGGCAAGGGGAGATTCCCCTGTTAGGGGAAATGTCCGCAACGCGGACAAAAGGGTCGGCTGTCTTCGCAGAAGAAGCCGCTTCCGGCGAGGAGGCTGTCACCGCAGGTGACTGAGGGTTGATGCCTGCACACAAAAGTTTTTATGAAAACGACATCTCACATGGAAACCCTCCGACCTCGCCTTACGGCGAGCCCACCTCCCTTGGGAAAGGGAGGCTCAGAAAGGAGTAAAATAATCAATGGAACTGAATACTAAAATCGCAAAGGATTTATTGAAGATAAAGGCGGTGTTCTTCCGCCCTGAGGAGCCGTTCACCTGGGCGAGCGGCATCAAAAGCCCGGTCTACTGTGACAACCGACTGACGCTCAGCGACCCTGAGGTCAGAACGGATGTGGAAGAGGGCTTAGCTGAGCTTATTAAGAATCATTACCCCGAGGTCGAGGTGCTGATGGGTACCTCCACTGCGGGTATCGCTCACGCGGCGATCACCGCTCACCTGATGGGACTGCCGATGGGCTATGTCCGCTCCGGTCATAAGGATCACGGCAGACAGAACCAGATCGAGGGCAGACTCGAAAAGGGTCAGAAGGTCGTTGTCGTAGAGGATCTGATCTCTACCGGCGGCTCCGTGCTCGAGGTCGTCGATGTGCTCCGTGAGGCAGGCGCCGAGGTGCTGGGCATCGTGTCCATCTTCACCTACGGCATGCAGAAAGGGCTTGACCGTCTGGCTGCCGCTGACGTCAAGAACATCTCGCTGACCAACTTCGATGTGATCGCCAAGGTCGCCGCTGAGGATGGCTACATCAAGCCTGAGGACGTTGAAAGACTCATCAAATTCCGCAACAATCCCTCTGACGAGAGTTGGATCGGAGGACAGGCATGAGATCTGTTCTCGATATAGTCGATCTGTCTGTCGAAGAGCTGCAGGAGCTCATGCAGACAGCCTGCGACATCATCGACCACCCCGAAAAATATCAGGAGATCTGCAAGCACAAGAAGCTCGCGACCCTGTTTTTTGAACCCTCCACCCGTACGCGCCTGAGCTTTGAGGCGGCGATGTACGAGCTGGGCGGCAACGTGATCTCGGTATCCTCCGCGAACAACAGCTCCGCGGCAAAGGGCGAGTCCGTCGCCGATACTGCCAAAACCGTGTCTTGCTATGCGGATATCATCGCGATGCGCCACCCCAAGGAGGGCGCGGCGATGGTAGCGTCGAGAGCGGCGACTATCCCCGTCATCAACGCCGGCGACGGCGGTCATAATCACCCGACCCAGACGCTCGCCGATCTCTTGACGATCTATCGTGAAAAAGGCAAGATGGACAATTTGACCATCGGTCTGTGCGGTGATCTGAAATTCGGCAGAACCGTCCATTCGCTGATCAACGCAATGTCGCGTTATGAGGGCGTACGGTTTGTTCTTGTTTCTCCTGAGGAATTAAAAGTGCCGAGCTACGTGAAAAAGGACGTCCTCCAGCGCAAACGAATCCCGTATTTGCAGACGACGAGCCTCGAGGATGTTATGCCGCAGCTCGACATCCTGTATATGACGCGCGTACAGCGTGAGCGCTTCTTTAACGAGGAAGATTATCTGCGCCTCAAGGACAGCTACATCCTCACGCCGCAGAAGCTCATGACCGCAAAAGAGGATCTGTGCATCATGCATCCGCTGCCCCGCGTCAATGAGATCAGCGTCGCGATCGACGACGATCCCCGCGCTTGCTACTTCAAGCAGGTCGCGAACGGCAAATATATGCGCATGGCGCTGATATTGAAATTACTCAAGGAGGCGGGCACGATATGAACATCGATTCCATCCGTGACGGCGTCGTTATCGACCACATCACCGCAGGCCGCGGGATGCGGCTGTATGAGCTGCTGCACCTCGATGATCTGGACTGCTCCGTCGCGATCATCAAGAACGTCACCTCCAAGAAGATGGCGAAGAAGGATATCATCAAGATCGATTCCAAAACCCATATCAATATGGATGTGATCGGCTTCGTTGATCCGCAGGCGACCGTCAACATCATCCGCGACGGCGAGCTGGTGCGCAAGCGCTGTATCGATATGCCGCAGGAGCTGACCAACGTCATCCGATGCATGAATCCGCGTTGTATCACTACGACGGAACAGGAGCTCGACCATGTGTTCCGCTTGACGGACAAAGAGAATAAGATCTACCGCTGTATTTACTGCGAAACCAAAGCTGAAAGGAAGTATTAAAGATGGCCACTTTTATCAATGAACCTGCCCATACTTTTAATGAATATCTGCTCATCCCGGGTTACTCCTCTTCGGAGTGCGTGCCCGCGAACGTCACCCTGAGAACCCCACTTGTGAAGTACAAGAAGGGTGAAGAGAGCGCAATCACCATGAACATCCCGCTCGTATCCGCAATCATGCAGGCGGTATCCGGCGACAAACTCGCTGTAGCCCTTGCGACACAGGGCGGCGTGAGCTTCATCTACGGCTCCCAGAGCGTGGAGGACGAGGCGGCGATGGTCAGAAGAGCCAAGAGCTATAAGGCGGGCTTTGTCCAGAGTGACAGCAATATCCGTCCCGACGCAACCTTGGCGGACGTGATCGAGCTGACCGAGCGCACCGGCCACAGCACTCTCGCTGTCACCGAGGGCGGCAAGCCCGACGGAAAGCTCCTCGGCGTTGTCACCAGCCGTGACTATCGCATCAGCCGTATGGATAAATCTGAGAAGGTCGAGACCTTCATGACCCCCTTCGATAAGCTGATCTACGCTTATGAGGGCGCGACGCTGTCCGAGTGCAACGACATTATCTGGGATCACAAGCTCAATTCTCTGCCCGTTATCTCCAAGGACGGCAAAATGAGATATTTCGTGTTCCGCAAGGACTATGACAGCCATAAGGCGAACCCCAATGAGCTGCTCGACGAGCACAAGCGCTATGTTGTCGGAGCGGGTATCAACACCCGCGACTACGCCGAGCGTGTTCCCGCGCTGATCGAGGCGGGCGCCGATGTTCTCTGTATCGATTCCTCCGAGGGCTTCTCGGAGTGGCAGAAGCTGACCATCGACTGGATCCGTGAGAACTACGGCGACAGCGTCAAGGTAGGCGCGGGCAACGTCGTTGACGCGGAGGGCTTCCGCTATCTCGCCGACTGCGGCGCCGACTTCATCAAGGTCGGTATCGGCGGCGGTTCGATCTGTATCACCCGCGAGACCAAGGGTATCGGACGCGGTCAGGCGACTGCGCTGATCGAGGTCTGTGCCGAGAGAGATAAGTATTTTGAAGAAACCGGCGTGTACATCCCCGTCTGCTCCGACGGCGGTATCGTATACGATCACCATATCACACTGGCGCTGGCGATGGGCGCCGACTTCATCATGCTGGGCAGATACTTTGCTCGCTTTGACGAGAGCCCGTCCAACAAGGTCAGCATCAACGGTACCTATTATAAGGAGTACTGGGGTGAGGGGTCTCAGCGCGCGAGAAACTGGCAGCGCTATGACCTCGGCGGCGACAAGAAGCTCAGCTTTGAAGAGGGCGTCGATTCGCTCGTACCGTACGCAGGTCCGTTGAAGGACAATGTCGCGCTGTCACTTTCTAAGGTCAAGTCGACCATGTGCAACTGCGGCGCGCTGACCATCCGCGAATTACAGGAAAAGGCGAAGCTCACGCTCGTATCCGCAACCTCGATCGTCGAGGGCGGCGCGCACGACGTCATCCAGAAGGATAAGAGCTCCGCGATGAAATAAATATTTAGTGGTCAGTGGTCAGTGATCAGCGGTTAGTTGCTGCAATGTTAAAAACGGGTATGGGCTTGCCCGCCCTTAACTGTTCACTCAAAACCGCTCACTGTTCACTGATGGCAAAGCCATCTTAATTTGGAGGTAATTATGAAAAAAGTCGGGATCATCATGGGCTCCGACAGCGATCTGCCGATCGTCAAAAAGGCGACCGACATGCTGTCGACCCTCGACATTCCTTTTGAAGTACACGTTTATTCCGCTCACAGAACACCCGTAGAGGCTTCTGAATTTGCGAAAAATGCGCGCGCGCACGGCTTTGGCGTACTGATCGCCGCGGCGGGTATGGCGGCACACTTAGCGGGCGCGATCGCCGCAAATACCACCCTGCCTGTCATCGGCATCCCCTGCAAAGGCGGCATGATGGACGGTCTGGACGCCCTGCTCTCTACCGTACAGATGCCTACCGGTATCCCGGTAGCGACTGTCGCGCTGAACGGCGCGGCAAACGCGGCGCTTCTGGCGGCACAGATCATCGCCGTAGAAGATAAAGAGCTCGCCGCAAAGCTGGACGCAAAGCGTAAAGCAGACGCGGCAGTGGTTCTGGAGAAGGATAGAGGAATCTTAGATAGATTATAAGAAAGATAACAGATAATAGATAACAGGTAACAGTGAATGGCGGGCGCTGCCTGCACCCGATTTATCAATTTTAAAATCCGTAAGGATTTCCCTTCACTATTCTCTGTTCTCTTTTCTCTGTTCTCTGAATCAGGGAGGTATATCATGGGTGGCTTTTTCGGCATTACGTCAACCGAAGACTGCATGATGGATGTATTCTTCGGCGTTGACTACCATTCCCATCTCGGCACACGGCGCGGCGGTCTTGCCGCTTACGATCCCGGGATCGGCTTACAGCGCAAGATCCATAATATAGAGAACGCACCGTTCCGGACAAAATTTCAACATATTTTTGATGAGATGCAGGGCACCTCGGCGATCGGCTGTATTTCCGACACTGATCCCCAGCCGATGCTGATCCGCTCGCATCTTGGCACCTACGCGATTTGTAACGTCGGTATCATCAACAATGCGGAGGAGCTGATCGACAAGCACCTCAAGCATTCCTACGGACATTTTGACGCGATGACCGGCGGCAGGGTGAATTCCACCGAGCTGCTCGCAGCACTGATCGATACGCAATCGAGCTTTGCCGAGGGTATCAAGTTCGCCCAGAGCATCATCGACGGCACGCAGAATATCCTGATCCTCTTGGAGGACGGCTCACTGATCGCTGCGCGTGACAAGGTCGGTCGACTGCCTGTCTGTATCGGCAGGAGCGAGTTCGGCTATGCGGTGTCCTTTGAGAGCTACGCGTACCAGAAGCTCGGCTATGAGGACGACAGGGAGTTGGGCCCCGGCGAGATCGTCCTGCTCACGCCGACCTATCTCAAACAACTCGCAAAGCCCGGCAAGAAAAAGCGGATCTGCTCCTTTTTATGGAGCTACTACGGTTATCCGACCTCGACCTATGAGGGTGTGAACGTCGAGTTGATGCGCTACCGCAACGGCGCGATCATGGCGCACCACGATCAGGATAATCTCGGCGACATCAACGTCGATTATGTCGGCGGTGTGCCGGATTCGGGCACACCCCACGCGATCGGTTATGCCAATGAGAGCGGTAAACCCTTCGCGCGCGCGTTCATCAAATACACACCGACATGGTCGCGCTCCTTTATGCCGACCAATCAGACCGACCGCAACAAGATCGCGAAAATGAAGCAGATCCCTGTCTATGATCTGATCACCGATAAAGATCTGCTCTTTGTGGATGATTCCATCGTGCGCGGCACTCAGCTCAGAGAAACGGTCGAGTTCCTGTATGAGAACGGCGCCAAGAGCGTGCACATGCGCTCGGCATGTCCGCCGATCATGTACGGCTGTAAGTACCTCAATTTTTCGCGCAATACATCCGACATGGATTTAATTGCAAGGCGTGTCATCCTCGAGCTCGAGGGGGAAGAGGGCTTCAATCATATCAAGGAGTATGCCGACGGTTCCACGACCCGCGGCAAAAACCTGAGAAAAACCATTTGCGAAAAGCTGAAATTCGATTCGCTGGATTTTCAGTCCCTCGACGGCATCGTAGAGGCGATCGGGCTCCCTAAATGCGAGCTGTGCACCTACTGCTGGGACGGCGAAGAATAGGCACTTGTGCCGTTGTTCCGCCTTTTGAAATGCTTGTCATGATTTTGGACAGCATCAACGGCGGGTCATAGGTTTGTCTTTGCCATGAATTGAAAGCATCTAAGGCGAATCACAAATTTCTTTGTACTATTTCAAATGCTCTCTTTGAGCAGAAAGGTAATCAATATGAATACAAATTCCAAATCCGACGCTTACGCCGCGGCGGGCGTCGATATCACCGCAGGTTACAAGGCGGTCGAGCTGATGAAGCAGCATGTCGCGCGTACCGCGACCGCAGGGGTTTGCTCCGATGTGGGCGGCTTCGGCGGATTGTTTGAGCTTGATCTGACCGGTATCAGCAAGCCGGTTCTGGTCAGCGGCACCGACGGCGTCGGCACAAAGCTCAAGCTCGCATTCCTGATGGACAAGCACGATACCGTGGGTATCGACTGCGTGGCGATGTGCGTCAACGATATCGTTTGCGTGGGCGCAAAGCCGCTGTTGTTCCTCGACTATATCGCCTGCGGCAAGAATGTTCCCGAACGTATCGCGGACATCGTCAAGGGCGTTGCCGACGGCTGTGTGCAGTCAGGCGCGGCGCTGATCGGCGGCGAGACTGCCGAGATGCCCGGCTTCTATCCCGAGGACGAATATGACCTCGCCGGCTACAGCACCGGTGTGGTCGATAAAGATAAGATCATCGATAACAAGAAGATGGCGGTCGGCGATATCGTTATCGCGCTGCCGTCCTCCGGCGTCCATTCTAACGGCTTCTCTCTTGTCCGCAAGGTGTTTGATGTAGAGAACGCCGATATCAAAACGCCTGTCGAGGCTCTCGGAGGCAAGAGTGTGGGCGAGACCCTGCTCACCCCGACCAGGATCTATGTCAAGCCCGTGCTGGCACTGCTCGACAAGGTGCAGGTCAAGGGTATCTCTCACATCACCGGCGGCGGTTTTTATGAGAACATCCCGCGCTCCATCCCCGACGGACTATGCGCGAAGATACAGAAGGACGCTGTCCGCATCCTGCCGATCTTTCAACTCATTCAGGAAAAGGGCGGTATCTCGGAGCACGACATGTTCAACACCTTTAACATGGGCGTCGGCATGAGCATTGTTGTCCCTGCCGCTCAGGCGGATGAGGCGCTCTCGATCCTCAAAGCTAAGGGCGAGGACGCATATATCATCGGCGAGATCGTCAAGGCGCAGGGCGAGGAGAAGATCGAGTTATGCTAAAGGCAAAAATTGCTGTTTTGGTATCCGGCGGCGGCACCAATCTGCAGGCGCTGATCGACGCGCAGAACAGCGGCATTATCCACAGCGGCGAGATTACGTTGGTGATCTCTAACAATCAAAACGCCTATGCGCTGACCCGTGCTCAAAATGCAGGGATCAAAGCGTTATATATTTCTAAGAAAGAATTAAAATCGCAAGAGGCGTTTGAGGCCGCCATGATCGACGCGCTTGAAGAAAACGGGATCGATCTGATCGTTCTCGCGGGATTTATGTCGATCCTATCGGAGCGGTTCACCTCGCGCTATGACCACCGTATCCTCAACATCCATCCGTCGCTGATCCCGTCCTTTTGCGGACAGGGCTTCTACGGCTTGAAGGTCCATGAGGCGGCGCTTGAAAAGGGCGTCAAGGTGACCGGCGCGACCGTCCACTTTGTCAACGAGATCCCTGACGGCGGCGAGATCATCGCCCAAAAGGCGGTCGAGGTGGAAGACGGTGACACGCCCGAGATCTTACAAAGACGCGTCATGGAGCAGGCGGAGTGGATCATCCTGCCACAATCAGTTGAGAAGGTATCAAGGCTCCTTTTGGTAAAAGGAGCTGTCACCGAAGGTGACTGAAGAATTGTATGAATGTCGCCGCAGGCGACCACCAATTAATACAAAGGGGAGAAATTTGGAATGAATATTTACAAAATCAACGACATCGCTGAGCTGCTCGACGGTAATACTTATCCGGGCAGAGGCATCATCATCGGCAAGACTGCCGACGGAAAAAGAGCTGTTGCTGCCTACTTCATCATGGGCAGAAGCGCCAATTCCAGAAACCGTATCTTCACCGAGCGTGACGGCGCGGTATACACCGAGCCCTTTGACGCTTCTAAGGTCGAGGATCCCTCGCTGATCATCTATGCGGCGATCCGCGAGTACGAAAATAACCTGATCGTCACCAACGGCGACCAGACCGACACCATCTATGAAGGTCTTGAAAAGGGTCTGAGCTTCAACAAAGCGCTCGAGAGCCGTGAGTTCGAGCCTGACGCGCCGAATCTCACGCCTCGTATCAGCGGCATGCTCACCTTCGAGGACGGCGACTTCACCTATCAGATGTCCATTTTGAAGTCCATCGATCCCGAGGGCAGCGACTGTGCCCGCTACGGCTTTACCTATCCTTCCAAGGCGGGCTTAGGTCACTTTATCCACACCTATGTCTGCGACGGCAACCCGATCCCGACCTTCCAGGGTGAGCCCGAGAGAGTCGCGATCGACGACGATATCGATGCTTTCACCGACAAGCTGTGGAACGCGCTGGACGAGAATAACAAGATTTCGCTGTATGTCAGAACTATCGACCTCGAGACAGGCGAAGAAGAGAACCGTCTGGTCAATAAAAACAAGTAATAAGCCTTCCCCTTGAGGGGAAGGCAGGCAATTTGCCGGACACTTGCGTCAAAGCAAATTGGTCGGATGAGGTGGAAGCCTATCCGATATATGAATACATGGGATGAAGTAGAAATGTTTCCACCTCATCCGTCACCGCCAATAGATTGTCGGCGACACCTTTTCCTCGCCGGAGACGGCTCCCCCCTTGTCCGCTTTGCGGACATTCCCCCAACGGGGGTACCTCGAGGGGAAGGCATTTGTCGCCCTACAAAAAAGGAGATAATCACAATGAAAGAATTTGAGTTAAAATACGGTTGCAACCCCAACCAGAAACCCGCAAAGATCTTTATGCACGACGGCTCCGATCTTCCGATCGAGATTCTGTGCGGCAGACCCGGCTACATCAACTTCCTCGACGCGTTCAATTCATGGCAGCTCGTCAAGGAGCTCAAAGAGGCGCTCGGACTGCCTGCCGTCACCTCGTTCAAGCATGTCAGCCCCACCTCGGCGGCTGTCGGCGTACCGCTTTCCGATAAGCTCAAGAAGGCTTGCTTCGTCGACGACATCGAGGGTCTGGATGATTCTCCGCTCGCCTGCGCTTACGCGCGTGCACGCGGTACCGACCGTATGTGCTCCTTCGGCGACTGGGTCGCGCTGAGTGACGTCTGCGATGTTACCACCGCGAAGATGATCCAGCGTGAGGTAAGTGACGGCATCATCGCCCCCGGCTATGAGCCCGAGGCGCTCGAGATCCTCAAATCCAAGAGAAAAGGCAACTACAATATCGTACAGATCGACCCGAACTATGTGCCTGATCCCGTTGAGCATAAGCAGGTCTACGGCATCACCTTTGAGCAGGGTCGCAATAACTTTGAGATCAACCGCGCACTGCTCGAAAATATCGTGACAAAGAACAAGGAACTGCCCGAGAGCGCGGTGCGTGATCTGATCATCTCCCTGATCACCCTCAAATATACCCAGTCTAACTCCGTTTGCTACGCGGTAGACGGTCAGGCGATCGGCGTCGGCGCGGGTCAGCAGAGCCGTATCCACTGCACCCGTCTGGCGGGCTCTAAGGCGGACACCTGGTTCCTCAGACAGAGTGACAAGGTGCTGAACCTCCCGTTCCGCGAGGATATCCGCCGTCCCGACCGCGACAACGTCATCGACGGTTATATCAACCGCAACGAAGAGGATGTTACCGCTGACGGCAACTGGCAGAAGTATTTCACCGAGCAGCCCGCTCCCTTCACCGATGAGGAGCAGAGAGCGTACCTCGACACCATCGACAACGTCGCGCTCGGTTCGGACGCGTTCTTCCCGTTCTCCGACAATATCGAGAGAGCGTATAAGAGCGGCGTCAAATATATCGCGGAGCCCGGCGGCTCCATCCGTGATGACGCTGTCATCGACTGCTGCGACAAGTACGGCATGGCGATGGCGTTCACCGGCATGAGATTGTTCCACCACTAATCGGTGACACTGTAGGGACGAGCATTGCTCGTCCGCTGCGTTTTTGATAGAAGAAGGTCAATGAGGAGCTATTATCGCTCCGCGAATGTTCCGTGCGGAACACGGACGACCGATGGTCGTCCCTACGAGGAGGATATAAATGAAAATACTTGTCGTTGGCGGCGGCGGACGCGAGCACGCCATCATCAAAAAGTTAAAAGAGAATCAGGCGATCGATGTGATCTACGCCCTGCCGGGTAACGGCGGTATCGCCGCTGACGCAGAGTGCGTGGGTATCGGCGCGACGGATATCGACAATATCGTCAAGTTTGCCGTGGAGAACAGCATCGACTACGCGGTCGTCGCTCCCGACGATCCGTTGGTGCTGGGCTGTGTCGACGCGCTCGAAGAGAAGGGGATCCCCTGCTTCGGTCCGCGCAGTGAAGCCGCGATCATCGAGGGCAGCAAGGTCTTTTCGAAGAACCTGATGAAGAAATACGGCATCCCCACCGCGGCGTATGAGGTGTTTGACGACGCTGACAAGGCGCTTGCCTACATCAAAACTGCGCCCATCCCCACCGTCATAAAGGCGGATGGTCTGGCGCTGGGCAAGGGCGTTATCATCGCGATGACCCGTGAGGAAGCCGAACAGGCGATCATCTCGATCATGAAGGACAAGAAGTTCGGCAAGAGCGGCAACAGCATCGTTGTCGAAGAATACCTCGAAGGCCCCGAGGTCAGCGTATTGAGCTTTACCGACGGCAAGGTCGTTGTGCCGATGATCTCGTCGATGGATCACAAGCGTGCCGGCGATAATGACACGGGTCTGAACACCGGCGGCATGGGCACGGTTGCACCGAATCCGTATTATACCGAGGCAGTCGCTCAGGAGTGCATGGAGAAGATCTTTTTGCCGACGATCCAGGCGATGAACGCCGAGGGCAGAACCTTCAAGGGCTGCCTGTACTTCGGCTTGATGATCACAAAGGACGGTCCCAAGGTGATCGAATACAACTGCCGTTTCGGCGATCCCGAGACGCAGGTCGTTTTGCCGCTGCTGAGATCCGACCTGTTCACCATCATGAAAGCCACCACCGACGGTACGCTTGCCGATACTCCCGTTGAGTTTGAAGATAAAAGCGCCGCCTGCGTTATCATGGCGAGTGAGGGCTACCCCGTATCCTATGAAAAGGGCTACGAGATCACTATTCCGGACACTATCGCGCCCTGTGTGTTTGTCGCGGGCGCAAAAGAGGAGAACGGAAAGCTCCTGACCTCGGGCGGACGCGTCTTAGGCGTGACCGCGATCGCTGATACCTTACAGGAGGCGATCGACAGCTCCTACAAAATGGTGGAGCAGATCCGTTTTGACAACGCTTTTTACCGCCATGATATCGGTCAAAGAGCACTGAAAGCAAAAGAATAAGAATAAGAGCCTTCCCCTCGGGGGGAAGGTGTCACCAAAGGTGACGGATGAGGGGATCACCTATCCTTTCATCAATGATTCAAAGAGTGTTGTACATCACCGTTTGTAAGGGAATGATTCTGTGCAACCGAATTCGGGGAGAGATTGGAAAAGTCTGCCCCTCATCAGTCAGACAATGTCTGACAGCTTCCCCCCGAGGGGAAGCCTATTTGATTCCTACGGAGGATGAAATGGTATATAGAATTTTTGTAGAAAAACGAGAGGGCTTGCAGAATGAGGCAAAAGCCCTGCTTACAGAGATCAACGATCTTTTGTCGATCAAATCCCTGACCAACGTGCGCGTCATCAACCGCTACGACGCGGAGAATATCACCGAGGAGCTGTTCGATTACGCTGTCGGCGCCGTGTTCTCTGAGCCGCAGCTCGATATCGCGACCGATAAGTTAAAGATAGAAGAAGACGCAACAGTTTTTGCCGTGGAATTTCTGCCCGGCCAGTTTGACCAGCGCGCGGATTCTGCCGCTCAGTGTATCCAGATCATCTCACAGGGCGACCGTCCGACGATCCGTTCGGCAAAGGTCTATGTCCTGTACGGCGAGCTGACCGACGCTGAGATCGCTGCCATCAAGAAATATGTCATCAACCCCGTTGAGGCGCGCGAGGCGGCACTAGAGAAGCCCGCGACCTTGGCGGTTCAATATGAGATCCCGACGACTGTCAAGACGCTTGACGGCTTCAATCAGCTCGACAGAGAGGGGCTTGCGCAGTTCGTAGCGGACTACGGACTCGCAATGGATATCGACGATATCGCCTTCTGTCAGCAGTATTTTCAGTCGGAGCACCGTGACCCGACCATCACCGAGATCCGCATGATCGACACCTACTGGTCGGATCACTGCCGTCACACCACCTTCCTGACCACAATCGATTCCGTGAAGTTTGAGGATGACCTGTTACAGGCGGCGTACAACGACTATATCAAGGTAAGAGAGGATCTCGGCAGGACAAAGCCGATCTGCCTGATGGAGCTCGCGACCATCGCCGTCCGTCAGCTTAAGAAGGACGGCAAGCTCCAAAAGCTCGACGAGAGTGAGGAGATCAACGCCTGCACCGTGAAGATGGAGGTCGAGGTCGACGGCAAAAGTGAGCCGTGGCTCCTGCTGTTCAAGAACGAGACCCATAACCATCCCACTGAGATTGAGCCTTTCGGCGGTGCGGCGACCTGTATCGGCGGCGCGATCCGCGATCCGCTCTCGGGACGTGCCTATGTCTACGGCGCAATGCGTGTGACCGGTGCGGCCGATCCGACCGTTCCTGTATCCGAGACCATCGAGGGTAAGCTTCCGCAGCGCAAGATCGTTACCACCGCCGCACAGGGCTACAGCTCCTACGGCAACCAGATCGGTCTGGCAACCGGCATTGTGGACGAGATCTATCACCCCGGCTATGCCGCAAAGCGTATGGAGATCGGCGCGGTCATCGCCGCCGCTCCTGCGGAGAATGTCCGCCGAGAGGTTCCCGCTCCCGGTGATGTGGTCATCCTGCTGGGCGGTGCGACAGGTCGCGACGGTATCGGCGGCGCGACGGGCTCCTCCAAGGCGCACAACGCGCACTCGGTCGAGACCTGCGGCGCAGAGGTGCAAAAGGGTAACGCGCCCGAGGAAAGAAAGCTGCAACGATTATTCCGCAATAGGGAAGCGACCCGCATGATCAAGCGCTGTAACGACTTCGGCGCGGGCGGTGTTTCCGTTGCGATCGGCGAACTGGCTGACGGTCTTGATATTGACCTCAACGCCGTTCCCAAGAAATATGAGGGTCTGGACGGCACGGAGCTGGCGATCTCCGAATCACAGGAGCGCATGGCAGTCGTCGTCGAGCCTGAGAACGTAGAGGCGTTTTTGGCACTCGCGAAAGAGGAGAATTTGAATGCCTGCCCGGTAGCGGTGGTCAAAGAAGAACCGCGCCTCACCATGACATGGAACGGCAACAAGATCGTCGATATTTCCCGCGAATTCCTCAACAGTAACGGCGCGGAGAAGCATATCGATATCACGCCTGCCGCTCCGAAGAACTATGACAAAGCGATCAGCGGGTCGTTCACCGAGAACATGAACGCGCTCGCCGCTGATTTGAATATCTGCTCTAAGCGCGGACTTTCTGAGCGCTTTGACTCTACCATCGGCGCGGGTACGGTGCTGATGCCCTTCGGCGGTAAGAATCAGCTCACCCCGATCCAGGCGATGGTGCAGAAGGTCAGTGTTGAGAAGAAGCACACCGACACCGTCTCCCTGATGGCGTGGGGCTACAACCCCCTCATCACCGAGAAAAGCCCCTATCACGGCGCGTATCTGGCGGTCGTGGAATCCGTTTCCAAGCTGATCGCGACCGGCGCGTCCTTTGAGGATGTTTATCTGACCTTCCAGGAGTATTTTGAGAAACCCGGCACGGACGGCAAGCGTTGGGGCAAGCCGCTTGCGGCACTGCTCGGCGCGTTCAAGGCGCAGATGAACCTCGGCATCGGCTCCATCGGCGGCAAGGACAGCATGTCCGGCAGCTTTGAGGATCTCGATGTTCCGCCGACACTGGTTTCCTTCGCCGTTACCACCGACAAGGTGAAGAACATCATCTCTCCCGAGTTCAAGGCGGCAGGTCATAAGGTGGTTCTGCTCGCTCCTACATACGATGAAAACGGTCTGCCCGAGACCGACAGCCTGATCGCGCTGTACAATAAGGTTACCGACTTGATGCGCGCGGGCAAGATCTGTGCCGCGTATACGCCGACCATCGGCGGTATTGCCGAGGCGGTGATGAAATCCGCGTTCGGTAACGGCTTTGGTTTCCGCTTTAACGAGGAGATCGCACTTGACAAGCTGTTTGGCTACTGCTACGGCGCGTTTATGCTTGAAGTGACAGAGGATATCGACAACGCAGTGCTGATCGGTACGATCACCGACGACGGCAAGTTCACCTACGGCACCGAGTCCGTCGCTGAGAATGACATATTAAAGGTATATGAGGATAAGCTCGAGGGCGTGTATTCCTGCAACATTGCGGATACAAAGGCTCCGGTCGAGACTTTCTCCTATGATGCAAAGGCTGACATGACCGTGGGTCAGAGAATAACAGCACACGCGTGTGCAGCTAAACCCAAGGTGCTGATCCCCGCGTTCCCGGGTACGAACTGCGAGTATGATTCCGCCAAGGCAATGGCTGACGCGGGCGCGGACGCAAAGATCATCGTCATCAACAACCTGAGCGCGGCAGGCATCCAAGAGAGCGTAGAACAATTCGCGCGCGAGCTGAAAACCGCCCAGATGGTCTTTATCCCCGGCGGCTTTTCCGGCGGCGACGAGCCTGATGGTTCGGCAAAGTTCATCACCGCCTTTTTCCGCAACGCGGCAGTCAAAGAGGGCGTGACCGATCTGCTCGACAACCGCGGCGGCTTGATGTGCGGTATCTGTAACGGCTTCCAGGCGCTGATCAAGCTCGGTCTGGTACCCTACGGCAAGATCATCGATACGGATGAGAACTGCCCGACCCTGACCTTCAATACCATCTCACGCCACCAGAGCAAGATCGTGCGCACCCGCGTGGCGTCGAATATGAGCCCGTGGCTGAGCCTGACCAATGTCGGCGACGTGTACAATGTGCCGATCTCGCACGGCGAGGGACGCTTCTACTGTTCAGAGGAATTGGTAAGAGAATTAGCCGCACGCGGCCAGATCGCGACCCAGTACGTCGATCTGAACGGTAACGCGACCACCGATGTTCACTTCAATCCGAACAACTCCGTCTATGCAATCGAGGGTATCACCTCGCCCGACGGCAGGGTTTTCGGTAAGATGGGACACTCCGAGCGCTGGAACAGCGGACTGTATCAGAACGTGCCCGGTAATTATGACATCAAGATGTTTGAGTCGGCGGTCAAATACTTTAAATAATCTCAATGGGAAGAGCTTACTTCTCCGTTGATTCCAACGAAAACAGCCCCCTGACGTATTGTCAAGGGGCTGTGGTAATCTTTACCGGATCATTCTGCTGTTGTTGGCTGCTTTACCTTTTCGCGATAAGAGGAAAGGTTGATGCTTCTGACAGTCGCGGAGTTCTTCTCAGCGTTATAGAGCAGTTCAATGTCAAGCGTAGAGGTGGTCAGCAGATCGTCCTGCGTGGAGGCGTTAAAATAATTCAGCGTGATCGTGTTGCCGCTTTCGTTCGCTGCTGCGGTGACATTGGATTTTGGTGTACCGAAGGCTTTGATCACTTCCTCGAGGGTCGATCCGCCTTTGATACCGCCATAGTTGAAGCCCAGATTGCTCTCATCTGAGAAGACGTTGACCTGAAATACCGGCAGATCTTGTATATCCTGTTCCTGATTGGTTGCGTTTTGAACGGAGATATTACAGGATTTGTCGCCTTTTTTCATGATAATTCCCTGAACGGTATTGGGCTTGACAGTTTCAACGTCGGCATCACATTCAAAGCCGAGATCCTTGAGATCGCTGGAGGTCGTATCTGCAAGGGTGATCTTTTTGCCGTCGATCTCGATCTCCAAAGAGAACTCATCGTTCGCTTCTTTTCCGCTGTAGGTCCAGTATCGATACACGCCGTTTGCGTCATCCTGAACGCTCGAGCTCATTTCGCCGGTATCGATCACGGATTCTACATAGGTCGATGCGGCTTTGATGCTCTCGTGTGCGGCAGCGGAGTCCTGCGTTGCCTGATCTTGTGTCTCCTGTGTTTTTGACGATCCGCAGGCGCATAAGCCAAGCGCCAATGCAGCGAGTAATACGGTAATGATCAGTTTTCTCATAAGTACCATCTCCTAAATCATGTTGATCATATCGTCTTATAATTCAGATAAAAACGTCTATATTATATGGTTTTATTCCGTTGCCGTCAAGTGATTTGAGGAAAAACGATTTTGAATTTTTTGTAACGGGGCACAATGATTCGGGCAGGTGTTTTTCTTGTGTATATCAGGATACAAAACACAACATATAGAACTGTTGTGCATGTTGCATAAAAACGCCTCAAAAAGTTCGTCGCATTTCTCAAATGTAAATTATCTGTAATTTCTTGCATTTTCGGGGCTGATATACTATAATAAACCCTGCGTGACTGCACAAGATATGCGATGAAGCGGGAGGTTGCAACGCAAAAGCGTTGGTTTTTCCGTGGAGTATGTCCGATTTTAAACCGGGCGAAAGAATAGTTTGAGCTTTTGATGACATTGGGGTTGCTATGTCATTACTGCGCCACTGTGCTTCCGGTTGCCGAAACTCGGCTATCGGCTTTTTTAACGGATGGGGTAGGAACACCCGGACGGGTGTTTGGAAAGTGAGAACGAAATGTCGCGCCCAACCAATATGATTAGGAGGCGAAGATATGGCAGTCAAGGAAAAAATCAGAATCAGATTAAAGGGCTATGATCACCAGTTGGTTGATCAGTCCGCAGAGAGAATCGTAGCTACCGCTAAGCGTACCGGCGCGAGAGTATCGGGTCCTGTCCCGCTCCCCACCGAGAAGCAGGTCGTTACCATTCTGCGCGCTGTTCATAAGTATAAGGACAGCCGCGAGCAGTTCGAGATGCGCACCCACAAGCGTTTGATCGACATTTTAAGACCGTCCAATAAGACAGTCGAAGCTCTTATGAGCTTAGAGCTCCCTGCCGGCGTTGAGATTGAAATCAAATTATAATCGGTATTTAACCCAACCTATTATATAAAGATTATCTCAACCTACCACGCAGACAGGGTCATGTCGGCAAATGCCGACCAATAACCTAAAAGGAGGATATACAGAATGCAGAAAGCATTAATCGGCAAGAAGATCGGTATGACACAGATCTTCGACGAAAAGGGAAAAGTTGTTCCCGTAACCGTAGTCGAGGCGGGTCCCTGTGTTGTTTCACAGGTCAAGACCGTTGAGACCGACGGCTACACAGCCATCCAGATGGGCTACGGCGATGTAAAGCCGAAGCACGTCACCAAGCCCCTGCAGGGTCACTTCAAGAAGGCTGATGTAGCTCCCAAGAGAGTTCTTAAGGAATTCAGATTTGATGACTGCTCCGCTTATGAGCTGGGTCAGGTCATCAAGGCAGATGTGTTTGAAACAGGTGACAAGGTTGACGTCACGGGCAAGAGCAAGGGTAAAGGTTATGCCGGCGTAATCAAGCGTTGGAACTTCGCTCGACTCAAGGAATCTCACGGTACCGGCCCGAACGCTCGTCACGGCGGCTCCATGGGCGCTTGCTCCTCTCCCTCCAGAGTTTGGAAGGGCAAGAAGATGGCAGGCCACCTCGGCGCCGAGAAGGTCACCGTTCAGAATCTCGCCGTTGTCAAGATCGACGCTGAGGATAACCTCATCGCCATCAAGGGCGCCATCCCGGGCGCAAACGGCGGCTACGTTGTCATTAAAGACAGCGTAAAGGCTTAAGGAAGGAGGAAATCACATGCCTAACGTACAGGTTGTTGATATGCAGGGCAAGAACGTAGGTTCCGTAGACCTTGCAGAATCGATTTTCGGCATCGAGCCGAACGCGGCTGTTATGCACCAGATGGTAGTCAGCTACCTCGCTAATCAGCGTCAGGGTACACAGTCCGCACTCACCAGAAGCGAAGTTTCCGGCGGCGGCAGAAAGCCCTGGAGACAGAAGGGTACCGGTCGTGCTCGTCAGGGTTCGACTCGCGCTCCCCAGTGGTACCACGGCGGCGTCGTATTTGCTCCTAAGCCCAGAGATTATCGTTTCTCTGTGAACAAGAAGGTAAAGAGACTCGCTATGAAGTCCGCTTTATCGAGCAAGGCTCAGGCTGAAGAGATCATCGTCATCGACAAGATTGCTTTTGATGAGATCAAGACCGCCAAGGCTGCCGAGATGCTCAAGGCCGTTGGCTCTGAGAGAAAGGCGCTCATCGTTCTGCCCGAGGTAGACGACAAGGCGATCAAGTCCGCGCGTAACATCCCCGGCGTCAAGACCGCTCAGGTGAACGAGATGAATGTTTATGACATTCTCAATGCCGATAAGCTGATCATCGCGAAGGACGCGCTCACAAAGATCGAGGAGGTATACGCATGATTGCTCAAGATATCATCATCCGCCCCATCATCACTGAGAAGTCGATGCAGGACATCACCAAGAAGAAATATGTTTTCGAGGTAGCAAAGAAAGCTACTAAGATAGACGTCGCAAGAGCTGTAGAGGAGCTCTTCAAGGGCGCTAAGGTACAGAAGGTCAACACCGTTCATGTGCGCGGCCGTATGAAGAGACAGGGTCGTTTCGAAGGCTACACAAGAAGCTGGAAGAAAGCCTATGTACAGCTGACTGCCGACAGCAAACCGATCGAGTTTTTTGAAGGCATGATGTAAGCCTGTGTTCGCGGGCGAACAGTACAAATTGTAGGGGAGGGGCTTGCTCCTCCCGCTCAGAAGTGTTCCGCGAAAAACAGAAAATCATCTTAACATTAACGACACAGGCAAGAATGTATGGGATGCGCCATCATCCCGCAAAGCCATCATGAGGAGAGTGAAATAACATGGCTATTAAGGTTTATAAGCCGACAACGAACGCAAGACGTAATATGTCGGTTACGGATTACTCCGGACTTTCCAAGGTCGCTCCCGAAAAGAGCTTGCTCGAGCCTCTTAAGAAGAACTCTGGCCGTAACAGCTACGGTCGCATCACAGTTCGTCACAGAGGCGGCGGCAACAGGAGAAAATACCGTATTATTGATTTCAAGAGACAGAAATTTGACGTAGAAGGTATCGTTAAGACCATCGAGTACGATCCCAACCGCTCCGCGTTCATCGCGCTGGTCGAGTATGAGGACGGCGAAAAGGCGTACATCACTGCGCCTCAGGGTCTGAAGGTAGGCTACAAGGTTGTAGCCGGCGAGACCGCGGATATCAAGCCCGGTAACGCCCTTCCGCTCAAGAACATCCCCACCGGTACCTTTGTGCATAACGTAGAGCTTTATCCCGGCCGCGGCGCTCAGCTCGCCAGAGCCGCCGGTAACATGGCTCAGCTCATGGCGAAGGAAAACGGCTACGCACTTCTTAGACTGCCCTCCGGCGAATTAAGAAACGTACCCGAGACCTGCATGGCCACCATCGGCCAGGTCGGCAACATCGACCATGAGAATGTCAAGATCGGTAAGGCGGGTCGTAAGAGAAACATGGGTATCCGCCCGACCGTCCGCGGTTCTGTTATGAACCCGAATGACCACCCGCACGGTGGTGGTGAGGGTAAATCCCCCGTTGGTCGTCCCGGCCCTGTTACCCCGTGGGGTAAGCCGGCGCTCGGTTATAAGACCAGAAAGTCCAACAAGGCGTCCGATAAGCTCATCGTAAGACGCAGAAACAGCAAGTAAGGCAGAAAGGAAGGAACTTGATTTATGAGTAGAAGTACGAAAAAAGGACCTTTTGTTCAGCCGGTGCTGCTCAAAAGAGTTCAGGAAATGAACGAAAAGGGCGAGAAGAGAATTCTGAAGACTTGGTCCAGAAGCTCGACAATCTTCCCTGAATTTGTAGGTCACACATTTGCTGTTCATGACGGCAGAAAGCATGTTCCGGTATATGTCACCGAGGATATGGTAGGTCACAAGCTGGGCGAATTCGCTCCGACCCGTACCTTCCGCGGTCACGCCGGTTCCAAGACAAGTAAGTAAGGCAAAGGAGAGTACAGAGAATGGAAAGTAAGGCATATTTAAATTATGTCCGTATCTCACCTCGCAAGGTTTCCGTTGTACTGAACCTCATCAGAGGTAAGGACGCAAAGCTCGCGAAGGCTATTCTTGAGCAGACTCCCAAGGCCGCTTGCGAGCCGCTCTTAAAGCTGCTCAAGTCCGCCGTAGCAAATGCTGAGAATAACCACGATATGGATGTGGCAAGTCTTTATGTAGCCGAGTGCTATGTAAACCAGGGCCCCACACTCAAGCGTATCCGTCCCCGTGCACAGGGCAGAGCCTTCCGTATTGATAAGAAGACCTCGCACATCACCCTGGTGCTCAAGGAAAGAGAATAAGGAGGTAGAGTTATGGGCCAGAAAGTTAATCCGCACGGTTTACGTGTAGGTATCATCAAAGATTGGGATTCCCGTTGGTTTGCTGATAAGAAGCACTTCGGCGATACACTGGTTGAGGACTATCACCTCCGCCGTGATCTGAAGAAGCAGCTCGCAGCAGCAGGTGTTCCCAAGATCGAAATCGAGAGAGACGGCAAGAAGATCCGTATTCACATCCACTGCGCGAAGCCCGGTATGATCATCGGTAAGGGCGGCTCGGAGATCGAGAAGCTCCGCGCTCAGTGTGAGAAGAAGCTCGGCAAACCCGTCGCTATCAATATCATCGAAGTCAAGAACCCCGACCTCAACGCACAGCTCGTCGCAGAGAGCATCGCTTCCCAGCTCGAGAGAAGAATTTCCTTCCGTCGTGCGATGAAGCAGTCCATCGGCAGAGCAATGCGTCTGGGCGCTAAGGGTATCAAGACACAGTGCTCCGGTCGTCTGGGCGGCGCTGAGATCGCACGAAGTGAGCAGTACCATGAGGGTACTATCCCGCTGCAGACCCTGCGTGCCGACATCGACTACGGTTTTGCCGAGGCGAACACCACCTACGGTAAGATCGGCGTCAAGGTTTGGCTGTATCGCGGTGAGGTCCTCAGAGACAATGCCGGCAGCCAGCAGCGCAGAGAAAGACGCGAGAGACGCGGGGACAGACGCGACAACCGCGGCGACAGAAGACCCCGCAGAGATAATAGGGAAGGGGGCAGAAAATAATGCTGATGCCTAAGCGTGTGAAGTACAGAAGAGTTCACAGAGGCAGAATGACAGGCCGCGCCTACAGAGGTAACAAGGTCACCTACGGTGAGTACGGTCTCCAGGCATTAGAGCCTGCATGGATTACTTCCAACCAGATCGAGGCAGCCCGTGTCGCTATGACCCGTTACTGCAAGAGATTCGGTAAAGTTTGGATCAAGATTTTCCCCGATAAGCCGGTTACAGCGAAGCCCGCTGAGACCCGAATGGGTTCCGGTAAGGGTTCACCCGAGTATTGGGTAGCTGTCGTCAAGCCCGACAGAGTAATGTTCGAGATCGCCGGTGTTCCGGAGGAGACAGCAAGAGAGGCGATGCGCTTAGCGGCTGCCAAGCTGCCGATCAAGTGCAAGTTCATTAAGAAGGAAGAGGAGGTTTAAGCATGACTGCTAAGGAATTAAGAGATTTAACCCCGAGCGAGCTTGAGCTTAAACTGAAGGAGCTCAAGGAGGAGCTCTTCAATCTTCGCTTCCAGCTTGCTATCAACCAGCTCGAGAACCCGATGCGTATTACTGCGGTCAAGAGAGATATCGCGCGCGTTTCTACCGTTATGCGTGAGCTCGCTGACCGGGAAGCATAAGGAGGTAAACCATGAGCGATAGAAATATGAGAAAGACTCTCATCGGTCGCGTTGCTTCCGATAAGATGGATAAGACCATCGTCGTAGCGATCGAGGACAGCGTAAAGCACAAGCTTTACAACAAGGTTATCAAGCGCACCATCCGCGTCAAGGCTCACGATGAAAAGAATGAGGCTCATGCAGGTGACCGCGTTAAGATCATGGAGACTCGTCCCCTGTCTAAGGACAAGAGATGGAGACTCGTTGAGATCGTCGAAAAAGCGAAATAAGTTCTTGAGAGGAGATTAACACATGATTCAACAGCAAACTTATCTCAAGGTCGCCGACAACACCGGTGCAAAAGAACTTATGTGCATTCGTGTACTCGGCGGTACCAGGAGAAGATATGCCAACATCGGCGACGTTATCGTTGCTTCTGTTAAGAAGGCTGCGCCCGGCGGCGTAGTAAAGAAGGGTGATGTCGTTCGCGCGGTAGTCGTTCGTTCCGCTAAGGGCGTTCGCCGCGAGGACGGTACCTACATCCGCTTTGACGAGAATGCAGCCGTTATCATCAAGGAAGATAAGAACCCGCGCGGTACTCGTATCTTCGGACCGGTAGCAAGAGAGCTTCGTGACAAGGATTACATGAAGATCCTCTCCCTCGCTCCGGAAGTACTTTAATGGAGGTGTCATAAATGAATAAAGTTCATGTTAAAACCGGTGACACCGTAGTAGTTTTGAGCGGTAAAGACAAGGGCAAGAAGGGCAAGGTGCTCGCGGTATCTCCCAAAGAGGGTAAGGTTATCGTAGAGAAGATCAATATCGTCTCTAAGCACATCAAGCCCCGCCGTATGGGCGAGCCCGGCGGCATCATCAAGGCTGAGGGCGCTATGTACGCATCCAAGGTCCAGATCGTTTGCCCCCGCTGCAAGAAGCCGACCCGCGTAGGCCACAAGCTCTACGAGGACGGCACCAAGAGCCGTATCTGCGTTAAGTGCGGCGAAGCACTGTAAGGAGGACTGAAGAAATGGCAAGACTGAAAAAGTTTTATGCTGAGGAAGTTGCACCTGCTCTGATGAAGAAGTTCTCTTACAAGAGTGTGATGCAGATCCCGAAGCTCGACAAGATCGTAGTAAACGTAGGCGCAGGCGAGGTCAAGGACAACGCGAAGGCGATGGACGCCATCCTCTCCGATCTGGCTCAGATCACGGGTCAGAAGGCGCATATCTGCAAGGCGAGAAAGTCCGTTGCGAACTTCAAGCTGCGTGAAGGTATGCCCATCGGCGCCAAGGTCACCCTCAGAGGCGAGCGTATGTATGAGTTTCTCGACAGACTCTTCAACATCGCGCTGCCCAGAGTTCGTGACTTCCGCGGTATCAACCCCAACTCCTTTGACGGCAGAGGCAACTATGCCCTGGGTCTGAAGGAACAGCTGATCTTCCCGGAGATCGACTACGATAAGATCGACAAGGTTCGCGGTATGGATATCGTTTTCGTTACCACCGCGCAGAATGATGAAGAAGCACGCGAGCTGCTCTCTCTGATGGGCGCTCCGTTCGAGAAGTAAGGAGGGATTGTTGTGGCAAAGACTGCTATGAAAAATAAGCAGAAGAGAAAACAGAAGTTCTCTACTCGCGAATATTCACGTTGTAAGATATGCGGTAGACCACACGCCTACCTTCGTAAGTTTGGCGTATGCCGTATTTGTTTCCGTGAGCTCGCTTACAAGGGCGAGATCCCGGGCGTAAAGAAAGCAAGCTGGTAAGCAGGGAGGATTTAAGTTATGCAAATTACTGATACTATCGCTGATTTACTGACACGAATCCGTAATGCTAATTCAGCGAAGCACGACACTGTTCAGATCCCCGCGTCCAACATGAAGAAGGCTATCTGCCAGATCCTGGTTGACGAGGGTTATATCAAGAGTTTCTCCGTTGAGGAGGACGGCAAGCAGGGCGTCATCACCGTGACCCTGAAGTATCTGGAGGGCAAACAGCCTGTCATCCAGGGTCTCAGACGTGTATCTAAGCCCGGCCTGCGTATTTACAGCAGCGTTGAGGATATGCCCAAGGTCATGAAGGGCCTGGGTATCGCCGTTATCTCGACCTCTAAGGGCGTGATGACCGATCGTGAAGCAAGAAAGCAGAACGTCGGCGGCGAGGTACTCGCGTTCATTTGGTAAGAAGGAGGTGCGATCATGTCTCGAATTGGAAGAAAACCTATAAATATTCCCGCCGGTGTCGAAGCAAAATTCGAAAACGGTGTTATCACAGTCAAGGGTCCCAAGGGTACTTTGACCCAGAAGATCCATCCTAACATGGCTGTAGAAATCAATGGGGCAGTCATCGAGGTAAAGCGTCCGGACGATGAGAAGCTCAACCGCTCTCTGCACGGCCTTACCCGTACCATTATCCACAACATGATCATCGGTGTTACCGAGGGCTACAAGAAGGAGCTCGAGGTCAACGGCGTCGGCTACCGTGTTCAGAAGCAGGGCAAGAAGCTCGTCATGAACATCGGCTACAGCCACCAGGTCATCATGGAGGATACCGAGGACATCACTATCGAGGTTCCCGGCCCCAACAACATCATCATCCACGGCATTGATAAGCAAAAGGTAGGTCAGTTTGCTGCCGAGGTTAGAGAGAAACGTCCGCCGGAGCCTTATAAGGGTAAGGGCATCAAGTATGCCGGTGAGTATATCCGCCGTAAGGAAGGCAAGGCCGGTAAGGCTTAATCAAAGGAGTGAAATAAACAAATGGTAAGTAGACCTGATTCGAAAGCTGCTCGTGTCAAAAGACATAAAAGAGTACGCGGTAAGTTAAGCGGCACAGCCGAGTGTCCCCGCCTTTGTGTGTTCCGCTCCACCAACAACATCTATGCTCAGATCATCGATGACGTAAAGGGCGTTACCCTGTGCAGCGCTTCTTCTCTCGATAAGACCATAGAGGGCGGCGGCAACAAAGAGGCAGCCAAGGCTGTCGGCAAGCTCATCGCCGAGCGCGCAAAAGACAAGAACATCACCGATGTCGTTTTTGACAGAGGCGGTAACATTTATCACGGCCGTGTACAAGCGTTGGCCGAAGGCGCCCGTGAGGGCGGCCTCAATTTCTAAGGATTGGAGGAAACAACTTTGGCTAATATTATTGACGCATCAACACTGGAGCTGACCGAACGCGTTGTCGCGATCAACCGTGTCAGTAAGACCGTAAAGGGCGGCCGTGTCATGAAATTCGCGGCGCTGGTCGTCGTCGGCGACGGCAACGGCATCGTAGGCTTCGGTATCGGCAAGGCCGGTGAAGTTCCGGACGCGATCCGCAAGGGAATCGAGGACGCTAAAAAGCACCTGATGACCGTATCCCTCAAGGGCACGACCATCCCTCATGAGATCATTGGCGCTTATGGCGCGGGCAGAGTTCTGATGAAGCCTGCCGCACCCGGTACCGGTGTTATCGCGGGCGGTCCCGTCCGTGCCGTTGTCGAGGCAGTCGGCATCAAGGACATCCGTACAAAGGCTCTCCGCTCCAACAACCCCTGTAACGTCGTTAGGGCGACTCTGCAGGGTCTGGGCGCTCTGCGTACCGCAGAAGAGGTTGCCCGTGTACGCGGCAAGTCCGTAAAAGAGATTCTGTAAGGAGGCGGCAAGATGAAAGTTAAATTGGTTAAGAGCCTGATCGGCTCCAAGAAGGATCAGATTGCTACCGCTTATTCTCTGGGTCTGAAGAAGATCGGTGACGTCACCGAGCAGCCCGACAACGCGGCTACCAGAGGTAAGGTACAGAAGATCGTACACCTCGTAGCAGTGGAAGAAGACTAAGGAGGTGCGATAGATGAAACTTTATGAATTATCCCCCGCAGAGGGTTCCAAAAGACAGGCAAAGAGAATCGGCAGAGGTCACGGCTCCGGCTGGGGCAAGACCTCCGGCAAGGGCCACAAGGGTCAGAAGGCGAGATCCGGAAGCGGAATGCGCTTGGGCTTTGAAGGCGGTCAGATGCCGCTGCAGAGACGTCTCCCTAAGCGTGGCTTCAACAACATCTTCAGAAAGAATGTTGTTGCTATCAATGTCGGCACCCTCAACAAGTTTGAGGACGGCGCTGTTGTAGATATCGCTGCGCTTACCGAGAAGGGTATTGTCAAGAATTCCTTTGACGGCGTAAAGATTCTTTCCAACGGCACAATCACTAAAAAGCTCACAGTCAAAGCGAACGCGTTCTCTAAGGGCGCTGTGGCTAAGATCGAGGCTGCCGGCGGAAAGACTGAGGTGATCTAATTGTTACAAACAATTAAGAATGCCTGGTCCATCCCGGATCTGCGCAAAAAAATTCTCTTTACACTTTTAATCATTGTTATTTTCAGAATCGGTTCCGTTATTCCGGTTCCGTTCCTGAACATGGACGCGCTTGCTCATGTAATGAACAACGCCCAGGGCGCAGGCGTAGACGACACACTGGTCGGCTATCTGAACACCCTCTCCGGCGGCGCGTTCTCTAACGCGACCATCTTCGCGATGGGTATCACTCCCTACATCAACAGCTCCATTATCATGCAGCTGCTGTGTGTAGCGATCCCGCCCCTCGAGCGCCTCTCCAAGGAAGGTGAAGAGGGCAGAAAGAAGATCGCCGCTATCACCAGATACGTTACTGTCGGCTTAGGTCTGATTCAGGGTACCGCGTATTACTTCTTCCTGAAGAATACCTACGATACTCAGGCTCCCGCGAGCGGAGACTGGACCCCCACCAACCTGCCGTTGGCAAAGTATACATCGGGCTTCTCGATGTGGTTTGCCGCGATCGTCATCATCCTCGCATTCACCGCAGGTACTGCGCTGATCATGTGGCTGGGTGAGCAGATCAACAAGAACGGTATCGGTAACGGTATCTCTATCCTGCTGTTCGCGGGTATCGTCGCAAGACTGCCTTACACCGTCAACCTTCTGGGCGAGTACTGGAAGCTCGGCGCGCAGGGCAGCACCCAGTTCTATGTACTGGTTCCTCTGTTTGTTGTACTGTTCCTTGCTGTTATCTGGTTCATCACCTTTATGCAGGACGCAGAGAGACGTATCCCGATCCAGTATGCGAAGCGTGTTGTAGGCCGTAAGATGTACGGCGGTCAGTCCACCCACCTGCCGATCAAGGTAACGCTGGGCGGCGTTATGCCGATCATCTTCGCGTCCTCCATCCTTTCGATCCCCAGCACCATCCAGATGTTTGTTCAGCCCAAGGAGGGCTTCTGGAAGAGCTTCCTCGACGCTTTCTCCACCCGCGGCTGGCTGTATGCAGTGCTGTACTTCGTTCTGATTCTGGCGTTCGCGTATTTCTACACCACGATCCAGTACAACCCGATCGAGATGGCGAATAACCTCAAGCAGAACAACGGTACCATCCCCGGTATCCGTCCCGGCAGACCGACTGCCGACTTTATCGCTAAGATACTCTCAAGAATCACCCTCATCGGCGCGCTGTTCCTCTCCGTGATCGCGCTGCTGCCGATCCTGTACTCCGACATTACACAGATGTACGGCCTGTCTATGGGCGGTACCTCCGTCATCATTATCGTCGGCGTCGCTCTGGATACCGCAAAGCAGCTCGAGAGCCAGATGATGATGCGCCACTACAAGGGCTTCCTTGATTAATCATCAAAAGGAGAATATCTTATGAAACTTATCCTTTTAGGCGCTCCCGGTGCCGGCAAAGGCACCCAGGCAGCTGTTATCAGCGAGCGCTATCATATTCCCCAGATCAGCACGGGTAATATCATCCGTGCCGCGCTGAAAAGCGGTACAGAGATGGGCTTGAAGGCGAAGTCCTTCATCGACGCGGGTCAGCTCGTTCCCGATGAGGTCGTGATCGGCATCATCAGAGAGCGTCTCGCCGAGGATGACTGCAAAGACGGCTTCATCCTCGACGGCTTCCCCCGTACCATCCCTCAGGCCGAGGCTCTGGACGAAATGGACATCGAGATCGACAAGGTGATCGACATTGAGGTCGCTGACGACGTGATCGTAAACCGTTTGTCCGGACGCCGCGTGTGCGAGAAATGCGGCAGACCCTATCATACCGAGAGCTTAAAGCCCAAGGTAGAGGGTGTGTGCGATGATTGCGCAGGCGCCCTTATTCAGCGCAAGGACGACCATCCTGACACAGTCAAGTCCCGCCTTGACATCTATCACAAAGAGACCGAGCCTCTCAAGGATTACTATGAGAAGCAGGGGAAACTCTATGTGGTAGAGGGCGCGAACTCTGTCGAAGAGACCACAAGATTAACATTTGAGGCACTCGAGGCATAAGCATGATTGTTGTCAAGACCGCACGTGAAATTCAGAAAATGCAGGACGCGTGCACACTGTCCGCGCGGGCGTTGAAGCTCGCCGGGGAGATGGTCGAACCGGGTGTGTCGACGTTAGAGATCGACACAGCAGTCCGCAAGTTTATCGAGGGTGAGGGAGGAATTCCCTCCACCCTCGGTTACGAGGGCTATCCGGCTTCTACCTGTATCTCCATTAACAGTGTGGTAGTCCATGGCATACCGAGCAAAAAGACGATCCTGCGTCAGGGCGATATCGTTTCCATCGATATCATGGCGGGAATGCACGGGTATCACGGCGACAACGCCTATACCTATCCCTGCGGTGATATCTCAAAGGAAGCGCAGGCGCTCCTCGACGCAACCAAGGAAAGTCTTTATGAGGGGATCAAAGCGGCGCAGGCAGGTAATCGCATCGGCGATATCGGCAGCGCTGTGCAGCGGTATGTCGAACCTCGTGGTTACGGGGTGGTACGGAATTTTACCGGCCACGGCGTAGGCACGAAACTGCATGAAGACCCCAGTGTACCGAACTATGGTACACCCGGACGAGGCCCTCGCCTCATTCCGGGCATGACGATCGCAATCGAACCGATGATAACGGCGGGTGATCACAAAACGAGGATCCTGTCCGACGGCTGGACAGCCGTGACACAGGACGGCTCCCTCGCGGCGCACTTTGAACACACCGTGTGCATCACACCCGACGGTCCGCGCATCATGACCTTGCTCAAGTGAGGTCGGTATGGATATCACAAAGGGCAGTGTTGTCATCGCTAAGGCAGGTCGCGACAAGGGCAAGGCTTTTGCGGTGATCGAGGTTCTGGGCGGCAGAGAGGTACTCATCGCCGACGGCAGGCGCCGTCCGATCGAGCGCCCCAAGCGCAAGAACGTCATCCATCTGCAAGCAACCCGCACGACTGTCGATTGCATTACAACAAACCGACAATTACGAAATGTTCTTCAAAATTGTAGGGTGGGGGCTTGCTCCCACCGCGGCGCCGAAGGCGTTGAAAACCGTATACAGGAGGCTTAAGTCATGTCAAAACAGGATGTTATCGAGATAGAGGGTATCGTCACCGAGGCTCTGCCGAACGCGCAGTTCACCGTAGAGCTTCCCAACGGCCACAAGATTCTGGCTGTTATCTCAGGTAAGCTGAGAATGAACTTCATCCGCATCCTCCCGGGCGATAAGGTGACCGTAGAGATGTCGCCTTATGACCTGACCCGCGGCAGGATCACTTGGCGTACAAAATAAACGCCGCAGGCTCCCTTTGGTAAAGGGAGCTGTCACCGCAAGGTGACTGAGGGATTGTACAAAAGGAGCGAAGCGACCAACCTAATTATTCAGTATCTCGCTTACGCTTGGTCATTTATGCAATCCCTCCACCGCTAATCGCGGTCCCCCTCCCTTTACCAAAGGGAGGCTAAACATCATCTTACTAAGAAGGAAAGGAATGATATTATGAAAGTCAGACCTTCAGTAAAGAAAATGTGTGAAAAGTGCAAGGTTATCAAGCGCCACGGTAAGGTTATGGTAATCTGCGACAACCCCAAGCATAAGCAGCGTCAGGGCTAAGGCTCGCTGCGCTCGCAGTGAACAGTTATCAGTGATCAGTGAACAGTTGAACTGACTTCTGACCACTGACCACTAACCACTGACCACTCAGAACAGACTTTTCATACAAAAGAATTAATTATTATTTCAAATGGAGGTGCACTAAATGGCTCGTATAGCAGGTGTTGACTTGCCCCGTGACAAGCGAGTTGAAATCGGACTCACTTATATCTACGGTATCGGTCGTAAAACCGCTACAGACATTATTGCTGCAACAGGCGTCAATCCGGACACTCGTGTTCGCGATCTGACCGAAGAAGACGTATCAAAACTCAGAGAATATATCGACCATAATTGCCGCGTTGAAGGTGATCTCCGCCGTGATATCGCTTTCGACATCAAGAGACTTATCGAAATCGGCAGCTATCGCGGTGTTCGCCACAGAAAGGGTCTGCCCGTAAGAGGTCAGCGTTCCAAGACAAACGCTCGTACCCGCAAAGGCCCGCGCAAGACGATGGCTAACAAGAAGAAGTAAGGAGGGCAATTAAATGGCAGTTAAAACAGGTAAGAAGGCTCCGATTCGCCGCCGCCGTGAGAGAAAGAATATCGAAAAGGGCTCGGCGCATATCCAGTCTACCTTTAACAACACAATCGTAACTATATCCGACACACAGGGCAACGCGGTCTCCTGGGCAAGCGCAGGCGAGCTCGGTTTCCGCGGCTCCAGAAAGTCTACTCCCTTTGCTGCGCAGAGCGCTGCCGAGACAGCCGCTAAGGTCGCGATGGAGCATGGCATGAAGAGCGTCGAGGTCTTTGTCAAGGGACCCGGTCAGGGTCGTGAGGCGGCTATCCGCGCTTTGCAGACCGCAGGTCTTGAGGTCACCATGATCAAAGACGTTACCCCCATTCCGCACAACGGATGCCGTCCTCCCAAGAGAAGACGTGTATAAAAGAAGAAGGAGGATATAGAATATGGCTAAGAATCAACAGCCTATCGCAAAGCGCTGCAGAGCGCTGGGCATTTCGCCCGCTGTTATGGGTTACTCCAAGAAGACTTCCAACCGTAACCCCGGCGGCAAGATGAGAAGAAAACAGAGTGAATACGGTATCCAGCTGACCGAGAAGCAGAAGGTCAAGTTCATCTACGGCGTTCTGGAAAAGCAGTTCCGTATGTATTATGAAAAGGCTGAGAAGATGGAAGGCAAGACCGGTGAGAACCTGCTCTCTCTCGTAGAGCGCAGACTCGACAATGTTGTCTATCGTCTGGGTCTCTGCTCCACTCGTCGTGAGGGCAGACAGCTGGTCAACCACGCTCACTTCACCGTTAACGGCAAGAAGTGCAACATTCCCTCTTACATCGTAAAGGAAGGCGACGTTATCGCTGTATCGGATGGCTCCAAGGACACCAACCGCTTCAAGGCGATCGCCGAGGCTGACGGTACCACTCTGATCCCGAAGTGGCTCGAGAAGACCGATAAGCTCAGCGGCAAGGTCATCGCTCTTCCCGCGCGCGACGACATCGACTATCCCGTTGAGGAACATCTCATCGTCGAGTTGTACTCCAAGTAATTTATACGCCGGTCGGGTTTTTCCGACATCGCGTCTGTGGGTTCCGATTGGTATGGGGTTGCCTTTGCTTTCATTTTGAAGGAGCATAGGCGTAACACACGATTGATCCCGCGGGCAACGCGGCAGGTTTTCCTGTCAGCGCAGCTAAAAATTTAAGGAGGAATTCGCTAATGATAGAGATAGAAAAGCCCAGAATTGATACAGAAGAATTATCTTCGGACGGTAAGTACGGCAGATTTGTGGTTGAACCCTTAGAGCGAGGCTTCGGCAACACGCTGGGCAACTCTCTTCGCCGCGTACTGCTCTCGTCCCTTGAGGGCGTAGCCGTCACATCGATCAAGATAGACGGAGTTCTTCACGAGTTCTCTACCATCCCCGGTGTCAAGGAAGACGTCACCGAGATCGTTCTGAACATGAAGAGCTTGGTAGCTAAACTCCATTCTAACGGTCCCAAGATCGTTGAGATCTCGGCGGAGGGTCCCTGCGAGGTCACTGCCGAGAGCATCAAGTGCGACAGCGAGGTTGAGATCCTCAACCCCGAGCTGCACATCGCGTCCCTTGCCGACGGCGCGGTTCTGAACATGGAGATCACGCTGGATAAGGGCAGAGGCTATGTCCCCGCCGAGAAGAACAAGCTGATCTCGGGCAACGAGATCATCGGCGTGCTCCCCATCGACTCTATCTACACCCCTGTCCTCAAGGTGAACTACACGGTGGACAACACCCGTGTCGGTCAGATCACTGACTATGACAAGCTCACCCTGAGCGTTTGGACAAACGGCGTTATCAACGCGCAGGAGGCTGTATCGCTGGCGGCTAAGGTCCTTACCGAACACCTCAATCTCTTTGTCAACCTCTCCGACAGAGGCTACAACACTGAGATCATGGTGGAAAAGGACGATAAGGGCAAGGAGAAGGTGCTCGAGATGACTATCGAAGAGCTCGACCTCTCCGTTCGTTCGTTCAACTGCTTGAAGAGAGCCGGTATCAACACCGTAGAAGACCTCATCTCTAAGTCCGAGGAGGACATGATGAAGGTACGCAACCTCGGCAGAAAGTCGCTCGAGGAAGTTGTCTTCAAGCTCGATACGTTGGGCTTCAGCCTGCGTAAAGAGGATGAATAATCAATACTTTTCATGGTGAGAAACGGCGCACGCGCCACATCTCAACCGATAACTTTATAGAATATCTGTAAAGAAATGACCCGAAAGGAGTGAATTAAAATGCCGGGTACCAGAAAACTGGGCAGAGCTACCGACGCTCGTCTCGCGATGCTGAGAGCTCTCGTCACCTTCCTGCTCGAAAACGGTAAGATCGAGACTACCCTCTCCCGCGCGAAGGAAACCGCTTCCATGGCGGAGAAGATGATCACGATCGCGAAGAAGGACACACTCGCGAACAAAAGACAGGTCATGGCGTTCGTCACCAAGGAGGACGTCGCGACCAAGCTGTTCAAGGAGATCGCGCCCAAGTATGCGGATCGTAACGGCGGTTACACCCGCATCACCAAGATCGGCCCCCGTCGCGGCGACGCTGCCGAGATGGCGATCATCGAGCTGGTTTAAGTTCATATGAGATTATGCCTCACCTTCGGGTGAGGCTTTTCTTTTTTTTATTTGGAATGAGGCGTTATGAGTGAGGCGTTAAGAGATACGAAACAAAGATTTGCTTTGCGTTTGGGTGACATTTTGTAGGGTGCGGCGCTCGTCGACGCACCGCATGGAAAGAACGTCGTGTTCTTATCTGAGGCTTTCGATCAATGAAACGCCCTTCACCCTAAGCAGGATCGTTTCATGTAGGGGAGGGGCTTGCTCCTCCCGCGCAGTACATTGCAGCGATCAAAGAAAAAAGTGGGTTGCCACCAAAAAAGACTTTATTTTCTGTCGAGATATGGTATAATACATTATATAATGGAGTAATATGTAGTGTTTTGGAGAGTATTCCGACTCCAAAGCAAAAGGAGGAACAGCATGCTGATCTATGATATTACACGCGAGGTGTTTGAGGCGCCGGTCTATCCGGGCGATCCCAAGCCCACCAAGCGCTTTCTAAAGTCGATCGGGGACGATTCGACTTATAACCTGTCCGCCGTGGAGCTGTGCACCCATACCGGCACCCACATCGACGCGCCGCTTCATTTTGATGAAGAGGGCGCGGATATCGGCTCGATGAAGCCCTCGTGCTTTTACGGTAAATGTACGGTCGTCACCATCGACGGCATTCTCACGGGTGAGGACATGGAGCGGCTGCTGCCGCATTGCAACAAGCGACTGATCTTCCACGGCTCGGGTAAAGCCTTTCTCAGCGTTTCGGCGGCACGCGTGATCGCCGACAGCAAGCTGAGATTGGTAGGCACCGACGCGATGTCCATCGCACCGCCGTTTGACGAAATGATGCCGCACCTCGAGCTGGCGCGAGCCGGGATCGCGGTGCTGGAGGGACTGTTTCTCGAGGGCGTCGAGGACGGTGAATATACCCTGTCCGCCCTGCCGCTGAAGATGAAGGGGCTGGAGGCATCCCCCTGCCGCGCCGTGTTGATGCGTGAACCGAAGGGATATTGATTAATGAGGAGTGAGGAGTTAGGAGTTAGGAGTTATCATAGATTGAAACATCGATATGCTCCGCATTTTAAAGAAATCTAATGGAAATGATCGGGACGTCATCATTGTCGCCCCTTACAGTTTACGTTTTCGATCACTATATCAATCAGGTGTGGGCGAGCAGTGGCGCTTAGCCAATCACAGGCTTTGCCTGTTCCCCTTGCGCTGTTGCATGAGAGCTGTAAACCAAATCGAAGATTTGGACAGCTCCTCAAGCCCGCCATTAACTCCTCACTCCTCACTCCTAACTCCCATCTAAATGTACGAGGTAATTATGAAGAAACTAATCTCTGTTTTACTTGTGATAGTGCTGATAGTAAGCCTATCCGCCTGCCTGTCCGGCTGTGATAAGGCGAAGGTCGCTGTCAGCTCTGTGCTCTCGATCGACGAGAGCTTCAAGGGCACCCGCACCGTGACCGCGGTCTATCCTGTGTCTGCCGATATCGACGCAGTGAAGGACAAGATCATCGAGGATGATCCTACCGCCGAGATCCCCGGCGCATCGTTTTCTTATAGCGGCGTTAAGGAGGACGGCTACTACTTTGAGCTAAAGCTGAGCTTTACCGATAAAGCCGAGTACGAGAAGATCGTCGGTTCCCTGATCGGTCGCGGTACCACGGTGTTCCTCTCGCGAAAAAACACCAAGCTCACACAGGGCACGCGCATGGCGGAGGATTTTGACGTCAGCGAGCTGATCGCGTGGATGGTCAGCGATACTGCCGCCGCCGAGCAGACCAAGAATCTCACCTTCGATTACGGCACCAACACCGTGCAGATCGGCTCCGACAGCTATGAAACAAAGTCCACTGTTGCTATCAACGATTGCACCGGCAGTGCGATCAACACTATCTCGATCAAGACGATGAACCATAAATCCGGCAGCTATGATCGCACCTTTGCGTTCAACCTGCCCTACGCCACCTATACCAAAGATAAGGATGCGATTGAGGCATATTTCCTGTCGAATACCCTGTCCGACGCGAAGTACGCGGGCTGGTCGGCGGAAGGCTCCGATATGATCTACACCGTCATTTATGAGGACATGACTGTTGCCGAGATGGCGGATGTCACCGCGAAGATGCTGGATACCGACAGCGTTTCGATCTCCTACGGCGATATCGACAACGCCTCCACGCCTCTGTCTGAGGGTCTGACCTATGAGGAGAATCTGGATTCCTTTTCCTTTATCGGCGAGGGTGACAGCTTCCCGACGATCCGCTATTCCTACTCACTCCCGCTGAACACCACCTACGGTGAAGGCTCGCTCTTTGAAGACGGCAGATGGGTCAGCGCGGGCGCATGGGAGAACGATCTGTACACCGCTGAGCTCAAAAACGGCACGGCACAACTTAGGATCCCCGACGGCATCCAGTACCAAATCAGCGGGATCGATTTTTCCGTTGCCAGTCTGGGTGAGTCGCGATTTCGCAGGACGACCGAATTCTTATATGACACCGATAACAGCGCTGCGGCTGATTACGCGCTGAGCTATTTTAAGTCAAAGGGCGTGCAGAATGCCGCAGTGAATACAAGAGATAAGCTCATCGTTTGCAGCGTCAGCTTTGAGGGCACCACCGATGAGATCACCTCGCAGCTGGTGAAGGTCTTTGGCAGCGGCAACTTCATGGCATATGAGCAGAAGAAGGGTGCGTTTGATCTGAGCATCAAGACCGTGCTGACCGACTACGTCAACCTCGGCTATATGCTCAACAGCGAGAACGCCGAGCGTCCGATGCATTATTCCGTCAGCTCCGAGGGCGGCGAAAATATCGTATCGCTCTCTGTCGACGGGAGTGAGACGGCGTTTACCGAGAGCAACAGGGGTACGATGGAGATCAAGGGCGGCTGCGCGACAGTGCGCTATCGCGGCAACATCCCTGTGACTATGAGCATCATCATCTATATCACCGCGGGTCTGGTGCTGCTGATCCTGACCGCTTTCATCGCGATCAAGCTGATCAAGCCCAAGAAAAAGCGCGTGCCCGATCCGCTGAACAACCCCGAAGCGGTCTATGCGGACGCAGACTTGTCTGAGGATGAACCCTCAGATGACACACAGGAAGAATCAGAAGAAAAAGACGCGCGCGTCCCGCTGGCGCAGACTACGACGTTCAGCATCCTCGAGTTGAATACCCTCGTCCGCAACAAGAAGTATGTTGACGAGATCAACAAGGATGTCGAGCAGCGCTTGCATGAGCAGAGCCTCAAGGATCAGAAGCACGATATCCGTGCCCGTGAATTAGAGGAAATGAGCCGTAAGGTCTACGGCGAGGACAGCGAGGCGGAGAATGATGCTCATGCAGAACCGTCTGAATCCGCTCCCGAACAGCCCGAGACGCCCGAAAACCATTCCCAAAAGGAGAACGACAATGATTAAGCTGGTCGTATTCGATCTGGACGGCACCCTTGCCGATACACTCAAAGACCTCGGTACGGCGATGAACGTCGCGCTGCATGGGGAAGACCTGCCCGGCTACTCGATGGAAGAATACCGCCACCTCGTCGGCAACGGTATCGACCGTCTGGTGCGTGACACCATGGCGGACGCCTACACCCCCGAGGGTGCAATTAGGGTCAAGGCGGCGTTTCAGGCATACTACGCCGACCATTGCAGGGACTTTACCGTCGCCTATGACGGCGTCGAAGCATTACTCAACAGATTGACTGCGGATGGAATCGCCACAGCCGTGATCTCCAATAAACCGAATCAATTTGTGCCCGAGATCCTCTCGGCACTGTATCCGCACCACAGCTTTTTGGGTGCATGGGGTCAGCGGGATGAATTCCCCCGCAAGCCCTCGCCCGAGTCGCTGGAGGCGCTGATCGCGCAAAACGGTTATCAAAAGAGCGACACGCTCTATGTCGGTGACAGCAACGTGGATGTGATGTTCGCGCATAACGCAGGGGTCAGGGTCTGCGGCGTGAGCTGGGGCTTTCGCGGCGCGGCTGAACTCAGAGAAGCCGGTGCGGATTATATTGTTAATTCCGCAGTGGAATTATATGAAATAGTGAAGGGGAAGGCTTTATGATTAACTGCTGACAACCGTTCACCGAAAGGAACCCTATGAACAAACGCAATTATCAAAAAGAAATGGATGCGCTGATCGAGCGCAATGCCCGCGAGGGGGTTCGCCCGACGCTGCTGCTCCACGTTTGCTGTGCCGTATGCGCCAGCTATGTGCTCGAATACCTCTACCGCCATTTTGATATCACGATCGCCTACTACAATCCGAACATCACCGAAGAGAGCGAGTATCAATACCGCTACAGTGAGCTCAGGCGCTATGTCGAGGAGGCAGGGCTGAGCGACTACATCCGCTTTGTCGAGGTCGCATATCGTCCCGAGGATTTTTTGCAAGCGGTCAAGGGCAGAGAGAATGACCGCGAGGGCGGCGCACGCTGTGCGATCTGCTTTGACCAGCGCCTGCGCTATACCGCTGAGCTGTGCAAACAGGGCGGCTACGATTATTTCGCGACTACCCTCACCATCAGCCCGCTCAAGAACGCAGAGCTGCTCAACCAAATCGGTGAGAAGCTCGCACAGGAGTACGGCGTCAATTATCTGTGCTCCGATTTCAAGAAGAAGGAGGGCTATAAGCGCTCCATCGAGCTGAGTAAACAGTATGATCTTTACCGCCAGAACTACTGCGGCTGTATCTTCTCGCGAGAAAAAGCACCGGCAAACGTGCCGTGATAAAGAGCGCCATCCGAATTAAAATAAGTATCATGTAGGGGAGGGGCTTGCTCCTCCCGAATATAAAGAGAACCTTTGGCATAGAAATATGTTAGAGGTTTTTTGTTGGTGGTGATATTATTCCATCTATCCTGATCTTTCTGCTGTTCGCCCTCGGGCTGGTCTGCATCATCCGCGGGGGAGACCGCTTTGTCGACGCGGCGGTGTGGATGGCGTCGGCGTCGCGGATACCGCCGTTCATCATCGGCGCGACGGTCGTCTCGCTCGCGACCACCCTGCCCGAAATCATCGTGTCGCTTATCGCGGCATGGCAGGGGCAGACCGATATGGCGACAGGTAACGCTGTCGGCTCCGTTACGGCAAACACCGCGCTGATCCTGTCATTCTCGGTGCTCCTGCGCCCCGAGCCGATCGACCGCACCCGTTTGATGCCGAAGGCATTATTGCAGATCGCCGCCGCATTGACCCTGTGGTTGTCGGGCATCTCGGGCTGGCTGACTCCCTTCGGATGCGTGGGCATGCTCATCCTGTTTGGACTCTTTGTATATGAGAACCTGCGCAGCGCTAAGTCGGAACGCCGCAGTGATATCACGTCATCTGTCACCGTCAACCGCAATACGCTGCTCCGCAACATCCTGATTTTTGTGATCGGGGCAGGGGAGATCATCATTGGCTCACGGCTGTTGGTGGATAACGGCACCATCATCGCCCGCGATATCCTGCATATCGACGAGCGCATCGTATCGCTGACCATGGTGGCGATCGGTACCTCGCTGCCCGAGCTGGTCACCGCGATCAGCGCTGTCGTTAAGAGAAGCGGCTCTCTCGCGGTCGGCAATATCCTCGGCGCGAACATCATCGATCTGCTGTTGATCCTGCCGCTGTGCGCCCTGACGCAGGGTGGGATCCTGCCGTTGAGTCGCAGCACCCTGTGGATCGATATCCCGTTCTGCCTGTTGATCACCGTCATCATGCTGGCGCCCGCCTTGATCAAAAGACGCTTTTATCGGTGGCAGGGCGCGGTATCGCTGTTGCTGTATCTGCTGTATACGATCCTACTCTTTGCATTTTGATGGCATAAAAATCCCGATTTCTATTGTAATTCGTTTTTATTTCGTTTATAATGGAAAACGGCGCGGTTATACGTGCGCCGATTCTACAGAGTGAGGAAAGAACAATGGGCAGACCTGACGGAAAAAAACTAAAGAACCTCGGCGTCGAGTATTTGGTAGGCGCACACGTGATGGCGGAGCGCTCCGACGCGATGAACATGATCACCATCGATCTTCCCGAAGCGCCGATGAAGGAATACCTGAATCGTAAACGCAAGGAGGGCAAGCACTATTCGCATCTTTCGCTGATCTTGGCGGCAATGGTACGCGCCTTTGCGGAATATCCCCAGCTCAACCGCTTTGTTGTCAATAAACGAATCTATGCCCGCAACGAGATCGCTGTCGGCATGGTCGTCTTGAAGGGCGGCAAGATCGACGGCGTCGGAACAACCAGCAAGATGAAGTTCCCGCCCGATGCCACCATCGACACGATCAACGACATCATCACGGAATATATCGAGAAGAATCGCCAAGAGGACGACACAAACGCGACCGATAAGCTTGCCGACTTTCTGTGCTCCGTGCCGGGTCTGTTGCGCGTAGCGGCTAATTTCATCAAATGGCTGGATAAGCATAACTGGTGCCCCAAGGCGATCATCGAGGCTTCTCCCTTCCATTGCTCCATCATCCTCACCGATCTGGCGAGCATCAAGACCAACTCCATCCATCACCATATCTACAACTTCGGCACCACCTCCATCAGCCTGGCGATGGGCAATCTGCGTGAGGTACCCGTGCGCAGAAAGGGGGAGGTCACCTTTGAGAGATGTCTGCCGCTCGGCATTGTAACGGATGACCGTATCGCCTCGGGCAACATCCTCGGCCTGGCGTTCCGAAAATTCCAGAAATATTTGCTGCACCCCGAGGTGCTGGAGAACCCTCCCGAAACCATCAACTCCGAGATTTGACCATTTCATTTTAAGACCGCGCTTAGCGGTCTTTTTGTTTGTTTGGACGGAAAAGCACCTATTTTAAATAATTGATTTCGTTACATCTGTAAATGATCGCCAATAAAGGGCTGACATGGTAAAAGTTACAAAATGTAACTTTTGTGCAGTTTGAGACAGTCATATAAAGGCCTGCCTCGACAAATCCGCATTGGCAAGCGGTTTTCGATTATCCATAAATCATCTGATGTCGATATAAAATTCTAACCTGACAACAAAAAAACTATGCATTTACACCTAATTCTTTGAAAAGAACTAAATTATTACAAAAGAATTACAGAAAAGTTAAAATAAAGTTACAAAGCAATCAAAAAGGTTACATTATTGTTGTTGGCAATAACTCTGCACTTGAATTATAATGTAATTGCTTAGAATTGGCGAAAACTATATCTTTAGCAAATTTTTTTAGGAGGAAAAACGAATGCTTAAGACTAGGAAACTAATCAGTTTGCTGCTTGTTGTAGCGATGATGCTATCGATGTTTTCCGTAGCAATCGTGTCAGCAAGCGCAGCTGATGGTGACGAAGCCATCATTCTGTATGATGGCAAAGAGTTCAAAGCTCATGAAGGCGATACCATTCGGTATAAAGCCTACATGGACGTCAGAACTATTCCGACAGCCACTGATGGCTATGTTAATGCCGTTGATGCAGTGACTTACTTTAAACAACCGAATGAAGAAGTGAATTTATCGATTGTTGGTAAGCCTAACTGCAAAGGCGTACTTACAAGAGCCGTGGTTGGCACGGATGAACCGGGTGCAATCTATTACACCGATCAAGATGAAGATGACGAAGGAGGCTTCTTATTTGATGATAAAAGCGCTCCTTTGATCGATGTGACCTTCAAGATTGACCATGCCGGCTCTGAACCGATTACGATTACTAACAAAATCTTAACTCTTACCAATCTTATTGATGGTATACCCGTAAAGTATATCCAGGTTGGTAATATCCTTGATGACGGTCAGCCCGGTCCTACATACAGAAGCACCCTTGAACTGGTTGATTGTTCCCATCCGGACGAGCCTACGGTTGCTCCCACTGAGGCTCCGACCGAGGCACCTGTCCCGACTGAGGCTCCGACCGTAGCTCCGACCACCGCAAGCGAGAAGGCGATCGTCCATATCAGCGGTCTGGACGGCGAGGTTGAGACCAAGGAGTTCAATGTTGATGATGACTTCTATGTATACACCACACTGAATGCTTCTCAGGTCAACGATGGTAAAATCGGTTCGCTCAACGCAAGACAGCTTTATACCAATTCCGTAGTAAAGCTGCTCGATGAGTATACTGTGAATGACGGTATTCTCGATCTCGAGAATGTATTCCCGATCACCAAGTACGCTACCATGGCGAGCGGCCATCATACCGATCTGGCTGATGATGACGAATATCATGATCCGACTCGCGGCGCGATCTTCTACAATGCATCTATCGCGTCTTACAGAGGCTTCCCTTTCAACGATAATGATGATATCCTGATCAAGTCTCACTATAAGATCACCGATCCCGGCGAAGCATACATCACTAATGAAGTGGTAACGCTGGCATGCTCTGATCAGGATCTGACCAGAATCATCGACAGATTTGTCGTTGTTAACCCGAACTTCAGACTCCACTCTTCCTTCTATTGGCCTGAGTCTTCTAAGCCGACCGAGGGTGAGACTGAAGCTCCGACAGAAGCTCCCGAACCCACCGAGGCTCCGACCGAGGCACCTGTCCCGACTGAGGCTCCGACTGAGGCTCCCGAGCCCACTGAGGCTCCGACAGAGGCTCCTGTACCCACAGAAGCTCCCACCGAGCCCGCTCCTCAGACTGCTACCATTACCATCTATGGCTTCGATGGTCAGTCCGATACTAAGGAATTCAAACTCGGTGACAAATTCACCGTATATACCACTCTGAGCGCAGCGGATAAGAATGGTCATAAGTCCTTCGCTTCCGTTAACGCTAAACAGACATTCTCTTCCGATATCCTGGCACTGACCACTCCGATGGATGAAGATAATGTCTTTACCGATAACGCTTCTGTTTTCCCGATCATGGGTAACAGCGCTATGGGTAGAATGTCCGGAGACGGCTTGATCCAGTACAACGGTTCTACACCGGCTATCAACAATGGCTTTAAGTTCGACTCCGATAACGACCAGTTGATCGTTACTACTTACAAAGTTACCGCCGGTGGCGTAGGTGAAATCAGAAATGCTCTGGTTACCCTGGCGTCCGACGATGAGGATCTGACCAAAGTTGTCAGCCACGGTGAGGTTACCGACGGTTCCACCGTTGCGGGTGTTGCTACCTTCAAAGAGCCCCCTGCAGATCCGACCGAAGCTCCGACCGAGGCTGAGACTGAAGCTGAGACCGAGGCTCCGACAGAAGCTCCCGAGCCCACTGAGGCTCCGACTGAGGCTCCCGAGCCCACCGAGGCTCCCGTACCCACAGAGGCTCCCACCGAGCCCGCTCCTGAGGATACCTACATCGTAGCAGGTAACACTACCGATATCTTCGGTACTTCCTGGAACGGCAACGATGCAAACAACACCATGACCAAGGGCGCTGACGGTATCTACACCAAGCAGTATACCGTAGACGCAGCGATGAAGGATGTACAGCTTAAGGCTGTCAAGAACGGTGCAACCTGGATCGGCGACGAGACAGGCAACAACGTCACCTTCAACCTGACCGGCCCCGGCACCTTCACCGTATATAGTGACGGTACCAAGACATGGGTAGACGGCGACATCGTTTCCTATGAATCCGGTCTGGATGTACAGTCTGTCACCGCAGTAGGTAACGGTTCCGCAGACGGCGACAACTGGCTGAACAATGAGTTCTGGAACGAGAAGGCCGCTTCTAACCATATGACCGAGGTTAAGGACGGTATCTACGAGGCTGAGTACACGCTCGGCGAGTATGACCCCTCCGACGTAGAGTTCAAGTTTGCAGTCAACGACGCATGGACCCACAACTTCGGTCTTGGCGACAACGGCACCTTCGAGAAC
>OMWP01000016.1 GCA_900314795.1 uncultured Eubacteriales bacterium
GCACATCAACCTCTCCGTAGGGTACGGCGCTTGCGACGTACCGAAACCTTTCCTATCAATGACACCAAAACGCGGAGCAAATGCCTGCTTCCGTAGGGAGGACCAGCGGTCATCCGAGAATGACGGGCGTTTCATTGATCGAAAGCGTTGGATAGGGTACAAGCGATCCTGCCACGCGGTACGTCGACAAGCGCCGTACCCTACAAAACGAACATCTCCTCAACTGACGTGCTTCATGATCCAACGCCCTGCCGCGGGTCGTCGGACACGCGTGTCGGCGCCGTACACTACAAAACGAACATCTCCTCAACCGACGCTCTTTATCAACCAACGCCCTGCCGCGGGAGCAGCAAGCCGCTCCCCTACAAATTTACGGCAACGCCCTGCCGCGGGTCGTCGGACACGCGTGTCTGCGCCGCCCCCTACAATGAGCCATGTGATATGACATGATATGATCTGACAACTAAAAATCGGTTTTTGTCATATGTTGATATGTGGAAAACTGTTGTTGAAATGTTGAAAAGTCATCCTGTTTGTATTCTTCTTAGCTTTCTCATTTCATTCTCATTGTCTTTCTCTTTTTTCTTTTTCTTTTTCATTGTCTTTTCTTAGTTGATTTTGTTAACACTTGTTGACATTTGTTGATCTTCGGTCTCCTGCATTTTGGCTCTTTCCTTTTTTATTTGCGCGCTCTTTTTCCCTGCTTCACTGCGTGATTTGCATATCTCGGCGTAGCGCTCAAAGTTATAATCGATCTCCTTTTTGAAGAGGGAGAACATTACGTCCAGTGCGCAGTCGCCTTCGAAATCCGTTTCTTCCCCGGTATTGCCGTAGCGCATGAGCGCCTTATAGAGCCGACCTGCCTGTTCGTCGCTGAGCATCTCGAGTGGTTCCGCGTGATGAAAATAGGTGAAAAAGCCTTTGGGTGTTTTCATAGGATTACCTCCGTCAATACGTTTTTCGGGACAAAGCCCTTCACCTATGACGACCTTGGGATAAAAAATTGCATACTTTTATGCAACTGCTGACAAATATGACAATATTTTAATCTTTTTTATTCTTATTTGACATTGCTTTTGGTGATTGCGTCATGTATAATAATGAAAACTGAACAGTGATACGGTTCGAAAGGTCAGACGCTTGCGTCGGCCGACTAGATTAATAGGGAATCCGGTGCGGCACTGCCAAATCCGGAGCAGCCGCCACTACCGTCATTGAGCAGAGGATGGGAAATATCCATTGGAGTTTTCTGAGAAGGATCCTGTCCGCGCGGAGCATCCGCTTCCTCATCAGCCGGGAGACCTGCCGTGTCCGAGTAAGCCCCTTTGGCAGGAAGCGTGCGAATGAAGTATAGAGGATATCTCTATGCTTGTTTGTCGTGCTCTTTCTTCGGAAAGAGTTTTTTTAGTGGTCAGTGATTAGTGATTAGTGGTTAGGGATCAGTGGTCAGTGGTTAGGGATCAGTGAATGGTGTCAGTGCTTGTGCCGGGGAGGTTTATTTGCTGATAACGCCTCGGCGTTACCATAGATCAAGAATCTTTTTGAAGTGAGGTATAAGAATGAAAAAGATTATGGCATTAGTGTTATCCGTACTGTTGGTGCTGTCCGTCGGTATGCTGTTTGTATCCGCGGATGACATCGAGAGTGCCGATGTATTTGTGACCATCTCCGATGAAACAGGAAAACTGGTCGTTCCCTATGAGACCGTGACCGTTACCGATATCGATAAGGACGGCGCTTTGACCGTCAACGATACGCTCTATGCCGCTCATGAAGCGTTCTATAAGGGCGGCGCCGCGGCAGGCTTTGCCACCGAGAACACCAAGTGGGGTCTCTCGCTCAAGAAGCTGTGGGGCACCGAGAACGGCGGCAGCTACGGCTACATGGTCAATGACAAGATGGCGAACAGCATGACCGATCCCGTCAAGGCGGATGATTATGTTGCCGCTTATGTGTTCACCGATCCCAAGGGACTGTCGGACAAGTATTCCTATTTCGACAAGAAAACCGTAGAGCCTGAATGTGCCGCGGTCGTGAACCTGACCCTCAGTAAAAACGATTTCGACAAGGATTGGAACGCGATCACCGTGCCTGTCAATGGTGCGGAGCTGACCGTCAACGGTACCCCCACCGGTGCCGTCACCGATGATGAAGGTCGCGCGAATCTTACCTTTGATAAGAACGGCGAGTATCTGGTCAGCGCGGTAGCGAAGGATCAGGTCATTACGCCTCCCGTATGCCTTGTGAAGGTTACCTGCTATGACGAGGCGACTCCCGATCAGCCCTATGCGACCGAGATGCCGGCCGATATTACGGGTGTGCCGGATAAATCCGATAGCAACACGCCTTCCGTGACAGAGGCTCCCGCCACCGGCGACGAGTCCACCAAGGATTCTTCCACCAAGGATTCTTCCACAAAAGACAGCTCTTCCGCTTCTTCGGGCACGACCCCCAAAACAAGCGACGTGTCCAATCTGATCCTCTGGATCGTGATCGCGGCGGTATGCCTGGCGGGTATCATCGGCGTAGCTGTATTCTATAAAAAGCGTTATGGTAAAAAATAAGCTCTTCACGATACTGCTGTGCATGGTGACGCTGTTTTGCAGCGTTCTGTCGGCGGTTCCCGTAAGTGCGCAAACCTATACCGTCGCTCAGGTGCAGAGCCTGTGCGACGGTATCGTTGCATATAACGGTTATCGAGGCGCGCAGGATTTCATCGACGGATACCTCACCGACAACGCGGGCACGATGTCGGAATTCTATGTGATCGCGCTGTCCCAGTCGGGCGACTATGATTTTTCGCGTTATGAAAACGCGCTTTTGTCCTATCTTGACGATCATTCCGTCGCCTCCGCGTCCAGTCGGGAAAAATACGCCCTTGCTCTGGCGGCGGTCGGCAGTACCGATCGGTATATCGCCGACACCGCGGATGAGGCGATCGGCGGCATGGGCATGATGAGTCTGGTGTTCGGACTGCACCTGCTCAATAATGGTTACACCAGCCGCCTGTACAGCACCGACGGCTTGCTCAGTGAGATCCTGTCGTATGAAAAGGACGAAGGCGGCTGGGCGGTGATGGGCTCATGGGGCGACGTGGATGTCACCGCGATGACCCTGCAGGCGCTCGCGCCCCATTACGGCGGCAGAGGCGATGTGACCGACGCGATCGATCGGGCGATCACATGGCTGTCCGAGAGACAGCTTGACAGCGGCGGCTTCAAGACCATGGGCACCGAAAACTGTGAGAGTGCCGCGCAGGTGGTCATGGCGCTGTCGGCGTTGGGAATCGACGCGCAGAGCGACAGTCGTTTCCGCAAAAACGGCACCTCCGTCATGGAGGCGATGATGGCGTATCGTCAGTCGAACGGCGGCTTTTCGCATACGGGAAGCAGCGGCAACGCTACCGCGACCGTGGAAGTGTTCTGCGCGTTGACGGCATATCGCAGGATGCGTTACGGACAAAACAGCTTTTATCTGCTCGACCATGTGAATCACCATGCACCGTCCGACAAAGGCGCGGGCGGTTCGGACAGCTCAGGCAGCGCGGGCGGCGGCTCGATCTCGGGCGGTCGTTCCGGTGCGGGCGGAAACACCGCGTCGGGCGGGTACTCGGGCGGCTCGGGCAGCGCGGGCGGATCGGCAAACCGCTCGGACGAGTCGGTGGAATACGACAGCAACGGCAACCGGATCATCACCGTCAACGGCAAGAAGTTCATCGAGTCAACTAACGCCGCCGGCGAGAAGGTGACTATCAACGTCAATGAAACAACGGTTCAGCCGCGAGAGACGCGGGCGCAATCCGCAGAGCACGGTGATTTTCAGTCCGGCGCGACGGATGATACGGCGCTGCATGCGGCTTCTGCGGATGAGAGCGGTAAGGGCGGCTATAAGCCCTATGCGATCCTCGGTGTGGTCGCGGTCGCGGGCGGCGTGTGCGCGGTGCTGTATCTTCTGAAAAAACGCAACAAAAAGCACTATATCGCTGTGGCGGTGATCGCGGCGGCAGGTGTGCTGTTTATTCTTTTAACGAATTTTGAATCCACTGAAGAACATTTTCAGCCGCAGGAAACGGACGGCGAATTCACCGTCACGCTCAGCATCCGATGTGATACGATCAAAGATCTTGAGAAAAAGAACGATTTCAGGATCGACAACGCTGTGATCCTCGATACCAGAGAATTCACCGCCTCTTCGGGCGACACGGTCTATGATGTGTTGCAGAACGCGGCGCAGCAGTATCGCATCCTGATCGATAACCAAGGCAGCGAAGGCGCGGCGTATATCGCCGGTATCGACGGGCTGTACGAGTTCGATTACGGCGACCTGTCGGGCTGGATGTACCGCGTCAACGGCGCGTTCCCCGACGTGGGCTGCCAGAGTTATACTGTCCACGACGGCGACAAGATCGAGTGGCTGTATACAACGAATATCGGGAAAGACTTGGTATAAATCTGTAGGGCGGGGGCTTGCTCCCGCCGTTACGCATGGTATTTATGAAATCGAGCAGACAAAGACCACTCTCAATTCTGCTTTGATTCAAAAGTGATTCATAGGAAAGGTTTCGGCGAGAGCGAGCCCCCGCCCTACAATAGTAATAATCCGGAGGTGTCCCCATGCGTTTTGAACAATTGAATCCGTTCACCGTAGCGGTGTACTACCTTTGCGTGCTGGGGATCATCATGTTCTCGATGAATCCGCTGTTGATCGGTATCGCGCTCTTGACCTCCGTGCTCGGCGCGGTCATCGGCGGCACGGCGGACAGAAAGGCGCACATCTTCTCGCTCGCGGTGTTTTTGATCGCGGCGGTGCTCAATCCGCTTTTTGTGCATAAGGGCATGACGCCGCTGTTCTTCCTCAACGATAATCCGATCACGTTGGAGGCGACGGTCTACGGACTGTGCGCCGCGGGCATGCTCACGGCGGCATTGTACCGCCTGCGCGACCTTGGCAAGGTGATGACCTCGGACAGGGTGCTGTATCTCTTCGGACGCTTCTCACCGCAGATCGCCCTGCTGCTGTCGATGGCGATCCGCTATACGGCGCTGCTCAGGGTGCGGTGGCGCAAGATCTGCGACAGCCAGCGCGCGTTGGGACTGTTCGACGACGGCAACCTGATCGACGCGGTGCGCGGCAGAGCGCGGGTGCTCTCGATCCTGATCACCTGGACGCTCGAGAACGGCATCGTCACCGCCGAGAGCATGGAATCACGCGGCTACGGCACCGGCAAGCGCACCTCATACGCGGTGTATCGCGTGCACAAGATCGACGGCTTCATCATGCTCGTCTGTATTCTGCTGACGGCGCTGTCGGCTGTCGGCATTTATTTCAGTAAAGCGGCGTTTTACCCCGCGCTGAGCATGAACCTGCTGCATCCGTGGGGGATCGCGGGAGCGGCGGCGTTCACCGTGTTGAGCCTATTGCCGCTGATCATCAATGGAAGGGAGGCGATCCGATGGCGCTTGTTACTGTCAAAAACCTGAGCTACACTTACCCCGATCCGAATGGTAGGGGAGGGGCTTGCTCCTCCCGTATCGTTTCAGATGCGGGCAGCGGTCGTTCCGATGATCGGCATAGGGCGCTGTCCGATATTAACCTCTCCATCGAGCGTGGCGAATTCATCACCCTGATGGGTGCGACAGGCTCGGGCAAAAGCACGCTACTGAGGCTCTTCAAGCCCGAGTTGAGGCAGAATGGGGAGTTGGAAGGTACGTTGACGTATGCGGTCAAAACGGACGAAGGAGATCGCGACGTGGCTTTGGATGAAGAAATAATCCACCCGCGGGTGGTCGGCTATGTCGCGCAGGATCCCGAGGAACAGATCGTCACCGACAAGGTGTGGCATGAGCTGGCGTTCACGCTCGAGAACCTCGGCATGCGGCAGCAGGATATCGCCCGCCGTGTGGCAGAGATCGCCTCGTACTTCGGCATCGACCGATGGATGGAGCACGATACGGCGACCCTCTCGGGCGGCGAAAAACAGCTCCTCAATTTAGCGGCGGTGATGATCGCCGACCCCGAGCTGCTCCTGCTCGATGAGCCGACGGCACAGCTCGATCCGATCGCCGCGACGCGCTTCATCGAGACCGTGTACCGCCTCAACCGCGAGACAGGCGTGACGGTATTGTTGTGCGAGCATCGGTGCGAGGAGCTTTTCCCACTCTCCGACAGGATCGTGATCCTCGACGGGGGACGGGTCGTGTTCGATGATACGCCCCGCAAGGTGGCGCAGATGATCGGCAAGGACGATAAATATTCAGCCTTTTTGCCTACAGCGGCACGGCTGTTTCATTTAGTTACTCGCTCCGCTCAGACAAATGATGCAATCCCTCAGTCACCTTTGACACACGTGTCCGGTGACAGCCTCCTCGCCGGAAGCGGCTCCCCCTCTGTCGCTACGCGACGTCTCCCCAACGGGGAGCACCTTTACCAAAGGGAGCCTGAAATACCGTTGAGTGTGCGTGAGGGGCAGCGCTTTGTCGGGAACTTGCAGATAAAAGAAGCACCTTCGGAGCATACGGATGCCCCCTTGACCGAAGAAGCGCTTTTATTGAAAAACATCCGTTTTCGCTATGAGCGCCGGGGTGCGGATATCCTGCGCGATCTGGATTTGACCGTGTACAGGGGCGAGGTGTTCGCACTACTCGGTGCGAACGGTGCGGGCAAAAGCACCGCGGCGGCAGTCGCGGCAGGATTGCGCAAGCCGTATGCGGGCACCGTGAAGCTCTTTGGAAAAACCTTGAAGGACTACAAGAACGGAACATTATATAAAGAAAATCTCAGCCTGCTCCCGCAGGACGCGGAAAGCGTGTTTCTCCATGAAACGGTGGGGGAGGAGCTGGGGGGCTGCGACGAGGTGCTCAAAGGACTTCCCTTTGATCTGTCGCCGCTTTATGAGCGCCACCCTTACGATATCTCGGGTGGTGAGCGGCAGCTTGTTGCCCTTGCCAAATCACTGTCTGCCAAGCCGCGCTTTCTCATCATGGACGAGCCGTCAAAGGGACTGGACGCGAACCGAAAGGCACTGCTGCTCGAGGTCATCCGCCGCTTGAAGGCGGACGGCGTGACCATCCTGCTGATCACCCATGATGTGGAGTTCGCCGCATTGTGTGCCGACCGATGCGCCCTGTTCGCGCAGGGTCGGATCGCGGCAGTTGACCGCACCGACCGCTTCATGACCGACAACCGCTTCTATACCACCGTCGCCTCCCGCATCACGAGGCGCTTTGTCGACGGCGCGTATACCGTTGCGCTTGCCGCAAAGCGGTTTTCGACGGACGGAGGTGCGGTATGAGAGTGATCGAGAACGCCCGTCTCAGGGCGATCCTGCGCTACGGCATCCCCTTTGTGCTGATCCCCGCGCTGGTCGCGCTCAGCGCAATCGTGTTTGAGGGGCAGCGGTACCTGATCATCTCGCTCGGGATCGCGGTGCTGGCGCTGCTGTTGTTCATGACGGGCTTTGAAAAGAGAAACATCGGCTCGCGGCGCATGGTGATCACGGCGATCATGACGGCGCTGGCGGTGTTCGGGCGCTTCATCCCGCTGTTCAAGCCGATCACGGCGATCTGCGTGATGACGGCGATCTACCTCGGCGCGGAGGCGGGATTCTTTTGCGGCTCGCTGAGCGTGCTGATCTCCAACATCTGGTTCGGGCAAGGCCCGTGGACGCCGTTCCAGATGCTCGGCTTCGGGCTGATCGGACTGATCGCGGGCTATCTGTCGCGTGTACTGCTCCGCTCCAATGTCCTGTTATTGCTCTACGGCGTGATCGCGGGTGTGGCATATTCGTTCCTCATGGACGTCTGGACGGTGCTGTGGTACGCGGGCGGCTTCGATTGGAAGCTGTATACGGCGGCGCTGGTCTCCGCCCTGCCGTTCACCGCGCTGTACGCCGTGTCAAACGTGGTGTTTCTGTTGATATTACGTAAGCCCGTGGGCAATAAGCTGAACCGCGTGAAAATAAAATATGGCGTGTAAAACAGTAGGGGACGACGCTCGCGACGTCCCGAAACACATTCGACAGAAGACAGTTTCTGCAGGATATGGATGCCATCATCATCTAACATTCTTCTGCGGGACGTCATAAATGTCGTCCCCTACAAAAATTTGTCATTTCAACTTTTTTGTGATATACTCGCGGAAAGAAGGTGATCGGATGCGATTGAAAAAGACCCTGCTCTCTGAGATAACCGAATATCTGCGGCTTCACTACGAGAGCCACGAGCCGCGTTTTGCGGCAAAGGAGTCGCAACCGCTTTTCCCTCGTGCGGCAAAGGGGATTTTGCCGCGTGCAAAAGGCTCTGCGGCACGCAAGCCGTCGGATACGGATGACGCTGTTCTCCTTGATGAATGTGCCGTGCCCGAACCCGCCGCACCCGCAGTCAATGCCGCCCCTGCTCCGATCGAAGCAGAACCCGAGCGCATGGCGGCCATGCCGCTGCCGACTGCCGCCTACGGCGATCTGTCAAGTCGGCTCGATACGCTCGACGAGAGCTTTCAGGAGGCGCTGTTCCGCCTGATCGATGAGCGCGGGATGCGGGACAGCGTTTGCTATAAACGCGCGGGGGTCGATCGCAAGCACTTTTCCAAGATCCGCTCCAACCCCGCCTATCGTCCGTCCAAGCCCACCGCCGTCGCCTTTGCGATCGCGCTGGAGCTTAGCTTGGAGGAAGCGACGGAGCTTTTGCGCAAGGCGGGTTACGCGCTGTCGCACAGCTCCAAGTTCGATGTGATCGTGGAGTACTTCATCGTCAATCGCCGCTTCGATCTGCGAGAGCTCAATGAGGCGCTGTACGAATTCGATCAGCCCCTGATCAACGGATAAAAAGGCTCCCTTTGGTAAAGGGAGCTGCAGCTTGTCGAAAAAGTACAACAAACAGGAGCAGTACGTCTTTACTCCTCCCTCTGACGAGGGAGGTGCCGAGCAATTAAGCGAGGCGGAGGGAGAGATGTTATCTCTCCCCCGCGAATAAAATGAAACACCCTTTATGAAGTACTGCCCGCTCGCCCCCTCGTCAGAGGGGGCTGAATAAGTTTTTCTACAGTCTGAGGCTCCCTTTGGTAAAGGGAGCTGTTGAGGCGTTTAGCCGAAACTGAGGGATTGTATCGATAGAGCGTATGCGACCAATAGAAAATTGTCGCCTCGCAGGCGACCAAATGTCCTTTTGAATACGGTATACTGCGGTTGTAAGGTAAACAAACCTTACAGCCGTTTTTTTCAAATAGTCATTGCGAAGGGCGCGATCTTTAGGGTGAGATTGCCACGTCGGAACGATGTTCCTCCTCACAATGACAATTCGAAATGCGCCCTGTGGCAATCTCAACCTTTATTATGTATTCAGGAGGTACAATCATGTTAAAGAAAATCAAAGGAAGACTTAAAAATGCCGCAAACGCCACGATCACCGACGCCATGAAGCTGCCGCCCTCAAACGATGTGACCGAGCTGGTCTTTATCCTCGACCGTTCGGGGTCGATGGGCGGATTGGAGGAGGATACCATCGGCGGCTTCAACTCGATGATTGAAAAGCAGAAGAAGCAGGCGGGCGAGTGCCTGGTCAGCACCGTGCTGTTCGACCATGAGATCAGCACCCTGCATGATCGTGTGCCGCTCGCGGACATCCCACCCATGACGGAGGACGATTATGTTGTGCGCGGCTGTACAGCGCTGATCGACGCGATCGGCATGACCGTCAGCCATATCGAGCAGGTGCACCGCTATATCCGCAAAGAGGATGTGCCCGCGCATACGATGTTCGTCATCACGACCGACGGCATGGAGAACGCCAGCAAGGAGTATTCCTCCGACAAGGTCAAGCGGATGATCGAGAAAAAGAAGCGTCAGGGCTGGGAATTCCTGTTCATCGGCGCGAATATCGACGCGGTGTCTACCGCAAGTCACTTCGGCATCGGCGCCGACCGTGCGGTGAATTATCACGCCGACAAGGAGGGTACCGCCGTGCTGTATAATTGCGTGAGCAAGGTCGTATCCTCCGCGCGCAGGTGTGCGCCGATCGCGGATAACTGGTGCGCCGAGATCGAGGAGGATTACGCCGGCAGATAAAAAATCGGATGAGATCTGTCACACTTTACGGTTTCTTGTGTATATACAAGTGATAAAAGAATTATTTGCATCATGCAGTCGGATGTGATACACTGTAGATAAACACAGAGCACCTCTGCTGTGCAAGAAATCATGCTAAAGGATGGATCATCATGAAAAGAAACAGTTCGATAGTTGTTTTATTACTGTTAGCGGTATTCACCGTCGGCATGCTGTCTGCGTGCTCTTTCGGCAAAGGCTCCGATCTGCAGATGAGCGAATCATCGCTCACTCTCGCTGTCGGCTCGTCGGCAAATCTTTCCGTTACCGGAAACTCCGGTTCGCTGACCTGGACGAGCAGCGACAATAATATCGCCGGGGTAGAAAACGGCAATGTGACGGCAAAATCCGTCGGCTCAGCCGTGATCAAAGCAGAGGACGAAAAGGGCAAATCCTGCTCCTGTAATGTCACCGTCAGCGATAAAGAGATCACCAAGATCGCGCTCGACCGCCAGTCCGCTACCGTGGACGCGGGCAAGACCATCCAGCTCACCGCGACCTTTACGCCTAAGGACGCTTCCAACACGACTTTGACATGGGTATCCTCCGATGAATCCGTCGCAGTCGTCAACAGCTCCGGTAATGTCACCGGCGTCAAAGGCGGCGTAGCCAACATCACCTGCAGAGCCCAGAATAATGTAGAGGCTTCCTGCACCGTGACGGTAAAGGGCGGCTCGACGAATCAGAGCAATAATAACAATGCCGCCAATAATACTCCGCCTGCCAACAATGCACCCTACGGTCACTACAATCCCGGCTATACCTATCGAGCTTCGGACTTCGTCTTCCCGGAATCCTCCAGCCGTAAGCTGACCCGCAGCGAGATCAACTCCGTGCTCAGCAGCAGATCGGGCTCATCCGTCTCCGGCAGTGTGGCACAGGACGCGGTAAACGAGATCTACGCGAGAAACGGTTATTGCTTCCAGAATCCGTCGATCCGCAGCTATTACGAGTCACAGCCCTGGTACTACGCTGATCCGAGCTTTACGACATCGGACTTCAACAGTGTTGAGAAATATAATATCAATTTGTTGCTGGAATACACCTGATAACACAAAAATCACGGCAGGGTACCGCTTTGGTATCCTGCCGTTTTTCTGTCGTGCACATAAATCCCGGAGCATAGCGATGATACATTGGCTCGATTGGATTGGGTGTATCATATGGGGGATCACTTGGCGTATCGGCTCAGATCGACATTCTCGTAATGACTGTCGGTGCCCTTGCCGGTCTGCATATCGACGGTGTAGGCGATCTCCTTTTTGTTGCCCTTCATGCCGCTGATCGTCGCAAAGAACGATCCGTCGGCGTTCATAGTCGCGGAGAAGGTCATCCCCTCGCTGCTGCCGTATTCCTTTTCATAGCATGATCGTGCCATGCTGCTGAGTTGAGTGAGGTTATAGTAGCTGAAATCCTCGATCGCGGCGCTGTCAAGGTAGAACAGTGAGATGATGTCGCCGTTTTCGTCGCTGACGGCGGCGGTGTTGCCGTTGTTCTCGATGACGCGACGGTTGAGGACGGTATCTTCTTGATCGGAATGGATCTTGTAGAGCGCGAGCTCCTCGATGTAATCGAAGGATGCGGTTTTGCCTGTTCCTGTATCGGGCTCGATCAGCGTGGCGGTCTGCGCCTGTGCATCGACGGCGAGCAGCTTTGTCACACCTGTTTTATACAACACCTGCCAGATACCGCCGCGCAGCGCCGAGCGGTGGGAGCCGACGTCTTTTTTGGTGTCGGAGCGTGTGGTGACGGTGGCGTCCGACGCGGCGGATACCGCGAACCCCGTGACGGCGGCAGCCGCGCCGAGGATGATGACGAGGATGAAGGCAATCAGGTTTTTGAGCTTGCTTTTCATGGGGATTCTCCTTTTGCTTTACTGTTACCCTATCCTAGCAGATGTACTGTGACAGAATAAGGACAAAAACCGTACTTTTTTGATAAATTCAGAAAAATTCAGAAAAACTCTTTCGTTTTTTCACAGTAACGTATATAATAGAAGCGTATTCCGTATGACAGGATGTGAAACCATGCATGTGTTCCAAAGTCGGATCATGACCTATCTTTCGATCGCTTTGATGCTGATCGTCGCCACGATGACGGTCTTGATGACCGTGGGTTCCGTTAGCTGGAACGATCCCGATGATGACGACAGCTTTACGATGATCGAGGGCGAGTATTCCGTGAACGGCGGCGATTGGCAGCCGACTTCGCCGAATGAGATGGTGCACGAGGATTTTGACAGATTGACCATCCGCGGCAGGCTGACCAATGTGCCGACAGGTGACAATGTCCTCGGCATCACGGCGGAAAATATGTGGTTCACCCTCAAATCGGGCGGCAGGGTCATCGGCACCAACTTCCGTGCCGACGACAGCGCGTTCAAGAATACGCCCGGCTACAGCATCAGCTATATCAACGCCGAGGATGTCGGCGACGGACAGGACATCGAGCTCGAGCTGACGTATCCCTATCAGCTGCTCTCGTGCAAGAATCTGTCGGACTATTTTGATGTTTTCGTCGGCTCAAAGGCGACCGTCTATGAGCTGTTGTATCGGTATAAAACTCCCACCATCCTGTTTTGTTTGTTGATCTGCTTTTTCGGATTGTTCTCATTCCCGATCGCGGGTATCGTTCTGGGCAAGATCAATTTCCGCTACCTATCCTTTGCGCTATTGTGCTTCTTTGCGGGACTGTTTATTTTAGCGCAGTCGGTTGCGTCCTATCTGCCGCTGTGGATCCATGATCCCGTGCGGTGTATGGCGGCGGCGACGATGACCGCGCATCTGTGTATGATCTCGGCGCTGATCTATATCAAAGTATGTCTCAAAGAGAGACATCATAAGATCGTCGGCAATATCATTATCGTGACTTCTGTTTTGCTGACGGCAACGGCACTGGTACTGCATTATACAGGCGTCAGCGACCTGTACGCGGGCAAGCTGTTCATGCTGATCTTTGTCGCTGTCTGTGCGATCATCCTCACCTTCTGTATGATCTCGGAGGTCAAATCGAGCAGGGAAGCTTTTTTGACGCTGACCTCGATGATCCCCGTGCTGCTCTGCCTGCTGCTTGACGCGTTCAACGAATTCTTCAGCTTTACGACGGTGCCGCTGTTTGAGATCGGCATGGCGCTGACCCTCATCAACCAGATCGTGATCCTGATCATCGATTTGCGCAAGCAGTATCTCGAAACGATCCGCTATCAGCAGATGCAAAAGGAGCTGTATGAGGCGAAGGTGTCGCTGATGGTGTCCCAGATCCAGCCGCATTTTCTGTACAATTCGCTGACCTCGATCGCGATGATGTGCACCAAGGATCCCAAAAAGGCGCGTTCCGCGACCATCAACTTTGCGGATTATCTGCGCGGCAATATGAACTCGCTCAAGCAAAAAGCCCCCGTACCGTTCGCACAGGAGCTGGAGCATTTAAAGAAGTATCTCATGCTCGAAGAAATGCGCTTCGGCGATATGCTGCACATCGAGTATGATATACAGACGACCGATTTTGTGATCCCCCAGCTCTCGGTACAGCCGCTGGTCGAGAATGCCGTCAAGCACGGCGTCGGGATGAAAGAGGACGGCGGCACGGTAACGATCGCGACGCGCGAGGAGGACGATTGTTACAAGGTCATCATCACGGATGACGGCGTCGGGTTCGATACCTCCAAACCGATCGAGGACGACGGGCGCTCCCACGTCGGTATGGAGAATGTCCGCCAGCGCCTCAAAGAGCTGTGCGATGCGGACGTCATCATCGAGAGCGAGCTCGGCAAGGGTACCGTCGCGACGATCAGAATACCGAAGCAATCAAGTTGACAATGGAAAGTGGAAAATGGATAATTGTGGGTGGGCTAGCCCACACTCTATTTGTAATGCCGAGGCATAACGTCTCATATTATTACAAATTCGGAGCGTAGCGACCCTTCACTTTCCACTTTCAACTTTCAACTTTCCATTTTATATACCCGGAGGAAAAAATGAAAATATTATGTGTAGACGACGAGCCTTTGGCATTGGAAATGCTCGTTGAAGCAATCGAAGAAGCAAAGCCCGACGCGGATCTGAAGGCGTTCTCTAAGCAGAGCGAGCTGCTCGACGAAGCGCAGCAGAACGGCTGTGATATCGCGTTCCTCGACATCCATATGCGCGGCATGAACGGCGTGGAGCTCGCCAAAAGGCTCAAAGAGATCAATCCCAAGATGAATATCATTTTCGTTACGGGCTACGATGAATACACCGGTGACGCGATGCGCCTGCGTGCCAGCGGCTATGTGATGAAGCCCGTCACCAAGGAGAAGCTCGAGGAGGAGCTCAGAGAGCTGCGCTTCCCGATCGAGCCGAAGAGTAACGCGATACTGAAAGTGCAGTGCTTCGGTAATTTTGACGTATTCACCCCCGACGGAAAGCCCCTGCATTTTGAACGCAGCAAGAGCAAAGAGGTGTTTGCCTATCTGGTGCACCGCCACGGCAGCTCCTGCACCATCAAGGAGATCGCCGCCGCGTTGTTTGAGGATGAACCGTATGATTTGAAACAGCAGGCGTATCTGCAAAAGATCATTTCGGCGATGATGAAAAGCCTCAGAAAGGTCGGTGCCGACAAGGTGATCAACAAGAGCTATAACAATATGTCGGTGAACGTCGACCTGCTCGATTGTGATTATTATCGGTTTTTGGAGCTGGACGCCGGCGCGGTCAATTCCTACCACAGCGAGTATATGAGCCAGTATTACTGGGCGGATTTCATGTTTGAAAGCTACGATTATTGAGAATCAACAGAGGTTAAGAAAGCGCACGTCATGTAACGTGCGCTTTTTGTGTCGATGATCGTAGGGGCGTTTCCATGCAAATTCTCTGCAACGCCTTCTGTAGGGGAGGGGCTTTGAGGAATTGTCCAAATCTTTGATTTGGCACACAATTCCCATGCAACAGCGCTCCAAGAACAGACGAAGTCTGTGATTGGCTAAGCGCCACTGCTGCTCCTCCCGAAACCTTTCCGATACATGCCTTCGAAACGAGAAGCAGATCGATTCTTCCGTAGGGTACGGCATTTATGACGTACCGCACGTTTAGTTACGAAGCCATCCAAACGCGGAGCACATCCCACTGTAGGGGTCGGCGCCCCGACGACCCGCAGAATGACGGGCGTTTTTGTTATCGAAAACGTGAGATAGGAAATAAACGCTTCTGCCATGCGGGGCGTCATAAATGTCGCCCCCTACAATTTCACTGCGACATTTATTCTCATATCTTTTTCTGCCTGATCTCGCCGCTGCGGTAGCGGTACAGCAGATCCTGCAAGCTCTCGATATTCTCCTTGATCTTCTCACCGTCGTCGGTGTCGGCTACCATCACGCGGTGGGGTGCCGTCTCGACGATCTCGGAGTCGGAGATGATGTCGTGATTCTCCCTGAGCGCTTCCTCCACACTGCGGAACGGATGATGCGCCTTGAGCCTTAGCCCGTGGGAGTTATAGATCAGCGTATAGCCCGCGATGCCGGTGGTATCGTGATATTTCTCGCAGAAGCCGCCGTCGATCACCATCAGCTTGCCCTCGGCGCGGATCGGCAGCTCGCCCTCCTTCGTGCGCACGGGGGTGTGACCGTTGATGATGTGCGACGTATCGGGGTCAAGCCCGAACTCTCTGAGGATCTTCTCACAGGTAAAGACTTCGTGATAGTATTTGTAATAGGGATTCTTTTCTTCGTGCCACGCGCGTTTGTCGTCGCAAAAGGCACGTTCAAAGGTTTTGATCTTTCTGCCGCAGAGCGGGGAGAGCTCCGCACACCAGAGGTACCACATGAAGTCGAGTCCCTTGATGTTCTTGCTCTGCCCGAAAAACGCGTGCCGCGCGATCTCCTCCGCCGCGTCAAAGTACGCCTTGCCGCTGAGCTGTTCGCCGAACAGGTACACGGTGGCGAATCCGCCGTCATCGGTCATCGGCACACAGCCGTGATACAGCAGATTGCCGTTGCAGCGGACGACCATGCCGCCGTGCTCGTACAGGAAGGTGACATGCTCTTTCAGCCGCGCACTGCCCTGAAAGGCGGCGGTCAGCTCGTCGATGATCTCCTGCTCACGGTCGGTGAGCGTATACGGAGCCTTGGGATCGAGCGTGGGGAAGAGGGTGTCGTTCAGTTGGTACCGTTCTCCTTCGCTCAAAAACGTCCCCTGCTCCAAGTCGATGGTGTGCAGGATCAGGCGGTCGTTCATGTTGTATTCGGCGTTGCGCAGGATGACCTGCCCCTCCAGCTTGAACTGGATGACGGTGATCGCCTTGAGCGCCGCTTCCATCGGGGATAATGTGGGATAGAGCGTTTGGGCGTTGAGGGTCAATTTACGCAGGCTGATGCCGTAGCCGCTCTCGAGCGTCGCCATCGTGCGGTATTTGATACAGTTGCGCACGACGTTCGCGATGCACGCCTGTGAGCCGCATGCCGCGCCCATCCACAGGATATCATGGTTGCCCCATTCGATGTCGACGCAGGGATGCCGCATCAGCAGATCGAGGATCTTCTCCGCTGACGAACCGCGGTCAAAGATATCGCCCACGATGTGCAGACGGTCGACCGCCAGCCGTTTGATCAACTGTGCCAGCGAGATGACAAAGTCGTCGGCGTCCACGCGGATGACGGTCTCGAGAATGTTGTTGTGGTAGCGCACCTGATTCTTATCTTCATCGGGCTGGGCATGGAGCAGCTCGTCGATGATGTAGGCATAGTCGGGCGGCATCGCCTTGCGTACCTTGGAGCGCGTGTATTTGGACGACAGGTCGCGCGCGATCTCCAGCATCAGCTCGAGGGTAGCGCGGTACCATTCGCGGTTGACGTCTTTTTCTTTTTTCAGCAGGCTGAGCTTTTCTTTGGGATAGTAGATCAAGGTGCAGATCTCGTCCTGTTCTTCTGCACTCAGCCGCCCGCGGAAGATGCGCTCCGTCTTTTCGCGGATCACGCCGGAGCAGTTGTTGAGGATATGGCAGAACGCCTCATACTCGCCGTGGATATCGCTCATGAAGTGCTCGGTGCCCTTGGGCAGGTTGAGGATGGCGTTCAGGTTGATGATCTCGCGCGTGAGCGAGCGCAGGGTCGGGTATTTCTCGGATAACAGCCGCAGGTATTTTTGGTTTGTGTCCATCACAATGCCCCCCTTGTGGTCGATCGTCATTGCGAAGCCTCAATCCGGGGACCCCGAAAAGCCCTGCTTTTTGGGGAGAGGACGAACGGTGATACGAGGTCAAGGCATACCTGCCGGATATGCCTGCCGAGTTCAGCCGATGAGGACGACGTGGCAATCTCAACCGATGTGATACATATATTGTACCAGAGCCCACGGGGAATGTAAATCAAAAATTATGATTTTTCTCAGAATAATGATAGACAAAAACGCCGCTTTGGTGTATATTGTAAAATAGAGAAATTTGTGGAGGAAACGATGGAATTATTTCACGGCTCGCCCGCCGATCTGAGCGGCAGAAATGACAGAGAGATACGGACATACGCCTTTTTGGATTCACTCGGGGTCGAATTCGACCGCACCGATCATCCCGATACCCCCGCGACCACAATGGAGGTCTGCGCTGAGGTGGACGCGATTTTGGACGTCAAGATCTGCAAAAATCTTTTCCTCTGCAACCGCCAAAAGACCAAGTTCTACCTGGTGGTGATGCCGGGTGACAAGCCCTTCAAAACCAAGGAGCTGTCGGGACAGATGGGCATCAGCCGCCTGTCCTTCGGCGACGAGAGCAGGATGGAGGAGTTCCTCGACCTGCACCCCGGCAGTGTGTCGGTGCTCGGACTGATGAACGACAAGGAGCACCGTGTACAGCTCGTGATCGACGAGGATGTCTTGCAGGAGGAATACTTCGGCTGTCATCCGTGTGAGAACACCAGCTCCATCCGCTTCAAGACCGCCGACCTGACGGACAAGATCCTCCCTGCATTAGGGATTGAACCCGTCCTCGTCAAGCTCGTCGGGGCGGAGTAAGGAGCTCCTGCCACCGGTCGTCGAATACGCGTGTTTAAATGGCGCACCCTACAAAACTTACATCTCCTGAACTGACAAAGTGGTTTTGACCAACGCCCTGCGACGGGAGCACCAAGGCGCTCCCCTACAAATTTGCTGAAGCGTTTACCGTAGGGGAGGGGCTTGCTCCTCCCGATACGTTACCTTTATATCGCTTAATCATAAGGAGCGAATATACCCTACCAATACCCGATCATTACATTGAACATAAAGGATGAAATCCCATGAAATCTACGATTGTCATCGGTCATAAAAATCCCGATACCGACTCGATCTGCTCCGCGATTTGCTATGCTTATCTCAAGCATAGGCTTACGGGTGAGGAGCATGTGCCCTGCCGCGCGGGTGAGATCAACGGCGAGACCAAATATGTACTCGACAAGTTCCGCGTGGCGTCGCCGCAGCTGCTCGAATCCATCGAACCGACGGTCGCCGATGTGCCCTTCCGCAGGATCAAGTCCATCGATGCGACCCTGTCGCTCAAGCGCGCATGGGAGTATATGCGTGACGAGAATATCCAGACCGTGCCGATTTTGACCAAGCGCGGCAAGATCAAAGGCGTTCTCACGCTGGGCGATCAGGCGCGCTTTTACATGGAGGATCGTGACGCCGCCGCTATTTCTAAAGCAAAAACGCCCTATTCCAATATTGCTGACACCCTGCAGGGTGAGGTCGTTGTGGGCGATCCCGACGGAAAATTCACCAAGGGCAAGGTCGTTGTCGCCGCGGCAAATCCCGATCTGATGGAGGAAGTTATCGACAAACACGATATGGTCATCCTCGTCAACCGCAGCGATACCCAGCTTTGCGCGATCGAGATGGGCGCGAGCTGTCTGATCGTCTGTCTGGGCGCGAAGATCTCCAAATCGATCATGCGGATCGCCGAGGAATCGGGCTGTACTATCATCACCTCGCCGCTCGACACCTACACCGCCGCCAAGCTGATCAACCAGAGCGTTCCCGTCAGCCATCTGATGCGCAAGAGCGATATCATCACCTTCGGGCTGGATGATTCGGTCGCGGACGTCAAGGCGACCGTGTCGAAGCTCCGCATCCGCTATTTTCCCGTGCTTGACGGCGACGACCGCTATGTCGGCATGATCTCTCAGCGCAACCTGCTGGACGTCGACCGCCGCAAGGTGATCCTCGTCGACCATAATGAAAAGGGTCAGGCGGTGGATGGCATCCGCTCCGCCGAGGTGATCGAGGTGATCGACCACCACCGCATCGACTCCGTCGAGACCAACAGCCCGATCTATTTCCGCAACCAACCGCTGGGCTGTACCGCGACCATCATCACGATGATGTACCGTGAGAACAGGATCGAGATCGAGCCCACCATCGCGGGACTGCTCTGCTCCGCGATCCTGTCGGACACCCTGATGTTCCGCTCTCCGACCTGTACGCCCGTGGATGAGAATATCGCCCGTGAATTAGCTGAGATCGCGGGCATCGATATCGAGGAGCACGCGATGGCGATGTTCAACGCCGGCTCCAAGCTCGGCAAAAAAACGCCTGACGAGATCTTCCACATCGACTGCAAGGCGTTCAAGGTCGACCAGACCAAGATCACCGTGTCGCAGGTCACCAGCGTGAGCCGCCGTGAGCTTGAGCGCGTCAAGGAAAAGATGCTGCCCTATATGGAGAGCCTCTTGCCCAATTCGGGCGCGGATATGCTGTTCCTCATGCTGACCAACATCATCGACCGCTCGACTGAACTGCTCTTTGTCGGTCAGGGCGCGAAAGGTACGGTAGAATCGGCGTTCGTGAAGGAGACTGCCGACAACAGCGTCATCCTCGAGGGCGTCGTCAGCCGCAAGAAGCAGGTGCTCGCACCCCTGATGACCGCGCTCGAAAACGCGAATTGAGCATATGCGGATATTGACATCATCGCTTTGAAGTGCTAAAATAGTAAAATAATTTAAATATTGCCTTTGCAGGAGATTGTTCCTTTTGCAATCACAACCGACAGCAACGTCTTTTCAGGCGTTTCAATATTTTGGAATTTGGAGGTATATGTATGAGTATCAAAATCGGAATCCTGGGTTACGGCAACCTGGGCAGAGGCGTAGAAGCCGCTGTTAAAATGAATGACGACACGGAGTTGGTGGCGGTCTATACCCGCCGTGCTCCCGAGAGCCTGACCATCAACACCCCCGGCGTGCCTGTCCGTTCCATTGCGGATCTGGAAAAGGGTGACGAGCCCATCGACGTTCTGGTGATCTGCGGCGGTTCCGCGACAGATCTGCCCGAGATGACGCCCAAGTTCGCGGCGCTCTACAACGTGATCGACAGCTTCGACACCCATGCGCGTATCCCCGAGCATTTCGCAAACGTCGACGCTGCCGCCAAATCTGCCGGCAGGATCGGCATTATCTCTGCCGGTTGGGATCCGGGCATGTTCTCGCTCAACCGCGTTTATGCGGACGCGATCCTGCCCTGCGGCAAGGCGTATACCTTCTGGGGCAAGGGCGTCAGCCAGGGTCACTCCGACGCGGTGCGCCGCATCGAGGGCGTCAAGGACGCGCGCCAGTACACCATCCCGGTCGAGCAGGCGCTTGACGCTGTCCGCAGCGGCTCCAATCCCGAGCTGACCACCCGCCAGAAGCACACCCGTGAGTGCTTTGTCGTTGCCGAGGACGGCGCTGACAAGGCGGCGATCGAGAACGCGATCAAGACCATGCCCAACTACTTTGACGAGTATGACACCACCGTACACTTCATCACCGAAGAGGAGATGAAGCGCGACCACAGCGGTCTGCCCCACGGCGGCGCGGTGATCCACAGCGGCACCACCTCCGAGGGCACCAAGCACGTCATCGAGTACAGCCTCAAGCTCGATTCCAACCCCGAATTCACCGGCTCCGTTCTGCTCGCTTGCGCGAGAGCGGCTTATCGCATGAACGGTGAGGGCATGACCGGCGCCAAGACGGTGTTCGATATCGCGCCCGCGTACCTCTCCGCCCACAGCGGCGAGGAGCTCCGCGCCCACTTCCTGTAATACCAATTGTCATCGTGAGCCTCTTTCGCGAGGCGTGACAATCAAGTATTAACGGACACGCATCGTTCTCGGTGCGTGTTTTTTTGTTGATCGCAAAGGAGCTGCCGCTAAAAATTTCCGTTTTATGACAGCCTCTTTCATTATCAAATGATCGATCATTCGATATCTACAGTCACCCTATAGAAAAGCATCGCATATTCTATGTATAATTATCCGCAAAAGAATGACGAGCCGCCGATCATACCATATAAATACAAATGTTTAGAACAATTTGAATAATCAGCCAATTGTCATAAAAGCATTCTTTGTCAATTGTGATAAAATATAAAAGGTTACAAAATTTTAAGCGCAATTTTCGAAATCAGAAAAATAGGTCAAATGGATTTGTATATAATGTAAAGGAAAATAATCAGAATAGCTTTTTATGTTGTTTTGAGTATTTATCAAATCATTTTGAAAGAAAGGAGATACGATTAATGACAAAAAAGCAAAACCGTTCGTTCGGTTTTGGCAAGCGTACGCTATCTGTTGTTTTGGCGGCACTGTTGATTTTGTCTACCTTTGCGGTCGTGATCACGACGACCTCGCTTTCGGCTGACGCCGCGATCAGCTACTGGTTTGTATCCGGTTCGATGAACAGCTGGACGACCACTGCTACCTCGGCGAATAAGATCAACAGCGGTACCGGCGGCTCGGTCACGATCCCTGTCAATGCCAGCGGCATCAACTTCAAGATGGTCGCCGAAGAAGGCGGCGCGAAGTGGTGCGGCGTCAGCGGCAGCGGTGATGTTACCATCCCTAACAACACCAAGACAGAGCTGGTGTGGAACGGCGGAGCAAATATGCATCTGAACCTGCCCGCTAATACCACAAGCGTTACCTTTACTCTTACCGTTGAAAACGGCAAGAACTACGTAACGGCTACGCCTAACACCAGCGGTGGCGAAGGCGGCGGTGATACGAGCAAAATGACGTATACCGCACCCGTCAACACCAGCAACAGCGCGAACACCGCGCCGAACCTGTTCTGGGCAAACGCGACCTACTTCGACTATCTGTCGGATGAAGAGCTGGCGAACACCCAGTGGCTCAAACCGGTTCAAGCCGGTACCAAGAATTTCGGCGGTGCGATCGACGAGTGGTATCCGTTCTACGCGTTCAACCGTGAGGTCGTCAAGGCACAGGCGGATGCTCATTCCGACTGGTCTCAGCCGCTGTACTTCGGTAACTTTACCGATACCAACGATGCGTACAAGGAATCGTCCCATCATCAGGGCGGTACCGACAGCTATGGCTACCGTGAAGCGACCAATTCCTATAATGTCACCCGTTTTTCGCATATCGCGAACAACTCGGACAAGTCATGGAACAACAGCATTCCGCATGTCCATGACATGTACACGAGCTATCAGGGATTGGTGAACAATTCGCTTGACAGCAATGGTAACCTCTTGCTTCCGAACGGACAACAGGCTCCGTACTTCAACGCGTCCGAAAGCGGTCCGTTGAGCGGCCACGCCAAGGTCGTCAACAGTTCCTTCCCCTTTAAGGTAACTGACGTCCCCGGCAAAGACTACAAAAAGTATACCTTTAACTCCAAGAACGCGACCGACAACGTCTATTTCACATGGGCGAGTGACGGTTCCGCGACTTATCCCACCGGCGTCAACTACGGCGCAGGCACTACCTACGGTGTACAGGACGGTCTGAGCCGATTCATGTATAACACAGCCTCCGGCTACGGTATCTTCCCCTTCAACAACGCATCCAACAACTATAAGGGTACAAAGACCAATGCCAATGAGAACCTGAACTACGGCTTCGGTATCAAAACGCAGATGAAGTTCCGTGTTCCGGCTCCCGATGAGTCTGCCGGCGTCAACACCGCCTCAGATCCGGTCTACTTCGACTTTACCGGTGACGATGATCTTTGGATGTACATCACCGATGAGTCGGGCAACTCACAGCTCGTCCTCGACATGGGTGGTGACCACAAGGAGAGCCACGGCCGTGTGGACTTTAACTCCCTTAAGGCAACGGTAGACAAGACCGGTACCTCCGGTGCTTCCGCTGTCAAGGATTTCACCTTCGATTACTCCCAGACCTACACCATGACGGTATTCTACATGGAGCGCGGTCTGATCGAGAGTAACTGTAAGATGGAATTCACCATGACGCCTCTGGGCAACAACTTCATCGTTACCGAGGAGATCAACACCGCGGACGTCAACGAAGGACTCAAGGAAGTTGTTTCCGCGATTTCCGAATTCGGCTTCAAGTCCTTTGATGGCAAAACGGCTGTCACCGATGATCTCTACGGTGATTTCACCTTGGGTCACGGCGGCAGAATGGATATCCCGCACTCGATTCTGGGCATCAATTCTCAGCCGAACGTCAAGCAGTATACGCCTCCGGCAATGAAGAAGAGCTATCTGTCCTATTCGACCTCTTGGACTTATTGGGACAATGTCTCGAATAATACGAGAACACTGCTCGACAGTGACACGACGAGTGAATCGGCCACGCATACGATGATCAACACCTCCGGCAATGAGTATGACTATGCTGAGTTACAGGTCGACTATGTCAATACCCCGAACCTCGGTACCTTCTCGGTAATGAAGGAGATGGCGCCGGGCGCGACCGCTCCCCCGGGCATGACCTTCCCTGCAAAGATCTATCTGCAGTTCGAGGAAGGCGGTTCTTTTACACCATATACATTAGTAGACGATAACGGCAATACCTGCACCGACGGTATAGTCAACCTCGTACCCGGTGAGAGAGTCGACTTCAGCGGTATCCCGATCGGTACACACGTCTATGTTGTGGAGGACGAGGACAGCGTCCCGAACTACACCGCTGCCTACAGCCACGACCGCATTAATCCTTACGTTGTCAGCGACGTCCCGGGCGGTATCACCGTGACCAATACGCCGAATGACTCGAAGCCCACTTCGGCAACGATCTCCGGTACCAAGAAGTTTGACGACACCAACTACACCGGTAGGCTGTTCAAGTTTGTGCTCGAGGGTGTTCCGCGCTTCTCCGGTGATTCGTCTGATATCAAAGCTACCACGGATTATGTTGAAACCGCAGTTATCACGAACGGCGTCATCAATTTCGGCACTTTCCACTACACTGAGCCCGGTACCTATCGTTACCATGTTTATGAGGATATGAGTTATCTTGAGGACGTTGCCAACGATAACAGCGCGACCTACGATACCGATATCTTCAATGAACAGCCCGATTATCTGGTATCCGTCACCGTAAGAGATGAGAACTTCCAGCTGGTTGCTGACGCTCCCGTCTATTACGATTACTCCCGCTATGAAGCTGACGGCACGACGCCTCACACGATGTCCTCCGCCGACTTCAGCGCGAGCAAGATCAACCCGCTCGGTATGATCTTCTACAACGAGGCGAAGAAGGGCTCGATCACGATCAACAAGACCAACCAGAGCAATCAGAAGGTCAACAATGTTATCTTTGAGATCTATCCGGTCAGCGATGAGTTTATCGAAGAACTCAACGCGACGTCCGGTGAAGAAGCAAAGTATGAAAAGGTTCTGGCGCTCGGCGCGTCTCCGTACGGTACGGGCACAGGTCCCGACTACGGATTTGCTGACGGTGTAGCGGAGATCGAGAATCTGCCGATCTACAAGAACGGCTATCAGGTCTCTTCCGCCCCCGAGTATCAGCAGTACGTCATGATCGAGAGCGGCGTATCCGAGGCGAATGTCCCCGGACAGCCGAATGCAAGATACAGTCTCAACAAGACCGTACACGTCTTCTCGTTCCCGATGGAGGATCAGAGAACCCATGAGATGAAGTATCACCTCACCTACGATTATGTCAACGGTGTTCTGAAAGCTCCGAACACTGCCGGCCCCGGTATGACCTTGTTCAAGATCATCGGTAGTCTGGTCGCCGTGCTGGGCGTTCTGTCCCTGGGCGGTTATGTGATCTATACCAAGAGATCGACAAAGCGTAAAACGGCGAAGCACGCCGCAAAATAATCAATGATCACGGCGCTTTGCTTTAGCGCTTGAGCGCCGTATAAGAGATATTGTTAAACTATTTTCATGAAAAGGAGATTTAAAAACATGAAATCTGTTAAGAGAGTCCTCTCTGTTACTGTAGCGGTTCTTTTAATCGCTATGATGATGATCCCCGCAGTTTCCGCTGCTGACTATTCCTTTACCTTAAAGACCGAAAAGCCCGGCTATGAGTTTACCGTTTATCCTCTGGCTACGCTGAACACGACAACCGGCAAATACGAGGCAACTGATAATGTTACCGATAGCACCGTAAAGAGTGCGATCCTTACCAGCACCTACGAGACTGCTAATCTGCTCGAGGCATGTAAGAAATCCACCGGTCTCGGCGACGGTCTTGCGGACAAGTTCGTTTCTTCCACATCTAACGAAAAGACCTACAATGTTGGCGCAGGTATTTACTATGTAAAGTGCACCGATGTTCCGGTCAACAACAAGGAGATCCTGCAGGAATCCATCGTTGTTCTTCCTTACAAGGATGGTACTCAGACAATCAACAGTCTGACCATCGACTATGATCAGAACGGTAAGATCAAAGAACTGGGCGAGCCCGGCGTTAAGAAGCATTTCAAACTCGGCGACGAAACTCTGACCAAAGAGGATCAGACCTTCGGTTCCAATGATGACATCACCTACGTTCTGACCGCAGATGTTACCGGTTCCACTGCCAACAAGCTGACGTCCTACATCATCACCGATACTATGGGTACCGGACTTGACACAAATAAGAAGGACATCGTAAGCGTTGTTCTGAAGAACGGCACTACCGAGACCCCGCTCACCGAAGGCACCAATTACAATGTTATCACCGAGCCTGCTGACATCGGCGGCGCTACCTTCGGCGTATCCATCGATGCAAAAACTGTGCTGGATAAGAACGATTTCTACGCTACCGGTAACCAGGTTGTCGTTACCTACACCACCAAGCTGGCTTCCGACGCTCCCGTCAACACCAACATCCCCAACACCGACGCTCTGATCTACAGCAACGGTTCCGATACCAAGACCATCCCCGGCGACACCGTTAACGCAAAGACCTACAAGATCACCGCACAGAAGATCGACGCTAATACCCAAGCTCCGCTTACCGGCGCTACCTTCACCCTGTACAAGGCAGACGGCACCACCGAGATCACTTCCGGTACTACATCCGGCAACGAGGGTAAGGTCACCTTCGATAAGTACCTCGCAGCAGGCACTTACATTGTTAAGGAGACCGGCGCTCCCGAAGGCTACAACCTCAACAGCACTCCGCAGACAGTTGTTCTGCCCGGCGATGCAGATAGGATCGTAGTTATCGAAGATACCAAGGCTAAGCTGCCCAACACCGGTGGCAACGGCACTCTGATGTTCACCATCATCGGCGGCAGCCTCGTACTGCTCGCTGCTGCTCTCTTCATCGTTGTTATGAAGAAGAAGAGCTCCGCAAAATAATTTGTCATTGATCTAACTCTGAGGGAGTCCGCAAGGGCTCCCTTTTTGTATGACAATTGTCATTGCGAAGCCCGCATCGGTTAAGGTTGAGATTGCCACGTCGGGCTTGATCGCTCTCCTCGCAATGACTATTCATTTGCGGGCTGTGGCAATCCCCTTGTCATTAATGGGGTGAACAGTGAGTTCCTACTCCTATCAGGGGGATTCCCACGTCGGAGCGTTGCTCCTCCTCGGAATGACAACGAATACGAAAATTGCATTAACAGGCATTTACCCGAGGGGAAGGCGAATCCACGCCCTGCTTTTGTCATAGCTGTAAAAACAGTCAAATCAGATCAATGTCTTATTTAACAATTCGTTCATTGCTTTTGGTGTCGATTTATACTATAATAATACGAGAATAACCAAATGCCAGTTTTCAATAAAAGCCGGACATTCTTATCAATCCGCTTTCTATATGAAAACCGGTATAAAAGGACGTTTTTATGAAACGCTATTTACCCATTATTGCCATTGTTCTGATATTTCTGATCGGTCTGGGCATTTTGACCTATCCGCTGATCAGCTCTGTCATCAATAATATCGGTATGCGCAATGAAGCGAAGCTCGAACATCAAAAGGCGCAGGAAATGGAGCCCGAAGAGCTCGAAAAGCTCTTTGCCGAGGCGGAGGCTTATAACAAAAGCCTACTCAACACGGTCATCCTGACCGACCCTTTTGACGAGGAGGCATATGAGGCGATCGGCGCGCATTATGAAGAGACCTTCAACGCCGGCGCCAACGGTCTGATCGGCTTCATCGATATCCCGAAGATCAACGTCTATCTGCCCATCTATCACGGCGTCTCCAAAGAGGTGCTTGAACGCGGAGCGGGTCATCTGGATAATACCGCTTTTCCGATCGGCGGCAAGAATACCCACAGCGTGATCTCTGCTCATTCCGCCTTTCCGACCGAGACCTTCTTTGACTACCTCACCGATATGGAGGAGGGCGATCTGTTCTACATCCATGTGCTCGACCGTGTGCTGACCTATCAGGTGGATCAGATCAAGGTCGTCCTGCCCGATAACACCAAGGATCTGTATGTCGAGGAGGGCAGGGATCTGGTGACGCTCTTGACCTGTACGCCTTATTCCATCAATTCCCATCGACTGTTGGTGCGCGGTACGCGCGTAGAGGATCGTGATCCCGGCGACGTGGCGTCCGTATCAACGGGCAACGATTACTTCTTCTTCCTCGGTTACAAGATCCCATTTGTGACCGCGGGCATCGTGGTCGCGGTGTTCCTGCTGTTTGTCGGCGGCGTGGTGTTTGTCATCCTCCGTCTGCATAAGAAAAAGATGCGGGAGCGTGCCGCTGCGATAAAGGACGGTGATCCCGATGGCTAAGGAGAAAGAACCGAAGAAAAAGTGGAAAGTATGGCAAAAAGTCACTATGACTATCGCGATCGTACTGCTGCTCGCCGGATTGGGCTTGCTCCTGTTTCCGGTCGTTTCGAACTTCTTCGGTCAACAGCGCGCAAATTCCGTGATCGATGAGTACAAGCAAACACAGGCGCATATCATCCCTTCCAATACAAGCGGGGGAGATGATTCCTCCGGCGGAAAAGGGATCCCCGGTGTTACCGCCAAAAACTACAAAGAAGCACTGGAGCGCGGAGAGGTCAATGAGGAGCACTATGTGATCGATACCTACGGCAACCGCGTCTCGGATTCTCCCGTCGCGTTCCAATATGATCTTGACGCGCTGCGCAGGGACAGCTTTGCGTATAATGAGGGCTTGGTCGATCATCAGGGCACGGTGGATACCACCGACTATGCCACCCCCGCGCTGAGAATGAGCGATTATGGCCTATCGAATATCTACTGCTATCTCAGCGCTGACGCGATCAACCTCTATCTGCCGGTCTATCTCGGCGCGAGTGATGACGTGATGGCATATGGCGCGGCGCATCTTTCGGGCACCTCGCTGCCTGTTGAGCAAAACAATACCAATGTCGCCATCGCGGGTCATACCGATTATATCGGCAGGGTCTTTTTTGACAATATCCGCAAGCTGGAGATAGGGGACACGGTGTCCATCCACAACTACTGGGAGGATATCGATTATGAGGTCATCGATTATAAGGTCGTGACCGAGGATGAAACCGCGGATATCTATATCCAAAAGGACAGGCAACTCCTCACGCTGATCACCTGTATCTATGCCGGCAGTCCCGACACCTTCGACCGCTATCTTGTGATCTGCGAAAAGAAGCACTGACAGCCGGAGCGGCTTGTGCAAAAGGAGCATTTTTCCTGCGGATCAACCGTCTGAATATAGGCTGTTTCATTACGGCTGGATCACGTGAAAGCGCTCTGTCAACGCTCGAAGAGAACGGCTTTTTCGTGTCGTCACCATGCTGAAATCGAGCTGTCATCATCTGACTCTATTTAGTGAAAACCGACAAAGGAAAAAATTGTTTGTCAGAAATGTATATTATATTTCAAAAATGTAATCATAAATCGGCACTTATTTATAGGAATTTGTAAAAACTTCTATTGACATCCCTATTTCGAAAGTTTATAATGAAGACCGTATAAGCGCCCCGGTGGGAGAACTGCACCCCGGTGTGGTTTTACGGCCGCTTACCGGCGCTTAAACACAACATTTTGATTTCTTGTTTTACCCTTTGCCGTTCGGCGGAGGACAAAACTTGGAATACATCACCGCCTGACTTTCACTGATGTGACGGACACGCGGTGGATCCCACAAACCTCGGATAGAGGTCAAGCTATCCCCGGCGTTATCGGACTGTGGGAATCCGTGACGCTTGGATGAAATCTTTCCCGCAAAACAATGAAAGGAGCTTGGTCATGAACAAGCGAATCTTATCTATCTTGCTTTGTTTAATGCTCGTCGTGTCTTTACTGGTATTGGCCGTGCCGGTAAACGCTGCGCCTGCTGACGCAACGCTGACACTGACGGCAGATAAAACAGAAGCAAAACCCGGTGACACCGTACTGGTCACCGTAACTCTCGGCGCGATCGAGAACCTTGGTGCAGCTGAATTTGACATCGTTGTACCTGATGGAATGACTTTTGTTTCCAGCAAATCCAGCGATGAACTCGCTGCTGTATCCGAATTCGGCGGCGCTGATTTCGGCGGCAAGCATTTTTCTGCTTTTGTTAAGAAAAATGGTTATTCCAGCGAGAATGATCTCGTTCTCGGTACCATCACCTTAAAAGTAAATGATGATGCTACCGGCACACAGGATGTTGATGCTAATGTTGCTTACTTCTGCAACGATAAGGACAAGGATCTCGGTTACACTGTCAACAGCACTACCGTAACCGTTGTGAGCAGCGAGACAACTGCTCCTACTGAGGCTCCCGAGCCCACTACTGCTCCCGAACCCACTGAGGCTCCCGAACCCACTGTGGCTCCTACCGAGGCTCCGCATGTACACGAGCTCCAGTTCGTTTCCGAAGTTCCCGCAACAACCGAGGCTGACGGCGTAAAAGCTCACTATGTATGTGTTGACCCTGCCTGCGGCAAGATGTTTGCAGACGGAGCCGGTGTAGTAGAAGTAACTATGGCTGATCTCATTATCCCGAAGATCGTTCCTACCGAGGCTCCGGCTCCCACTGAGGCTCCCACCGAGGCTCCGGCACCCACCGAGGCTCCGGCACCCACCGAGGCTCCGGCACCCACCGAGGCTCCGGCTCCCACCGAGGCTCCGGCACCCACTGAGGCTCCGGCACCCACTGAGGTTGTAGAGCCCACCGAGGCACCCGTAGTTGAGCCCACTGAGGCTCCCGCAGTAGATCCTACTGTAGCTCCCACAGAAGCTCCTGTTGAGCTGCCCAAGTATATGTGGGCAAAGAACCCCTACGAGTATTATCTCGCTGAGGGCGGCAGACTGGAAATGACAGTCGCTTTCACTGACACCGAGGCTGCTGACTATGAGACTCATGTTGCTGATCACTTTGTAAAGTTCCAGATCAACGGCAAAGATATCAAAGTCAACGATTTGGGCGGTACAGGTTCTACCACAAGCCTGATCGCTGATGACGCAAGCGTTCTGATGAGCGCATGCCATGTCGGCACCAACGAGATCGCTGCTATCTTCGATGATTGCGACGAGCCTGTTGTTACTACTCTCATAGTTTACGATGAGAACGGTTCTTCCGAAGATCAGAGTGCTTCTCCGGATTCTACCCCGGATTCCACTCCCGATTCCTCCACAAAGGATTCTTCTACCACTTCCCCGAAGACCGGTGATGCTTCCAACCTGTACTTATGGCTGATCATCACCCTGGCTTCCATGGCAGGTGTTGTTGGCGTTCTGTATACTGCAAAGCGCAAGGGAATATTCACTAAATAATATTCGCTAACCCTAAACGAACGGGCGGCGACGGATTTCCGCCGTCGCCCTGATGTTTTTGGTATTGAGTTTTCAGACACTATTATTTCAAAATAGTCATTGCGAGGGGCTGACACGCATGTTCAGTCCCGTGGCAATCTCAACCGATGAGGACTGAATACTGAAAATAGATTGATGGTTGTAAATGCGCTATTCATCAAAAAGAAAACAGTCGGTTGTGTCGGGTGCAGTTTTTCGCCATCCGCGTCCGATCTACCGATCAAAATGGGTCAAATACCCCGTTGCCTGCCGCAAAAGCGGACATATGACGCACCGGGGAAGTTATTTTTATAAAGGATTGATATTATGAGCTATTCACCGAGAAGAGCGGCTCCTTCTTCAGAAAACCGGGATAACAGACACCAACCCCCAAGAAAAACTCCCGGCAATGTTACCGCAGCCGAAAAGAAAAAGAAAAAAACATTGACGATCGCGATCATCGTAATCCTCGGTCTGGTGATCGCTGTGTCGTTGCTGTTTATTTTTGCTCCCGCTGACGGTTCTTTTCTGGGCATCCACGGCGCCGGCGTCCTAACCGGAGGCGGTAAGGATACCGGATGGAAATCCAAGGGAGGTTCTAACGAAATTCAGGACGGTACGACGAATATCACACCGTATTATAAAAACGGTGTATTGCCGACTGCTGCCGACCGTCATGATATCACCCTTGCCGAAAACGGCGGTGCTAATGCCTCTGAGTTGCTCGGCAAATGGAAGCTGGATCAGGGCACGACCTATATGTTCGACGGAAAGGGCAGAGGTATCATGCTCACGGGCGTAGATAACTATACCTTTGTTTACAGTGCGGAAAACGGCAAGCTCGGCATCGATATGGATACCGCAAAGGGCAGCGACTTTGAATATGACTACAGCGTCAGCGGCGACACACTCACCATGACCCGCGACGGCAATACCTTTACACTGACGAAGGAACAGCAGTGAGACATATCAAACCTGAGTCGGAAACAAACAGACGGAGCGATCGCGTGCCCGAAAGCCGTGCTCGATCTGCTTCCGTTAGGCGCGCGCGTACCGTTCCCCCGCAATACACAGAGAACGGTGCCGATACACCCGCTGTTCCCGCTCAAAAGAAAAAAGGCAAGAAAGCGGTCATCGTCATCCTGTCGATCTTCATCATCGGCTTTATCGTCGGCTTGACCATGCTTTTGATCACACTGATCAGGGCGTGGAACGAACAAAAGACCTTTGACGATCTGTCCGATATGATAGTGGATACCGATGAAAGGAACGATGACGGTTCTCTGCGCAAATATGATGATCTGTATAATAAAAACCCCGATTTCTTCGGCTGGCTGAAGATCGAGGGCACCAAGATCGATTACCCGGTCATGTACAAGCCCGAGGATCCGGAGTATTATCTCCACCGTGATTTCTACGGCAAGTATTCCGACAGCGGCATGCTGTTCATCGACGGCGAATGTCCCCGGGTGAGCAACTACTATTTGATCTACGGTCATCATATGAATAACGGCACAATGTTTGGTGAGTTGCCGAAATACGGTCAGGTCGATTTTTACAAGGAGCATAAGATCATTTTCTTTGACACCCGTTACGAAAACAGAGATTATGAGGTTGTGGCGGCGTTCTACGGAAAGATCTATCCGGAAGAAGAAGAGAAGGATCACTTCTGTTACTATAAGTATAAGAACCTCAGCTCCGAGACAAAATTTAACGAGTATGTCAGGAATGTCAAGGCGAACGCCATCTACGAAACCGGTATCACACCGAAATTCGGCGATGAGCTGATCACACTTTCGACCTGTAACTATCATACCGAAAACGGCAGATTTGTGGTCGTTGCACGCAGGATCAAGGAACCCGAAAAGAATCAGGCAAAAACAGGATCCTCTTCGAGCTCCAAGTCAAAATAATACACTTTACAGGCTCTCTTACCGCGGTGAGAGAGCTTTCCTTTTTTTTCGTAGCAGGATCCGCGGTCGCGGGATTGTAAAAAGATTGTGAATTATCGGTTTTCCGTGTTTTTTGTATTGCACTTTTCATCATTCTTTGATACAATATAGATACTGAGTAAGCGTTTGAGGCGGGTTGCTTCATACGCTGTGTTACAAAATAATCTTTAGGAGGAATTCATATGAGAAGATTTCTGAGCATTTTGCTCGCAGTTATGATCATTGCTTCCGTAAGCGTCGTTTCCATCGGCGCTGCCGACACCGGTGTCGCGAAGGTCACAATGATAAGCGTGAAGGGTAACAGCGTTACGGAAACTTATGCTGTAGGCGATACCATCACCGCTTACACCTATCTGAACGCAAGTCAGCTCAATCAAGGTAAGATCGGTTCTCTGGACGGCGCTCAGTACTACACCAATTCCGTGTTGGAGCTGACCGATGAGTATACCGTGAATGATGGTATCTTTGACATTGAAGGCATGTTCCCGATCACCAAGACTGCCACGATGGCAAGCGGTCACTGGATCAACTCCGAGGAGTATGTCGGTATGGGCGCGATTTACTATAACGCTTCTATCCCTTCTTACTCCGGCTTTAAGTTCAATTCCGATACTGCTGCGCTGATCGTGGCACACTACAAAGTCAAAGCTGCCGGTGACGCGACGATCAAGAACGAGATGAAGACGCTTGCGCAGTCGGACTATGATCTGACCAGAATCATCGACAGAGGTAAGATCGTGCAGAGCAACTTCACCAGCCCGGTCGCGCTCTCCGAGCCCACGATGCCTGTTCCGACCGGTTCTACTGTCAGCGGCGCAATCACCAGCTATCTGAAAACCGAATTCCCGACAGAGGTTTCTACCGTTACCCTGACCGGTACCGATAACAACTTCACCGCTAGCGTTACCGGTAATACTGAGTATTCCTTCGACGCTGTTCCCGCAGGCACCTATACTCTCACCGTAGAGAAGAAGTATCATGCTACCCGTGAGTATGAGATCACTGTCGGCACTGAGGCTGTCACTCAGGCGGTTACCATTAATCCTCTCGGCGACGCTAACCTGAACGGTAAGGTTGAGGCGAGAGACGCGATGAAGATCAACCAGAGCACTCTGGCTGAGGATCCGGCTGACAAGCTGTCCGGCTATGCAGCACAGTGCGCTGATGCTAACCTGAACGGTAAGGTTGAGGCAAGAGACGCAATGAGAGTATTCCAGCAGACTCAGGGCGGACAGACCCTCTATCCTACAACTGACTGATAATCATATTGCGTGAACCTATGATTAACAACCCCCGTCTCTTTGAGGCGGGGGTTTTGATATGGTTGACATTAGCGTCCGTTTCGATTATACTTAGAGTGATATATCAGGTAAACTGAACGCGAAAAACCACAGCGGTCAAGCCGTGGCTTTCCGCTCGGTTTATGATAGGAGTATGTGAAATGAGTCCCAAAAGAATAATCGCCCTGTTGATTTGTGTTGTGCTGGTCGTGTCGATGACCGCCTGCGGCTTCGGCGCACCCAAGGGTTCTGTTTATTGGCTGAACTTCAAGCCCGAGCTGGACGAAACATTGCAGACGCTGGCACAACAGTATAAGGAAGAAACCGGTGTAACGGTGAAGGTAGAAACGCCCGAGAGCGGCACTTATCTTCAGACGCTGCGTGAAGAGATGAAATCCGAGGATCCGCCCTCGTTGTTTGTGATCAATAACCAGGATACCGCGGATGAATGGAAGGAAGAAGCGCTCGATCTGTCCGGTACCGGCGTCCACAGCGAGCTGAACACATCCTCTTATAACTATACCACGGAAGAGGGCAAGCTGGTTGCGATCCCCTACTGCCTGGAGTGCTACGGTATCGCCGTGAACACCGATCTGATCGCCAAGACAGGATATAAGGTAGATGACATCGATAACTTCGACACATTGAAAAACGTGGTCGAATCGATCCATCGGAATTCCTCGTGGCTGGGCTTCGACGCGTTCTGCTCGCCCGATCTGGACGCGGAGTCTTCATGGCGTATCACCGGTCATTTGGCGAACCTTGAGTATTATTACGAGGAGAAGGATTCCGGCACTTGGAAAGAAGCGCCCGCCTCGATCACCGGCGCGTATCTGCCGAATTATAAAAAGCTCTATGATCTGTGTATCAACAATTCGATCACCGCGCCCGAGGATCTCGCAAAGGGCGGCCATAATCCGACACAGGAGTTCACCTCCGGCAAGGCGGCGTTCTTCCTGACCGGTTCATGGGATTATGCCAAGCTGTCCGCGGCGGTGCCGAACGTGTCCATGATCCCGTACTACTGCGGCGTGAAGGGCGAGGAAAAGGCAGGATTGAACAGCGGATCGGAGAACTTCTGGGCGGTCAACGCGGGTGTATCCGAGGCTGATCAAAAAGCGACCCTTGACTTTATGAAATGGCTTGTGACCGACGAGAAAGCGAGTGACGCGATGGTCACACAGATCGGTAACATGCCCTACAAGAACGCCGCTAAATCGAACAACGGCTTCTTGGCAAAGCAGAACGAGTATATCGAAAAGGGATGCTACAGAATGGATTGGGCGACGCTCTATCAGCCGAATCCTGATACCTACCGTTCCGAGCTGGTCACCGCACTGACCGCTTATAACGCCGATCGAACCGATGAAAAATGGGAGAAGGTCAAGGAGGCTTTTGTCGGTAACTGGGCAAAGCAGTATGCCGCTGTCAACAACAAATAAGGATATGTTCGTGGAGAACAGCATAAACAACAGCGTGTCGGAGATCCCGGCACGCTGTTTTGCGATCAGTATTCTCTATGAAGATTGTCATTGTGAGACCCCGGACACGCGGTTCGGGGCTGTGGTATGCTCAACCGATTAGTATTATCCGATCTGGGTCACGTTCAGGTTGCTGTCGACCTGTACGGTCATGTTGACGGGCTGCTGTACACCGTCAGCGGTGTTGTAATACAGCGTCAGGGTCGTGGTACCCGGAGCCACACCGGTGATGTTGAAGTCATACTGCTTGGTGTTGAAGTCGTAGTTACAGCCGACGTTGACGATACCGCCGCCGCCGGAATAGGTCCAGTCGTAGCCGTAGGATGTCTGACCGGATGCGGTATAGTGCAGGGAGTTGCCGCTGCTGTAGGAGCCGCCGGCAGAAGAGGCGCTGCTCGAAGAAGCATCGGAGGAAACATCGGAGGAGGCGGAAGAAGAGGCAGAGGAGGGGAGAGTCGACTGCTGTGTGTTGTTATCCTGTGAGGATGCGATATTATTGAGCGCGGGATCTCTCGCGGGCTGGGTCGACTTCGGAGCGGTAGCCTCTGTCGATCCCTGCGTCTCCTGCGATACGGAGACGATGGTAGCTGTCACCGTGGAGGGCTCGGTATCACCTGACTTTTTGTTCTTTCCGACCAGAGAGGCGATCGCGATGATCATGCCGATGATCACAGCCACACCGATGACGATCACCAGAATACTGGAGATACGGCTCTTTCTCTTGGTTTGTTCTCTTCTTTCCATGCGGTCACGCTCGATGGCGTTCGGTTCATGGTCTTCATGAAAATCATTGTTGGGCATAATACTACTCCTTTTGTATATCGATGATAGCCTCCCTTTGGTAAAGGCGAGGTGGGGCGGAACTCGTACCGACTCATAGGGGCGTATATTGGAGCGAGCCGCAGCGAGTTCCATATCAATTATTATTGCAATCACATTATAACCGACATAATTCTTTAAAGCAAGAAAAATCGACGAAAATTTACAAACGATTCAAGAATTTTGCTTATGCGCTATCCTAAAACAGATCTTTGTCGGCAAAAATCATAAAACTGATCGGCGCAGCGCTGAAAAAGTCGGCATATCCTCGGCTTGCCAAATCCGGCGATTGTGCTATAATACAAGTGTAATACTGATTTCTGATATAACACTTTATCATCTATTGCGTAAAATCCCGCATATCATTGTTGTCGTCCTTGCTAGGCGCCAGCCTAGCGGCGTCCTCCGCCTCGCTCTGCGAGATTTTTCGCTAATATCTAATTAAATGTTATATCAGAAATCAGTATAACTCAAAACAAAGGACTGATAGATATGAGAAAAATTCTTCCCGTTACCCTGCTGACCGGTTATCTCGGCGCGGGCAAAACGACATTATTGAATCATGTGCTCAACAACCAGGAGGGCTATAAGGTCGCCGTCATCGTCAACGATATCGGCGAGGTCAACATCGACGCTGAGCTGATCCAAAAGGGCGGCGTCGTCAATGAGAAGGACGAGAACCTTGTACCGCTCCAGAACGGCTGTATCTGCTGTACTCTCAAGACCGATCTGATCGAGCAGATCCTCGGCTTGGTAAAGCAGCAGAAGTTCGATTACATCCTGATCGAGGCTTCGGGCATCTGTGAGCCGATCCCGATCGCGCAGACCATCTCTATGCTCGACGGCTCCTACAACGATCCCCGACTGCCCAAGCTCTGCCGTCTGGACAACGTCGTGTCCGTCGTTGACGCGGCTCGATTGAGCAGTGAATTCGGCTGCGGCGGCGCTCTCTTGAATGACGATATCGACGATGAGGATATCGAGAACCTGCTGATCCAGCAGATCGAGTTCTGCAACACCATCATCCTCAACAAGATCGACCTCGTCACTGAGGAAGAGCTGGTCAATATCAAAAAGGTCATCCGCGCGCTCCAGCCCGAGGCAAAGATCATTGAGACTACCCACGGTGAGGTGGCAATCAGCGAGATCCTCAATACCAACAACTTCGACTTCGACAAGGTCGCTTCCTCCGCCGCATGGGTACAGGAGCTGAATGCTGATGTTGACGAAGATGACCATGATGAAGATGGACACCATCACGATCATGATGAGCATGAGCACCATCATCACGACCACGATGAACATCACGACCATGATGATCACGACCATGATCATCATGAAAAAAGCAGCCACGGCTGCCATCATCACCACCATCATCACGAGGGCGGTGAGGTAGAGGAGTACGGCATCGGCACCTTTGTGTACTATCGCCGTCAGCCGTTCACCAAGGATAAATTCGAGAAATTCCTCGCGTCCTTCCCGAAGAACGTCATCCGCGCCAAGGGTCTGTTCTGGATCAAGGAGGACAAGGATTGGGCGATCATGTTTGAGCAGTCGGGCAAGCAGATGGACTGCACCGACTACGGTCAGTGGCTCGCTGCCGCTCCCGCTCACATCCGTCGCAAGATGTTCCAGGAGGATCCCGAGTTGCAGAAGGATTGGGACGACAAGTACGGCGACCGCATGATCAAGCTGGTGTTCATCGGTCAGAACCTCGACAAAGAGGCGATCACGAAGGCGCTCGACGAGTGCTTGACAGAACTCTAATATAATAAATAGTCATTGCGAGGCACATTGATGCGCCGTGGCAATCTCAACCGAATGAAGAAAAGCGCTTCCGTATGGAGGCGCTTTTTTTCGGGACGTCGCAAGCGTCGTCCCCTACAATTATGATATGATTCCCAATTCTTCCAGTGCTTTTGCGATGCCGTCGTGGTCACAGTCGTCGGTGATACGGTCGGCGACTTCCTTTAATGCGTCCTCGGCGTTGCCCATCGCGATGCCCGTTCCCGCGGCTTTGATCATGAAAATATCGTTGAAGCTGTCGCCGAACGCTACCGCGTCGCGGATGTCGATCCCCGCGTCGTCACAGATCTTACGCAGACCCTCGCCTTTGTTAGCCTGTTTGGGCATCACCTCAAGGAACCACGGAGCGGAAAGGTAGATATCGACCTCGTCGCCGAGGGCGCGGAGCAGCTGCTGTTCCAGCTCTTTGAGTTCCTTCGGATCGCCCGCGATCAGGAACTTATGGATGTCCCAGTCGATGAACGACGGCAGATCGTCCACCACGTTCAGCGGCAGACCGATCACATCGCTCTCAATGTGGGTGTAGTCGTTGACCTTGTTGTCGGCATAGATCGTCGCGCCCTTGTGCACCATGGTGGTGACGTTCGTCGGACGGAGAATGTCATAAACAGGCGCGATATATTTGCTGTCAAGGTAACACTTGCCGATCAGCTCGTCGCGACTGTTCATGATCGCACCGCCGTTGAAGCCCATGTAATAGCCACCGTAGCGGAACACCTCGAGCTGCTCGGCAAAGGGGCGCACGCCGTAGGGGAGGCGTCCCGACGCGACCGCGACCTTCACGCCGTTTTCCTGCGCCTGTAATAATGCCGACTTGGTGAGGGGGGAGATCTCCTTTTTTCGATTGAGTAAGGTGTCGTCGATATCGACCGCGATCAATTTGTATTTCATATGGTACCTCAGTGTTCAAAATGTTCAACCATACGTTACCACAAAATGAGGAAGATGGCAAGCGGAATTTGGAGAGAAAATTGTAGGGTACGGCGCCGACACGCGTGTCCGACGTACCGCTGTAGGGTGTTGGATAACGAACCGCGTTGTTTCCTGTCCAATGTTTTCGATAACAGAAACGTCCGTCATTCTGCGGATTGTCGATGACCATCCCTACGGCAAATGCGATTTGCTCCGCAATTGGATGGCTTCGTAATCAAAGGTGCGGTACGTCATAAATGCCGTACCCTACGGAGGGATGGATCTGCTTCGCGGCGGGTGACATCTTATCAAGCGTTCGGGACGTCGAGGCGCCGTTCCCGACAAAATGTCTCCGATTAATCCTTTGTTTTGCTTTAACGCATTACCGCATCAGCATAAAATCTGTACAATTTTGATCGCCGTATATAGCACAGGATAAAAAATCTGTAGAAAATATGATGAATCCTTAAAAAGTGATTGAATTTTTTCAAAATTGTATTATAATGTTAAATGTATTAATGTGGATAATTATGGATACCTGTAGATTGTTTACAGACGCCGATTATCTAATGAAAGGATGTGCTGAATATGCAAACATCGGTTCTCGAACGCTTAGACGCGAGTGTTTCGCGCTATGCGGAAAAAGTGATGTTCAAAGATCCCGAGCGCAGCCTGACCTTCGGTCAGTTTGACGTGCTCACCAAGTCGATCGGTACCTACCTCGCGGGCATTACCAAGCCCGGTGATCCGGTCGCTGTGATGTCCGGCAGACATGTATACACCCCGTCGTGCTTTTTGGGCGCTGTCAGAGCGGGCTGCTTCTATGCTCCGATGGACGGCGATATGCCGAAAGCGAGACTCAACCAGATCCTCTCCGTCATCAAGGCGCCGAATCTGTTGGTAGATCAGGCTCACCTCGAGACGGCAAAGGCTCTGGACTATGACGGCAACATCATCATCATGGAAGAGATCATGGATACTGTTGTTGATGAGGCACTCCTCGCTGAGCGTGCCGCGACGCTGGTATGCACCTCTCCGTTGTATGTGATCTTCACCTCCGGCTCGACCGGCAAGCCCAAGGGCGTTATCACCTCGCACCTTTCGCTGATGACGTATATCGACAGCGTGTGCAAGGTGCTCGATATCAACGATACCGACATCATGGGCAACCAGAGCCCGCTTGATTATATCGCGGCTGTCCGCGACATTTACTTCCCCATCACCAAGGGCGCTTCCACCTTCATCATCCCGAAGAATGAGTTCGCTGTGCCGACCGAGCTGTTCGGTACGCTGAATCGTGAGAAGATCACCGCGCTGTGCTGGAGTGTCGCCGGCGTTGAGATCCCGGCAAAGCTGGGTGCTTTTGACGAGAGCAAGCCCGAATACCTCAAGAAGCTCTGCTTCTCCGGTTCGGTCATGCCCTGCAAGTACCTCAAGATCTGGCAGGAGCATCTGCCCGACGTCCTCTATGTCAACCAGTACGGCCCCACCGAGTCCACCGCTTCCTGCACCTATTATGTGGTCAAGGAAAAGGTCGACGACGATACCGTTCTGCCGATCGGTAAGCCGTATGACAACTATAAGATCATGCTTCTCAATGACGATAACACCCCGACTCCCGACGGCGAGATCGGTCAGATCTGCGTCAGCGGCCCGATCCTCGCGCTGGGCTATTACGGCAACAGAGAAGTCACCGAGGAGACCTTCATCCAGAATCCGCTGAACCCGAACTACCGCGAGCTGATCTATAAGACCGGCGACCTCGGCAGATGGGCTGAGGACGGCAACCTGATGTTCCACGGCCGTATGGATCGCCAGATCAAGCATCTGGGTCACCGCATCGAGCTCGGCGAGATCGAAGAGACCGCAAAGCTGGTTGAGGGCGTCAAGGATTGCTGTGCGCTGTATAACAAGCCCAAGGCGACCCTATATCTCTTCTACACCGGTGACGCGACCAGCAGGGATATTGTGCTCTATTTCAGAGCCAACATGCCCGCCTTCATGGTGCCGCGTAAGCTGGTCAACCTTGAGGAGATGCCCACCCTGCCTAACGGAAAGCTGGACATGCAGGCACTCAAGGCGATGTTCAAATAATTGCCTTCCCCTTGAGGGGAAGGTGTCGCCGCCGACTGAGGCGGTGACGGATGAGGTGGAAGCGTTTCCATCTCATGACATTGATTGTTGTATCGGAGAGGTATCCACCTCATCCGACCAATTCGCAAGCGAATTGCCCACCTTCCCATCAAGGGGAAGGCTAAAATCGTATATTACCACAAGGTGATAAGATATAATAATTCTAAAGGAGAAATTTGTTATGGATCAATTAATGAAAATCTTACAGGAACTCAGACCCGACGTAGATTTTGAGAACGAAACCGCTCTGATCACCAACGGTATCCTCGATTCCTTCGATATCGTAGCGCTCGTAGGCGAGCTCAACGATGAGTTTGACATCGAGATCAAGCCGAACAACCTCGTTCCCGAGAACTTCAACTCCGCCAAGGCTATGATGGCGCTGATCGAGAAGCTGCAGGACGAATAATCTGTCGGTACCTGAATGACGAATCCGCCTCCCTGTTTCAGGGAGGCAGAGCGTTGCTATGAACAATGAAAAAGGAATGATATGATGAATATCAATAAGTTAAAGGAGCTCCTGCCCAAGGTCGGAACCCCTTCCTATATTTTTGATCTCGATGCATTCGAGCAGCGTGCCGCCTTAGTCAAGAAGTACTTCGGCGATACGATCGGACTGTGCTTTTCGATCAAAGCCAATCCGTTTTTGCTGGGCAGGATGCCTGAGCAGTTCGATAAGATCGAGGTTTGCTCCCCCGGTGAGCTGACGGTTTGTGAGCGCACCGGTGTGGATATGAGCACCATCATCTTCTCGGGCGTCAACAAGGGCTATGCGGATGTGGAGCGTGCCGCTGACGATAACGTCGGTACCTTCACCGCCGAATCCCCCCTGCATCTCGAGCTGATCAACGACGCGGCGCTTCGCAGAGGCAAGGTATTCAATCTGCTGCTGCGCGTGACCGATATCAAGGGCGGCAGCCAGTTCGGTATGAACGAGGAATGCACCCTCGACATCATCCGCCGCCGCGAGGAATACAAAGGCGTCAAGATCGTCGGTCTGCACTACTTCACCGGTACGGCAAAGCGTAAAGCAAAGCCCATCGAGCGTGAGTGCGACTATCTGATGGATCTGACCGCTCGCATCAAGAACGATCTCGGCTTCACCGTTGAGCGTATCGAATACGGCACGGGTCTCGCGGTCGACTACTTCTCCGACAATGCCGACGCCGAGGAAGAGGAGCGCCTCGCTTCCATCTCTCCGAAGCTGCAGGAGCTGGCTCAGGTAGCTGAGCTGACCGTCGAGATGGGTCGCTTCTTTGCGGCTCCCTGCGGTTATTACCTGACCAAGGTCGTGGATACCAAAACCAATTTTGATATCAACTACGCGATCGTGGACGGCGGTATGAACCAGGTCAAGTACAACGGCCAGCTGCAGGGTATGCAGATCCCCGAGATCCTGCACCTTACCGACCGTGACAAGGCGGAGGACAAGAAGCAGTGGACACTGTGCGGCTCCATCTGCACCACCGCGGATATTCTGGCGCGCAACGCGGAATTTGACGATCTGCGGATCGGCGATATCCTCGTGTTCTGCCGCACCGGCGCTTACTCCTGCATGGAGGGTATCTCCACCTTCCTCAGCCGCGAGATGCCGGTCATCGCCGAATACAGTGAGAAAGAGGGCCTCAGGATCCTCCGTGAAATGCTGTATTCCGATGAGTTCAATACACCGAATAGAGAACAGATAACAGAGAACAGATAACAGTTAAAGGAAAACCTGATGGTTTTTGAGTTTTCAATATTTCATGAAAACCTGTGAAGATGATTGATAATCGGGTGTGGGTGTTCCGCCATTCACTGTTATCTGTTATCTGTCAACTGCTATCTGATATAAAAAAGGTTCATTATGACTTATACATCAATCAATTTTATTTTCTTTGTGTTGGCGACCGCGCTGGTCTACTTCGTCCTGCCGTGGAAGAAGTATCGCTGGACGGTGCTGCTCGCCGCGAGTGCGATCTTCTACTGCCTCGCGAGCTACAAGTATGCCGTATTCATCCTGTTTACGGCGCTGAGTACGATGCTCATCGGCTTGTGGCTGGACAACGTGAATACGAAGTCCAAGGCACTCCTGAAATCCAAAAAGGGTGAGTGGGATCGCGAACAAAAGAAAGCGTTCAAAAACAAACTGAAGGTCAAGAAGCGCTGGATCATGGCGCTCTGCCTGATCCTCAACTTCGGCATTCTGGCTTTCTTAAAGTATTACAACTTCTTTGCCGGCTCTCTGAACGACATCCTCGGCTCGATGCGCATCGACTTTTCGGCTCCGACCTTAAAGCTGTTCCTGCCGCTGGGTATCTCGTTCTACACCTTCCAGAGCATGGGCTATATCGTGGACGTCTACCGCGAGAAGGTCAAACCGCAGACCAACCCCTTCAAGTTCCTGCTGTTCGTTTCCTTCTTCCCGCAGATCATCCAAGGTCCGATCAGCAACTACTCACAGCTCGGACATCAGCTCTTTGAGGGTCACGACTTTGATTTTACCCGCTTTAAGCACGGCGCACAGCTGATTTTGTGGGGCTTCTTCAAGAAGCTGGTCATCGCCGACAGAGCGGTCGTGGCGATCAATACCGTCACCGCGACCCCTCAGGGCTACAATAAGTATTCCGGCACGACGCTGACCTTCACCATCCTGCTGTACGCGTTCCAGCTTTACGCCGATTTCTCGGGCGGTATCGATATCTCCCGCGGTGTGGCACAGCTCTTCGGCATCGATCTGATCGATAACTTCAAGCGTCCGTACTTCTCGAAGAGTATCAACGAGTATTGGCGCAGATGGCATATCTCGCTCGGCGCGTGGATGAAGGACTATATCTTCAACCCGCTGGCGATCAGCTCGGCGTTCCTCAACGCGAGCAAGAAGATGCGCGGCACCAAGTTCGGCAAGACCAAAGCCGGCGCGCATATCGCCAAGGTGCTGCCGACAGCGTTTGCATCCCTGATCGTCTTCCTGGTCGTCGGTATCTGGCACGGCGCAAATTATAAATATGTCGCGTTCGGTGTCTGGAACGGCGGTATCATCATGCTGTCGATCCTGATGCAGCCGCTGTTTGACGCTGTGACCGACAAACTGCACATCAACCGTGATAACTTCTTCTTCCGTCTGTTCCAGATGATCCGTACCTTTATCGTGGTGCTGATCGGCTATGTCTTTGACGTAGCGCCGTCCTTCCAACAGGGTATGATGACGATCGGCAGATTCTTTACCAATCAGGATCTGGAACGCGGCAGAAACGAGATCCTTAAGCTCGGTATCAACTGGAAGGATTATGTTCTCTTAGGCGTATGCGTGGTCATCATCTGGGCGGTCAGCATGATCCAAGAGAAACATTCCGACACCACCATCCGCGAGATGCTGGACAAAAAGCCCTTCATCCTGCGCTGGCTGGTATTCTTCTTCCTGATCATGGCGGTCATCATTTTCGGTATCTACGGCTCCGGCTACGCTGCTTCCGACTTCGTCTACATGCAGTTCTAGCGGACGTCCTTACCGATGCGCGGCGCTGTGCCGAGGGCGCGGCCTTGCGATCATTATCCGCCAAAGTTTGATGTATGGAATATGAGGCAACCTATGAAAAAGAAACTTTATATCACACGCGGTCTGAAACTGCTTTCGTTCGGACTGGCGGTGGTTTTATCAACCCTACTGCTTCAGACCTTTTTGCTGAAGCGTATCGATAACAATACGATGCGTATGGAGGCGTTCTATCTCGAGGAGAAGAATACCGTAGACGCGGTCTTGATCGGCGCGAGCGACGTCTACGCCGGCTATTCCGCTCCCTACGCATATGAGAAATACGGCTATACCAGCTATCCTTACGCGACCCAGAGCTCTCCGGCAAATATCGTTCTGCCGCAGATCAAAGAGGTGCTCAAGTACCAGAATCCCAAGATGGTCATCGTAGAGATCAACGCTTTTCTGTATAAGGATGACGAGATCCCCAACGAGGCGAGCGCGCGTATGTTTGCGGATAATGTTCCCAGAGATGATATCTGGAGAGATTATCTCAAGGATGCGATCCCCGAGGATAAGCAGATCGAGTATTATCTGCCGATCATCAAATACCACAGCTCGTGGAACGAGTATCCGTGGAAGATCAAGTATCTGAACGCGGAGATCGGGCTCAAGCAAAAGGGCTATTCTCTCTTCCGCGGCTACAAGACCGTTGCGAACGAGTTCCATTGTGACACAAAGGTCTATAACGACCAGCTTGCCGACAATGATCAAACGCTGCCTCTGGCGGTCAACGGTGAGCGGTATCTGAGACAGACGCTGGAATATCTCAAGGATAACAATATCACGAATGTTATGTTCATGCGATTCCCGCATATCGTCAATGATTCCGCGTATAGCCGCTTCAAGCGCTGTAACGAGGCGGGGAAGATCATTGAGAGCTATGGCTATGACTTTGTCAACCTGGAGCGTTACAGTTCGCAGGAGGGCTTTGATCCCAACAAGGATTACTACAACTGGGATCATCTGAATGTTTACGGCTCGGAGAAGGTCACCGACTATGTCGCCAACATGCTGCAGACAAAATACGGTATCACCAAGACGGAGCTGACAGATAAGCAGAAGGCTGAGTGGAATGATTCGGTCAATTATTATCACATGATCTACAACTACAGTCAGGAGATGATCCGTCGCCGTCTGGAACTGGGCAAGACCGGTAACGGCGGTACGACCGTATCCGAGGACGAAAAGAGTATCAATACCATCAAACAGTATGCACGCAACCATCCCGACGCGGGCAAATACGACGTCATACTCGATGATGAAGAATCATAAGAATATCATTTGTGAGAAGGCTCCCGCAGCAATGCGGGGGCTTTTTTAGTTAGGAGTGAGGAGTTAGGAGTGAGGAGTTACCGAACGAAGGAGCGTCTATCGTAGGGGAGGGGTGCTCCCCGTTGGGGAGACGTCACGAAGTGACAGTAGGGGAGGCGTCTCCGCCGAGGAATGCTCCTCCCGTCACACTTCCGATATATCCCATCCAAATGCGATGCAAATGAAATACTTCCGTAGGGTACGGCATTTATGACGTACCGCAACCTTTCCGCTCCATCCCGTTTGCACGCGAAGCAGATCTCTGCTTCCGTAGGGTACGGCGCTTGCGACGTACCGAACCTTTCCGCTCCATCCTGTTTGCACGCGAAGCAGATCAATTCCTCCGTAGGGTACGGCGATTTTAGTTAGGAGTTAGGAGTTAGGAGTGAGGAGTTACCATATGATGCAACGTCTATCGTAGGGGAGGGGGCTTGCTCCTCCCGAAACGTCTGTCAAGATGACGTTATAATGCGGAGCAGATCTCTGCTTCCGTAGGGATGTTCCTCAGCCGGAGACGGCACCCCTCTGTCGCTATGCGACACCTCCCCTTAGGGGAGATCACATTGGTCATCCGCAGAATGCCTCGCGGTTCCGTTATCGAAAACGTGAGATAGAAAACACACGGTTCAGCCACGCGGTACGTCGACAAGCGCCGTACCCTACAAAACGCACATCCCCTCAACCGACGTGCTTCATGATCCACCCCCCTGCCGCGGGAGCAGCACAGTGGCGCTTAGCCAATCGCGGATGAATCCGCTCTTGGAGCGCTGTTGCATGGGAGTTGTGAACCAAATCATAGATTTGCTCCTCCCGAAACGTCTGTCAAGATGACATTATAACGCGGAGCAGATCAATTCTTCCGTAGGGATGTTCCATATAGGCGCAATGAACCGCCTGACCCACCACATCTTGATACCCATCAAAAACATATACAAAGATATTGGTGAAAAAGTTGTAAAATTTATGATAAAAATGTTACAGATTCCCTTGATTTTATCTGTATCATGGTATATAATAGGTTCATTGGTGGCGTTTAGTGTCATTTTGTGGCATAAAATGTCTGATAAACAACAAAAGGAGGCGGCAGAATGTTTTTAGGTACCAGCGATCATCACCTTGACAGCAAGGGCAGAGTCATTCTGCCGACCGATTTCAGAGAACAGCTCGGCGAAAGCTTTTATATCACGATGGGCTTTAATCGTTGCGCTCAGGTGATGAGCGTCGAGGAGTTTGATCGACTGCGTGAGCAGATTCGTCAGCTGCCTGCTGATAAGGCACTTTCGCTCCAATATCTGCTGATCTCTCCCGCCAAGCTCGTCAGTCCCAACTCACAAGGCAGGATCATCATTCCGCAAAAGCTCCGTGAGGATGCCGGTCTCAGCGACGACGTCACCGTAGTCGGTATGGACTCGCGCATCGAGATCTGGGATAAGGCGACCTTCGATGACTTTATGGAACAGCAAAAACAGGCTTCTGTGAAAGAAGCACTCGAGCTGCTGCGTCTTTAAATCGTCATTACGAGATCAGAACACGCGACGATCTTCATCAATAAAACCCTACAGAAAGTGAGTGTCTGCGCATGGAGTTCAACCATGTTTCCGTGCTGCTGAATGAGGCGGTCGATAGCTTGAATATCCGTGAAGACGGTATCTATGTCGACGGCACTGCCGGCGGCGGCGGACACTCTGCGGCGATCCTCTCGCATCTGACGAGCGGAACGCTGTACAGCATCGATCAGGATCCCGACGCGATCGCGACCGTGACGGAGCGTTTCCGCGGCGACAACCGTTCTCGTATTATTGAAGGCAACTTCGGCGATATGAGCAATCTCTTGCGTGATGCCGGGGTCAAAGCCGTAGACGGCGTACTGCTCGATATCGGGGTATCCTCCCATCAGCTCGACGTTGGCTCCCGCGGTTTTTCCTATCATGTGGACGCGCCGCTGGATATGCGCATGAGCCAAAGCGGCGAGACTGCCGCCGATCTGGTCAACACTCTTTCAGTCGGTGAGCTCAGCCGTATCCTCTCACTCTACGGCGAGGAAAAATACGCTTATTCCATCGCAAAGGGGATCGCGCGATACCGCGAGACAAAGCGGATCGAAACGACCTTGGAGCTGGCGGAGATCATCAAAGACAACGTGCCGCAAAAGGTGCGCCGCGACGGACATCCCGCCCGAAAATCCTTTCAGGCGATCCGCATCGCGGTCAACCATGAGCTTGATGTGCTGGAAAGCGGCTTGGAAGGCGCTTTCGAGATGCTCAGCAAGGGCGGACGACTCAGCGTCATTACCTTCCATTCGCTGGAGGATCGCATCGTCAAGCAGTTTATGCGCGACAAGGCGCAGGGCTGTACCTGCCCAAAAGACTTCCCGGTGTGTGTTTGCGGCAAAAAACCGCAGGTCAAGATCATCACCCGCAAGCCGATCTGCCCCACTGACGAAGAAAATGAGCGTAATCCGAGGGCGCGTTCGGCAAAGCTGAGGGTTTGTGAAAGACTTTGATAACAGTATATATTTCCCTATCGGAAGTATAAGAAAAATATTCTGGCAAATTGAGCAAATTCATCATGTTTCCGTTCCATATTTGTACAGTTTTACTATGGACATCGGCAACAGTATATAGTAAAATAATAACAAGATTGTAATAATTATTCTACACAAGAAATTGTGATGAAATCTGCGATTCGACACATTATCCTGTGAATCGGAATATAAAATGTCACAATTTCGGTTAAAATTAGATTACAGAATAATTACAGCAAAATTCATCAGATATCTACATCCATTCATATAAAACAGAAACAGAAACCAAAGTGCTTGGAAGGCACGCGTTGAAAAGACATTCGGGGTGCATTATGGCTTACTATTCGAGTAGCAGTAACGCCTATGATTTCACTCTCTTTGAAGAAGATTTTGATTCTTCCGAGAGAATGAGAGCACAGGCGGATGACCGTCCCTCTACAGAGGACGGCGGCACACAGCAGAATAAGAGCAGAAGCGAAGAACGCCGCGCCGAGTCCGAGGCGAAGATCAAGCGCATGCGCAGACGCAGGTCCAATATCGCGCGTATCGCGATCGGCGTCGTATTCGGTATCGCTGTCGCGTTCATCGTCGCTTCCATTATTCACGGACAGGTTCAGCTCACCGAGCTCAATCAGCAGATCTCGGACGCGAAGGCGCAGCTGGCAGAGCAGCAGAGTGTGTACACGCAGCTGGAGATGAAGGTCGATTCTTCCATCTCCACCTCCGTAGTAGAGGACTACGCAAAAAACAATCTCAAAATGAATAAGGCGACCAACTCCCAGAAGGAGTTTATACAGCTTTCCGACAGCGATAAGGCAGAGGTCACTCTCAGCAAGGACAAGAATATTTTTGAAACGATTGCAGAGGCGGTTTCTTCCTTATGGTCATGATTTGGTATATATTGAAAGCGTTTGAATAGAATGTAGATGTGATAAGAGTTGAGATTTATCTTAACTCTTATTCGTGTTTTATAGAATATTGATTTTTGGTTGCCGCGGCAGCAGTCGGCGCTCCAAGGTCGGTCAAATTCCGACAAATATCGGAGCAAAATCGCTGTAAAATTCAGATCGGTCAAACGGTAAAAATCGTTTGACTTACCCGATGAAGAAAGGAGAAATCGCTTATGGGTGCTAACCAAAAGCTCAGAAGAAGAACCGTATGGCTTTTGATTATTATCTTGGCGGTTGGATTCGGCGCGGTCATCACCCGACTGGCTTTCTTACAGCTGGTCCAGGGCGAAGAACTCCAGCGCAGAGCGATTGAACAGCAGCTTTCGGATACCCCCGTATCCGCTAAGCGCGGCACGATATATGACACCAAGGGCAAGATCCTCGCCCAGTCCGCCTCCGTATGGCAGGTGGTCATGGCGCCCGCGTATTTTGACGACGGCGCGGATGGTGAGGAACAGCGCCGCTTTGTCGCAAAGCGCCTGCATGAGATCTTAGGCGTGGATGAAAACGAGACCTATGAGGAAACCACGCAGAACACCTACTATGTTTCCGTCAAGCGTAAGGTGGAAACCTCCGAAAAAGAGCAGATCATCGAGCTGCAAAACGAGCTCGCCGAAAAATACCAGAAATCCGGTATCATCTCGCTGCTCGACGACTATAAGCGCTATTATCCCTACAGCGACCTCGCGTCCTCGGTCATCGGCTTCACCGGCTCCGAGGATCAGGGACTGTCGGGTGTTGAGTTCCAGTACAACGAATATCTTTCCGGTACGCCCGGACGAATCGTCTCGGCGCAAAACGGCGTCCAGACGGAAATGCCCTTTGACTATAACCAGAACATCGGCGCGATCGACGGCAGCTCTCTGGTGCTGACGATCGACGAGACCGTCCAGAGCATCGTCGAAAAGTACATGAAGCAGGGCGTTATCGATCATAACGTCCATGAGCGCGGCGTTTGCATCGTCATGGACGTCAATAACGGCGAGGTGCTCGCAATGGCGTCGGTCAACGGCTTTGACTTGAACAAGCCGTATGCCATCAGTGATGACCAGCAAAAGGAGATCGACGCGATCGATACCGAGTATCTGGTCAAACATGATTATATCGAAGAGGGCGTTGATCCCTACAAGCTCAGCGAATCCAAGAAGAAAGAGCTGATCGAAAAGGCAAAGGCGGAGGCGAACAGCGCGGCGCTGGCGCGTAACTGGCGTAACAAGGCGATCTCCGACACCTACTATCCCGGTTCCGTCTTCAAGATGGTCACCCTGTCGATGGCGCTGCAGGAGGGCGTGGTCAATGAGAACAGCCGCTTCGGCTGCTCCGGCGCGTTCCAGCTGTATAACGATACCATCCACTGTCATAACACTGCCGGTCACGGCTCCCAGACCTATCAGGAATGTCTGTGGAACTCCTGTAACCCCGGCTTCATCCAGATCGGTCAGCTGGTCGGCAAGGAAAAATTCTGGGATTATTACCAGGCGTTCGGCTTCTCCGACAAAACAGGCATCGACCTGCCCGGCGAATCCGACGACCAGTTCTTTATCCACGACGGCGTAGAGGGCAACATGCTCGACACCGACCTGGCGGTTGCCTCCTTCGGTCAGAACTTCTCGATCACCCCGATCCAAATGATCACCGCGGCGAGCGCTGTCGCAAACGGCGGCAGGATCGTACAGCCCCATGTCGTTAAGCAGATCCTTGATTCCAACGGCAAGGTCGTCAAAAATACATCTACCGAGACAAAACGTCAGGTCATCTCCGAATCCGTTTCCAAGGAAATGTGCGGAATTTTGGAGGAGAACGCGACGACCGGTTCCGGTAAAAACGGTTACGTTGCCGGCTATCGCGTCGGCGGTAAGACCGGTACCTCCGAGAAACTCATCGACGTCAATGACGACGGCTCGGACGACTATATCGCCTCCTTCTGCGGCTTTGCGCCCGCCAACAATCCGCAGTACGCGGCACTGGTATTCTTTGACGCGCCTTTGGGCGGCAGCTACTACGGCTCCGAGGTCGCGGCTCCCGTATTCGCGAGCATCATGAGCGAGGTTCTGCCGTATCTCGACGTCGCGGCACAGTACACCGACGAAGAGATGAGCAACATCGATACCGCGGCAGGCTCCTACACCGGTCAGAGTATCGAGGACGCGACCAAGGCGGCTGAGGCAGACGGCTTCACCGTAACGGTCAAGGGCGAGGGCTCGACAGTCATCTCCCAGAGCCCGGCTACCGGCGCTTCGATCCCGACGGGCGGCACGATCGTCCTGTATACCGACCAGAGCGCTTCCACCGATAAGGTCACGGTTCCGAACTTTGTCGGAATGGGCGTATCGGAGGTCAACGGACTCGCCGCTGCCAACAACCTGAACGTCAGCATGACGGGCATGGTATCCTCCTCGGACGGTACCTCGACTTCACAGAGTATCCCCGAGGGCAATCAGGTCGCGCCGGGTACGGTCATCACCGTTACCTTCAGCAGCAGCGGCATAGCAGATTAGTGAAGAGTGAAGAATGAAGAATGAAGAGTGAAGGGCGGGACACCCGCACCCGATCGGTATTCAAGATTTACCGATGGGATAGGTTGCTCGTTTATTAGCTCATCAATGAAATAGAACACAAAAAATGAGGTGTAAAAATGGAGACAGGTTTATGGGCGTTCGGTGTGGCTGTGGTATCATTTGCCATCACCGCCGTGATCGGAAAGTTTTTGATCCCTTTCCTCCACAAACTGAACTTCGGTCAGACGATCTTAGAGGAAGGACCGAAATGGCATAAAAACAAACAGGGTACCCCCACGATGGGCGGTATCATGTTCATCATCGGTATCGTCATCGCGACGACCGCGGGCGTACTGCTGTACGCGGTCGGTCATGGGATGGATTCCGTGAGCTTCTTTGTGTTTATCGGTTTGATCTACGCACTGATGAACGGCGCCATCGGCTTTATCGACGATTATGTCAAGGTCGTCAAAAAGCGCAATCTCGGTCTGACCGCGATCCAGAAGCTCGTCCTGCAGTTCTTAGCCGCGGCGATCTATCTGTTCCTGATGCACCTGTGTAAGGATAATACCCAGATCCTGATCCCCTTTGTCAACCACTATGTCGAGCTCGGGTTCTTCTACTATATCATCATGGCGATCGCACTGGTTGCGATCGTCAACGCGGTCAACCTGACCGACGGTATCGACGGACTGGACGGTTCGATCACCTTCTTTGCCTGTCTGTTTATGATGCTGATCGCCAATGTATTGGGCGATCACACGGCAAACGTGCTGTATACCGCGGCAGGCGCCGGCGGATGTCTGGGCTTTCTCGTGTGGAACTTCCATCCTGCCAAGTGCTTTATGGGCGATACCGGTTCGCTGTTCCTCGGCGGCATGGTATGTTCGATGGCGTTTGCGATGGATATGCACTTCATGCTGCTGTTGATCGCGCTGACCTATCTGCTCGAGATGCTGTCCGTCGTATTGCAGGTCTCCTACTTCAAGCTGACCCACGGTAAGCGCCTGTTCAAAATGTCGCCGATCCACCATCATTTTGAAATGTGCGGTTGGTCGGAGACAAAGATCGTCTGTGTGTTCTCCGCGTTCACCGCTGTTTGCGGTCTGGCGGCACTGTTGCTGGTGATCTTCGGGATCGCCATGGGAACACCGGCGGTGTGATCCTCCCAAACCATTGAGCGAGCTCCGACATGATCGGAGTGCAGCGATCTCAACCTATCGAATGAAGGAATGAGGCATATGTCAACAATCGAAAACACCTCGCGCCGCAGGGCGCGGGATTATGAGCGTGATCGTCGTGCCTCTGACAATAGAGGCAGACGAAAAATCAATTTCTCGCTGCTGAACATCGGTAAAGGTATCGACATCCCCTTTGTACTGCTGATACTGGTACTGCTCACCATCGGTATCACCATGATGTTCTCTGCAAGCTATCCGGTCGCCTATTATGAGATCGGCGACAGCTATTATTATCTGAAACGTCAGCTCCTGTTCGCGCTGATCGGTTTGGCGATCATGTTCGGTATCTCCTTCTTGGATTACCACTATTATCATCGCTTCGCCGCGATCATCCTCGGACTGAGTTATTTTGCACTGCTCCTGGTTTTGGTACTGCCGTCGCAGGAGGGCGGCGTACACCGATGGATCGGATTCGGTGCGTTCGGTATCCAGGCGTCGGAGATCAGTAAATTTGCGATCATCCTGTTTTTGGCGCATTGGGGCAGCCGGTACTATGATCGGATGGATACGTTCAAATTCGGTATCCTGCCCGGCGCGGCGGTATTCCTCTCCACCGCGCTGCTGCTGCTGTTCGAACCGCATTACTCCTGTATTGTTATCATCGGTATCCTCACGGTCGTCATGCTCTATGTATCGGGCATCAAGGTCAAGTGGCTTGCCATCGGCGCGGCGATCCTCGCGGTGCTGATCCTGCTTTTGTGGGTGACCGGTATGCTGACCTACGCGATGGAGCGTATGGACGGCTGGGGTCAGGCTTTGAATGAAGATCTTGACCGTGAGATGTGGAACAGTACATGGCAGACGCGTAACAGCCTGTATGCGATCGGTTCGGGCGGACTGTTCGGACTGGGTCTCGGACAGAGCCGACAAAAATATCTGTACTTACCCGAGCCGCAGAATGACTTTATCTTCGCCATCGTGTGCGAGGAACTGGGGCTGGTCGGCGCGGTCATCATCCTGCTGATCTTTGCGCTGTTGGTATGGCGCGGCGTTATCATTGCGCTGCGCGCGCGCGACCGCTTTGGAAAGCTGCTCGGTATCGGCTTGATCAGTCATATCGGACTGCAGGTCATATTGAATATTCTGGTTATCACGGACTGGCTGCCCAACACGGGTATCTCCCTGCCGTTCTTCAGCTACGGCGGCTCCTCGCTGCTGACGCTGATGTTTGAGATGGGCGTTATCCTGTCGATATCCAGATCGTCGAACATTGAAAAGAGCTAATTTTAATGAGGAATTAGGAATAAGGAATTGAAGAAAACGCGTAACCGCGTTTTGATTCCTGTATCATTGGAATGATGCGTATCCTCTGCTTTACCAATGGGTGTGGGCAACGCCCACCATTCATTCCTAATTTCTAATTACTAATTCCTAATTAACAAACGGAGTTTATTATGAAAGTATTACTCGCCGGCGGCGGTACCGCCGGACACATCAATCCCGCCATTGCGATCGCGGGCTATATCAAAAAGATGGAGCCGGATGCAGAGATTTTGTTCATCGGCAACCGTGACGGCATGGAACAGCGCCTGGTCAAGCAGGCGGGTTTCCCGATCAAATCCGTCGTGATCACCGGCTTCAAGCGCAGCCTCTCGCCGAAGAACATGATTCACAATATTAAGACAGTGGCTTATTCCTTTGAATCCCGCTCGAAGGCGAAGAAGATCATCAAGGAGTTTGACCCCGATATCTGTATCGGCACGGGCGGCTATGTCAGCGGTCCTGTCATTCTCGCGGCGTGCAATCTCGGCTACAAGGCGATCATCCACGAGCAGAACGCCTATCCCGGCGTGACCAATAAGATGCTGGCGAAATCCGTCAATCGCGTCATGCTCGCGAACGAGGACGCCAAGAGCCGTTTTTCGGACAAGGCGCATTTCGTCCTGACGGGCAACCCGATCCGCCCCGCGATCCTTTCCACCAAGCACGATGAGGCAAAGGCGAAGCTGGGGCTGGATGACAGCAAGCCGATCATCCTCTCCTTCGGCGGATCCTTGGGTGCGGAGTGCATCAATCGCTCGATGGCGGAGCTGATCGCGCGTTCCGCAAAGGACAAAAAATATCATCATATCCACGCCTACGGACAGCAGGGCACATGGATGCCCGATCTGCTCAAGTCCATGGGCGTTGACCCCAAAGATTACGATAATCTTGATATCAGACAATATATCGACAATATGGACGAATGTCTGGCGGCGTGCGATCTGGTAGTATCACGCGCGGGCGCGATCACCCTTTCCGAAGTGCAGGCAAAGGGCAGACCCGCGGTGCTGATTCCCTCGCCGTTTGTCGCGGAGAACCACCAGTACCACAACGCAATGTCCATGGTGAACAAAAAGGCGGCGAAGCTGATCGAGCAGGCTGACCTTACGGGCGAGCTGTTGATCGAGACCGTCGACAGCATGCTTACCGACAAGTCCGTGCTCGAAGAATACCGCCAAAATGCCCAGAAAATGGCGATCACCGACGCGAACGAACGAATCTATCAGACAATTAAGGAAGTATTGGCAGAAGGCTGATACTGTAGGGGAGAGGCTTGCTCCTCCCGCAGGTAACGGCTGCTGTAAATAGAACAGTCCCTCAGTGCAGGGACGAGCCGTGCGGTGATTGGTAGGGTACGGCATTTTTGATGTACCGCACGGCAGAGTGGCTTCCGTTCTATCTTTCGCTTTTGCTAATTAAAACGTCCATCATTCTTCGGTACGTCGGCAAGCGCCGTACCCTACTAATTGATCTGTCACAAAACCCACATCTGAAACATAGAATAAAAGGCAAGAGCTTTTGGAAAGGGTGTTGGGTGTGTCAGTGTTTGTCGTTGACGGAGGCAGAGTATTATCGGGAAAGGTGCGGCTGCAGGGCTCTAAGAACAGTTCCCTGCCGATCTTGGCGGCAACGCTGTTGTGCCGCGGCGAATGTGTGCTGCATAACTGTCCGCGGCTGAGCGATGTGGAGGCGTCGCTCAAGATCCTGCGATACATAGGCTGCACGGCTCACCGTGAGGAAAATACCGTCATCGTCGATACCGGCAGTGTGACGCGCTATGAGATCCCCACCGAGCTGATGCATCGGATGCGCTCGTCGATCATCTTCCTCGGCGCGATGATCGCGCGGTTCGACCGCGTGAAGATGTCGTTCCCCGGTGGATGCGAGCTGGGTCCCAGACCCATCGACCTGCATTTGAACGCCCTGCGTGAGATGGGCGTCGAGATCTCGGAGGATCACGGCGAGCTCGATTGCTGTGTACAGGATATCCTGCACGGCGCGAATATCGTCCTGCCGTTCCCATCCGTCGGCGCGACCGAAAATATCATGATCGCGGCGGCTACCGCAAAGGGCACCACGATCATCAGCAACGCCGCAAGAGAACCCGAGATCGTCGATCTCGCGGATTTCCTCAATTCCTGCGGCGCGCTGATCCACGGGGCAGGGGAGAGCACCATCATCATCGACGGCGTCAAGCGCCTGACCCCGACCACACACGCAATGATCCCCGACCGCATCGTCGCGGCGACCTTGATGTCAGCCGCCGCGGTCACGGGTTCCGATATATTGATGACGGGCATCGTCCCGTCTCACCTCGAGTCGGTGTTTCCGGTCTTTCGGGACAGCGGCTGTGAGATCATCTTTGACGGCGAAGGCGTCCGTATCAGCGCGCCCTACCGCCTGCAAAGCCCCAAGCTGATACGCACCATGCCGTATCCCGGCTTTCCGACTGACGCGCAGGCGCCGGTGATGAGTATGGCGGCTGTTGCCGACGGGATGACGGTCTTTGTCGAGAACATGTTTCTCAGCCGATACAGCCATGTCAGCGAGCTGTGCCGCTTCGGCGCGGATATCCGCGTGGAGGGCAAGGTCGCGGTGGTCGACGGTGTGAGAAAGCTGCTGTCCGCGAATGTCCGCGCGCAGGATCTCAGGGGCGCCGCCGCGCTGGTGGTTGCCGCATTGTGCGCGAGGGGACAGAGTGAGATCAGCGGCATCGAATATCTCGAGCGCGGCTATGAGGATTTTGAGCTGGTGCTCTCTTCACTGGGCGCGGATGTCAAAAAGCTGTAGGCAAATGGCGTGCTCACCATGTCATGACCACAAATCGTCATGCGAGATTCTAAGAACTGCGGCAATCTCAACCATAGATTATGTCATTGCGAGATTCAAAGAATCGTGGCAATCTCAACCATAGATTATGTCATTGCGAGATTCTAAGAATCGTGGCAATCTCAACCTGATTAATAGGGCGAGTCGATTGAAATCACAGCATCATTATGTTATAATAAAGATTCAGTAAAAAAATCACGGAAGAAAGGAGGGGTACCATGGCGTTCAAACGCAACAAAAAGGGGAAAAAGAACACCCGTAACGCGCCGAGAAAACATCCGTTGCGCCGTCCGGCAGAGCCGATGATCGACGACGAGATGATCGAGGAAGATCCGCTCGACGATCGCTATGACGAGCGATTCGATGATCGGTATGATGATCGCTATGATGATCGATACGACGACAGATTCGACGACCGCTATGAGGATCGTTATGATGACGGATACCGTGACGACGGCTATGACCGTCGCTATGATGACGAAGATATGCTCAGCGAGTTTTCGGATGATACCAACTCCTTTTACACCGATGAAGTGAGCGAGCGTGAGTATGATGAGCGTGATGAAAGATCGCGCCGCAATGACCGCAGAAACGATCGCAAGCGCAATCAAAGCAAACGCAAGGATGACAGGCGCGGCGCAAAAAGACTCGGTCAATCTAAAAAAAGCAAAAAATCCAAGCGTCCTAAGCCCGAGAAACAGCGTAAACCACTATCGCCTGTGCAGCGCAGAGCCATCCGCATCATCAGCTATGTTTCGATCATAGCGGTAGTACTGATCGTCGGTGTGATCCTCTCCCTGACCGTGCTGTTCAAGACACAGGCTTATGAGGTCTCCGGTATCACGAAGTATACGGAGGATCAGATCATCGAAGCCAGTGGGATCAAAAAGGGCGAGAATATCTTTTTGGCGCCTAAGCGTCCTGCCGAAAACCGCATCAAAAAAGAATTCCCCTATGTAGAAGAAGCGACTGTCAGCTTTAAGATCCCCGATACCATCCGTATCGCTGTTGTCGAAGCGGTCGAGGGCTATCTGGTGAAGGTGACTGACAGCGAATATCTGGTCATCAGCACCAAGGGGCGTATCCTGAATCGCATCACGGACGCTTCCCAATACGATCTTCCGATCTTCATCGGCCCGACCCTCACCTCGGGCGAGATCGGCGATTATGTCAACTATGAGGATGACAAGGTCGTCACCATGATCGAAAGCATCACCCAGACCTTTGCCGATAACGGCTATCAGGGTATCACCGAGATCGACGCGACCAATATGGCGGATATCTCCTTTACCTATGAGAACCGTATCAAGGTCAAGCTCGGTATCCCCGAGGATCTGGACTATAAGATCCGTACCGCGATGATCATCATCAATGACAAGATCGACAGCGCTACCACCGTCAAGACTGCCGGTGTGCTGGATGTATCCCGCTGCAATTCCACCAAGCGCTCTTACTTTGATGAGATCACGCCCACCGTGAACCCTTCTGAGAATCCTACCGAGAATCCCACTGAAGCGAACGGCACATCCAATGCCGGTAACAGCGGTACATCAAACGGTGAGAACGGCGGTATCTCAAACGACGGTTCAACAGCTGAAAACGGCGGCGACGCCTATGTTCCCGAGGACAACTACAGCTACTATCAATACAGTGATGACGGCACCGGCGGCTATGCCGATTACGGCTATTATGCCGACTACGGCGCCTATACTGGTGAATGGTAACGATGAATCGGCTGTATTTCTGCTGTACACTGTGAAATTTTATCAATTTTTTGAAAAATATTCAGAAAAAGATTGAATTTATCTGCGATATATGGTAAGTTATAATATGATAGAAGAAATATAATGATAAGTATGCGCGAATCGTACTGACTTTCGCTCGTATGACAAGGAGGATATATAAAATGGCTTTTGAAGTGGAAAAGAACCCGAACAGCGGTCTTCCCGTTATCAAGGTAATCGGCGTTGGCGGCGGCGGCGGTAACGCTGTTAACCGCATGATCAAAATGGATGTCAAGAACGTAGAGTTCATCGCCATCAACACGGACGAGCATGTGCTGCGTTATTCTCAGGCTCAGGAGAAGATCCAGATCGGTGAGAAGGCCACCCGCGGCAAGGGCGCAGGCTCTATGCCCAGCGTCGGACAGGCTGCTGCCGAAGAGAACCGTGAAGAGATCGCGGCGCTCCTGAAGGATACAGATATGGTATTTATCACCGCAGGTATGGGCGGCGGCACCGGTACAGGCGCGGCTCCCATCGTTGCGAATATCGCAAAGGATATGGGTATTCTGACCGTAGCGGTCGTTACCAAGCCCTTTGCGTTTGAAGGCAAGAAGCGTATGGCGCAGGCTGAGCAAGGTATCGCGGAGCTGTCCGCATGCGTTGACTCCCTGATCATCGTACCCAACGAGCGCTTGAAGCACGTTTCCGACCAGACCATCACCCTGCAGAACGCGTTCCTGATCGCGGACGACGTCCTCCGCCAGGGTGTACAGAGCATCTCCGATCTGATCGTTGTGCCCGGTCTTGTCAACCTCGACTTCGCCGATGTCTCCGCTATCATGCGTGACGCAGGCTATGCGCACATGGGTATCGGTAAGGCGACTGGGAAGGATAAGAGCGTTGTGGCGGCTGATATGGCGATCTCCTCCGCATTGCTGGAGACCTCCATCGACGGCGCTACCGGCGTGATCATCAACATCACCGCTTCTCCCGATATCACCCTCGACGATATCGACGCGGCTTCCACCATGGTTCAGCAGAAGGCTGCTCCCGACGCGAACATCATCTGGGGTGCTGTCATCGACGAGGATATGAAGGACGAGATCAGCGTGACCGTTATCGCTACCGGCTGCGGCGGCAATAACGATAACTCCGGCGCGTTCCCGACTTCTGCTCCCACAGCAGCTTCCACTACTCCTGCCACTACTCCTGTTACGGCTCCCGATCCGCTGGCTGAGCCCACTCCCGCTGCTCCCAAGGTAGAAGTAGACTCCACCGACGATGATGATTCCTTCTATGACATCATGTCGATCTTCAATTCCAAGAAATAATTCAATAAGGGATTGTAAGGCGCTTTTCTTAATCATTGAGCATAAGGACACTCACCTGCTTGTGAGTGTCCTTTTTTATATAATACTAAGTATCATTAAAACACTTTAACATTTATTGCGTTAAATTCCGTATAACTTCGTTGTCCTCCTTGACAGGCGCCAGCCTGCCTGCGTCGTCCGCCTCGTTCTACGAAATTTTCCGTTAATAAATTTGTTAAAGCGTTTAATGGATACTTAGTATAAAAAGAGCACTCCGATTGGATCAATCGATCTTGATCGAAGTGCTCTGATTGCTTCTTTATTATTTTGAACAGGGGATCACGGTCGTGATGTCCGACGGTCAACCCAAAGGTTTATCGGATTTGTTCGCGCTTTTTGGTGTACAATAGGATGAACGCCGCGGCGATCAGCAAGAGTGCGCCGAGGATAAAGAGCGTTGCAGAATCTCCCGTCTTGACCGCATCGGCCTTATTCGTTGTTTTTCCTGAATCAGGTGTTGCCACGCTGTCGTTTGTCGCGCTGTCCTTTGCGGAGCCGTCAGCAGACGGCGCTTCGGTTGCCGCAGGACTGTCATCCGTCGCTTTTTTGTTGCGGAAGCCATGAACCGACATCGTGAACGCAAACGGATATCCGTCCTCCATGATGAGTGTTGACGGCAGATAGAACCAGAAGGATTCGCTCGACGGGTCAAAATCGGTGACCTCTGCTTCCGTCGGGAACTCGAACACGGAATTATCCGTATCATGATCCTCTGCCTCTTTGGTCTCAACATTATAGATACTGAGCGAGAAGAGCCACGGCGATTTCAGCAGCTTGACTGTCGCTTTATCGGGAGAGGAGGGGTCGTATTCCACGGTGAAATCCTCACCCTCGTACATCGCGGTGTATGCGCCTTCATAGCTGGGATATTTTTGGGCATCGGCGCTGTACTGAGAGGATACAACGGTGATGGTGACCGGGATATCGACTTCCTCGATGCCATAGTCGCCGCCGAGATCGTAAATATGCACATTGGCATCCAGCTTTGTGGTTTCATACAGCAGATGATCCACGGACGCCTTGACGCTCCATTCGGTATTCTCGTTCTTTTCGTAAACGAAGGTTTCGCTCGTGCTGTTGTTTTTGAGCGTCAAGGTGACGTCGCCGTTATAATCATCCAGCTTGAAGATGCCTTCCGTTATGAAATCCTCGTCATACGGATAGCTGTCGTGAAAATCTTTTACGAAGTCATATTCTCTGTTCACCACGGCAGATACGACGGAATAAGTTACCTTATCTCCCAAAGGAGCAGCGTTTTCCAATGCTGCGGCAAAGGCGGTGGTCATGCAGCTTACTGCCAGAATAACCGCAAACAAGCAACTCAGGATTCGTTTCATGATTTTCTCGACCTCATTTCTTAGTAAATCATCTGTAGGAGTCATAGCTTAAACAGTAATTCAATCATATCATAATATCATTTGAAATGCAAGAGTAACAATAAAACCGACCCATTCCGTTTGGAGTGAGTCGGTCATTAGCTTATTCAGTCGGAGCAACGGTTTCGGCGGTGGTTTCTGTAGTTGTTTCGCCTGTCGTTTCAGCCGATGCAGTCGTTGCGTCAACTGATTCGGTCGCGTTAACGGCATCATCCATCAATCCGCTTTGGTATTTGAGCGTCAGGATGCGTTTGACCTTGGCGTCGAGCTGATCCTGTGTAATCTCACCGCTGTTGAGCAGATTCTCGATCTCTTGGACATAGCTCTGGATGCTGTTGGGATTCAGGATCAGGTCGATATCCGAGGCGAAAATGCCCTTGACGATGGTGCTGTATTTGTATTCTCTGGTGAAGTAGCCTTTAGACATATCGCCGGTAATGACTACGCCCTGATAATTGAGCTTTTCACGCAGTAATTGAGGGACGACCTTGTCGCTCAGTGTAGCGGGTCTCTCTGTGTCGAGCTGATCGACATAGATGTGATCGACCATGACCATTCCCGCGCCCGATTCAATGCCGGAGCGGAAAGCGCCGAATTCACTGCCGGCGTCAAGCTCATCTGCTGATTTGCCGATATGGAGGAATGCGTCGGAGGCATCGGTACTGTTCTTGGCGTCGAGTATTCCGGGGAAGTATTTGAGCGAAGGGATCACGTTGTTCTCATTATAGCCCTTGACAGCCGAGCTGATGATGTTGCCTGCGTCGGCGTCGCTCAAATCGGGCTTTGTCGCTCTCGCATCGGAGAGATCGGCATTGAGAGAGAAATCAATGTTGAAGCCGAGATTGCTCTTTTGCTGTGCGGCAGCGACAGCATTATTATATGCACCGTCGGCGGTGGTATCGACACCGTTTTGTCCGGTGGCCTGTTCGGAGATGATCGCGTCATCATCCTGTGCGATGAACAGCGGGATCTTGGAGTTGTCCTGCAATCCCGTGATCAGCGCCTTGGTCTGGTCGTCGCCGGTAATGCTCTGCTGTGTGAGGATCACGCCGCCGACAGGATAATTTTCGAGCGCCGGCGCAGTGGTATTGTCCACGACGGTGACGATATCAGTGTTCATCAGCATTTCGGGTGTGACCACAAAGAGCTGACAGATCTTGTCACGCTGTGACATGGAACTCAGCGTGTCTGCCGCCTTTGCCTCATAAACGGATTCCGTCGGCGCGGCCGACTCAGCCTCGGCACTTGTCTGATCGGCAGCGTTTTTACCGCCGTTTCCGGAGAGCATGGGCGCGATCACAAAGTGTACCAGCGCGAATAATGCGGCGGCAACTGCAACAACCGCAAGAATGAGGAGAATGATCTTACCGGGGCTGCTCTTTTTGGCAGTGTCGGCTTTGTTGTCCTCTCCTGTGTCCGCGGAAACAATTCGTGTTTTTGTCACCTCTGACCTTCTTGTCGGTCGATTGGCTTTTTGAAGAGCCGAGAGGTTCTCTGCGTCGGCATTGGCGCCGATCGTATCTGACTTCTCGTCATCGAGCAGGATCGTTTTTTCGGTGTCAAGATCACGAGGCAGCTTAAAATCATCTTCTGTGATCGGTTCAAATCTGCTGTCGGATGAGGAACGCGACTTGTCGGGGAAGATGTTATCTTCATCGCCTGATTTTTCTGCCTTATCGAGCGCTTCTTTGATCTCGCTCAGGACGTCGTCGTCGGTCGGTTCAGCAGTTTTTTCAACCGACACATTTTCGTTTTCTTGCGCTTTTATCTCTGACGCATCGCTGAGCGCTGCGGTGTTTTCATCAGCACCGTTGACAGGCTCATTCTCAGCATCGGGAGAGATATTCTTATTGTTTTCAGCCATGGTAAAACCCTTTCTGACAGTTGTTGATGGATGGGATCGTCTGATCTGATCCTATTCTTATTCATATTACCATAAGGACACCGTTTGTGTCAATTACAGCACTGTAATTTCTTTTAAAGAAATTCGAGCTAAATGGGACGTAGAATAAAAGAGGGGCTGTCACATTTCTGCGACAGCCCTGTTGATTCTGAATAGCGGTAGATCGTCTTTTCCGCACGCCGTTGATGAAACGTCAGATCAAATCCGCGTGATCAATAGGCGGAACAGGATGCAACGTCACGTTGCTTAGACGATACCCTGCATGAGCATAGCGTTTGCTACACGCTCAAAGCCTGCGATGTTAGCGCCTGCGATGAGGTCGTCACCCAGGTTGTACTTCTCGCAAGCCGCAACGCTCTGCTTGAAGATGTTGACCATGATCGCCTCGAGCTTCTCAAATACATCTTCCTCGGTGAAGATGGTGTGCTCAGCGTTCTGGCTCATCTCGATGCAGGAGCAAGCTACGCCGCCTGCGTTAGCAGCCTTGGAGGGACCGACGATAACGCCGTTCTCCTTGAAGTAATCGATCGCCTCGTTGGTGGTAGGCATGTTAGCAGCCTCGCACAGGAACTTACAGCCGTTCGCGACCATCGCCTTTGCCTCGTCGATCTTGATCTCGTTCTGAGTAGCGCAGGGGATGTAGAGGTCAGCCTTAACGCCCCAGGGCTTCTCGCCGGGGAAGAACTTCGCGCCCGGGAACTTGTCTGCGTAAGGAGCGCAGATGTTCTTACCGGAGGAGCGCAGCTCGAGGAGATAATCGATCTTCTCGCCGGTGACGCCGTCCTCGTCGAGGATGTAGCCGTCGGGACCGGAGATGGTGATCGCCTTAGCGCCGAGCTGTTCGAGCTTCTTCGCGGTACCCCAAGCAACATTACCGAAGCCGGAGATAACGACCTTCTTGCCCTCGAGGCTCTCGCCGAAGTGCTTGAGCATCTCACGCGCATAGAAGACAACGCCGTAGCCGGTAGCCTCGTCACGACCTGCAAGACCGCCGTTCATGGTGCCCTTACCGGTGAGAGTGCCGTCATACAGGTTGCGGATGCGCTTATACTGACCCATCATGAAGCCGACTTCTCTGCCGCCTACGCCGATGTCGCCTGCGGGAACGTCGGTCTCGGGGCCGATATGACGATAGAGCTCAGTGATGAAGCTCTGGCAGAAGCGCATGATCTCCATGTCGGACTTGCCGTTGGGATCAAAGTCGGAGCCACCCTTGCCGCCGCCGATCGGCAGACCGGTCAGGCTGTTCTTGAAGATCTGCTCAAAGCCGAGGAACTTGATGATACCGATATATACGGACGGATGGAATCTCAGACCGCCCTTGTACGGACCGATCGCGGAGTTGAATTGTACACGGTAACCGATGTTGACCTGTACCTGACCGTTATCGTCTACCCACGGAACGCGGAACTTGATCTGTCTCTCGGGCTCGGTGATGCGCTCGAGCAGAGCCAGCTTGCGATACTTCGCTTCGTCAGCGTCGATAACGGGACGAATGGAGTTGAGAACCTCTTCTACGGTCTGAAGGAATTCAGGCTCGGAAGCGTTCTTTTCCTTTACTTTTGCGATGACTTCATCAACATAAGACATAAAATATACCTCCTAATTTTGTGCCTTTATTTAATTGTGTTCCCTCGGGATATCCCAAAAGAAAAATTGCACAGTTAACATTATATTACAAGCAGAGGATTTTTGCAAGATTTTTTCGCCAAAAATCATACAAAACAGCAATTTCGTCACTTTTCACAGAATGAGGCAGCACGATTTGCAACGGTATAGGTCAGAGGTTGCAAATAATTTAGCGCATTAATGCCGTGAAAGAAAAATAGTGAAACAGTACGTTGAAGATTCCTTTTTTGGAGGGTTTATGTAAGTTTTTCGATAAAGAACCATACATAATAAAACAGAGCCGCCGCATGATGCGACAGCTCTGTGATGGATATATCGTTTATAGTTCAATTCTTTTGAGGAGTTCCTCACGGCTGAGTCCCGCGTTGCGGGAGATCTCGTCATTCGGGATGACGCGCAGGATCTTGCCGTTGTAGCGGGAGACAAGAACGGATGCACGCGTCCCGTTGATGTCGATGGTTTCCTCGGTATAATCTTCATTGAGGGGGACTTGCTTTTTGAGGTTGGCTTTCTCGGTGAGCGCGCCGGTGGGACAGAGCTGAACGCAGAGTCCGCAGTTGTTGCACTTCGTCTGATCGAGCGGGAGTGCGAATGCGGGGGAGGGTTCGGTCGTGAAGCCTCTGCCCATCAAGCCGAGCGCGTGGATGTCCATGACCTCGCGACAGGAGCGTACGCACAGTCCGCAGAGGATGCACTTCGCGGTGTTGCGCTCGATAAAGGCGTTTGCGTCGTGTGTGTACTGTTGCGGCATTTCGCCTTTGAAGCGGCTCGGGTCGATGTCGTAGCGTTGCGCTACATTGAGCAGTTTGCACTTGTAATACTCACGACAACCGCATTCTAAGCATCGCGATGCTTCTGCCTGTGCCTCTTCCTCGGTGAAGCCTAAGCTGACCTCATCAAAGTTCTTGTTTCTTACCTCGGGGTCTAAAACGCGCGGCGTTTTTCTCGGCTCTTTTTTACGATCCGAATAATCAATCGTCGCTTCATCACGCTTACTGATATAGGGGACACGTGTATCAAGCTCTTGACCGTTCAAATATGCGTCGACAGCCTTTGCGCAACGGTCGGCTTCTCCGATCGCCTCGATCGCGATGGACGCGCCGCGGTTGGTCGCGTCGCCGATCGCGAATACACCGTCAATGCTGGTGGTAAAGAAGTCGGGATCGGCTTCGATGTTGCCGCGGTCATTTAATTGCAGTTCGCTGACGTCGCCCTGCACGAGCTTTTGACCGATGGCGAGGATTACGCTGTCGAGCGGTATTTCTTCCGTCTTGCCCTCAACGGGGACAGGTCTGCGGCGACCCGACGCGTCGGGTTCTCCCAGCTCCATGATCTGTAACGTCACGGATTTGAGCTTGCCGTTCTCGCCGTTGAACGAGATCGGGTTGGTGAGGAACTTGTAGATCACGCCCTCTTCCTCGGCTTCGTCTATTTCCAAATCATCGGCAGGCATTTCCGCACGCGTGCGGCGGTAGATGACATATACTTCTTTTGCACCCAGTCTTACCGCGGTTCTGCACGCATCCATTGCGGTGTTACCGCCGCCGCAAATGGCGGTGCGCGCACCTATTTCCGGAGGGTTCCCCTCAATGACGTTTCTCAGGAAATCGATACCGCCGTATACGCCCTCGAGGTCCTCGCCCGGGGTACGCATGGAGGAGCTTTTCCACGCGCCGACCGCCACGATCACCGCGTCGTTCTCCGCTTTCAGCGATTCGATGGTAAAGTCCTTGCCAAGCTTGACATTATTGACGAGCTTCACGCCGCTTTTCTCAATAATGGCGATCTCTTTGTCCAGTACCTCTTTGGGTAAGCGATACTGCGGGATACCGTATCTGAGCATACCGCCCATCTTCTCCATCATATCATAGACGGTCACACTGTGACCCATGATGTTCAGGTAGTACGCGGCACTCAGTCCCGCGGGGCCTCCGCCTACAATCGCCACGCGCGCGTGGGTTTTTTCTTTTATCTCAGGAAGGTAGCTATCTCCATTCAAATCAATATCCGCCGCAAAGGCTTTGAGCTGCGCAATATTGATCGGCTCTTCCACATTCTTTCTGCGACAGGCTTTCTCGCACGGATGCGGGCATACTCTGCCGATAGACGCAGGGAGCGGGATCTTGTTTTTGATTAACTTTATTGCGCTGTCATATTCGCCGTTGGCGATCAGTCCGACATAGCCCTGACAGTCGGTTCTCGCAGGGCAGTTGAGCTGACAGGGAGCAACACAGTCGCCGTCGTGTGCGGACATCAACAGCTCCATGGCGATTTTCCGGCTCTGCACCACGCGTGGTGATTCAGTGTTGATGACCATGCCCTCGGTGCATTTCGCGGAGCAGGATCGGAGTAACTTCGGGATCCCCTCGGCCTCTACGACGCATAATCCGCACGCGCCGTAGATCTCAACCGCCTTGTCATAGCAAAGGGTAGGGATGTCAATATTATTCGCTCTTGCGGCTTCCAGTATCGTCGCGCCCTCGGGGGCTTGAATCGCTTTTCCGTTGATGGTTAAATTGATCATTCTTACCCCTCCTTTACGCTTTTACTACCGCGTCAAAGCGGCATACGCTGTAGCACTTGCCGCACTTGATGCGGGCGCATAAGGTACAGCCCTTACATTTATCTGCATTGATACTGTATTCGATCAGGTCGGAGCACTCGCCCGCGGGACACTTTTTGTCCTTGATGTGGGCTTCATACTCGTCACGGAAATACTTGATTGTTGTTAATACAGGGTTGGGCGCAGTCTGACCCAGACCGCAGAGTGCGCCGTCCTTGATGGCGTAGCACAGCTCCTCGAGCAGCTCGATGTCGCCCTCTTTGCCCTCGCCCTTGGTGATGCGCTCGAGCATTTCGAGCATTCTCTTGGTGCCGATTCTGCAATGAATGCATTTTCCGCAGCTCTCCTTGGCAGTGAAGTCGAGGAAGAACTTTGCCATACCGACCATGCAGGTGGATTCATCCATGACGACCATACCGCCCGAGCCCATGATCGCGCCTGTCGCGCCGAGGGCTTTATAATCTATCACTGTGTCGATCAAGTCTGCTGGGATACACAGCCTTGAAGGGCTTGTCGGTCTTCATACCGCCGCCGATATCAAAGATGACGTCGCGGAGCGTCTTGCCCATGGGGATCTCGACGAGACCGCTTCTCTTGACCTTACCTGTAACGGCGAATACCTTGGTGCCCTTACTGCCCTCGGTACCCATCGCGGCGAAGGCTTCGCCGCCGTTGTTGATGATCCACGCGACGTTGGCAAAGGTCTCGACGTTGTTGATGTTACTGGGCTTTCTCCAAAAACCACTTTGAGCAGGGAACGGAGGCTTCAATCTCGGCATACCTCTGTGACCCTCGAGCGATTCGATCAGCGCGGTTTCTTCACCGCAGACGAACGCGCCTGCTCCTGCCTTGATCATAAAGTCGCAGGAGAAGTCAGTACCAAAGATATAATTGCCGATGATGCCCTTTTCTCTTGCCTGTTCCAAAGCTTTTTTCAGTCGCTTGATGGCAAGCGGATACTCGGCTCTGACATAGACGACCGCGTGCTTTGCGCCGATGGCATACGCGCCGATCAGCATACCCTCGATCAGGTTGTGGGGGTCGGATTCGATAACAGCGCGATCCATGAACGCACCGGGATCGCCCTCGTCGGCGTTACAGATCAGGTATTTTTCCTCGCCCTCGGAGTTGCGGGCGGCGTTCCACTTGAACCATGTCGGGAAGCCTGCGCCGCCGCGACCCGCCAGACCCGAGGTTTTAATGATGTCTATCACCTCTTCGGGTGTCATACCGAGCGCTTTTTTCAGCGCGGTGTAGCCGTCTTTTTCGATATATTCCTCGATGATCTCGGGATTGATGATACCGCAGTTACGCAAGGCGATACGAGTTTGTTTCGAGAGGAACTCGCTGTCCTCATCGGTTACCACAAGTTTTTCGATCTTGCTTCTGTCGCCTGTATTGATGTACTCGGCGATCGCGGGAGCGTCGCTCTCCGACACCTTAACGAGCCGGGTCAATCTGTCCTCGTCATAGATATCTACGATCGGTTCAAGGTAGCACATACCGATACAGCCTGTGATGGAGATCGGGACGCGCGCGTCAATATTCTCTTTTATTAAAGCCTTACGCACCTTCTCGGCACCTGCCGCGATACCGCAGGAGCCCTGTCCGATAACGATCCTCATCCTTTCGCCTCCCTTAACTCTTTTAAGATCTTCTTGGTCTTGTCGGGGGTGAGACTGCCGTAGGTGTCCTCGTTGATCATCATGACAGGGGAGAGAGAGCAACATCCCAGACACGCCACGCATTTGAGTGAGAACAAGCCGTCCTCGGTGGTCTGTCCGTCGTCGATCCCCAGTTCATCCTTGATGGTCTGCAAGATCAGCTCCGACGAGTTGACATGGCACGCGGTACCCTGGCACAGCATGATCAGATACTTGCCGACAGGCTCAAAGCGGAACTGGGTGTAGAATGTGCCCACACCCATGATCTCTGAGGTCGCGATACCTGTCCTCTCAGAGATACGCTCGATCGCTTCCTTTGGCAAATAACCGTAGATGTCCTGCGTGTGCTGTAAAATGGTGATCAGGCTGCCTTTGACGGAGGCGTACTCCTCTAATACCCCGTCGAGCAGTGATAAGTCAATACATTTTTCCATGGATAACCTCCATATTATCAATGTTTTACACTAACTTTAATTGTACCGCAATCGGGGTTGGATTGCAATAGTTATCGAAAAATAGGGGATAGAAAATGCTGAAAGATAACAGCTGTGAATTTTTGTACAAAAACATCAAAAATCACAAATGATTTTATCGATAACTATTGCAAATGCCCTATGAGCATGCTAGAATATAAATGGAGAATACTACCTTTTATCGTTTCATTCCGAGCACGGAAACGTGTAGGCAGAACAGGAGGGATTCGATGTATTTGATCACAAACGGCAGGCTCTTTACCCGCGATCCCGAGCGCCCCTATATTGAGGACGGCGCTGTGGCGTTTGAGGGTGAGCGCATTACCGCTGTCGGTACCGAGAAGGAGCTGCGGCTGAAATATCCGCAGGCGCAGTTGATAGACGCCAAGGGTCAGCTCATCATGCCCGCGTTTATCAACGCTCATACCCACATTTATTCGGGTCTGGCACGCGGTTTGTCCATCAACGGCTACAATCCCACCAACTTCTATGAGATTTTGGACGGCATGTGGTGGAAGCTCGACCGTGAGCTGACCTTGGAAGATACCAAGGCGAGCGCATACGCGACCTACCTCGAGTGCATTCGCAACGGTGTGACCACCGTCTTTGATCACCACGCTTCCTACAAAGAGATCCCCGGATCGCTGTTTGCCATCGCCGATTGCGCCAAGGAGATGGGTATCCGCTCCTGCTTATGCTATGAGGTCTCCGACCGTGACGGCGAAGCGAAATGTGACGAAGCGATCAAGGAGAATGCCGATTTCATCCAATATTGCAAGGAGCAGAACGATCCGATGCTCAGCGCCATGTTTGGTATGCACGCGCTGTTCACGCTCTCCGACAAGACCTTTGAAAAATGCGTCAAGGCGAACGGCGGCAGAACAGGCTACCACATCCACATCTGCGAGGGGCTCAACGACGTGGAGGACAGCCGCGAGAATTATCATATGCTTCCTGTCGAACGACTGGAAAAATGGGGCATTCTCGGCGAGAAAACGATCCTCGGTCACTGTATCCATCTGACAGAGCCCGAGATGGAGAGGATCGCTGAATCCAACACGATGGTCGTCAACAATCCCGAGAGCAACATGGGCAACGCCGTGGGCTGTTCGCCGGTGCTCAAGATGTTTGAGAAGGGGATCATGCTCGGACTGGGCACGGACGCCTACACCCACGATATGCTCGAGAGCTTAAAGGTCGCGCTGACCATCCAGCGCCATAACGCGGGCATGCCGAATGTCGCGTGGAACGAGGTCACGACCATGCTCTTCCACAATAACGCCAAGATCGCGGCACGGTATTTTGACACGCCCCTCGGTGTGATCCGCGAGGGTGCCGCCGCCGATATCATCGTCATGGATTACTTGCCCTTCACACCGCTGTCGGGCGACAACCTGGACGGTCATATGATCTTCGGCATGAACGGCAGACAGTGCCGCACCACGATCGCCAACGGCAGACTGCTGTATCTTGACAGGCAGTTTGTCGATATCGATGAAGAAAAGCTCAGCGCAGAGATACTCGCGACTGCGGAAAAGCTCTGGGGCAGAGTAAACGGATAAAAATTGATGTGCGGGCGGAAGTTGACCGTCCCCAAGGTACGAGGTAAATGATATGAGTGAGAAAATGGTTCCGCTGAGCATACGCGAATTGCTCGACAGGATGACAACAGAATATAACAGAATAGAGAGAGCCTTTACCGTGCAGGAGGGCTTTAAGATCTCGCGCTATGAGGATTGGCGTAAAAAGTATGCCGACAGCCTCGGCAAGGAGGCTGTCGCCAATCTGAGCGGCGAGGATAAGTTCCTGCCGATCTTCGGTGAGAAGCTCGAGGTACCGCTCGGACCCGCCGCGGGACCGCATACCCAGATGGCGCAGAACATCATCTCCGCCTACATCGGCGGTGCACGCTTCTTTGAACTGAAAACCGTGCAGGTGATGGACGGTGAGGAGTTGGCGAAGTGCATCGCGCGTCCGTGCATCAAGGCGGATGACGAGGGCTACAACTGCGAGTGGTCGACGGAGCTGACCGTCGAGCAGGCGCTGGAGGAATACGTCAAGGCGTGGTGCGTCATCAAGGTAATCGCGCGCGCGTTTGCTCTGGGTGATCCCGACGGCTTTGTGTTCAACATGAGCGTCGGCTATGACCTTGATGGTATCCGATCGGAGAAGATCGACCGCTTCATTGAGGGGCTCAAGGACGCCTCCGCACTCCCGATCTTTATCGATACGAAAAATGCTTTAAAAGAATATTATCCCGATTATACCGAGCTGATCGACAGCATTTCACCGCATATTTGCCGCAGCGTCACGCTGTCTACGCTCCACGGCTGTCCGCCCGATGAGATCGAGCGGATCGCGACCTATCTGCTCACCGAGAAGGGACTGCACACCTTCGTCAAGTGCAATCCCACCATCCTCGGCTACGAGGACGCGCGTGCAATCCTCGACAAGGCGGGTTTCGATTACATCGCCTTTGACGAGCACCATTTCAAGGAAGATCTGCAGTGGGATGACGCGGTGAAGATGTTCCGCAGATTGCAGGAGCTGGCAGAGAGCAGGGGGCTGGAGTTCGGCGTGAAGCTCTCCAATACCTTCCCCGTAGACGTCAAAAACGGCGAGCTGCCGAGCGACGAGATGTATATGAGCGGCCGCGCGCTCTTCCACCTCACCATTGAGATGGCGCACCGTTTCTCTCAGGAGTTCAACGGCAAGCTGCGCATCTCCTTCTCGGGCGGTGTGACCCAGCAGAATGTCAAGTTCCTGTTTTTGGCGGGCATCTGGCCGATCACGATGGCGACTGCCCTCTTGAAGCCGGGCGGTTATTCCAACATGGCGAGCATGGCATATACCCTGCGCATCTGCGACTATCAGCCGTTCACCCGCACCGATACGGGCAAGATCGCCGCCTTGCAGAAGTGGTGCATGAAGCATCAAAGCTTCCGCAAACCGATCAAGCCGATTCCTTCGCGCAAAAACGGCGAGCATGTGCCGCTGTTCGATTGTTACACGGCGCCGTGTCAGAGCGGCTGTCCGATCCACCAGGACATCCCTGCATATGTGCATTTGGTCGAAAAAGAGAAGCACCAAGAAGCGCTTGAGGTCATTCTCCAAAAGAACCCCTTGCCTTTTACCACAGGACTGATCTGCTCCCATCGCTGTATGAGCAAATGTACCCGAAACTATTATAACAACCTGCCCATCGATATCAGGGGCATTAAGTATATCGCCGCCTGCGAGGCCTATGACGAGATCTATACCAAGCTCCAAAAGCCCGCTGAAAACGGCAGAAAGGTCGCCGTGATCGGCGCCGGTGCGGCGGGATTATCCGCGGCATATTTCCTCGCCCGTGACGGCTTTGCAGTCGATGTGTTTGAGCAGTCGAACAAGGCGGGCGGTATCGTCACCAATGTCATCCCTGACTTCCGTATCTCTCCCTATTTTGTCAAGTGGGATATCGCTCTGATCGAGAAGATGGGCGCGAATATCAAGCTCAATACGCCCGCGCCGTCAATCGATCGGCTCAAGGCGGACGGATACGAAGCGGTCGTCTGCGGTATCGGCGCATACAAGGAGCGCAATCCGCATATCACGGGTAACGTGATGAATGTGCTCGACTTTTTGTGCACGTTCAAAAACGGCGGATTCGCGGCGTCAGGTCTGAACGACGTCGTTGTGATCGGCGGCGGGAATACCGCCATGGACGCCGCCCGTGCCGCGACGCGGATCGAGGGCGTAGAGAACGTCAGCATCGTTTACAGAAGGACAAAGAAATATATGCCCGCCGATGAAGAGGAGCTCAAAGAAGCGCTCAAGGACGGCGTAAAGTTCGTCGAGCTGGCGGCGCCGATCGAGCAGAAGGACGGCAAGCTCCTGTGCAGTGTCATGCGTTTGGGTGAGCCCGATGCGAGCGGAAGACGCCGTCCTGTCGCAACGGATGATACCATTGAAGTGCCCGCGGATCTGGTCGTCGCCGCGATCGGTGAAGAGGTGGATAATATGCTGTTTACCTCATATGGTATCTCTGCTGATGAAAACGGAAGAGTACCTTTCCTGACCGAAATCGACGGCATGAAGGTGTATAATATCGGTGACAGCCTGCGTGGTCCCTCTACGGTGGTCGAGTGTATCGCCGACGCGCAGCGTGCCGCGGATGATATCATCGGCGCAAAGTTTGAGGTCAACATCCCGATGGAGGCGATCCCCACGGCGATGGAGGCGATCGAGAGTAAGCGCGTGGTCGATCCCGTTGCGCTGACCCCGATCTCGTCCCGCTGCCTGAGCTGTGACACAGTCTGTGAGAATTGCGTCAGCGTATGTCCCAACCGTGCCAATGCCGTGGTCGAAATGCCCGACGGCAGACGTGAGATCCTGCATATCGACCGCTTGTGTAACGAGTGCGGCAACTGCAGGAGCTTCTGTCCGTATGATTCCGCGCCGTATCTCGACAAGTTCACTTTCTTTGAGGACGCACAGAGCTTTGCGGCAAGTACACAAAAGGGCTTCTTGATCCTCGACGGTCACACGGTGCGCGTCCGATTGGAGGATGTGCAAGATGTTGATCTCGATCAGCCCAACGACCTGCCCAAGGATGTCGAAGTACAGATCCTCACCGTGATGAAGGATGTTGTATTGTATCGTTAATAGCAGTAGGGGAGGGGCACGACAGGAATGTCTGTCCCTCCAATTTAGTGGTCAGTGGTTAGTGGTCAGTGGTCAGTGGTTAGTGGTCAGTGGTAGAATCAAGTGTCCGGCGGACGCTTGATTGGTTGCGAGGGTTGGCTGCCGACGGCGTGTTGCAGGAGAATTGTAGGGGGCGGCGCCTCGACGCCCCGATGGCAGAATGTTATATTAATCGTAGGGCGGGGGCTTGCTCCCGCCGTAAAAATATCGTATAATACATATAATACCAATCAAAAGAAAGTGATAACATGAACAAGCTATTATTGAAAGGCGGCACGCTGGTCTCGGCGCGTGGTACCAAAAAGGCGGATGTGCTGATCTCGGGCGAGAAGATCGTAGCGGTCGGCAAGCATCTTGCCGCTGATGCGCAGGAGATCAGCGTCAGCGGTAAACTGATCTTTCCCGGATTCATCGACGCGCATACCCATTTTGATCTGGAGGTCAGCGATACCGTGACCGCCGATGACTTTGAAGCGGGCACCAAATCCGCTATTGCCGGCGGTGTGACGACGGTGGTGGACTTTGCGACCCAAAACAAGGGTGAGACGCTCACCGACGCCTTGAATAACTGGCACATGAAGGCGTTTGCCAACTCGAGCTGTGACTACGCCTTTCATATGGCGATCTCCGACTGGCGCGAGGATATCAAAAAAGAACTCCCCGCCATGTTTGAGCAGGGAGTGACTTCGTTCAAGGTCTATATGATTTATGACGCGATGGAGCTCAGCGACAAGGCGATCTATGAGCTGATGACCGAGCTTAAACAATACGGCGGTATTGTCGGCTGTCATAGCGAGAACTCCGGCATCATCGGCAAGCTCAGGGAAGAGGCGATCGCACGCGGCGATACCGCACCCGTGTTCCATCCGAGAACCCGTCCCGACTACACCGAGGCGGAGGCGATCAACCGTTTCCTCAGTATTGCCAAGGCCGCCGACGCACCCTGCATCGTGGTGCATCTGAGCACCAAGGCGGGCTATGAGGAGATCCTCCGCGCACGGCAAAACGGCGTGAAGGTCTATGTCGAGACCTGCCCGCAGTACCTGTTGCTCGACGACAGCGTGTACCGCAATTCGTTTGACGAGAGCGCCAAATATATCTGCTCGCCGCCGCTGAGAAAGCCCGAGGATAACCGTGCGTTATGGAATGGCTTGAAGGCGGGCAACATCGATACCGTCAGCACCGACCACTGCTCCTTTACGCTCGAGCAGAAGAGGGCGGGGGAGAGCGACTTCACCAAGATCCCCAACGGGATGCCCGGCGTGGAAACAAGAGCGATGTTGATGTACACCTACGGCGTGAAGAAGCACCGCATCAGCCTGCCGCAAATGTGCGCTTATCTCAGCGAGAATCCCGCGCGCCTCTACGGCATGTACCCGAAGAAGGGCGCGATCAAAGCCGGCAGTGACGCCGATCTGGTGGTGTTCAACCCCAAGGGGAACGGTGTGATCTCGGCGAAGAACTGCCACAGCAAGTGCGGCTACACACCGTTTGAGAACGTCAAAACGCTCGGTGGGATCGAGAGAGTTTATCTGCGCGGTAAGCTCGTGTGCAGTGATAATGATATTATCCTTGAGAACAGCGGCAGATTTATTACCAGAGGAAAGGTCAAGCTCTGACGCTCATCCTAACAGCTCCTTGGCGGATGTAAGAGTCTGTTTTTACCGAATAATGATGGATCTGTCATAGTGCGGACACGTGCATTTTATAACAATGTTGACAAATAATAAAAGCCCGACTGCGTGTCGGGCTTTTGTCATACATAATCGTTACTGTTTTTTGCAGTAATAGATATCGTCAAAGGATTCAAGGTCGAGCGCCTTCGGGGTAACGGTGTAGGTGAACATTTTTTCTTCTTTCCACTCTTTCAGGTTGATCTTGATCTTACCGAGATTCGGATCACCGATGAAGAAGGTACCCTCGCTGGAGAAATTATCAGGACCGCCTTCGAGCTTGCAGGTGCCATCCTTGTTGAATGTCCAGGTCCAGTTACCGTTTTTGTCGTCAGTCTGTTTCCATGTGCCGATCAGATTGTCGTCGATATAGTTCTTGGGCTTACCGCAGGCAGCCATCAGGGTTGCGAGCATCGCGACCATCATCAGAACAGCGACGACTCTGGTAATAGTTTTCATTGTTTTTCCTCCTGATTATTAATTAGCAAAAGTATTATAGCATATGACTTTGAAAAATGCAAAGATTTTTCGTGTTATTTACATTACGTTCAAAAATAAAAACAAAAAGGTCGGTTCAAGTGAACCGACCCCTCATTGTCGTAATTGATTAGTCAGCTACGAAGAATACATCCATGCCGGTGGTCTCGCCGTCAGCTACGATGTAAGCCTTGCTCTCTTCGGGCTTGACATAAACGGTGTAAGCCTTCTTGCCCTTAACGACCTTCTTGACATTATTCTCGATGTCAGCTACAGCAACGGTAGCGCCGCCGAACTGGATGAACAGCTCGAACTTGGGCTCGGTCTTCTTAGCAGCAGTGGTCTTGGTGGCAGCCTTCTTGGTAGCAGTGGTCTTAGCGGCAGCCTTGGTCTCAGTCTTCTTAGCAGCTGTCTTGGTAGCAGCAGCCTTCTTGGTAGCGGTGGTCTTAGCAGCTGTCTTCTTAGCAGTGGTCTTAGTCTCTGCCTTAGCAGCAGTCTTCTTAGTAGTTGCCATGATAAAATCCTTCTTTCATAATTTCAAAAAATATATTTAAGCGGAAGCTTATTTGCTTGCTTACATCTCGTATTATATCTATCTATATTGCGGATGTCAAATGATAATGAAAAATTTGGTTGTTTATACAAATGGAGCTAAACAGCGGGGAGTTTTGTAGGTATTGTTGACGGATAAAAATTGCACAAAACGCCGAATTGGCAGTTTTTTGCTTTGCATTATTCACAAATAATATAGTATATTTTGTACAGTTTCACAGAGTAATATTCGGGACTTAGACATTTTAACTATTTTCTTGTGCAAATTATTAGTTCATTTTACTATTCGTGCTGTTGCATTTTGCAGGAAATCCTGCTATAATGTCTGAGTACAACAATCGGGACTCAACGCTTTGAGAACTAAGAATGAAGAAAGAAGAAATAAGAACTGTTTTTTTAAACTGAGGTAAGGGGGAGAATATGCTTGGGTCGTTTTTAGACGTCGGTACGCAGGTGCTGGTGCTGTTCATTCTGATCGCGGTCGGCGCGCTGTTGACAAAGCTCGGGATCATCACCGAGCAGGGGTCGCGCTCGATGACTGACGTTGTCCTTTACGCAGTCACCCCGTGCGTCATCATCAACGCGTTTCAGCGTGAGTACCGTCCCGAGATGCTCAGCGGTTTGTTGATCGCACTGCTGGCAGCTTTTTTATCGCTCCTGTTTTCGGTATTGCTCGCAGAGCTGATCTATCGCAAAACCGAGCTCTCCCGCGCCGTGGTACTCAAATTTGCGCTGGTGTTCAGTAACTGCGGCTTCATGGCGCTGCCGCTGCAGCAGGCGATCCTCGGCGATGACGGTGTGTTCTACGGCGCGGCGTTCGTTGCGATATTCAACATCTTCATGTGGACATACGGGCTGTTGACCATGAGCCGCAAGGGTGAGTGGCGTTCCGCACTCAAGGCGATCTGCAACCCCGGCATCATCGGCACAGCGATCGGGATCATCCTCTTTTCGTTTTCCATAGAATTACCGACGGTGATCCTCTCGCCGATCAAAATGCTGGCGGCGCTGAATACCCCTGTTCCGATGCTGGTGATCGGCTACCACCTGATGCACGCCGACCTCAAACGTGTGCTCACCGACAAGGGTGCGTATTTCGCCATGGCGATGCGCCTGATCGTCATCCCGCTGATTGTGATGGGTGTGATGGTTGCGCTGCATATCGATGCAACGATCACGACCGCCACGGTGATCGCGGTGAGTGCGCCCGTTGCGGCGTTCACCACCATGATGGCGTCAAAGTACGGCCGTGATACCGAGCTGTCGGCAGGGATCGTTTCCGCCTCGGCGTTGTTCTCCTTGATTACGATGCCGCTGGTGGTCGGATTGACGCAGTACCTTTTGATGAACTAAGAACGAAGAAATAAGAAATAAGAACTGATATGACATACATTTAATCTATGGAGGATATGATGCCGAAGAATCCCAAGCAAAAGCAAAAGCTGCTCTATATCATGAAACTCTTTTTGGAGAAAACCGACGAGGAATACGGCGTGACCGTCGCGGATATCATCGACTATCTCGACGATTACGGGATCACCGCCGAGCGCAAGAGCATTTATAATGATATCGAATGCCTGCGTGATTTCGGTATGGATATCGTCAAATCGAAGGTCGGCAAGATCTCGCTGTTCAGCCTGGTGTCGCGCGACTTTACGCTCGAAGAGATCAAGCTCTTGATCGACGCGGTGCAAAGCTCCAAGTTCATCACCCTCAAAAAGAGTCGTGAGCTGATCCACAAGATCGAGACCCTCACCTCTGAGAATCAGGCGAAGGAGCTGCATCGGCAGGTTATTGTCGCCAACCGCGTCAAGAACTCGAATGAGGAGATCTACCGCAATATCGATTCGATCAACCGCGCTATCAACAAAAAGCGCAAGATCGGCTTTTATTATACGCAGTGGGCGGTATCCCGCACCGGCGCGAAGAAGATCGTGAAGGTGCGCCGTCACGACGGTATGCGCTACCTCCTGACACCCAAGGCGCTGACATGGGACGATGAAAACTACTACCTGATCGCTTATGATAAAGAGGTCGATAAGCTCAAGCATTTTCGTGTGGACAAGATGGAGTCGATCTCGGTGGAGGAGGAACGTGCCGACAGCACAAAGGCGGTCGATAAATTCGACCTTGCCGTGTACACCAAGCAGGTGTTCGGCATGTACGGCGGCGACACGGTCAACGTCAAGCTGCGCTTCGACGACAGCCTGATCGGTGTGGTGATCGACCGCTTCTCCGACAAGGTCTTTATCCAGCCGATGGGCGACGGCACCTTTACCATGAGCGCTGAGGTGATGCTCTCACCGCAGTTCTACGGATGGCTGTTCTCCTTTGGCGACAAGGTGAAGATCGTCTCCCCGAAAGCCGCCGTCAACGGCTTTGGTGAGTGGCTCGACAGCGTCAAGGCACAGTATGAGTGATGATCGCTTGATCGCAATAGAATTGGTTAATGATATCGCAGTATGCCGCTTCGGTGTACTGCATTTTTTTAGTGGTCAGTGGTTAGTGATTAGTGGTCAGTGGTTAGTGGTCAGTGGTTAGTGGTCAGTGGTTAGTGATCAGCGGTTAGTGGTCAGTGGTCAGTGATCGCGTATAAAATAGTGGGTATTACTTGCGTTTACTTTTACAATTAAAGAAGGGCACGCGTGCCCAGAGTCCCGTTTATGGGCATATATTTCTGTTATGATAGGATCACGGGGAGATGATCTCCGACTCGAACTCGCTGTTCGGGAGATTTTCGGGGTGATCCCCGTGACAGGATGTGAAAGGTATGTTGAATTTTTGTATTTTTGTGTTTATTTTTTGCGCGGTTTGTGCTATTATTAAAAGGATGGTACAAAAACAGGAGTTTTTTACCGTGTATAAACGCATCAAACGCAGATAATGTCGTTGTTCTTGTGCTCTTTTGTGAACCCGAACGGTTCATGAGCATGAGCGGTTGAGGGACAGGCTGTCTGCGGTCATCGAGGAGAGCTATGAGCAGATTCATTTTAGCGTCAAAATCGCCGCGCCGTCAGGAACTGATCGGTTATATCCTATCGGATCACGAGGTCATCGTGTCCGATGTGGAGGAGATCCTTCCCGAGGGCATCGCACCTGAGGATGTGCCCGCGTATCTGGCGGGTATCAAGGCACAGGCTGTTGCGGCGGAGCATCCCGACGACGTCGTGATCGGCGCCGATACGGTGGTGATCCTCGACGGGGAAGTGTTGGGTAAACCGAAGGATCAGGATGACGCTTTTCGTATGCTGCGTGCTCTTTCGGGCAAGGCGCATACCGTGATCACCGGCTGCGCGATCATACAGAACGGTGTGACGACGACCTTCGCCGACCATACGCGCGTGGAGTTTTATCCTCTCAGCGATCGGGAGATTTTGGATTATATCGCCACCGGCGAGCCTTTTGACAAGGCGGGCGCTTACGGCATACAGGGCAAGGGCTCTGTGCTGGTCAAGCGCATCGAGGGCGATTTCTTCAATGTTATGGGGCTTCCCGTCGCTCGACTCAAGCGTGAGATGGAACGTGTGGGGGCGTTATCGAATCTGTAAAGGGAGAAACGATATGACGCATCTGTTTATCCTCAATGCGTTTGCCGGGATCGTTGACGCGACCCCTGAGATCAAAGCACAGATCGAGGCATTACAAATGCCTAACGCAGTGATCGAATATACGCAGAAAGCGGGTGACGCGGAGCATATCGCGCGCCGCTATGCCGAACAAGGCGACGAGCTGCGTGTCTACGCCTGCGGTGGCGACGGTACGGCGAATGAAGCGCTGCACGGGATCCTCGGTTTTGAGAATGCCGCGCTCGGCGTGATCCCTGTCGGTACCGGCAACGATTATGTGCGTTCGCTGCCCGGTGAGACAAAAGACTTTTTGGATATCGCGAAAATGGTGCACGGTGCAACGATACGCGTCGATCTGCTCAAATGCGGGGACAGATATGCCCTCAATGTTGTTTCTGTAGGCTATGACTGCGAGGTCGCCGACCGTGCGCAGAAGAATAAACGCCTGCCGATGATGTCGGCGGTACTCGCGTATCGGCTCGCCATCGTGCAGTGCCTTTTGACAAAGAGAAAACATACCTTCACACCCTATGCCGACGGCAAGATGATCCCCATCGCAAAGGGCTTCAAGAGTCAGATGCTCGCCGTAGCCGCTAAGGGCAAGTATTACGGCGGCGGGATCAAGGCAACCCCTTATGCCGCGCTCGACGACGGTTTGATCGACTTCATGGCGATCCCTACCGTGCCGATCAGCTATTTTGCGTGGATGTTCGGCGCGTTCACCCGTGGTGAGCACATTGACCACCCCAAGGGCAAGACATTCATTCAGCATCAAAAGTGCAAGACTTTAAAAATCGATAACCACGGCGCGATCAAGGTCAGTATCGACGGCGAGATGTTCGTGATGCAGGATCCCGAGATCACGGTGGTTCCGAACGCATTGGATGTTATTATTCCTGTCAAGAATTAAACATTGCTTGACGGATAAGATAAATGATAGAATAATGAGCCGACATAAAGAGGCTCTGTTCTCATCAAAACAGGATTCAGATATGAAAAAAACATCATGGAAGAGGATCGGTCTGATCGCCTTGATCATCGCACTGGTGACAATGTTGATCGTCGGTGTATCTATGGTCAGCGCGATCGCGAAGCATACCTCTGAGAAATCGGAGTCTTCCCCTCACAGCGGCACATCCTCCGATCAAAAAGTGAATAATGAGTTGTTCGATTCACAATTGTTCAACGCTACGCACAATCGTTCCAGATGGTTGTATGACTTGATCAATGCGTCGGGGCGTGCAAAGATCGATAACGAAAGTGACGGTAATGCCATCTTCCGAACAGCCTATCAGCTCGGGCTGATCGACACGGTTTCTGAGGATGACCTTTTCCGGCCGCTTGATCGACTGTTTATCGCACAGACGACGGTGAGAGCACTGGGTTACCCCGAGCGAACGGTGGGCGATTTGGCCGATGTGCCCCCGGAGCAGAAAAGCGTGATGGGCACGATGGCGTACTACGGCTATTTCGTACCCGATCACGAAGATATGGTGTATCCCAACGCAGCGATCAGCGCCAAGGAGTATGAGAGGCTGAAAACGGAGCTCAACCGTTACAGGGCGCTCAAGGGCAAAAAAGTCCTTGCCTTTGGCGACAGCATCATGCACGGCAACGGAAATCATGAAGAAGGGATCGCTGTGCTGATCGCGACAAAATACGGGATGACGGTCAATGATTATTCCGTACCCGGCGCGTCGTTTGGTGATCGCGGTGAGCGCAGTCGAATTTGCAACCAGATACGGGTAGCTCAGATGGCTGATGAAAAGGCGGATCTGATCTTGCTCAACGGCGGTACCAACGATATGGGACATACGCCGTTCGGCGAGAATGACGCCGGCTTTGATATGACCGATGCGGATGAGACCACCTTCACGGGCGGCATGCAAAAGGCGCTGTGGATGCTGAGGATGAATTGGAAAGGGATTCCGGTCGTCTATACGCGCGTCCATAATATGGATCTGGTCGAGGATAAGCTCGAGCGCCAATACGGCGATTGGGCGTTGGATATCACCGATAAATGGGAGATCCCCTCGGTCGATCTGTATAACGGTACGTCGATGAATACCGAGAATAAGGCGATCTGTGATCGCTACACCTTTGTGGATGAGCGGTACGGAGAAGATCACGATTCTATCCATCCCAACGCGCTCGGATACGCAAAGTATTATTTGCCGCCTATTGCCAAAGCGGTGGCGGAACAGTTCAACGAGGTGTAACTATGACGAAATTATATATCGCGGTACCCTGCTATAATGAAGAGGAGGTACTGCCCGACAGCGCCGAAAAACTGCGCGCAAAGCTGAACCAAATGATGGACAACGGGCTGATCGGCTCCGACAGCCGCATCGTGTTCATCGACGACGGCAGCCGTGACAAGACATGGGAGTTGATCACACAGCTCCATGACAGTGACAGCATCTATAGCGGCATCAAGCTCAGTCGCAACCGCGGCCACCAGAACGCCTTGATGTGCGGCTTGATGACCTTGAAGGATGAGGCGGACGCGGTGATCTCCATCGACGCTGATCTGCAGGATGATATCGAGGTCTTTGACGAGATGGTCGAAAAGTATCAGCAGGGCTGTGATGTGGTCTACGGCGTGCGCTCAAAGCGCGAGACCGATACCTTCTTCAAGCGCTTTACCGCCGAGGGCTATTATAAGGTGCTCGACAAGATGGGCGCGAAGGTGATTTTTAACCACGCTGATTTCCGCCTGATGAGCGCGCGTGCACTGCAGGCGTTTGCCGAATTCAAGGAGACCAATCTCTTTTTGCGCGGCATGGTGCCGATGGTGGGCTACAAGAGCGATATCGTGACCTACGAGCGTTCGGAGCGTCTCGCCGGCGAAAGCAAATATCCGCTCAAAAAGATGCTGGCGCTCGCGTGGGAGGGCATCACCTCGCTGTCCACCAAGCCGATCAAGCTGATCACCCGGCTGGGTCTGATTATTTTCCTGATTAGCATTGTGATGCTGATCTACACGCTGATCCGCTTCTTCATGGGCGCGACCGAGACCGGCTGGGCGTCGCTGGCGGTGTCGATCTGGGCGATCGGCGGCCTGCAGATGATGGCGATCGGTATCATCGGCGAGTATATCGGAAAGATCTATCTCGAGTCAAAACGCCGACCGCGCTATATCGTAGAAGAATATCTGCACGATTGAGTGTTAATAGAACAGAATGCTCCCTTGGTTATTCAACGACCGAGGGAGCTTTTGTATGATAAACTGAAAATTGAATACTGAAAACTGAATAATAAATAATACACCTCCCCGATCATCTAATGATCGGGGGTGGAGGTGTAGGGGAGGAGCGCCCCTCCCGATACGTTTCCGATCAACGTCACTCAACCGCGAAGCAGATCAATTCTGCCGTAGGGTACGGCGCTTGCCGACGTACCGAAGCCTTTCCGATCAATGTCATCCAAACGTACAGCAGATCAAACGCCCTGCCGCGGTACGTCTGACACGCGTGTCGGCGCCGACCCCTACATTACTTTGAACATATCAAAAAAAGCTGACCTGTTCGGGTCAGCTTTTTTATATCCGTATTGTCATAAATGGAACGCGCGCTTTAAAAACAGCTTGCCCGTGTTGGTCAGGAAGATGTCCTCCGCCTTGCGGATGATCTCCTTCTCAGGGGTGTTCTGCTCCTTGAAATCGACGATCAGCTTGGCTTCGATCAGGATCTGGTGATCAAGCGTGCCGATATGCTCGTAATTCTCGGTGTTCTCCACCATATGGCACACCTTCATCGCCGCGGCCTCTGTTACGCCGCATTCGCGCAGGATGTCGCGCACGACAGGGATGCGGTCGCCCTCGACGTTGTGCACCACCGCCGCCAGCTCTAAGTCAAACTGCTCTTCATCGCTCAGGTGCTCTAATTCGCCGATGCTCTTTGCCAGCGTATAGACGCGGACAAAATGCTGTACCTTGTCCATATCGCCGCGGTAATACTGCTTCATTCTCAGCGCGACGCGGTTGACGTCCTGTGTGCGCTGTTTTGCCGCCGCGTCAATTTCCTTCGGCATCTTTTTGCGCCTTCTTTCTCTTTTTTCTGTCAATTTTATCCTGCTTGATGACCTTTCGCAGGTAGGCAAAGGTCTTTTCTTCACCATTCTCGGCAAGGTAGGTCAAATAGTGCTCGATCAGATCGCAGGACGCGGGGTGCATCAGCTCGCCGCGGAAGACGCGCCCTTTGCGCTCTTTGCCCTTGATGAAATACTCCAGCGGACTGCGGTCGGTGTAGTTGTCGCCCTGATAGGTCTTGCATGCCGCCATGCGGTCGCAGAACATCTCGACCACATAGCGCACCGGCATTTCGACGGGTTTGATCTTGCGGTCGACGGGGGAGTAGTCCGTCCAGTATTCCAGGTGATGGCGGTTTCTGCCCTTGTGGTGCATCCACGCCTCACTGTAGCCCTTGACCTCACGCTCGCGGTCGTTCGGACTGCGGGTGCCCTGCCAGTAACGGGCGCCTTCGCTGAACTCCGTCCACGAGTATTTGGAAAGATCGTGCTTTAGCCCCTGCCACGGGATCCCCGCCTTAAAGCAGTTGCGGATCACCTGATGACGGTGGTGGGTGATGGTTTTAAAATGATTCAGCGCCTTGCTCATCGGATCCCTCTTTTCTGAATACTTATTATAATACAAGGCGACGGATTGTGCAAGGGGCGTTTTGGGAATGGTGAATGGTGAACGGTGAAGGGGGCTTCGCTCTTGCCCATTGGGATGAAAATTCCGCAGTGTTTCAACTATAATGAGAATAGGAATCAATCATCCGCAAGGATTTTCCACTGCAGTCACCCTATCCTCAAAGGACTTCCTCTCCCGTGCAAGTTCTCTGCGGCTCAGACAACATTCTCTTGCAACTTGAAACCGATTATACTATAATAAGGAAAACAATCATGATTGGGAGGCGTGTTATTATCGATAGACAAAAAATCATCGTGCGCACCAGTATCATCGGCATCATCGCCAACATTGCGCTTGCCGCGTTCAAGGCGGCGGTCGGACTGTTTTCCAACTCGATCTCTGTCACGCTGGATGCGGTCAACAACCTGAGTGACGCGCTGTCATCGGTCATCACGATCATCGGCGCCAAGCTCTCTGTCAAGCCTGCCGACAAAAAGCATCCGCTGGGCTACGGGCGCGTCGAATACCTCAGCTCCATGATCATTGCGCTGATCATTCTCTATGCCGGCATTTCGGCGGCGATCGAGTCGGTGAAGAAGATCATCACCCCTGAGGCGCCCGACTACAGCGCTACCTCGCTGATCATCATCGCGGTGGCGGTCGTCGTCAAGATCGTGCTGGGTACCTATGTGTCACGCGTTGGTAAGAAGGTGAATTCCGATTCCCTCGCGGCGTCGGGCAAGGACGCGCTGATGGATTCCATCATCTCCGCATCGGTGCTGGTGGCGGCGGTCATCTACCTGATCTGGGGCGTTTCGCTGGAAGCGTACCTCGGCGTAGTGATCTCGCTGTTCATCATCAAGGCAGGCTTGGATATCCTGCGCGAGACGATCTCGCAGATCCTGGGCGAGAGGATCGACTCCGAGGTGAGCCGTCAGATCAAGGCGGAGCTGTGTTCCTATGAAGGCGTCAACGGCGCGTATGATCTGATCCTGCACAGCTACGGTCCCGACCAGCTGATCGGCTCCGTGCACATCGAGGTGGATCACACCATCACGGCACCGGAGCTTGACGCGCTGGAGCGCAGAATGACTGCCGAGATCTATCAAAAGCACAATGTCGCGCTGACGGGTATCTCGATCTACTCGGTTGATCTGAGTGATCCCGAGACCGATACCCTGTTCCATCAGGTGCACGACGAGGTGATGGCGGATGAGAACATCCTGCAGATCCACGGCTTCATGCTCGATAAGAAAACCTCGACCGCGGTATTTGATCTGGTCGTCAGCTTTGATGTGGATGACCGACGGGCGTTGATCGATCAGATCACCAAGAAGCTGAGTGAACAGCACCCCAAGTATCATTTTATCGTCAATCAGGACAACGATATCTCGGATTAATCGCAGAAAAAAGGCTGTCGCATTTGAGCGGCAGCCTTTGTTTTATCCGGCAGTTATATTTTTCCCGCGAAGATCAGCATGACCAGCACCAGCGTGATGACCAGCACCGCAGAGATGCTGACGGTGAGGATGGTGTTCGAGCGCTTCTTTGCGCCATCGTTGCTCTCTCGTGTGGGGATCAGGTGCGATTTTCTCAGCGCGGTGACCACCGCCTTGTAGAGGAAGAGGATCAGCGCGGAGTTGAGCCCCGCCTTGATCAGGTTGAACGGGATCAGCAGCGGCAGGAACATGCCGAGCACCGCTTCACGCGGCACACCCATGAAGATCGGCGTCATGATGTAGTTCCACAGCAGCATGATCACCAGCATGGACAGCGAGCCCATCACGAGCCCCAGTATCGCGCGCGACATGGTTTTCTTACGCCAGTAGATCACGGCGCTCACGCCGACGAATACGCCCGAGGCGAGGAAGTTCATCAACAGCCCGATGAAGCCCGTGGTGCTGATCGTGACCATCTCGATCAGACAGACGATCAGGGACATGACCAGTCCCGCGATCGGCCCGAAGATAAACGCGCCGATGGTCAGGATCACATCTTTGGGCTCATAGGTGAGGAAGCCGCCGATGCCCGGAATCCGCAGAAAGATATCCGCCGCCACAGCCAGCGCCGTGAGCATCGCCATCGCGAGCAGTGCTTTCAGCCGATCGTTGTTCTTTGTGTTTGCCATCATTTCTCCTTTGTGCAGCAGCACAAGACATGATTTGGATTTTGCGCAGGTATGACAGCCGCAGACCCGATCACATATCGGATATACGGTGACAAAAAAGCTCCGCAGGTTCGGGTACCTACGGAGCAGTTCGCGCAATCATATCTTCTCACATCCGGACTTCATACCATGGTTATCAGGTATGTTACCGTCGGTTACGGAATCGCACCGTATCATGCGCCTTTGACAGCGCTCGCAGACTTTACTGCCGGTTGGGAGTTTCACCCTACCCCGAAGATTATTCAGTTAGCGGGTCACAACCCACTGCTATTATATTATCACGCTAAAGGGTATGTGTCAATAGCGGATGAAAAATTCCGAAAAAAACGGACGTCGATGTCGGCGTCCGCTTTTGGTTGATGTTATTTGATTCGTTCTCCGATCTGATACGGAGTCTCCAGCCCCACCAGATGTCTGAGAATGTAGGTGGCGTCGATGGCGTTGAGCTCGCCGTCGCCGTTGACGTCGCCGCGCATCCAAACGTCAGAATAGTCGTCAATGTCCAATCCGGCACAATTGCGCTGGATCAACGTCACGTCGATTGCTTCGACCTCATCGTTGCCGTTGGTATCGCCGAGGATAGCGGGATCGTCATACTCACAGATATAGAAGGAGTTGTAGTAGCCGTAGAAAGAGCTGTAGTAGTTACTGCCTTTGCATTTGTTCCATTTGCTCGCATAGGATGTGATGCCGTAATCCATCGGGTACAGCATCGCGTAATACTCCTTGGTATCGATGGTGCCGTCGGAGGGATCATACCAATTGTTGTAGTCGGAAAGGTCGGTATCATCGACCCATTCCCAGCCTGACGGAGGCGTCACACACTTGAGCCCGATCCAGCAGTAGCCCTGTCTGTCGTCGATCATGTCGTACACAGCGTCGTTCTCAGCGGCAGATCCGATGCTCACCAGATGACCGCCCATCGTTTGGCAGAATGTCGAGGCTTCTTCCCATGAGAGCTGATTGTCATACACCTCATAGATATGTCCGCCCCACTTGACGGTCTTGACCGGTGTATGAGAGACGTCCTTGCGCCAGTGGGCATAGAGCCTGATGACGCTGTGGTCGATCGGGGTGGAGGCGGTGACCTGAGTGCCGCCCTCCGCCGCGGTGTACCATCCCGTAAAGGTGTAACCGCTGCGTGTGGGGATGGGCAGATTTCCCGGTGCGCTGCCGCGGGTGAACGTCATGTCGGATGCGGCTTTGACGCCGGATTCCGCTATTACGTTGGATGTATCGGAAAAATCACCTAACGCGAGGGAGTTGACATAGAAGGTTCCTTTTTGGTCAAAGTACGGATGGAGTACAGAACCGTAGTATGGCGTCTTGGGGAGCTCGATCGAGTACATCTGCCACCGTTGTGTCAGCGATACAGATGTAACGTCGCTCGAAAAGCCCCATCTGAAATACATTTTTGCGCCGTCAACATTTGCCTTGGCGTAGAAATGCAGGCGATAAGACTGATTGTCGCCTATGGGCGCCGCAGTGGAATAGCCGTCGCCGTAGCCGTAGTTGGTAGAAGTCTTGAAGGCGAGGTCGGATCCGGAGGCGCCTGCCTTACTGCCGACGATCTTCAGTGAATCGGCGTTGTTCAGGCGTTGGGTGCTGTCGCGTGAGACCGAGTAGGTCGTGTTATCGCGGGAGTAGATGTAGCTCGAATAGTTGTCCTTTAAGTCGGAGCCGAGCATATAATTGTAGCCGCTGTAGTTTGCCATGAACTCGATCTTGGTATTCTTGGGAACCCACTGCGCGTAGAAGGTGAGCGTGGTGGCGGTATCAAGATCCTCGAGCCAGTTGACGCTCATTTTGTAGCGTTCATCCGGATGGTAGTAGCCGTATTGATAGTTGTTGCGATAGATATCGCTCTGCGACTGCCAGCCGTTGCCGCCCGAGGCGAACCACTTGTTGTCGGAGGAACGCTTGACGATATAGCCCACAAAATCATAGCCCTCGCGGGTGAAGCCGTTCTCCTTGATGGTGAACGATTCATTAGCCCCGTATTTCTCCGTGTCGATACTGCCGGAGCCGCCGTTTGCGTTATATGCAACGGCGTGGATCGGCTCCCACTGCGCGTAGAAGGTGAAGGTGGTGGGTGAGGTGTTGCCGCTCAGCCACGCCGAGCTCATGTAGTATTCTTCGCCCGGGTCATAGATCGCGTAGGTATAGCCGTAGTCCTCGACGTCATCCGCGTACTGCCAGCCCTTACCGCCCAGACAGAACCACTTGCCGTCGGAGGAGCGCTTGACGGTATAGCCCGCGAATCGATATCCCGCGCGATAAAAGTCATTATCCTTGACGTAGAACTCACCGCCCGGCGCGACGCTCTGGGAGCTGACGCTGCCGGAACCGCCGTTCGCGTTATACGCGATCGTGTGCAAAACGGCGTTACCGGTCAGATCGTTGCCGGGGACATGCAGTCGATAGCTGAAACGGGAATATAGCTCCGACCAGGAGTAGAAGCCGTCCCAGCGAACCTGGTTATACACGCCGGTACCGTTACCGTCGGTGAAATAGACGCCGTTGTCGGTGATCTTGGTGATGAAGATCGAGTGCGAATCCCAGTCGATGCGCACCCAGTCGCCCGCGCAGATGCCGTAGACGTCATAGTAGATGTTGTCCATCATCCGGTCGCCGTAGAATTTTACGCCGAATACTTCATACAGCATTTGGGCGGCGTATGCCCAGCATGTCCACGCTCTCGCCGTGCCGCCTTCATAGTAGACGCCTTCCCAGACGCTGCCGTCGGGATATTTGGAACGCAGGGCGTTGAGCTTGGTCTGAAACTGTGCTTCGGTGAGCAGGGTGTAGCCGGTAGAAGCCGTATCGTCGGCGTTTGCGCCGACCTCGGCGATCTCCGCATCAGCGGCTTGATCGGCAATGTCTTTGTCGGCGGCTTGATCGGCGATCTCCATATCGGCGGATAATCCGCTTAGTTTTATTTCAGCCGCTCCGACGGTGAAGCTCAGCGGGCTGAGCACCATGACAGAGCATAACAGAAAAATCAGTAATCGTTTCATCATAACCTCTTCTTTGATCGGTGTTGCGTTGCTTGCGCAGTGCGGATGGAACATGCCGCGGTAAGCGCAGCCGATCTGTTCGTTTTGACGCATAGTTTCTGATTATAATTATAATAACAAATTATAGCAAAAAATCCCTTTTCTGTCTACGGACAATTCGTGAATAAAAGATGTACAAAAAATGAACAAAACCGTGCAATTAGACGGATGTTGCCGTGTGAAGCCGATCCCCGATGAACGCGATGGGTGAAATTCGCCGAAAAAAAGCGGACAGGGCGCAATGCCTGTCCGTGGGTGTGTTGGATGTGTGGTTTTATGAGAAATCCCAGACGCGGATGCCGAGCTCTTCGATGAACTTTCTGCCGATCTCACCGTTGGCGGGGGTGATCACGATCTCACCCGTCAAGCCGATGTTGGCTTTGAGCAGATGACCCGACAGCAGCTTGATCTCGCCGTCCTCGCGATAGGCGAAAGTCGCGTGCAGATGCAGATAGGGCTTGCCCTGATAGTAGGTCAGGTTGCCGTCGAGCGAGGTCATCTCGAGCAATCCCTCGACCGTTTTATCGTTGTACACCTTCTTCTCACCGTCGAACACGCCGACCGTGACGCTGTCACAGCCGCCGATACCCTGTATCTGCGCGACGGTCAGATCCTCCTTGGCGCATACATCCGTTAAGGTGCTGATGACCTCATCATCCTTGTCGAGCCGTACATAGATCTTGTCGTCAAATCTTCTGTAATCCATAGCTTTTCTCCTTTTGCCTGATGTTGTTAAAGTAATGTTGTACAACCCTATTATAACGCGCTGTAAAACCTTTGTAAAGATATTGACGGCGGCTTTTTCAAGTGGTATAATTTTGACAAAATTCGACACGGAAGGTTGGAGAAAACATGGTTCAGGTACGTTACTACAGCGGATACATCCGCAACTTCAAGAAATTATGCGAAGAGCTCGGCATCACGCCGCTCAGTCGCGAACAGCGTGAGGAGCAGATTCTGATCAAGGGCTTTGCAAAATGGGGCACACAGCTCCCTATGCACCTTTTCGGCGCATTTGCGTTCGCACTTTATGATGATTCTGCGGATAAGCTCTATGTATTCCGCGATCAGGTCGGTCAAAAGCAGCTGTTCTATGCCGTTGTCGGCGACGAGCTACTTTGCAACGGCGATATCGACGCGATCGTATCGGACAGCCGTTTTGAGAAGCGTTTGAATAAGCGTATGCTCCAGCAGTATCTGTTCTACGGCTATCCGATCGGCGAAGAGACCTTCTATGAGGGCGTCTATAAGCTCAAGGGCGGTCACTGGCTCGAATGGGACGGAAAGTCCGTCAAGCTGAACTGTTACTTCAAGCCGCTCTTCCACCCCGAGGACAAGACGCTCGATGAGTTTGCCGAGGAGATCAAAGCCGTCGTCACCGAGATCCTTGAGGAGGAGCGTGCCGATACCGAACTGCCGTATAAGGAATCGTTCCTCTCCGGCGGCGTGGATTCATCCTATCTCTTGGCGGCGAGTGACGCACAGTGTGCCAACACCGTCGGTTATGAGGAGGCGGATTTCAGCGAGGCGCACCTCGCAAAAGAGACCGCGGAGCATTTCAACAAGGGCTTCCGCGTCAAGATGATCACCCCCGAAATGTACTTTGAGCGCATCCCCACCGTGATGGATAAGATGGGTCAGCCCCTCGGCGACGCCTCTGCCGTAGCCTTTTCCATCGGCTGTCAGGCGGTCAAGGAGCATGCCGACGTCGTCTACTCGGGCGAGGGTATCGATGAGTTCTTCGGCGGCTACAACGCCCACAAGCGTGAGATCCCGAGCGACTGGGTCTATCTGACCTGCTCGCATATCATGAACACCGACGTCGTCAAGTCCCTGATGCTCGATTTTGACGAGGACGTCAAGCCCTCCGATCCGCTGATGAGTATGTGGGAAGAAGCGAAAGAGGAGGATCAGCTCGATTCCAAGCTGACGATGGATATCTCCTTCTGGCTCGACGGCGATATCTACCTCAACACCGACCGTACCTCCACCGCCTGCGGGATCGAGCTGCACACGCCGTTCTCCGATTACCGCCTGTTCGAGGTCGCCAGCCGTATTCCGTCCAAATATCAGTTTCGCGAGGAACAGAACAAATATGTGTTCCGCAAGGCGGCGAGCAGTATCCTGCCGTATGAGTCTGCCTTCCGCAAGAAGGTCGGATTCCCCGTGCCGGTACGTCAGTGGCTCGCGGATGAGCGCTACAATCAGCCGGTCAAGGAGAAACTCTTCGGCTCGTCATCACAGATATTCTTCGATCAGGCGCAGATGAAGGACATGTGGGATCGCTTCATCGGCGGCGAGACCTTACTGTGGAACCGCGTCTACGCGATCTACGCTTTCCTGCTGTGGTATGATCTGAAATTCTGAGTGAAAGTAGGGCGGGTCTTGCCTGCCCTACATAAAAAATCCTTCCCCGAGGGGAAGGATTTTTATTTCTCACTTCTCAGCAGTAGCTCTCAGCCAATCAGCGTTCGCAGGTATGCTCCGCTTCTTGGGAGAGCCTTGCATGGGAGTTGTTAGCCAAATCACAGATTTGGACAACTCCTCACTCCTAACTCCTCACTATCGTCACCCCAGCGCCACATCTAGCGACATCATCAGCGTAAAGCCGACCGCGAAGAACATCACGCCGCTGTGGGAGTGCTCTCCCTGCGTCATCTCGGGGATCAGCTCCTCGACGACGACATACACCATCGCCCCTGCCGCAAAGCTCAGCAGATACGGCATCGCGGGGACGATCAGCGCGGCGCATAACAGCGTCAGTATGCCGAAGATCGGTTCTACCGCGCCCGACAGCACGCCGCCGAGAAAGGCTCTTGACTTACTTTGTCCCTGCGCGTGCAGAGGCATGGAGATGATCGCGCCCTCGGGCAGGTTCTGGATCGCGATCCCGAGCGCCAGTGCCAGCGCGCCGCCGAGGGTGACGTTCTGTGTGCCTGCCAAGAGTCCCGCGTAGATCACGCCGACCGCCATTCCCTCGGGGATGTTGTGCAGCGTGACCGCCATGATCATTAACGTGCGGGTACGCGCGCCGGAACTCCCTTTTTCTGTCATTGCGTTTTGCTTGACGACCGGGATGACCCGATCCAGCAGATAGAGGAAGAGGATGCCCAGCCAGAAGCCGATGAACGCGCTGAGGAATGAGAAGCGCCCCATGTGCTCCGACTGCTCGATCGCGGGGATGATCAGGCTCCATACCGACGCCGCGATCATCACACCCGCCGCAAATCCCGTGAGCGCACGCGAGAGGTTCTCGCTGAAGGTATGTTTCATAAAGAATACCGCCGCAGCGCCGAGCGACGTGCCCAGAAACGGTATCATCAATCCGAGTATTGCGTCTGAATTTATCATGTAAACTGATTCCTTATCACATTTTTTGCCGACTGATACTGTCAGTATTATCATCCTATGCGGGAGGATAGGGAAGGTGATAGGGGATCGACAAACAATAGGAAAAGAGACTGTCACAAGAAATGTCATTCTGAACGGACACGTGTGTCAAGTGAAGAATCTGAAAGTGCTCACCTTTCCGTTGGATTACACCGGATAGGTGTAATCTAATGGGGTAAATTGCACTGTAAGATTCTTCGCTAAAGCTCAGAATGACAATCAAAGGCTTTTCTGTAGACTAAAAGCAGGAGTTTTCGTATGAAAACTCCTGCTTTGTTGTTTCAAGCGTTTATTCGGGGGATTCATACTAAGTATCCATTAAACGCTTTAACAAATTTGTTAGCGAGAAATTTCGCAGAGCAAGGCGGAGGACGCAGGCATACTGGCGTATGTCATCTTTCGG
>OMWP01000015.1 GCA_900314795.1 uncultured Eubacteriales bacterium
TTTGGGGAAAGGACGAGCGGCGAAGTGATACGGTAACGGTCATACCTGACCGTTACCAATAAGCGCAGCCCGCGAGGACGCGCTGGCGCCTGCCAAGATTGATAAGCCGAAAATTGCCGAAATATTGCCATTTTCAGCAGCTTCGGATTATTCCTGTCACCCTAAATAGCAATATCACACTTGTCACATAAAATCAGGGGCTGCCGTTTGGCAGCCCCTTGGCTTATTCAGTTAATCGACTGATCAAAATATCGAGATTGCTATAGCTCAAAAAAGAGATGCAATGACGATGATCTTTGATTGTGCTTAAGAATTCCAGCCGGTAACGATGTAATGACCTTGGCTGTTCTTGGTGCCGTCCATCCAGTAGCCTTCATAGGTACCGAAATCAGTGATGTCCTCGGTCTGAGCGCCTTTGCCGTTGTTCAGGATAACGCCGACTGCGCCTTCGGGAACCGTGCACTTGAACTGGGTCTCACCATAGCCGTTTGTGATCGTCTCTGCCTGAGCTGCACCCGGCCATTCGCCGCACAGAGCGTTGCCGTTCTCGTCCCAAGCGTAGACATACGCGCTGCCCCAACCGAAGTTATCGGTGAGCAGGAAGGTGATCGGGTCGCCGCCGGTAGTGGGCTCGGGCGGATCGGTGGGATCGGGAGCAGTGGTGGGCTGAGGTGCAGAGGTGGGTGTAGGAGCGGTAGTGGGATCGGGAGCGTCACCGCCTACATAGAAGATCTCTTCGACCTTATACGGATTACCCATACCAACGAGATAGCGCTGGAGCAGAGTGACATCGGTGGTTTCAACCGCCTTATTGCTGTCGATATCGGCAGCGAGAACGCCGTCAGCGGACAGAGTCTTCACGTTAGCCAGATGGCGCTGCATCATGGTTGCATCGAGGATGCAGACAGTAGCATCCTGGTCAGCGTCGCCGCGGAGGATCGGTCTGCCTACGGGTTTCTCGGTGGGCTTCTCGGTAGGAGCCTGAGTGGGATCGTCAGAACCTGCGGTCAGAGAGGTATCAGCGTTGGTCAGAGTCGCAACGGGATACTCACCGTAGTCCTCAAAGCGGAGGTCGCGCAGGATCATTGCGCCGACGAGCTCATAGCCGCCGTTCTCACGGTTAGCCGCGCTGTTAGCGGTACCGTAGTTAACTACGGTCTCGGGCATGGTACGGCCGCAGTAGCCCTGGCACTCGGAGAAGGTGTGGAACAGGTGGCAGCGTCCGTAGGCGTCAACATGAGACTTGTCAGTATAAGAAGAACCGATGAAGCCTTCGTTGAACTTAACATATTTGGTGTTAGCGGGGACGTCATAGGAATACAGACCGGTCTGACCGGAAACAGGGGTCATCTTATGAGAATCATAGGAGCCGATCTTGGTAGAAGCGGCGACGCCTGTCTTGCACATGACGAAGATACCGACGGTCTTTTGACCGGTAGTGTTCTCATACGGCCACTTCATGACACTGTTGTCGAAGTAGACCTTCTTGGTCTCGTTCGGATCCTTCTTCTTGATGTTGTAGGTGCGCTCTACGGTCTTTTTGCCGTTGGTCGCGGTGACCGTGATATCAACGCTCTTGCCGTAAGGAATGGTGCTGTTGAGTGTGAAGGTCTTGGAAGCGTCGGTAACGGTCTTAGCAGCAAGGTTGGAAACCTTGATGTTATAAGAGGTAGCGTTCTTGACGTCAACCTTGATGGAAGCGGTAGCAGCGGTGTAACGGCTGAGAACCTCGGGAGTCAGCTCAACATTGTTCAGAGAGAGCTTGATCTCGGGAGCGGAGTTATCGGCAGTGGTGTTGTAAACAACAGCAACGCCGGTGGAACCGATGTTACCGGTGATCTTGCCGCCGGATACCTGGAAGGTATTACCGGAAACCTGATCCTTATAGGAACCGTTAGCCATGGAGCAAGCCTGGCTGACAGTACCTGCGGAACCGTTGAGGTCAACGATCAGCATACCGGTGGTGCCGCGCTGTACGAACAGCTTGGAGCCGTTAGCCTTAACGTCTTCTGCCTGTCCTGCGAATGCGTTCTTGAAGTGGTTGACCGCAACAACAGTCGGGTCTTTCCATGTCTCAGCAGAGCCGGGAGCGCCCATCAACTCATCGTACTTGATGAAGCCTGCGGAATCGAGCTTTTCGTGCTTCGGACGGACAAAGAACAGTGCGGGAGCATCCTTACGGGCGCCGATCGCAGCCCAACCGAGGATCTGCTGCTTCTTGGTCAGAGAGGTGGAAACATTAGCGCAGAAGTTATCGTGAGATTCGACCCACAGTACGTTCTGGTTCTTGGAAGAACCGGTGTAACCGTAGTTGACAAGGCTTGAAGCGTTCTTGGAAGAGAGCGCGCTGCGAACGGTATTGCCGTAAGCCCAGTCAGTTACGTTCATGTATTCAGTATAGTTAGAAATGTTGAATTTGCCGGCGTTATCGAGGATCTCACCGTAGATATAAGCGTTGGAATTCTTCGCCTTGATCGCGTTGGTGATGGTAGGCCAATAGTTAGAGCCATTGGAATCTTTAGGGGTCTCGATGTGCTTTGCGGCATCAAAACGGAAGCCGTCTACGCCGTTATCAGCCAACGGATTGAGCAGATTGGTGATAACATACTGCTGAAAAGCGGTGTTAGCGGTGTTGATATCAGAGAGCTGACCGTCAAGATCGTTTTGTGTCTGGCTGTCACGGGAACCGTCACCGGCAGGAGTCGTGTGATTCAGCAGGTTGGAGTTACGGGCAAAGCCTCTGACAGTGGAGCTCACCTGGCTGACTTCCTTTCTGGTGGTGCAGTTCTGCAGATGGTTGGTGACAACGTCTGCAACAACCTTGATACCGTACTTGTGCAGCTCAGTGGTAGCAGCCTGAAGATCTTCAGCGGTACCGAGAGCGTTACCGACGGTGAAGTCGGTGGGCTGATAGAAGGACCACCAGTCAGTCGCGTAGGAACCGTCATTAACGGTTGCCTTCGTCTTCTGGATCGGAGATATCTGTACGGAAGTATAACCGGCCGCGGCGATTTCGGGAGCGTACTTCACGAGATCGCGCATGCGCCAGTTAAACGCGTGCAGGATATTACCGCTCTGGATGTTGGGCGCAAGAGCATAGTCCTGAGCGGCTGTAGCCGCGGTATCCTTGTTGGCAGCAGAGAAAGTGCCGGGGATGATCGCGACAGTCAGCAGCATGACAAGAACCATGATCAAGCTAACTACTTTTTTCATTTGCATTTTAAAACCTCCTAATTAAAACAAATTAATCATTTGCCTTTTTTATTGTTAAACAGCTCAGACGCCTTTCCGAGCAACGAAGAATCCTTGGATTTAGGTTTCGGCTTATCCTTAGGATTTTCCTCCGCAGCCACGGGAGCAACGTCATTTGCTGATAATTCCTTTCTTCTTAAACGCCTCTCGGCGCCTTCTTGAACAAGTGTATAGATCGCCGCAAAGATCGGAACGCCCAAGAGCATGCCGGGCAATCCGAACAATCCACCGCCGACAATGACGGATACCATGATCCAGAAGCCGGAAATACCGACAGTCTCGCCGAGGATCTTGGGGCCTAAGATGTTACCGTCAAACTGCTGCAAAACAATGATGAAGATGATAAATCCGAGTGCCTCCATCGGATTGATGATCAACAGCAGGAAGGTGGTCGGGATCGCGCCGATGATCGGTCCGAAAAACGGGATCAGGTTGAACACACCGATGATCACACTGATGAGCAGCGGATAATGGAAACGGAAAATCGACAATCCGATAAAGCACATCAGACCGATGATGGATGAGTCGATGATTTTTCCGACGATAAATCGTCCGCATTTTTTATTGAAAACCTCACCGATCTTAAACAGTCTTTTGTAAAATTTTTCGGGAGTGTAGGCAACGATCACGATCTTGAACTGACGGATCAGCTGTTCTTTACTCGACAGTAGGTAGATCGAGATAATGATGCCGATGATCCAGTTATACAGTCCGGTTCCGATACCGAGGACAGTAGAAAAGGCAGACGGCAAAACATTCGACACGATGTTTTTGATAAAATTCGTCGTATCACTGCCGGTGACGATAGAGACCAGCTTGGTGTAGTTTTCAACCTCATACAAGTTATAACCGGTCGTATTTTTAATGAAATCTACGGCATTATCAGAAGCAGCTCTAAGCGCTCTTTCATAGGACGGGATATTGTCGATCAGCGTTGAAATACTGGATGACAGCTCGGGGATCAGCGTTCCTACCAAGAATGCCACGATGCCGAATACAATGAAATAAGCAAGGAATAAGGACAACGGCTTTTTCGCTTTTTTCAGCCATTGATGCTTTGTACCCATCTTTTTGAATACAAAATCGTGAAACGCTTTATACGGATAATTCAGCAGGTAAGCGATCACCAATCCATACATGACGGGAGATAAAACCGTGAATATGGTTTTCAGTACAGAAAAAACGTCGTTAATATGGATGAAGAAGAATATAAGCAGCGTAGCATATAGTATCACTATCATTATATTCTTTATTTTGAGATTTTTCAATACATCACCTCAAATTTAACAACATTTTTTGTAAATTTTTCACCAATCACATCAAATGAACGGCAGATAACGATCATCATACGGATTTCGTATATCTGACAAAAGGAATGCTGTCTGTTAAAACAAACTCATCTGAGCGGTTTCGGGAAGATCACCGAACGCGCCGCATTCTTTGAGTGTTTCGATCACAGCCTTACTGACCTTTGCACGGGTGATAACATCATCGATACAGAGGTACTCACCCTTTTTGGATGCTTCGGCCAGTGCGAACGCTGCGCTCTCCCCTACTCCGTTGAGCGAACAGAACGGCAGGCGGATACCGCCGTCCTCGATCACAAACTTTTTCGCTTCACTTTTATAGATATCAATGGGAAGCACCTCGATACCACGTGCCAACATCTCATTCATGATCTGCAGCATCGGGATCTCAGCCTTTTCCTTGGCGGAGGCTTCAAAGCCCTTGTCGTTGATACTCTTGATCTTGTTGCGTACCGCGTCACGGCCCTTGAGCAGCGTCGCACCGTCAAAATTATCATTACGAACAGTGAAATACGCCGCATAGAACTCGATCGGTTTATGTACCTTGTACCATCCGAGCCTGAGCGCCGAGATCATATACGCGGCGGCATGAGCCTTCGGGAACATGTACTTGATCTTCATACAGGAGTCGATATACCACTGCGGCACATCATGCTCCTTCATCGCGTTCAAATGCTCCTCGGTCAGCAGCTTGGTCGATTTACCCTTACGGACGATCTCCATGATCTTGAACGCCATAGAGGGATCAAGCCCCTTATGCATCAGATAGGTCATGATCGAGTCACGCGTACCGATAACCTCGGAAATGGTACAGGTGCCGTTCTTGATCAGATCGGCGGCATTTCCGATCCAAACGTCGGTACCGTGTGACAAGCCGGAAATCTGTAACAAGTCGGTAAAGGTCTTGGGCTTGGATTCGACCAGCATCTGGCGGACAAAGCTCGTACCGAGCTCCGGCAGCGCAAAGGTACCGGTCTCGGAGTCGATATCCTCAGCGGTCACGCCCAACGCCTCGGGTGATGTAAACAGAGACATGACGTCGGGATCGCTCATGGAAACATCCATGACGGGGATACCGGTATTCTCTTCCAAATAATGGTAGATCGTCGGAACATCGTGTCCGAGCTCGTCGAGCTTTGTGATGGTATCATGGATGGAATGGAAATCGAAGTGGGTGGTGATGTTATCGGAATCGCTCTTGTCGGCGGGATGCTGAACGGGACAGAAGTCATAGACCTCCATACCGCGCGGTACAACGACCATGCCCCCGGGATGCTGACCGGTGGTGCGCTTAACGCCGGTACAGCCTGTCGCGAGACGATTCATCTCCGCCTTGCGGAAGGTGCGGTTATGTTCTTCACAGAACTTTTTGACATAACCGTAGGCGGTTTTATCGGCAACGGTCGAGATCGTACCCGCCTTAAAGACGTTCTCACGACCGAAGAGTTCTTCTGTATAACGGTGAGAAGCGCTCTGCTGTTCACCGCTGAAATTCAGGTCGATATCAGGAACCTTGTCGCCCTTGAAGCCGAGGAAGGTCTCGAACGGGATCTCATGACCGTCACGCTCCATCGGCGTGCCGCAGTCGGGACAATCCTTGGGCGGCATATCAAAGCCCGAGCCATATTCGCCGTGCTCAAAGAAAATACTCTTCTTGCACTTGGGGCACAGATAATGCGGACACAGCGGATTGACCTCAGAGATACCGGACATGGTCGCAACAAAGGACGATCCGACCGATCCACGGGATCCGACCAGATAGCCGTGCGCTTCACTGTCGGCGACCAGCTTCTGCGCTGTCATGTACAGCACGGAGAAGCCGTATTTAGTAATGGAATTGAGCTCCTTATCCAGCCGTGCCTTGACGATCTCAGGCAGGGGATCGCCGTATTTATCCTTGGCGCGCTGCCAAGTGATAGAGGTGAGCTGTTCCTCCGCGCCCTCGATGAAGGGCGGGAAATTGCCGGCGGGAATCGGGCGAACATACTCACATAAATCGGCAATCAGGTTGGTATTGTCGATGACGACTTCCTCTGCCCTTTCGCCGAGATAAGCAAATTCCTCGAGCATTTCCGCTGTGGTTCTGAAATACAGCGGCGCCTGTTCCTCCGCATCGTCAAAGCCCTGTGCCGCGAGGAGGATCATACGATAATCCTTGTCGTGCGGATCCATGAAATGCACGTCACAGGTGGCGACGGTGGGCTTGCCGAGCTTGTCGCCGAGCGCTAAGATCCTGCGGTTCAGGCTTTGCAGATGTTCTTCATTCTCTGCTGCACCGTCACGAATCAAAAATCGGTTATTGCCTGTCGGCTGGATCTCGAGATAATCGTAGAAGAAAGCGATCCGCTCGATCTCTTGTTCACTAGCGTTGTGCAGGATCGCACGGTACAGCTCACCTGCTTCACAGGCAGAACCGATAATGAGTCCCTCACGGTGCTTCATCAGTTCGGATTTCGGGATACGGGGGCGACGGTGGAAATAATTCAGATGGGAATAAGAAATCAGTTTATAGAGGTTCTTTAACCCCGCTTGATTCTTGACTAAGATGATTTGATGATAGGTCGGCAGTTTCTTGTAATCGCCGCCGACGATCTTCTCCCTCATATCATTCAGGTCGTGTACATCAAAATCTTTTTCAAGCACACGAATAAGATTAAGGAAGATATTAGTGAGCATCTCCGCATCATCGACCGCGCGGTGATGATTGAACTTGCCCAGACGAAAATGCTTGGCGAGCGTATCCAGCTTGACGTTATGGATATCGGGCAGGATCTTGCGCGCAATGGCGACAGTATCCACGGAGGTATAGTTATACTCTATCCCGTTTTCCTGACAGACCTTGCGGATAAAGCCCGTATCAAAGGGCGCGTTATGCGCAACCAATACCGCGTCACCGCAAAATTCAAGGAAGTTTTGTACTGCCTCTTTTTGAGAAGGAGCTCCCTTGACCATACTGTCGGTGATCCCGGTCAGCTGGATGACCTTTGCGGGGATCGGACGCTCGGGATCGGCAAAGGTCGAGAAGGAATCGACGATCCTGCCGTTTTGCACCTTGACCGCACCGATCTCGGTGATCCTGTCATTGGTGGCATACAGACCGGTTGTCTCGAGGTCAAAGCATACAAAGGTATCATCCATCGATGCGTTCTTGTCACCGTCAACGGGCGTGCAAAGATCATCAATGAAGTAAGCCTCGGTTCCGTAGATGACCTTGATCTCCTTGCCGTCACGTTCCAGTGATTCAGCGGCATTCATCGCGTCGGGGAATGCCTGTGCTACACCGTGGTCGGTGATGGCGACAGCGGGATGACCGAATTCAGCGGCACGCTTGACGAGCTTGCCCGCCGGAGTGATCGCGTCCATCTGACTCATGTTGGTATGCATATGCAGTTCAACGCGCTTTTTCGGCGCGTTATCCACGACCGATACCTTCTTAACGGTTGCGATCGAACGCGCGTTGATAACGGTATCGCCCGCGAATTTATCAAATTCAACGTCACCGGACACCACGATAGAGGAGCCCTTTTTGATTGACTCAAGAACCTTACAATTCTGGATAGAATCAAAGACCTTCACCGTGATAGAGCCGGTGTAGTCGGTAATATCATAGTTAATGATGTTCTTATCGCCTGAACGAGTCGTTTTGGTCTCGCAGGAAAATACATCGCCCCAGACGGTCGCGCGACCGGTATCATAGGCGATTTTTTCGATCGGCATGAGCTTATTGGTGTTCTTCAAAACCCTGCCGTAAATCGGCTTGACAGAATTGCGGATGATCTGCGGATAAAGGTAGTCGCCCTTACGCACTTCGATCTCTGAAATACCGTTGATGGTTTCAGCCGCCGTATTTGTCCGCTCTTCACCCTCGAACAGCATGGTTAATTCATCGATCTTTTGACGATCGATTTTCTTCTGTGCGTTATCGATGCTTTCGGTAAATTGTTCATCATCCACGCTCAGCTGCGTCACACCGGAAAAGCGGATATCAAAATGCAGTCCGAATTCACGATAAATAATATCACTGAGCAGGGTGTCGAATTCTTTCGCTTCCAATAAAGCTAAACCACCGTGTGCCAGCTCTACATTCAGTCGATCCTCTCCCTCACGGATCAAAACAGCGTCGTTAAGCGTGCCGTTGAGACTGGGCGTGTTGGATTTTAACGCGGCAACCAGTTCATCAAAATAACCGACGTCAAATGATTCGGGTTTAAAGTGGGGATGGATGATGACTTTATCAATGCCGATATCCGCCTTAGTGATCCTCTCCTGCGCTTCAAAAATTGCCGCGCGTGTCAGCAGATAATCGGAGTTAATGTCGATATTCAGTATTCGTCTTTCTTTATTGATTCGTATGTTGTTTACTGCCGCATCGGCTAAGGAGCCGTCAAGCTCGACGCCGTACGGCGCAAACACTTCACTGAGTTTGATCATTCATATACCTTTCATGGTTTTAGCATATAGATTTACTATCTTGTTTTTAAAAAAAATTAAAGCTTTTCGATTTCTTCCATCAATCGGTCGATCAGCTGATCCTCGGGAACTTTTGCGATGATCTCCCCTTTTTTGAAGATCAGACCTTCGCCGTTGCCGCCTGCGATACCGATATCCGCCTCTTTGGCTTCACCGGGGCCGTTGACAATACAACCCATCACGGCAACGGTGATGGGCTTCTTACAGTTGCGGAGTCTGTTCTCGGCCTCAGAAGCTAAAGATATCAAATCGATCTTCGTTCTGCCGCAGGTAGGACAGGAAACGAATTTGACTCCCTCATCCCCAAGCCCCAGCGATTTGAGGATATCCTGCGCCGCGTAGACCTCTTCTACAGGGTTATCTGTCAAGGATACGCGGATCGTATCGCCGATACCGTCGACCAGCAGGGCACCGATACCGACAGCAGATTTGATGATGCCCATACGGCGTGTACCCGCCTCGGTAACGCCGAGGTGGAGCGGATAATCACAACGCTGATCAGCAAGGCGATACGCCTTGACCATCGTAGCGACATCAGAGCTCTTCATCGAGAGTACGATATCGTTGAAATCGAATTTTTCGAGTAAGGAAGCGTGATACAACGCGCTGTCGCACAACGCCTCGGCGGTCGGATGACCGTATTTTGCGAGAATACTCTTTTCGAGTGAACCGGAATTCACGCCGATACGAATGGGAATATTCTTCGCTTTACAAGCGTCGGCAACAGCCTTGACGCGGCTGTCATCACCGATGTTACCGGGATTGATGCGGATCTTATCCACACCCGCTGCGATCGACTCCAACGCGAGTTTATAATTAAAATGGATATCGGCGACGATGGGGACTGACACCGCTTCTTTCAAAGCGGCGATCAGACGCACCGCCTCCCTATTGGGAACAGCGGCGCGAATGATCTCGCACCCTGCCTTTTCAAGCTCCACTGCTTGCGCAACAGAACCCTCGATATCCTCAGCGGGTTTGTTCAGCATCGATTGGATACTGATCTTAGCTCCGCCGCCTATTTTTGTGTTTAATGCGGTAACATAATGTTTACTTGCCATGTTATCCTCCGCTGAATATTTTCCAAACATCTTGGAACGCGATAAATACAGATAATCCGAGCAACAGCACCAGTCCTACGGTATTGATGATGTTTTCGACCTTGCGCGGTACGGGCTTGCGGAAGATCCATTCGATCAACAGCATCAAGAAGCGTCCACCGTCAAGCGCAGGGAAAGGCAGCATGTTAACAACACCTAAGTTGATGGTGATGACCATCATGACATAAACGATCGAGCTGACAGCACTGCCGAATCCAGAGGTGCGCAGTGATTCACCTGCGACCTTGGTGATCGCCGAGGCGATACCGACAGGACCGGACATATCGTTCAGACTGAATTGACCCTTGAGCAGTCCGATCAGGCTGCCCCATACCATACGAACGACCGATACGGTGTTGGCAAAGGTTTGCTGGATCACGGTGCCGAAATTCTTCTCGATCGGCTTGATATAAAAGTCGATCCTGAGCTGAGGCGTGTCATCATCAGCGCTTTTCTTCAACGTCAAAAGATCAACATCCTTGAGGTCGATCTTTTCCCCATCACGAACAACCGTCATATCGGTACGGAATCGCTGACGGGTCTCTTTTTCTTCGATCTTAGGGATCGACTCGGCATGTTCCTTGCCGACAATATCTGCTAATGAATTATAGTATTCGGAGAAGATTTGATATGCTTCCTCTTTTGAAGCTGCTTTTGCTATTTTTGTCTGAGCTTCCTGTATAGAGGTGACTAATGCAGAATTCTGTTCATCAGTCGTCTTGTCGTCGATCAATTCTGTCGCGCGGGAATACAGATCAAAGGCGCAATCTTCCTTATAGATCGACAGCTCATGTCCGTCGATCTCGCTGACAGGGAGCGTAAACAACGCAAAGGAAAAGTCGGTGGAGGTGTTGACGTCATAATCGTTGATCTTGGTGATCTGATCGCCGGGCTGTAAGCCTGTCACCGCCGTAAAGGAACTGGGTGAAAACTCAGAAACCGTCGTAGAAGCAAATTGCTCCTGCGGGAGCAGTGTAATGAGCATCAAGACTAAACCTAAAACGATGTTCATGAACGCGCCTGCAACGATGACGATCATGCGCTTCCAGATCTTTGCGTTATTAAACGCGCGAGGATTCTCACTGTCCTCATCCTCACCTTCCATCGCGCAGTAACCGCCGATTGGGAATAAACGCAGCGAATAGGTGGTTTCGCCTTTGGTGAAGCTGAAGATCTTGGGCCCCATACCCAAAGCAAATTCATTCACCTTGATACCGCTCTTTTTTGCGGCAATAAAATGTCCGCCCTCGTGGATAAAAATAATCAGTTCAAATAGCACTACCGCAATCAAAATCAGCGCTATGGTTGTCAGTACGGTGATAAAATCATCTCCAAACAGTGATCTATGTAGTGAAAGCAACACCGCACATCGGAATGATGCAGTGTTGTCTTAAATGTTTTGATAAACGAACTCGCGCGCCAGATGATCGGCGGCAAGTACATCGTCAAGAGTAGATGCGACGCCGACGTTCAATGCATCGACCGCCGCGGATACCAGCTCACCGATCTGCAGAAACGTGATCCTTCCATCGCGGAACAAGCGGTTGGCGACTTCATTCGCGCCGTTAGCGACAGCGGGATACAGCCCGCCCTTCTTCATGGCGCGCTTGCACGCGGCAAGGCATTGGAATGTCTTGTCATCTGCCGAATAAAAGGTCATTTGTGACAATGTTTTCCAGTCGATCTCGGGTACCAGTGAGGGTACACGCTCGGGATAGGTGATCGCGTACTGGATCGGGATGCGCATATCGGGCAATCCAAGCTGTGCTAACACAGAATTGTCGGTGAACTCCACCATCGAATGGATGATGCTCTCACGATGGACGACTACTTCGATGTCGTCAGGGTCGGTATCGAACAGCCATGCTGCCTCAATGATCTCAAGACCCTTGTTCATCATGGTAGCACTGTCGATGGTGATTTTAGCGCCCATGCTCCAGTTGGGATGCGCAAGTGCCTGCTCAACAGTCACGCCACGCAGTTTATCGGTGGTTTTACCGAAGAAGGGGCCTCCCGAAGCGGTCAAAAGAATCTTCTTGAGCTTTTTATCGGGCGGCGCCGCTTGCAGGCATTGGAAGATCGCGCTGTGCTCACTGTCAACCGGCAGGAGCTTGACGCGGTTTTCTTTGACGGCATCCATCACCAGCGCGCCACCGGCAACCAATGTTTCTTTGTTAGCAAAGGCGATATCTTTCTTTGCTTTGATCGCTTCCAAAGTCGGTTCCAATCCAACCATGCCGACAACGGCGTTGACGATCAACTCGGAGTCATCGTGGCAGATCTCATACAATCCGCTCATACCGCTGAGCACTTTGGTTGAGGTATCGGCGATCTTGATTTTCAGCTCCTCTGCCCTATCCTCATCAAATACCACGGCTAAGGCAGGGCGGAACTCTCGTATTTGCTCTTCTAACAACTCAATACTGCTATAAGCGGAAAGAGCGTTGACTTTTAGTTTCAACTTACGGGCAACATCCAGCGTCTGTGTGCCGATGGATCCCGTAGAGCCTAATATCGATAAACTGTTTATCATAATGAATTACATAATAAAATAAAAGGTTTGTGAAAAAATGTATATGACCGGGATGCATAATAAGACGGAATCGAATCGATCCAACAATCCGCCGTGACCGGGCATGATCGAACCAAAGTCCTTGATCTTACAGCTTCTCTTGATGATAGAGAATGTCAGGTCGCCGAAAATAGAAATAATAGAATTGATAAAAGCGACCAATACCAGTACGCCGTAATAGATCGTGACCTGACCGTATATCAGTTTGAAGATAAAGCCGATCAACAATGCGGAAAGCGTACCGGCTAAGATACCGCCGATCGCACCCTCGACCGTCTTTTTCGGGCTGATATTGGGACACAGCTTATGTTTACCGAAATAAGATCCGGCAAAATACGCGCCGCTGTCCGCCATCCACGGGACTCCCAGACAGAAAATGATCCAAAACGCTGTGTGCTTGGATTCGGCAGAAGCACCGGTACCCGCGTCTGTCCAGACGATCACATTCAGTAAAGATAGACATACGGTAATGAGCGAAACACCCGTCAAAGAGAACATGATATCTTCCAGTTTCGTGGTACGGTGGAAAACTACCGAAAAGATACACATTGTCAGCACAAATAAGTACATCGGGATAAATCGATAACGATCGAACGGCTCCTTCATATAAGACATCAAAGGAATGATCAGCGCAAAGAACAAGCATGTGACAAACAGCTTGATATCTTTGTTCAGTTTTCTCGCCGATAGATACTCACCGCATAAAATGACGCTGATCAGGGAAAGAGCAATCGTAATGATGATATTGAAGTACGATCCTAAAATAATGATCGCCAATGCCAAAACGATACCGATTCCCGAAGTAATTAATCGCGTTTTCATGTTCATCCTCCAAAATATGGTATTACCGCTGTTTTAAAGCGATTAAACCGTTTAAATCCTATTCGAAAGGCGTCATACGCCGCCGAAACGTCTGTTGCGTTTTGCGTATTCGATCAAAGCTTGATCCAGATCATCCTGCGTAAAGTCAGGCCAAAGCACATCCATGATCACATATTCCGCATAAGCACTCTGCCACAGCAGGAAATTGGAAGTGCGATTCTCACCGCTGGGGCGAATGATCAAATCAGGATCGGGTTGACCCTTGGTATACAGATGGTCTGAAATCATCGATTCATCGATATCCTCGGGCTTGATCGTACCGTCTGCGACTTTTTGCGCGATCTGTTGCATCGCGGTGACCAGTTCCGCTCTGCCGCCGTAATTCATCGCAATATTCAGCACCATACCGTCACGATGGCAGGACTCTTCCTCATTCTCGTTCATCAGGCTGAGCAATTCGGGAGAGAACGCCGACCGATCTCCGAGAAAACGAAGCACAATGCTGTCGTCCTTAAAATCGCGGATCGCTTCCTGTAAATAATCCTTAAACAAGCGCATCAAAGCATCGATCTCATCGGTTGGGCGACGCCAATTCTCTGTTGAGAATGCGTAGACTGTGAGATATTTGATGCCGATATCGCTGCAATAACGGGCGATTTTGCGGAACGTCTGCGCACCTGCGGTATGACCTGCTAAGCGCGGCAATCCGCGTTTTTTCGCCCATCGACCGTTACCGTCCATGATGATGCCGATATGCTCGGGAAGCCTTATATCGGATAGTGTAATTTCCTGATTTTGTTTCTTTTTGAATAGTGCCATGGTATTTTTCCTTATGCTGTATCAGTTGATTTGCATCGCGTAATCAATTTTCTTACAAAAACAATTCGGTACATCAGACACGCGTGTCCAAGCGCCGCACCTTACCGACACGAATCATGCGAAATAATTGCCGTTGATATCTGTCAAATCAAGACGCGTGATAGGAAAGGCAGAAAATAAATGAGGCATCTGACACACCGTTGATGAATACGAATAAAGAATACGCTTTTTAATAGGCGGAATAAAGAGGCGCGCCTCAGATTTCCATGATCTCTTTCTTTTTCTTATCGGTGATCGAATCAATCTCCTTGATGAAGTTATCGGTGGATTTTTGAACCTTCTTCTCACCGTCTTTGAGATCATCTTCAGTGAGTTCACCGTTCTTCTTCATCTTCTTGAGCTTTTCAACAGTATCGCGGCGCACGTTACGGATCTGCACCTTGCTGTCCTCAGCGATACGAGAGATATCTTTTGCGATTTCTTTACGTTTATCCTCGGTCAGAGGCGGGAAAATCAGGCGAAGAACCTTACCGTCATTTTGAGGATTGATTCCCACATCGGACATCTGGATCGCTTTTTCGATCGACTTAAGCGATGATGCGTCATACGGCTGGATGACAAGTGTTCTTGCCTCGGGAACCGAGATAGATGAAAGCTGGTTGATCGGAGTGGGCACACCGTAATAATCGACCGTCACTTTGTCCAAAACAGCGGCGTTGGCTCTGCCGGCTCTAATGCCCTTGAATTCATCAACCAGATGATCGATACGGCGCTGCATACGCTCATCATTCTTTTTTAATACGTCTTTCATGTTAATCCTCCTTATTATATAATAAAATATGCTTAATTATTTGTCACTAATGTGCCTACCTTAGTATCGCAAACGGCTTCAAAGATATTCTCAGGTTCAAGAATACTGAAAACCATCAGGTCGATACTGTTGTCCTTACAGATCGCTGCGGCAGTAGAATCCATGACCTTGAGATCTTTTTCCAACACTTCCTGGAAAGAGAGTACATCGTATTTCACAGCGTCGGTATAGGTGTTGGGATCCTTGTCATAGACGCCGTCGACCAAGGTCGCCTTGAGGATGATCTCAGCCTCGATCTCGGCGGCTCTGAGAGCAGCGGCGGTATCTGTGGAGAAGAACGGATTACCGGTTCCGCAGCCGAAGATGACGACTCTGCCCTTTTCCAAATGACGGATCGCGCGGTTACGAATATAGGGCTCCGCAACCTCTCTCATCGAGATCGCTGTCTGTACGCGAACATCAACGCCGATCTGCTCAAGAGCATCGGCTACGCCGAGCGCGTTGATCGTAGTCGCGAGCATGCCCATGTGATCCGCTCGGGTACGATCCATCTCGCCGCTGGAACGACCGCGCCAGAAGTTACCGCCACCGACAACGATTCCGACCTGTACACCGTTTTCAACGAGCTTTTTGATCGGCTCGCAATAAGCGGATACGGTATCAAAATCAATGCCGTGTTTGTTGGCGCCGGCAAGGGATTCACCGGATAATTTCAGTAGAATTCTTTTGTATTTTGGTTTCACACATATCACCCCATGTTATGATTCATAGTTGTATATATTGTACTACAAATTGGGGGTATTGTAAAGTAGAACTTGGCAAGTTTTCATGGTTTTGGAAAGAATTTATTCTTTCTTAACAAGTTGGATTTTCATGCTCCTTTTCTGTATCGTCAATAAACCGCGCTTTAATACTAAGTATCATTAAAACACTTTAACATTTATTGCGTTAAATTCCGCATAGCGGTGTTGTCGTCGTCGCACGCCGTACTCGATAGGCATATCCAGTTACATACGCCAGTATGCCTGCGTCCTCCGCCTTGCTCTGCGAAATTTCTCGCTAACAAATTTGTTAAAGCGTTTAATGGATACTTAGTATAAGTGTGAAAATGATGTTGCACATAAAAAACCGCCCCCATTCGGGAGCGGTCATTTGAACTCAAATCGATTATTTTACCATGCTGGCAACTTCTGCAGCGAAGTCATCCTGGCGCTTCTCGATACCTTCACCCTTCTCGAAGCGAACAAACTTCTTGATAGTGATGGTGCCGCCGAGCTTCTTAGCGGTAGCATCGGTGTACTTACCGACTGTCAGGGAATTATCCTTAACGAATTCCTGATCTACCAGGCAGTTCTCCTTGAAGAACTTACCCATTTTACCGGAAACGATCTTTTCGAGCACCTGCTGGGGCTTGTTAGCCATCTTGGGATCATTCTTCATCTGCTCAACCATGATGCTCTTCTCATGCTCGATCACCTCAGCCGGAACATCAGCCTCAGTCAGATAAGGAGTGTTCAGCGCAGCGATCTGCATTGCGATGTCCTTGCCGTAAGCGACGAACTCGGGGTTGGTGGTATCGATATCGGTGTCAAAGTTAACGATAACACCGATCTTACCGCCTGCGTGAACATATGCGACACAAGCGCCGTCGAGCTTCTCAAAGCGGCGGATCTTCATGTTCTCACCGATGGTCTGGATCTTCTCCTGCAGCATGTCGGCAACGGTCATCTCAGAGCCTTCCGCCTTAGTAGCGAGGAGGGCTTCAACATCAGCGGGGTTCGCGTTCATAACAGTCTGAGCGCAGGTGTTGACAAACGCCTGGAAATCAGCATTCTTAGCGACAAAGTCGGTCTCAGCGTTGACCTCGATGACAACACCGGCAGTATTATTGTCGTTGGTGATCGCCAGAGCGATACCCTCGGCAGCAACACGGTCAGCCTTCTTAGCGGCCTTAGCAAGACCCTGCTTTCTTAATACATCAATAGCGGCTTCCATATCGCCGTTGGTTTCGGTAAGAGCCTTTTTGCAGTCCATCATACCGCAGCCGGTCTTCTCACGAAGCGCCTTTACATCCTGAGCTGTAAATGCCATATATACCATTCCTTTCAAATTATAATAATTAGCAAGTATTGTAACGGGAGGAGCAGGAAATCCTGCCCTCCCCTATTTCTTACGATTATTCTTCTACGATGTCCTCAGCCTTGGGCTCTTCTTCGATAGCGGCAGCGCCCATCTGGCCTTCCTTACCCTCGATGATCGCGTTCGCCATAGCGCCGGAGATCAGCTTGACGGCACGGATCGCGTCATCGTTACCGGGGATGATATAGTCGACATCATCGGGATCGCAGTTAGTATCAACGATCGCAACGATCGGGATACCGAGCTTCTTTGCCTCAGAAACAGCGATCTTCTCTTTTCTCGGGTCAACGATGAACAGAGCGCCGGGCATCTCGGTCATATCCTTGATACCGCCGAGGAACTTCTCGAGCTTTTCGATCTCGAGGTTGAGCTTGATGACTTCCTTCTTGGGAAGCAGATCAAACGTACCATCCTCTTCCATAGTGCGGAGCTGCTTTAAGCGAGCGATTCTTCTGCGGATAGTGGTGAAGTTGGTCAGCATACCGCCCAGCCATCTTGCGTTGACATAGAACGCGCCTGCACGGGTAGCCTCGTCCTTGACGGACTCCATCGCCTGCTTCTTGGTACCGACAAAGAGAACGCTCTTGCCTTCCATAGAAAGATCTCTTACAAAGTTGTACGCTTCCTCGAGCTTGACAACGGTCTTCTGCAGATCGATGATGTAGATACCGTTACGCTCAGTGAAGATGTAGGGAGCCATCTTGGGGTTCCATCTTCTTGTCTGGTGGCCGAAGTGTACGCCTGCCTCCAGAAGCTGTTTCATAGAAACTACTGCCATGTTTTTTCCTCCTTAGGTTATATTAAGCAAGCGCAGTATGCCTGCTTAACCTCCGCCGAGGCCTTGTATTTTGACGGGAAAATCGGCAGTAATCATACCGCGACACCTTACCGTCAAGCCTTCGGCGTGCGTAATGCCTAAATATTTTACCACAAACAAAAAAAGAAATCAAGCATTTTTCTAAGAAAAACACTTGATTTCTCAATGTTTTTATCGGTGTAAGATCAATAGTTGAAGAATCTTACGTAGTTGTACTGTACAACGAAGTCCTGAGCCTCATGCCATGAGCTGGAGCACATGTTGGTTGCATAGAAGATACGGATGTTGTGCTGTACAGCGGAACCGCCCTGATCAAAGATGTAGTTAACAACATCCTTCGCTGTCTGAGAGGGAGCGATGGATGTGGAGCCGTAGTAGCCGTTCACCTTCAGAAGCTGAGCGATGCTGCTGTAGCTGCCGTTAACATAAGTATCTCTGATACACTGAGCAACGAGAGCCATACCGATATAGCCCTCACCGCCTGCCTCACCCATCAGGATGCGCTCAGCCATATCTCTGTCCTCATCGTTGAGAGATACGCTGTAGCCGACATAGTTGGGATCGGGGTTAGCGATGTCAAGGAGATAATCTCCAGAACCGGATGCAGAAACAGCGTTTCCTTCGTCGCTGTAATCATCCTCGCTGGGGTAAGTGTAGTTAGAATAGTCAGAAGATTCACTGCTGTCAGAAGAACCGGCAGACTGAGTAGCAGGAGCAGAAGCAGAAGCGGGAGCAGCGCTATTCTGGGGCTTTTCAGCAGAAGCAGCCTCTGTGGGCGCCTCGGTAGCAGCCTTGGCTTCTTGGATCGCCTTTTGCTCGCTGACAACCTCTTTCGCTTCTTTTCTTGCCTCATCAATCATGATGGCTCTTTGAGTGAGGAGAGAATCCTCATTTGATCCTATATTATTTTCACTGTTGGTTTCTGTTTTAGTGGCATTACTTGCAGCACTTACGCCCGGTGCGAGAATCAGTGAGAAAGTGGTCATGATCAAAGCAATGCAAAGACCGATCAACACTGTTCTGCGAAATAAGTGGGGGGTGGTCGTACTCATATTATCTGCCTCCTTTACAAAATGTTTATCGGCGAACCGATAGTGAAATATCGCAAACCTGTGTGTCTTGCTTTATTTCGTGTCCTATTTAACCACAAAATCGCAAGAATTGCAAGTTTGTAATATATTTGTTTTTATTCCAAATTAGCACCATAAAAGCTATTTAATTCTAATTTAGAAATTTAATTTATAAAATATGTACATAATCCACAATATTATGTAGTGCAATTTGCTATCGTTCACAAAAATATTTGATGACAAATTGTCACAAATTTATGACGTTTTTTTGCTTTGTTTGGCATTTTTTGCACAGAATCTTCGACAAGAATCGCATCTTCGCCGATCAGACGTATCTTTTCCCACCGAATATAATAATCGTCACATTTACCAAAGAGCCCGAAAATCCTCGGTCTGCCGTAAACGATCAGTGCTACGACCTTGGCACATTTGGTATCGATCTGTAAATCATCCACATATCCGATTTTGCATCCGGTGCAAGCATTGATGACTTCTTTCCTACGAAGCTCTTGTAACCGACACGGCATAAACATCACCCGTATCAGTATATGTATCATAACAAAGAATTATGAATAACTTTTGAACTGGTGAAGAATTATCACATACAGCAAAAATCCCCCGACGATTTGTCAGGGGATAGACACATAATCATGATATATGTGATTTACGATAAACATGTCGCAATAGATGACATATAAGTTTAATACCCATGTGCCTGTTGAAGCATCATATCCTTGACCTTCATCAAGCGGGTCTGGGTCGAACGCTCATTTTCATCCAGCTTGCGGGTGATATAACGAATCTGTTCCTGTGTTTCGGGGATCATGACATGCTCGAGCGCGTTGACGCGGCGGCGGGTCTTTTCGATCTCATCCGCCATGAGCTGACAGCTTTTCTCGATCTCGGCAAGCTTGATCAAATCAGGCAGGACGTCGGCAAGCGACTTGACCGCGTCATCCAAATCGGCTGAGGTAAACGCGAAGCCGTAGGAATAGATATCGTTGGGATCGGGCGTTCTGGTATCCGTTTTGAATACCGGGATATCGACGCTCATCACATTTCGATAGGAGGTCGAAACATAAACCTCCTGCTTCGGAGCCAGTAACGCCGCCTTGAGTGTTTCATCACTCATGGAGGACTTTGCCAAAACAAAATTTGCGTTTGCCTGTCGAATCTGCTCCTCCACCTTCATACGCAGGGCGCGGTTCTCGCGCACCATTTCCAGAAATCGGCGCATGAGTTCGTCGCGTTTATCCTTCAACAGCTTGTGTCCTCGGGTAGCTGTATTCAGTTTTTTCTTGAGCCTTGACAACTCCATACGGGTCGGATTGACCTGTTTGACTGCCATATAATCACCTTTTCAGTTAGGAGTTAGTAGTGAGGAGTGAGGAGTTAATAGGAGCAACAACGTGTTGAATAAAATCTATCAATCAGACTCGAACAGCGTCCGCCTAAAACCCCTAACTCCTAATTCCTAACTACTCACTTTTTCTCATAATATTGATCGAGATATTTGTCGTCGATACGTTTGAGCTCCGATCTGGGTAGGATCCTCAACAGCTCCCAGCCGAGGTCAAGCGTCTCTTCGATCGGGCGGTTCGTCTCATAACCCTGAGAAACATATTCGTTCTCAAAACGATCGGCGAACTTCGCATAGAGCTTATCGATATCGGTCAAAGCGCTCTCACCGAGAATGACCATGAGCTCTTTGGCGTCTTTACCGCGTGCATACGCGGAGAACAGCTGGTTCATGGTGTTGCTGTGATCGGAACGGGTCTTGCCCTCGCCGATACCTTTGTCCTTGAGTCGAGACAGAGAAGGCAATACGTCGATGGGCGGCGCGACATTCTTGCGGTACAGCTCACGGGATAGAATGATCTGACCCTCGGTGATGTAACCGGTCAAGTCGGGGATCGGATGGGTCTTGTCATCCTCGGGCATGGTCAGGATCGGGATCAGGGTGATAGAGCCCTTCTTGCCCTTCTGACGACCGGCTCTCTCATATAATGTTGCCAGGTCGGTATACATATAGCCGGGGTAACCGCGTCGACCGGGTACCTCTTTACGCGCTGCGGATACTTCTCGCAGTGCATCGGCATAGTTGGTGATGTCGGTCATGATGACCAAAACGTGCATATCTGCTTCAAATGCTAAATACTCCGCGGCGGTCAGCGCCATACGGGGAGTGGAGATACGCTCGATTGCGGGGTCATTCGCCAGATTGACGAACATCACGGTACGGTCGATCGCGCCGGTCTCCTTGAAGCTCTCGATGAAGTAGTTGGATTCCTCAAAGGTGATACCCATCGCGGCAAATACGACCGCAAACTGTTCATCGGTACCGCGTACCTTTGCCTGACGGGCGATCTGCGCCGCTAACTGCGCATGCGGCAGACCGGATGCGGAGAAGATCGGCAGCTTCTGACCTCTGACCAGCGTGTTCAAACCGTCAATGGCGGAAATGCCTGTCTGGATGAACTCCTGCGGATAGTTACGTGCATAAGGATTCATCGGCAGACCGTTGATATCCATGCGCTTTTCAGGCAGGATATCGGGACCGCCGTCGATCGGCTTGCCCATACCGTCAAAGACGCGGGACAGCATATCGGTGGAAACGCCCAGCTCCATCGACTTTCCTAAGAATCGCACCTTGGAATTGGAGAGATTGATACCTGCCGCGGAATCGAACAGCTGTACCAGTGCGTCTTCACCGTTGATCTCGAGCACCTTGCAGCGCCTGACTTCACCGGACGCAAGCTCGATCTCACCCAGATCGTTGTAATTAACGTCGCTGACGCCCTTGACGAGCATCAAAGGACCTGCTACTTCCTGGATCGTCCTGTATTCCTTCGGCATGATCAGTCATCTCCTTTCTTGATGATATTGTCGATGTCCACATCGAGGTTGTGGAGGATATCCTGATACGCGGTATCGATCTCATCCTCGTGGACATATTTGAAACGTCCGATGCGCTCACGGATGGGCATGTTGATCAGCAGATTCAGCTGAGCGCCCTTATCCAGAGCGGCGGCACTTTTATCATAGAACGCCATGACGAGCTGCATCATGTGGTACTGCTTGTTCAAGGTCGTATAAGTATCAATTTCATGGAATGCGTTCTGGTGGAGGAAGTCCTCACGGATGGAACGAGCCGCCTCGAGCTTGATACGGTCGATATTGGATAATGCGTCCATACCAACGAGCTTGACGATCTCTTCCAGTTCACTTTCTTCCTGTAACAGCGCCATGACTCTGGCACGCAGATCCATCCAGTCGGGAGCGACATTCTCTTTATACCAGTTCGCCATAGTATCAACGTACAGCGAATAAGAGGTCAGCCAGTTGACAGCCGGGAAGTGACGCTTATAGGCAAGCCCTGCATCCAGACCCCAGAACACCTTGACGATACGCAAGGTAGCCTGCGAGACCGGCTCGGAGATATCACCGCCGGGAGGCGATACCGCGCCGATAACAGACAGGGATCCTTCCTGTTCCTCACTGCCGAGCGTGATAACACGACCCGCGCGCTCATAGAACTGAGCGAGTCGGGAACCCAGATATGCGGGATAGCCCTCTTCACCGGGCATCTCTTCCAGACGACCCGACATCTCACGCAGTGCCTCTGCCCAACGGGAGGTGGAATCCGCCATCAAAGCGACGGAATAGCCCATATCACGGAAATATTCGGCGATGGTGATACCGGTATAGATCGAAGCCTCACGCGCCGCAACCGGCATGTCGGAGGTGTTGGCGATCAAAACGGTACGCTCCATCAGGCTGTGACCGGATTTCGGGTCGAGCAGCTCGGGGAATTCATTCAAAACGTCGGTCATCTCATTGCCGCGCTCACCGCAACCGATGTAGACGACAATATCCGCCTCTGCCCATTTCGCCAGCTGATGCTGTACAACGGTCTTACCGGAACCGAACGGACCGGGTACGGCCGCAACGCCGCCCTTTGCGATCGGGAACAGCGTATCGATGACGCGCTGACCGGTAATCAACGGCATATCGGGAGAGAGCTTTTGCTTGTAGGGTCTGCCGATACGGACAGGCCACTTCTGCATAAGCGACAGCTCGTGCTTCTCCCCTTTTTCATCTTCTACTATTGCAACGGTATCGGTGACCTTATACTCACCGCTGTTAATCTCTTTGATCGTACCGCTGATACCTGCGGGCACCATGATCTTATGCAGGACGATCTCGGTTTCCTGTACGGTACCGATCACATCGCCGCCGATCACCTTGTCGCCGACCTTGGCGGTCGCGCTGAACTGCCAGACCTTATCGCGCTTCAACGCGGGTACGGAGATACCGCGGCTGAGGTTGTTGCCGCTGACCTTCATGATATCGTCCAGCGGACGCTGGATGCCGTCATAGATACTCTCGATCAATCCGGGTCCGAGTTCAACGGAAAGCTGGTTGCCCGTAGAAACAACAGGCTCGCCGGGTCCGAGACCCGAGGTCTCCTCATAGACCTGGATGGACGCACGATCGCCGTGCATCTCGATGACCTCACCGATCAGCTTCATGTTGGAAACATGAACAACGTCGAACATATTGCAGTCGCGCATACCCTCGGCGATAACCAGCGGACCGGCTACCTTCTTAATTACACCTGTACTCATAATGTATCAATCCTTTGTATAGTGGTTAGTGATTAGTGTTCAGCGGTCAGAAAAAAACAATGAAATAATGATAAATCACTCAATGGTATTTTCTGCAATACACTATTCACTCTATCTCTTCATAAACGCCCCTGCGGAGCATGGACGAATCAATCTCGTCACACCATTCTGATCACTGATCACTGACCACTGATCACTCATTAAAAATATCACTGCCGACGGCTTTTTCAACCGATAGCTTCACCGCCGCCATGCCCTCTCCGGTATTGCCGGTAACGCCCGGGATCAGGATAATCGCGGGAGAAGGCTCACTGCGATATTTTTCGATTTCTTTCTCTAAAAAGGAAGCGGCTGCCTCCGTAATATAAATAATGCTGTAGCTTTGACTTTGGCAAAGTTTTCTGAACGCGGCTGTGTTGTCTTGAGCGGGATCAAAAAAGTAGGTATCAAAACCGAGAGCGGCAAAGCCGTAGACACTCTCTTTATCGCCGAAAACAGCTATTCTCTCAGACATACATATCCCTCAGTCTTTCTTTGATCGTATTCTCAGACAGATTGTTGAGCTTAGCGGAGAGGATCATCCGAACCGCCTTGATCTCATTCTGTCGCGCGATGATATACGCCACGACCGGACCGATACCGAAGGGCTCCCATTTCTGGGGCTTCATGGCGTTGGTCATATAGTCGTCGCACCATTTTTCAAAGGCAGACATCGACACCTCGATCGCGTCAACAGCGGAACGGTATTCGGTCGTGGAGAGATAATTGATGACCTCTTCCCTGCTCTCAGATGCTGCCTGCGCCAATCTTTCGACATCAAGCGTATCACATTGAGCTAACGCTCTGCGAATGAAATCGAGCTTCTTCTTCGTGTTTGCACATCGGATCGCAATCTTGATATCTGCCGCCGCGACAAACAACTCGCAATACAGGCGGATCATATCGCTCTCGCTCTCCTTGCCGAGACGATACACATGCTCCATGCACGCCTTATCCACGATGATATCGCAGAGCTGACCGTCGGAGGTCTGCAACAGCGTTGTCATCGCTTCTTTGGCAACATCCTGCATATAATCGGGCAGATCGCCGTACTCACGCGTCTTGACCGCCTGATAGATCGCCTGTGCATCCTCAACGGAATCCCCGATCAGCAAGCCGTCGGGCTCCCTATCACGCGTGATGCACTTCAAGCTGACCTTGAGATTGTGATAATCGTTCGGGATCAACAGGAAGTTGAGCACACTGATATCATCGATCGTCTCGTTGATAAACTCCCAGAGCTTGTTTTCCTCGATGGAAAGCAATTCCTCGGGGCGGTGATCGGAATTATCGCCCCAGCCTTTATCGCGCAAAAGACGCATGACGGCATTCACATCCGCTGACATCAACAATGCGTTAAGATCGGTGTCGGAAAGCAGTTTAGTCTCTCTGAATCTGATACGAGCCACAGCATATGTATAATCCTGCTGCATCATAAACCTCCTTATCAGAACAACAGCCTGCCGGCTTTGTCGGAGAGATTCTCCGCTTCACCAGCAAAGATGGCGTCAAAAGAGCAATTCTGCTCAATGCCGCCGTATTTCAGAATGAAACCTGCGTCGATGGGAGCGGGCTCACTCGACAGAACAATACCGCCCTTCGCCGCCTGATTCAATTCACCTGAAAAATCGGCGGGTAACCGTTGGTTGTCTTTTTCGCCGAAGAAGATCACACCGTCATCCTCCATAGAATACTTAGCGACCATGCTTTTGATGAGCGCAAAATATTCATCCTTAGGCAAATTCTTCGCCGAGGTTAAACCTTCACTGAGCATGGTGTTAATGATCTGCTGCTTGGTGTACAGCATGACGCGTTTTTCTTCGAGCTCCGCGGCAGAATCACCGCGCTTTTTGATATCTGCAACATGAGCGGCAGTCCTGTCCTTGCCGTCAGCGACGATCTGATCTGCCTGCTTCTGTGCGTCGGTAATGATGGCATCCGCCTTTTGACGCGCCTGAGCGAGGACAGAATCACAGGACTGAGCCGTGTTGGTTTCTATCTCTTGTATGATTTTATCAATACCGGACATAGTATTTCCTCAAATTATACCTGGATACCGTTGATACCGTTAACAGCCAGAATGGAGATCAGCAGCGCTAAGATCGCGTAGGTCTCGACCATTGCGGGCAGGATCAGCGCTTTACCCATCTGATCGGGCTTTTTGACGACCGTGCCGATACCGGCTACGGAACACTTACTCTGATGGATCGCGGAGAAATAGCCTGCAAACGCGATCGGCAGAGACGCCGCAAAGTAGAGGGAGCCCTTCAACAGAGAGATCGACTCTACGCCGCCGCCCAGCAAACCGACATTGGAGAGGATCAAGAAGCCTACGAGCAGACCGTAGATACCCTGAGTTGCAGGTAGCAGCTGGAAGATCAGGACCTTACCGAAGAGGTCGGGCTGTTCAGAGAGAACGCCTGCGGCGGCTACACCCGCCTTACCTACGCCGATAGCGGAACCGATACCAGCCATGAATGTTGCGAACGCCGCGCCGAGAAGCGCTAAGAATAAACCGGAATTGTTGAGTATTTCTGCCATGATTAGTTTTCCTCCTTGACTGTATAATGCTTAGTATTGATCTTAAAAGGTTTGAATTCTTTTCCGCCGCCCGTATAGAACTTGCCGAAGAATTCAACAAATTGCAGCCTGTTGGTGTGGACATACGCGCCCAGCGCGTTGATGCCGATGTTGACGCCGTGTCCGATGACAAAGATGAGGATGAAGCCGATCACACCGATGACGCTGTCCCCCATCATACTGCCGATCTTATTGAATACGGTAGCGATAACGCCGGTCGCAAGACCGAGTGCCAGCAGACGGCTGTAGGAGAGGATATCGCTGAGATATCCTGTCGTTCCGTACAATCCGTAGGCGCCTTTTGCCAAACGGATGACCGGATTCTTGCTCTCTCTGCCTGAGAAGATCAGGATGATGACCGCGCCGACCGCCGCCATGATACCGCCAATCGTACCGAAGATCGGCGGAAGGGTGAAACCGGCGATGTTTTCCATCATATCCATGGTGAGCAGTGCGAGAATACCACCGCCGACCAAGAGATACCAGCTGATAACATCGTAGATCACCGCGAGATAATTCTTTTGGTATTTGATGTAGTTATATCCGAGGATCGCCAGACCCGTGAACAGGTGGATGATACCGAGCAGGAAGCTGAACATGAGCATCTGCATCGGGTCATCAACGGGGTTGAACCAGATCGGTGTGACCAGTCCCGGAATGTTCGGCGGGGCGGTATGGAAGAAGGTGTTGGAGATCACCGTGACCGCGTCACCGAAGAACGAACCGAACAACAGTCCCCAAATCGTGGTGGAAACACCGCACCAGAAGAACATCTTCATACTGCGTCTGAGTCCGGGCTCCATGCCCTTAAACTTGAGCAGACACACGGCGCAGGCGATCGCCATAACGAGACCGTAGCCTGCATCCGAGAACATCATACCGAAAAAGATGTAATAGAAGATCGCCATGACTGAGGTAGGATCTGCCTCGTGGTGATCGGGATAGCTGTAGGTCGCCAATACCGATTCGGCGGGTTCCACGAATTTATTGTTTTTGAGCTTGACGGGAGCGTCGTCATTCGTCGCTTCTTCGAACTCGACCTCTGCATCAAAGGTGGTCTCGAGGTATTCCTTCAAGCCTTGCACATCCGGTTCGGGGATGTAGCCCGACAATACAAAGGTATTGCGTGAGGTCGCGATATCGTCATATGCCGCGTAGCGCTCGGTCTTCATCACATAGTAATCCTCGAGGAAATCGAGCTTTTCGGCATATTTTGCGTAGGACTTGATGACGTTCTCGCTTTCTAAGATCCTGCCGTCGCGATTGCTCAGATGCTTGTTGATCTCTTTCTCACGTTGCTTCGGGATGACCGGAGATATGTAGGAAGGATACTCAAAGCCGATCCGCCTGAGCGCATCGGATACCGCGTCGGCATCCTTTTTTGAGGTCAGGATAAAGACACAGGTCTGATTGGAATCATGCGAGATCATCTCGACCTCGATGCCCTCGACCTCGGGGATGATCTCAGCGAGCTCGGTGATGATCTCGGTGGTCGTCTTATCACCGGGGAACTTTCCGATAAAGGCTCTTGTGGTCGCGGTACCGGTGAAATTCATCGGGACATCCAGACTCAGCCACGGCTGGATGATCTCGAGCTGTTGCTGATACTTGATCTTTTCCGCCTCGTTGGTATCGATATTCTTTTGACACGATATGATATCGTATGCGATCCGAAGGATATCCGGTGTTTCATCTGCCAGCTTGTCGTAATCCTCACGAGTGAGCTGCTTTCGCCCTTTAAAGGAACTCAATAGCCCTTTCTTCCGTTTGACGTACCGAGATAATATCTCGTTCGCCTCGGTCGCGGTAGACGCCATGCGCTGGTACTGCGCCTGATAAGCGGAGGTATCGTCCTTAAAAAAGACACTGTCCTCGATGTTGAGGTTCTCGATCTCAACGACACCTCGTCGCTGCAGCGCTTCCAGAATATCCTTGCAGTATTTGAGCAGTGCATAGACATAGATGCGCTGCATTTTGAGCATAGCCATGATGCTCCTCCTTACTGCGGTATTTATAATGTCATTGCGAAGCCTTTAATACGCGTACATTTCGCGAGTTGAGGGCTGTGGCAATCTCAACCTCGATGCAATGACAATCCAATATTCTAACTCAAGGTTTCCTGAATCAGCTTATTGATGACGTTTTGTTTTTGCTTGAGTGTTTTGTCCGAGAGCGCTTGTGCATCAGCCTCCGCCTTTGCCTTACGGTCACGGATGATCTCGTCAGCGCGGGACTGCGCCTCAGCTGCCGCTTTATGATCCAAGTCATCTGCCTTCTTCTTTGCGTCCTCGATTATCTGCTGTGCACGATTCTTTGCATCGGCGATGATCTGCTCCGCTTCAAGCTCCGCGGCACTCTGCTTTTCGTTCGCTTTTTGCTCCGCTTCACGGACTCTATCTATTGTGGATACTGCCATAGTTTCACCACCATATTGTGTATTCTATCATATAATACCCTCATTCATTCTTGAAGTCAAATGTTTTTTGTGTAATTTAGTACATTATTTCAATATTGTCATAGTTAATTCGACGATGATTCAACATTTTTATTCTAATTCAGAATTATTCATACAAATAATCACGCAGTGCCATGGAAAAGCACCGATTCCTACATTTCTGCTTTGACAGGTATCGCACGGTATTTGTGCAATAATATCATTGAACGGAGGGAGAGCATGGTTATCTATATCGATGTGCTCCTGTTCGTCAACGCGATCGTCAACTACGCGATCCTGATGACTGCCGAGAAGCTGTTAAAACGGGATGTCAGGCTCTATCGGATGATACTCGGAGCTGTGATCGGCGCAGCGTTTTCATTGACGATCTTTATCCGCTCCGACAGTCGCATACTATTATTATTTCTGAGGATTATCACAACGGGAATCATCACACTGATCGTGTTCGGTTGGAAATCCTCGTTGGAATTTTTGAAATCATATCTATGTAACGCAGCTGTATCTGTCATCTATTGCGGCACATATATCCTGTTCTATCAGTTGTTCAAGCCGCCGAATATGGTCATTGTCAATGATATCCTCTATTTACAGGTCAATCCGTTATGGCTGACAGCACTGACCGCTCTCATCTATTTCATCGTATTGGTCATCTATAAAATATTCTCTGAAAGAATAAAAAGCACTGTTGTCATGTTGAAATTCACTATACATAATAAAACCTATTCCTGTGTAGGTAAGGTGGATACCGGAAGTAATTTGAGAGAGCCGTTTTCGTCGGCGGCGGTGATCGTTGTTGATACATCCGTATTTGATACCGCTCGGGAAGAACTGATCCGTATCATCCCCTATTCTACGGTGAACGGCAGTTCTTATTTGAACGCCGTCAAAGCAGATGCGGTATATATTGATAAAAAACCAATCAGCGAAACCGTTTATATCGCGTCGGGTCATATTCAAAACCCCAACTATCAGGCGATTATTAATTCTGAAATAATAAGGTGAGATAATGCAACTTTTGAGAAACATATTATTCAAGTTAAGATTTATTCTGCTGTCCAACAGCGTCTATTATATCAATTCATCGGCGGCATTACCCCCACCTTTAACGAAAGCAGAGGAAAGCGTTATCATGCAACAGATCAAGGACGGCGATGAAAAAGCGCGCGAACCGCTGATCGTACACAACCTGCGCCTGGTCGTCTATATTGCAAAGAAATTTGAGAACAGCAACGTCAATATCGAGGATCTGATCTCGATCGGGACGATCGGGCTGATCAAAGCGGTCAACACCTTCTCTCCTGATCGTAACATCAAATTAGCGACTTACGCTTCACGCTGTATCGAAAATGAGATTTTGATGTTCCTGCGTAAAACAGCCCAAATGAAATATGAGATCTCGATCGAAGAACCGCTCTCAACCGACTGGGACGGCAACGAGCTGCTGCTCAGTGATATCCTCGGGTCGGACAGCGATACCGTCAGTGCTGACATCGAACAGGAGGTGGAGATCAATCAACTGATGGAGGCGGTCAATCGGCTCAATACCCGTGAAGCGATGATCATGGAGCTGCGTTTCGGACTCAATGGTAACAAAGAACATACCCAAAAGGAGGTGGCAGATCTGCTGGGGATTTCGCAATCCTATATCTCGCGGCTCGAGAAGAAGATCATCGGAAAGCTGAAGCAGGATTTGGAAAAGGTAATGTAACAATATATTTGGTTGTGATCACCGTGTCGCGGACACTTGACGGCTTCTCACAACGTCAAGTAAATGAAAGAGCAGTCTTCCCCACTCGGAAAGACTGCTCTATTTATCAATTTTCAATTCTCGGGTGCGGGATTCCCGTCCCCGTCATTATTCTCACGGTCGCCGACATTTCCGTCGCCGTCATTGACTTTACCGTCCTCTTTCATATCTTCCCATTCAGTCGCGACAGCATCCTCGATGGTTTCCATCATGGAGCCCTCGGTAGGCTCGGTAGGAACAACGGTGCCGTTATGATCTACCATGCTCTTGTTCTCGGTGGCAGTATCTTTCATATCCTTCTTGATATCGGACACCGCCTCCGACGCTTTTTCTTTCACCTTGTTCGTAGCTCCTGTGCAGGAACACAGCATCACACCGACCATCAGCGCCGCACAAAGAAGTACAAATAAATGTTTCATCTTGATTCTCCTTACTATTGTACAATATTATCGTATGTTCACGATGTTGATAGTATTGACATCCATAAGAAGAATATACCAACAAAAATAAGAAAGCGCGGAATGTGTCCACTCCGCACTTGTAAATATCATAATCATTCGTTTGTCAGAGAGATGATTTTCTCTGAGAGTCTGTTACCGTTCTTGTCGTAATTCGTTATCACGACTGTATCATTATCGAGATAATTCATCAAAGCAGTAGAACCGTCGGACAGCTCCTTGCAGACAAATGTAACACTACCGTCAGCTGCTACACGCACACCGTTACCCTCAGGCTTGTTATTGACCCACTTGCCGATATGCATGGAACCGTCTTTGGCGCTGATCCCGACGCCGACGCCGTGTCGGACATTCTCCGACCAATCGCCGCTGTAACATAAGGTACCGTCCATATAATAGTAGGCGCCCTTACCGGTACGCTTATCATTATAATAGGTTCCCTCATAAGCCGTGCGGCCGAGATCGGTCACTGTTCTGCCGTATCCGGAGCGATTATCATGATCATCCAGCTCTCCGTAATAACTGTATACAGCGCCGTCTGCCATGATCTGCTTATCAGGCTCGGCTCCTTTCTCGGGCTGATCCTCTGTCGGCTTCTCTGTACGGAAGTCATCGAAATCCGCTGTATCAGGTTCCTCATTAAAGCTGTTACCCTTTAGATCAATATCTTCAATCGGTTCTTTCGGAACAGCAGGTGCTGCGAAAGGCTTCGCGTCGGCAATATCCAAGGATGCAGAGAGATTGCGTTTGATGTTGAAATCCTTGACATTGATCTTTTCGTACAGCGGAGCGTTGTCATCCACATAACTCTTGTCGATCGTTTGTGCCAATCCGTTTCGTACCAGATCAACAAATTCACGATAATGGGAGAGCTGAGCATCGGACAAGAACCACACGATACCGTCGTTTGTGGAGGCGACTGCAGTATAATCGGTGAATGACGCCGATAATTCTTCGCGCACCGGCTTCTCTAATACTTCCGGAGCGGCATAAAGCGCCACAGGTTCCGGTTGAGCGTTATCTTTATACAATAGACATAATCCGCCCTGGATCCTACGCGGTTCAATAGAACGGCTGACAGCACCGTTTTCATCCATATATTCCGCTTTTAACAGCGTATGAAACTTACTGAAGAGGAGCCGTTTGAATAATTGATCTTCACGATAAAAGCAAATATAGTATTTGCCGCCATCGGAAGGCATCACCTCTTGCACTACCGTACCGTTGGGCTGTTTTACCGACCATTGGAGGGGTCGATCGCGTTCGATACAATAATCATACAACAGCGAAACGCCCTCGCTGTCATAGGTGATTTTATCACGGATCCTCCGGAAATCGGAAAAATAACTCTTTCTGACCGCAGAAAGGATATCACTGTTCAGATCGGTATCATCGATCTCCTTGATACGAAAGTTATAAAAATACTGAATACCCATAGTTTATCTGTTACCCTCTGAATCAATCAGATGGAAACCTTCATTGCTACTTCATACAGCTCGTTGTTGAACTTGCGAGGCATATCAAGTGCTTCGGTAATATCATAATCAACGATCTTGCCTTCGTGAGAAGCGATGACGCGATTACCGATACCCTTGGCGAGCAGTTCAACTGCCGCAACACCCATCTTAGTCGCCATGACTCTGTCGCGCAGTGTCGGAGAACCACCGCGCTGCACATGACCGAGGATGGTGGCGCGGGTCTCGATGCCGGTGCGATGCTGGATATAATGCGATATCTCCTGAGAACCGCCGACGCCCTCGGCAACGATCACGATAAAGTGCTTCTTACCGGTATCCTTTTGCTCATAGATACGAGAGATCACGTCACGCTCCAGATCATACTCGATCTCGGGAACAATGATCGCGGTAGCGCCGACAGCGATACCGGTCTCCAACGCGATATCACCGCAATGGCGACCCATAACCTCTACCACGGAGCAGCGATCGTGGCTCTGAGCAGTATCACGGATCTTATCGATCATCTCAACAGCAGTGTTCATCGCCGTATCAAAACCGATGGTATAATCGGTACAGGCGATATCATTGTCGATGGTGCCGGGGAGTGCAACACACGGGATACCCGCGTTGGAAAGCGCTCTGGCGCCCTTGAAGGAGCCGTCACCGCCGATAACGACCAGACCCTCGATATCGAGAGAACGGCAGTAATCCGCCGCCTGCTGCTGATACTCGAGCTGCATAAATTTCTTACTGCGCGCTGTATAAAGGATCGTGCCGCCTCGACTGAGAATATCGGAAACCGAACGAAGATTCATCTCATTGATATCATGATTCAACAAGCCGTTATAGCCCTTATATACACCATACACCTTAAAGCCGTTATAGATACCGGCTCTGACTACCGCTCTGACCGCCGCGTTCATGCCCGGCGCGTCGCCGCCGCTTGTTAAAACTGCTAATGATTTAGCCATAATAGTTCCTCCTCTTTAGAAAAAGAATTAAATACATGGTATATTATAATACAAATTACCTCTCAGAATCAAGTATTTATATAAAAAAATCGGGAACAATGTGATAAATTCATCCATCGTTCCCGATCTGTTATTTTAATATGACGTTTTCTTCACCGAGCTGAAAGCTCAGTTCACCCAACATGGTGGGGTTCGGCGTCGTCCAAAGACTTTGCGGCGCCAAGAGTTGTTCCTTGGTTTCACTAAGGTAAAAAATCACACGGGTATTCCCGCCGAAAATCTCCAGAATATTCTTTGCTTTGCGGTATTCTTCGCAATCTAATGAGGCGATCCTCAGGTATAAGGTTTGCGGTCGATTAGGATCGATCACATTCGATGGAACCTTTCTCGGTGTGGAAGATTCTACGGAGAGCTCATCGGCAGGGGGTAACAGCGTGATCTTGTCCGCCAAGACACGCGGCTCTTCCTCTTCCTTCATGCTCAAGGTGCCCTCCACATCGATCACAGCACCGGCATAGAGTGCGGCGCGGGATGCTTCCAATACATTCGGGAAGACGATGATCTCACAGGTGCCGTAGCGGTCTTCGACATCAGCGAACGCCATCATCTTGTTGTTCTTGGTGAGCTGTGTTTTATTCTTGTTGACAGTCACGATCAGACGCACCTTGGAACGGTCACGGTATCTTCCCTCTTCGGTATTCATGATATCGCTGATCTTATCCGCGTTTACAGACCTTGCAAACGGGGCGTATTCATCGATCGGATGACCGCTGAGGTACATGCCCGCCATTTCCTTTTCCATATTCAACAGTTCGATCAGCGGGAATTCCTCTAACGCGGGGATCGCGATCTCATTCTGACCGCTTTGTGATCCCATATCGAAGAGCGAGATCTGTCCCGCTCCACCACCGCGGCGGCGTTCATACTCAAGATCATCCAAGATAGTTTTTGAGACAGAGAGCATCTGTCGGCGGTTGCAGTCGAGATGATCGAGCGCGCCGCATTTGATCAGACTTTCGAGAGATCGGGCGTTCAACCCTTTGCCGTTGAGCCGCCTGCAAAAATCATAGTACGACTGATAGGGTTTGACTCTGCGTTCAGAGATGATCGCGTCAATAAAGGCGAGACCGAGATTTTTGACCGCCGACAGTCCGAATCGGATATGACCCGAGGATACGGTGTATTTACTGTCACTTTCGTTCACGCTCGGCGGCAAAACAGAGATACCCAATCGGTGACATTCGCCGATATACACAGCGGTTTTATTCTGATTCTCTATCACAGATGACAAAAGTGCCGCCATATACTCGCGCGGATAATGACATTTGAGATACGCTGTCTGATAGGATAAAGCGGCATAGGCGGCGGCATGGCTTTTATTGAACGCGTAGGATGCGAAGCTCTCCATCTCGGAGAAGATCGACAGCGCGGTTTGTTCATCGATGCCGCGTCTGAGACAGCCCTCTACCTCGACATTGCCGTCATCATCCACCAGTCCGTGGATAAAGATCTGCTTCTCGCGTTCCATGACGTCGTGCTTTTTCTTACTCATGGCACGGCGCACGATATCCGCGCGACCGAGCGAATAGCCTGCCAGAGTGCGGAAGATCTGCATGACCTGTTCCTGATAGACGATACAGCCGTTGGTGACGTTCAGGATCGGTTCGAGCAGCGGATGCTTATAGGTGATCTGCTTGGGATGATGGCGGTTGCGGATATAGGTCGGGATAGAATCCATCGGACCGGGTCGGTACAACGAGATAACCGCGATCAAGTCCTCAAACCGTTCGGGCTTGAGCTGAGCGAGGACATTTTTCATACCGCCGCTCTCAAACTGAAACACACCGTCTGTATTGCCGGTGGAGATCATATCATAGACCGCCTTATCACTGTAGTCGATCTGTTCGATCCTGAACTGCGGTTCGCTGCGGCGGATCATCATCTCAGCGTCATGGATAACAGTGAGGTTGCGCAAGCCGAGAAAGTCCATTTTTAAGAGGCCGAGCTCTTCCAGCGTAGTCATCGTAAACTGCGTGACGACGGCTTCATCGGATTTCGCGAGAGGTACATAATTACTGACAGGCTGATCGGTGATGACGACGCCTGCCGCGTGCATGGTGATGTGGCGAGGAACACCCTCGAGCGCACGCGCGATATCGATGATCTGCTTGACGGTCGCGTCCTGATGATAGCTTTGTCGTAAATCAGACGATAATGACAAAGCCTTATCCAGCGTCATATCGATGCTGAACGGGATCATCTTTGCGATCTTATCGACGGTGGCATACGGAATATCCAATACCCTGCCGACATCGCGCACAGCGCCTCGGGCCTGCATGGTACCGAAGGCGACGATCTGCGCGACATGATCCTCACCGTATTTGCGGATGACGTAATCGATGACCTCGGATCGTCTGTCCTTGCAGAAATCGATATCAAAATCGGGCATACTGACACGCTCTGGATTGAGAAAGCGTTCAAACAGCAGATCGTATTTGATGGGATCGATGCCCGTGATGCCGATGCAATAAGCGCACAAGGAGCCGGCGCCTGAGCCTCTACCGGGACCTACGGGGATATCCTTGCTTTTCGCGTATTGCACGAAATCGTTAACGATCAAAAAGTAATCAACAAATCCCATCTTTTTGATAACGGACAGCTCATAATCGAGCCGCTGAATCAAGCTTTGATCGGGATCTTGTCCGTAATGGCGATACAGTCCGTCATAGCATAAACGGCGGAAGTATTCATAATGATCTTCATTGTTGGGCGTTTTGAAATCGGGCAGTTTACGATTACCGAACTCGAACTCTACATGACAGCGTTCGGCGATCTTGACCGTATTCTCAAAGGCTTCTTCCAGATCGCCGAATACGGCGCGCATCTCATCTTCGCTTTTGAGGTAGAATTCCTCGGTTTCAAAGCCCATCTTTTTATTTTTGACGGTGCTGTTGGTCTGGATACAAAGGAGGATATCGTGAAGGTTGCTGTCCTCCTTGCGGATATAGTGACAGTCGTTAGTGACGACCAGCCCGGCGTCGATGGTTCGCGCGATTTGGATCAGCTTAAGATTCAGCCTTTCCTGCTCTTTGATCCCGTGATTCTGTAGTTCGATAAAGTAATTCTCTTTACCGAACACACGTTGATAATACCGCGCCTTTTCCAAAGCGCCGTTATCATCATCGGCAAGGATACGCTTGGGTACCTCGCCCGACATACAGGCAGACAGACAGATCAAGCCCTCGTGGTATTTCTCTAATAGCTCATAATCCACACGGGGCTTGTTATAAAAACCGTCGGTGAACGCAAGAGATACCAGCTTCATCAAATTTTGATAGCCGGTCTGATTCTCGCAGAGCAGGATCAAATGATAGTATTCTCTGTCCAGCTCAAAGGTCTTATCAAAGCGGGAACGCGGCGCGACATAGACCTCACAGCCGATGATCGGGCGTATCCCCTGTTTCTTACATTCCTTATAAAAATCGATCACACCGTACATGACGCCGTGATCGGTGATGGCAAGGGCATCCTGTCCGAGCTCCTTTGCCCGTTCAACCAGGCGGGAGATCCGACAGGCGCCGTCCAACAAACTGTATTCAGTATGAACATGCAGGTGTGTAAATGACATAGTTTCCTCTATTTAACTTCAGCTGTGATATTACCGTCTTTTACCGTGATATCAAGCAGATCGCCGCATTTGACATCTGAAACGGAGCTGACATTGTTATCATCATGAGTGATATAGGCAAATCCGCGGTTCAAAACCGCCACGGGATTGAGTGCTTCCACCTTGGTGAACAGTTCGTTTGCTTTCGCTTTTGCGGCATCAAATGAGTGTGAAGCGGCATTATCGGCACGAATTGCAAAAGAATTGATCAGCTCCAGTTCCTTTTCCACCTCGTCGAGCGGAGAATGTGCCGCCGTGATTTGCGACAGCTTTTCGATATCGTTCTGTTTTAATTCAAGCTGTGTATTTACCGCAGCGATCCCCTGTCGGAAAAGGTTTTGCACATTTTCGAGTAGGTCATATCGATTCGGCACGGCAAGCTCCGCCGCGGCGGAAGGAGTAGGTGCACGCAGATCGCTGACGAAATCACAGAGCGTTGTATCGGTCTCGTGTCCGACAGCGGAAATGACAGGTACTTCGCAATGATAGATCGCTCTGGCGAGCCCCTCGTCATTGAACGCCCACAGATCCTCCATCGAGCCACCGCCTCTTCCGATGATCACAACGTCAGCCGCTTTACTCTGTGAGAACAGATTGATCGCGTGGATCAGCTGTGCGGGAGCACCCTCGCCCTGTACCAATACAGGCGCCAACACCAGATCGACGCATGGGAAACGACGACCGATGATATCCATGATATCCCGAATCGCCGCGCCCGTAGGTGATGTGATAATGCCGACGGTCTTGGGCATGGCGGGGATCGGCTTTTTATGCTCTTCGGCAAATAGCCCTTCTGCGCCGAGCTTCTTTTTTAACTGTTCGAACTGCATCGCCAATACGCCGACGCCGTCGGGCTGCATATCCTCGACACGGAGCTGATATTGACCGCTCGGTTCGTATACAGTGACCTGTGCGCGCATGATCACTTTCATTCCATCCTCGGGTCGAAAACGAAGGTTACGCACTGCCCATGAGAACATCACGGCACGGATGACGCTGTTCTGATCCTTGAGCGAAAAGTACATATGACCGCTTTTAGAATTGATATTGACGTTTGACAGCTCACCCTCGATGAAGATCATTTGCAGTTCATCATCGGAGGCGATCAGATTTGCGATATGCGCGTTGAGCTGAGAAACGGAGAAAACTTTTGGTGTAGGTGTCATCATAACTGATCCTTTACTGATGCAAGTACCGCCGTACCCGCGGCATTATCGCTTGAGTACTCAGGTAGTGCAAACACACAATCATGCAGCGACTTTAAGTCGTCACGGATGATGGAATCCGACATCACGCCGCCTGCGTAAACAAATGCTAAATCGCCGTACTTCTCACGAATTCTTTTGCTCATGCCGACGATTGCCGAGGAAATAAATGCCATGGTGAATCGTGCGATATACGCGGGATTTTTACCCTCTTTCAAATACTTTTCAGCGATATTCTGACCGCCGCTCAGGCAACAATCCATTCCTTTGAGCGTCGTTCGTACTTTGATGTTTTCATCACATTGCAAGGCGAGCTTTTCGAGCTCTTTGCCACACGGAAAATGTAATCCCAGCATCACGCCGACACGGTCGATCAGCTGTCCCGCGTTCAGATCGAGGGTTTTCGCGACGATCTCGGTGGTGACAAAGCCATCCGATCCGTTGACTAACAGCGCCTCAGTCGTGCCCCCGCTGACATGGAATGCAATATGCTTTTGATGAAGCAGATCCAAACGATCCACGCTGTACAGTGCCGCCGCAATATGACCCTGCTGGTGCGAAAAGCGATAGACGGGTACCTTCAATACGGAGGACAGGATGCTCGCCGCCATCAATCCAACGGTAAAGCACGGCATATAGGAGCCCTCTTCGGTGCGGGGCGCATAGGATACGCCGATCGCCTTGATTTGATCGGAGAATCCACCGAACGCTTCTTTAAACAGCGCCGGTAATTGCTGTACATGATGAAACACCGCGTCACTCTGCCTGAGCCCGAGTTCACCGTCTTTTACCGGTAACAGCTTCCTTTTGGAGATCACTTCACCACTGTTACTGTCATACAGACAAACCGAAGTGGTGTAGTTGCTGGTATCGATACCGAGAAAGATACTCATAGCGTTTTTGCCACCGCGCCGAGTACACCGTTGACGAACGCGGTATCATCCTCTACGGTATACTTTTTAGCGAGCTCCACCGCCTCGTTGATCGATACGGAAACGGGAATATCTTCCAGATACAGCATCTCATAGATCGCGACGCGCATAATGGCGAGAGAAACCTTTGAGATGCGGTTGATCTTCCAGCCCGATTTCAGATTGGACGCGATCTTTTCGTCGATCTCAGTCTGATGCGCTTTGATACCCTTGACACAGTCGATCGCATAATCACTCAAAAACTCATCGCGCGCATCACCGGCATTATCGGCGAGCTCGTCAATATCCGCGTCCGAAAACAGGGATTCAAAGCACAAAATGAAAGCCTGTTCACGTTTTTTATAGCGGGAGATATTGTTACGTTCTGTATTCAAAGCGTTGTTTTCTTCACACATAAAAACCCCTCGTTTCGGCAAATAATCATACATATTTATTATAACATAATTATTCATCTTTGTAAATATCGGAACGTCACGATTCTATAATCATAAAATATAGGAAACAGGATAAATAACATCCATTTCAAATTTGACAGATTCAACAATTTATCGACAAGATTTTTATTGAATAGAACAAAATTAATTAGATATAGTGTTAAGTCTTAACTTTTGGTTGAAAATGAAGGTTGATGATGGTAAAATAGTAAAGTACGTATCCCTGTATATGAATGATGAAAAAAGTTATAAAGTGAGGTTTTTGTGGTGGGTACTACCGCATTTTATTCCAACAAATCTGAAATCTACAATACTTACGACGGCAATGATTTAGGTTACACCTACACCCCCGAGAGCACAACCTTCAAGGTTTGGGCCCCTTCGGCAGAACAGGTATTATTAAAGCTCTACTCCACCGGTTCTTTTTATGAGGACGGCGCTCAGGTGTTGAGCATCAAACAAATGCTGTATGACGCGGTGACCGGTATCTGGTCCGCCACGATCGACGGCGATCTGAACCATATTTACTACACCTATGTTATCAAGACTGAATCCGGCACGCATGAGACGCAGGACGTATACTCCAAAGCAGTCGGCGTGAACTCTCAGCGCTCCGAGGTTGTGAATCTTTCGGAAACCAATCCGGACGGATGGGAAAACGATCGGCATGTCCTGCCCGAAAAGCCGAACGACGCGATCATCTGGGAGATCCATGTGCGTGACTTCTCTTCTTCCGATACCTCGGGCGTCAACAAGGCACATCGCGGTAAATTCCTCGCGTTCACCGAGAAAAACACCGTGATCCCCTTCACCTCTTATCCGACGTGCGTCAATTATTTAAAGCATCTGGGCGTGACCCACGTTCAACTCAACCCGGTCTTTGACTTTGGCTCTGTCAACGAAGCGACAGGCGTGGAATACAACTGGGGTTACGATCCCGTCAACTACAATGTTCCCGAAGGCTCCTACTCCACCGATCCGTATCACGGTGAGGTGCGTATCAGAGAATTCAAGGAAATGGTCAAGGCGCTGCATGAAGAAGGCATCGGCGTGATCATGGACGTCGTGTATAACCATGTATTCTCCACGGCGCATTCTCCCTTTGAAAACACCGTGCCCGGTTACTACTTCCGCATGCAGGACGGCAAGTTCCTCAACTCCTCCGGCTGCGGCAACGTCACCGCCAGTGACAAGATCATGTTCCGCAAGTTCATGATCGATTCCCTGTGTTACTGGGCAAATGAATACCATATTGACGGCTTCCGTTTCGATCTTATGGCATGCCACGATATCGAGACCATGAACCTGATCCGTGAGGCGCTCGATCAGATCGACAAACGCATCCTCATGTACGGTGAGCCGTGGACTGCCAATGACGGCGAAAACGGTATCTCAGGCGAGGATTGCTCCAATAAAGCCAACGCAAAGAAGCTCTCTACCCGTATCGGTATGTTCAATGACGATATGCGTCATGGTATCAAGGGCGGCTCCGACGACGACAGCAAGGGCTTTATCCAAGGCTCCACCCACAGCGCCTATAATGTCATCGCCGGTATGATGGGCGCTTCTTCTGTGACCTTCGGCAATTGGGCGAATGAGCCCTCGCAGTGTATCACCTATGCTTCCGCTCATGATAATCTGTCCCTCTGGGATAAGATCCTTAAATCCAACTGGTGTGATGATTTCGATACCACCGATAACTTATACATCAGTCAGAACAAGCTTGCCGCGACGCTGATCCTCTCCTCCTTAGGTATCTCCTTCTGGATGGCGGGTGAAGAATTCGCGAGAACGAAAAAGGGCGATCACAACTCCTACAAATCGCCCGATTCGATCAACTCCATCAACTGGACGCGCACCGTTCGTTACAGCGAACTGGTCGATTATTACAGAGGCCTGATCAAGATCCGCAAGGCATTCTCTCCCCTGCGTGACAACACCACCAAGGCGGTCAACGACGGTTACATCGTTTATAACGGACAAAGTCTTTCTCTGACGTTAAAGAATGATACTGAGGGCGAATGGCGGATGCTCAGCGTCATCATCAACAACTCCGACAAGCCCTGCGTACCGCAGATCAAGTCGCAGTATGAGCTGCCGCAGAAGTGGTATGTGATCGCCAACGCGGAAGAAGCGTCCGACAAGGCGCTGTATCGCTTTGAACAGGATACGCTGGTTCCGCCGCGATCTGCTTTGATCATCATCGATGCGGAAAGCTATGATAAGATCAACGGCACCGATTATCATACCGCAAAGAGTAAAGCGGATATTCCGGCAACAGAGATCGGCGAAGGAATTAATCAATTGTTTCAATAATAGCAAACGGACGGGTTCGACCCCGTCCGTTATTTTTATGCGATCAAACATCAATGATAACAATATTATTGAATTCGATCTCCGACTGTGATATGATCGCTTCTTTAATGATCATCGGCGCGTTCTCCGTCAGTTCACTTGACAAGAGCGTGACGGTACATCCCGAATCGGAGATATAACATACAGCACTCGGATATCCCTTTGCGGTCAAGATTCCCTCGATATTACTTTGCGCCAGTATCCGCTGTTCGATAGTATTGGCTGATTTCACTGCTTCTGCTTTGGCGTCCTCAGAGCTGTCCGACAGTGACAAAACATTCTCAGCCGCTTCCATCGCTTTATCCTGTGCCTGTGTACGTTCGGTTTTCGCTTGTGCGAGCTTTGCCTCGGGCGACATCTCGGATACGGAATCCGATGCGACCTCATCCGTTGTGGCGGTTGCATCATTGCTGACATAGGTCGCGGCGCCGAGCTCCTTTGATGTGGAAGCGATCAACGGTGTTCCCGAGAACTGCCAATTCAGATATACCGCCGCTCCGAGCGCCAATACCAATGCCGCCGCCAATACATGTTGCTTTTTGATTCTCATATTTCTCCACCTTTTATTATAGATTCGTCATTATGAAGCCATAGGTTATGGCAAACTCAATAGATTCAATTAGTCATTGCGAAGCCTTTGGCTGTGGCAATCTCAACGGATTCAATTCAGTCATTGCGAAGCCTTTGGCTGTGGCAATCTCAACCTTATTTTGTGATACACACTTTATCAGAACCGATATTCAGCGATTTTGTCACAGCGTCCATCACGCGGGCTACGACAAGCGGATCATCCCCGCCGTCACATACCACTACCACACCGCGTACCTTCGGCTCAATGCTCTTCGTTTTGGTATCGGTATTCTTAAGATAAACATTTTCGCCGCCGTTATCCATTGTCAAAAAGATCTTCGCCTCCCCCACCCCGCTGATTTGTGAGATGATCTCGAGGAGATGGGCTTCGGTTTTTGCGGCATAACGATCCGAGTTATCCTTTTCACTGCCCGAAAAATCAATGAAGGATGACAGACCGATCAACAGTACCGCCGCCGTTCCGATGATAACAGCGATTTTGACGATTCGTTTATCACTCAGCCACTTAGTGAGCTTCTTCCCCTGTAACATGTATTTCAGGCTCCTTTGCAATATTCCTGTAGACGATGCTTTTGATCGCCGGCATTTTATCAATGTCCTTTTCGCTTATATATATGACGGCGCGTACAACAGATATTCTGCCCTCGTCGGATATTTTTAACGACAGCTTAATATCCTTAACGTCGATCCCTTCATTATGCAAGAGTTCATTCAATGCCTGTGTCAAATGATCCGCCGTCATCTGCGCAACGACCTCCTGAGAATCCGACTCGTGATAAGTCGGAATCGGTATCTCGGCAACATTCGGTGAATGGAGATCGATCTCGCTCACCTGAGCTGATACCACGGTAATAAACGTGCTGATAAAGAACAACCCGACCGCAACGCCCATGATCCTGCGCGTCCTTTTTTGCGGAATCAATACCGTGACCATACTGATGGCAACACAGGAATAACACAGCGTCAAACTGACCGCCTTGATCGCGTTCATGTGTGACCTCCCAGTGACATCATGATTGACGTCGAGATAATAAAGACCGTCATCACGGCGATCAGCATTGCTCTGAGCGCAGATAAAAACTGTGATAACGCGTTAATGATTGACGATGCGGAGGTGACAGAGAGCATCTCGCCGATGCTTTTTGTGACCCATAGTGTCATTGACCACAGAATCGATTGCATGATCAAAGGCGCAAAGCTGACGAACAAAGCGATAATAATAAAAACCCCCGCACCCGAGCGCAGAATACCGACGCTGTTTTGCAACGCACCGTATGCCTCGGCAATGGATGATCCGATCAACGGAATGAAGGAGCTTAACCCGAATCGAGCCGCTTTATTCGCGACACTGTCCGCCGCTCCGGATAATGCACCGTTGAGCCCGATCACCGCCGTAAATACGCTCATCATAAAAGTGATCCCGTACTTGAAGCCTTTGCTCACCATCTCGATGAATCCGCCGAGCCTGACTCGTGACGAGATGCTCGCGCAAACTGACAGCGATAGGAACACCGATAACAACGGTGTGAATACCGTTACCGACAGTCGAGAAATCACCTGAGATACAGTGATCACCGCTGCATAATAGCCACCCGATGAGATCGCGTGCCCCGAGAACACCAGTATCCCGGCTATCACGGGAAGATATACCGTCATCATCGCCGATGCGCCTTGGATCACCTTTGACGATAAAGCAATCATCTGCGTCACGGGACTGACGATGATCGACGTGATGAACAGGCTGACGACAACACCCATGATATCTCTCGTTTCCGTATAACGCAGTGAATAAGAATAGGATTCCGCGACGGATGCCAACAACAATACCGCTGTCAGCAGGATCAGCGCTGCCATCGGTCCACTGCTGTATGACGCGACCAAACCGGAAAGGTATTGCCATACAGATGCGCTGTCAATGCCGTTTTTGGTGATATCATCGATACCCGAGATACCGAACGCATTTAACCCGCCTTTGGTGTCATCATCAATACTGCTCTCGATTTGGGCTTTATCCTCTTCAAACAAGACCTTTTCGGCGGCATGACATCTGACGGTACAGCAACCGATCACCATCAATACCGCCGCAATCAACATCAAGCGCTTCATATCAACTACCCAGTGTTGTAATAACAGCGATGATGTTTTGGAACAACGGTAATGAGGTGAGTAATACCAATATTTTCCCGGCAAAAGAAATATTCGTGCTCAGCGACAGCAACCCTGCCTCCGTTACGCAGTCACAGGTGAATTCCGTAACAAAGCAGATCCCCATCACCTTCAACAGGATCGCAATATCTGCCGTATCAATACCGCCGTCAGCCAATACGCTTTGGATCCCCGACAGCGTACCGGGAAGGTTTTTGAGTAAGCTGAGGATGATGATCGCCCCGGCGGCAACGGATAACAGCATCGCACTGTGCGGACTCTGGGATCGGAGCATCACCGCTAAAACAGCCGTTACAATAGCGGCTCCGCAAATCGTGATCATGTTCATGCTACAGCCCAAAGGTGTTCTTGACGGTCGTGAACAGCTCGCTGATCTGTGAGATGATCATCATCAGTGCCACCACCAAGCCCGCGATCGTTGTCAAGAGCGCCTGCTCCTCTCTGCCGCTGCGCACCAACAGCTGATTGAGGATCGCGACGATGATCCCGATCGCCGCAATCTTAAATATCATATCAACGTCCATATTTTTCCATCCTATATCACCATCAGAGAGATCATCATCCCCACCGACAGCGGAATGATCCTATACATTTTCGCTTTCTTTTGTATGTCATCCTGCGCTTCACATATGTGTTCCTTTAACAATTCACTAAACAGAGAGATATGCTGTCTTTGCGAATCGATATCCGCCGCTCCGAGATCCGTTGTAAAGGATCGGAGCATCCCGATATCTTCTTTTGATAATACATAAGTAAACCCGTCGATAAAACGATCCCACTGGATGTCGAAAGGGATCGTATGCTCAAACGAAAATCCCGCAAAATTCTCGGAGAATACCTCGCATAGATCTCCCGCGTTATACTCGATTCGGATCATCGCCCTGTGGAACAGCACTTCAAAATCTGTCAAAACATCTCTGCGACGGGTCAGCTTTTGCGATAAATGGATTCCGATCACCGCACCGCAAAACAGGATCACGATACATAAAACGAGCTTAATCATGTGCGTCACACATTTCATAGATCTTATCGATCTTCCCGACATTCCCATCCGAGGACAGGAACACGATATACCGAAAAGCGCCGGTATTGATGATTTTAGAGGTGATCTCTCTGCGCCTGAGATCCTGCATCGATGACGCGTGAACCGTCGCGATGAACGCCACACCGCACCGCATGGAGTACAGCAACAGATCAACGTCGCTTTGATCGCCCATCTCATCACATACAATGATCTCTGGCGCCATACTGCGGATCGCGCAATTGGCGGCGTTCCCCTTCGGATAACCGTTATACACATCACATAGGCCAAGTGAAAACCCGGACTTCCCCCGATGAAAAGCAGATAGCTCTCCCCTCTCGTCCAACACACTCACACGATATCGGTATGATAATTGTCGCGCCGCATCACGAATCAGCGTCGTTTTACCGCTTCCGGGAACACCGCAAATCAGTACACCGCCGAGCGGATCGAGCTTTTGTATCAATGAGGTAGCACATCCGCTGATATCCCGCGCAACACGAAAGCTCAACGAACTAATATCGCGTACATTGGTGATCTCACCCTTATTGATCACTGCCTTACCGCATAATCCAACCCTGACCCCGCCATCGATCGTGATGAAGCCGCTGTTGATCTCGTTCTGGAACGCGTAGACGGAATAGTCACACAATCGGAGTACGATCTGCTCCATCTCTTTCGATGACGCAGTCAACAGGTTTTCGGTATAGGCGGAATCGGTCAAAAAACCGTTATCCGTGATAAAAAACATTCGTTTCCGTTCGTAAATACAAACAGGTGCATTCGTTCTCAACACGATTTCCGTCACCTTGTCCTCAAAGGCGCTTCGTGCTCTTTGAAGAGGAATTCTGATACGATCGGGAAGCTTTTCAAAAATATGATCCAACCTTTTCTTGTCCATCATTTTCACCATCCTGAGAATTATTGTTTGTCGCTTGACACATCACAATGACAATGATAGTAAAAAATATGCGGACAGGTCTTCGGATATAACCTGTCCGCAAAAGTTTGTCCTGTATTCGGTTGTGATTACTGTCGCTTCGTTGGAAGTGTCAAGGAGTCAACTCAATGTAAAAATCCCCGCCTGAAATAGGCAGGGATTCCATTCTATGATTCTGTTGTGTTTTCAATCATTTCAAGCAATTCCGCTTCACTGATGATCGTCACGCCGAGGGACTGCGCTTTGGTCAGCTTTGATCCCGCGTCCTCACCCGCGAGGACGAAATCGGTCTTCTTCGATACGGAAGAAGAGGTTTTGCCACCGTTTTGCTCGATCAAAAGCGACGCTTCTTTGCGGCTCATAGTCGGCAAGGTGCCGGTCAGCACAAAGGTCTTGCCAAGGAATCCGCCGGTCTTTTTCTTCTTTTGAAGCGGCTTCATTTCAACGCCGAGCTCCTTGAGCTGAGCGATCAAATGTGCGGTGCCCTCCAGATGGAAGTAATCATACACAGACTGCGCCATGATCTCACCGAAGCCGTCGATCGCCGCGATCTCTTCAGCACTTGCGTCAAATAATTTGTCGATACTGAGAAAATGCTCGCATAACAGCTTTGCCGCCTTCTCTCCGATGTGGCGGATACCGAGCGCATAAACCAGACGATTGATCTCTGCGCTTTTTGAGTGATCGATTGCCCTGATCAGGTTATCAGCGGATTTCTCGCCCATGCGGTCGAGCTTGGCGACCTCATCCGCTTTGAGCTGATACAGATCGGTAAAGGTGGTGATCAAGCCCGCGTTCATGAGCTGTTCAAGCAGGGACGGCCCCAAACCATCGATATCCATCGCGTCACGCGACACAAAGTGGATCAAATGTCTGAGGAGCTGTGCAGGACATTCGGTATTGGTACAGCGGATCGCCGCCTCACCCTCCTCTTTGACCAGTCGACTGCCGCATGAAGGGCAGTATGCGGGCAAGGTATACGGATCAGCGCCCTCGATATGCTTGACAACACTGAGCACCTCGGGGATGATCTCGCCCGCCTTACGGATCTTGACCGTGTCGCCGATGCTCACACCGAGTTCACGGATGAAATCCTCATTATGGAGCGTCGCGCGGGATACCGTCGTTCCTGCCAATAAAACAGGCTTGAAGATGCCGACAGGCGTGACAGCACCCGTTCTGCCGACGTTGATCTCAATATCGAGCAGCTCGGTCTCTTTTTCCTCGGGCGGATATTTATATGCCTCTGCCCATCGGGGGTATTTGGCGGTACTTCCCAAACGCTGACGATCGGCAAGGTTGTTCAGCTTGACGACAGCGCCGTCGATATCGCAGGGCAATTCACCCCTGCATTTGTCGATGCGATCGATCTCGTCGAGCACATCGTCAATATCAGTGTAGCTGTTGTAAAAAGCGGTCGGAAAGCCCAGCTCTGTCAAATAATCGAGCGACTGTACATGCGTCGTAACCGCAAAGCCCTCCATCGCCTGGATATTGAACACGAAGATATCCAGATTACGTTTCGCGGTGATCTTACTGTCCTTTTGTCGGAGCGATCCCGCCGCGGCGTTGCGGGGATTCTTGAACGGTTTTTCATCGTTATTTTCCTGTTCAGCGACCAGCTTTTCAAAGGTTTCGACCGACATATACACTTCTCCGCGCACTTCCAAAAACGCGGGCGCATTCTTCAAGCGCTTGGGCAAACTCTTGATGGTCATCAAATTGTCGGTGACATCCTCACCTGTTACGCCGTCGCCGCGTGTCGAGCCACGCACAAAAACGCCGTTACGATATTCGCATGATACCGATAAGCCGTCAAACTTCGGCTCCACCACATACTCCGGAGCGGTGACGACCTCACGCACTCTGCGATCAAAGTCGCGGATCTCCTCCGCGGAAAAGGAATCATGCAGGCTTTCCATCGGAACGGTATGCACAACGGACGAGAATTTCTCTCCCTTACTGCCGCCTACCTTTTGTGTCGGAGAATCAGGCGCGATCAGCTCGGGGAATTCCGCCTCGAGATTCTCCAGATCACGCAGCATGGCGTCATACTCAAAGTCGGAGATCTCGGGATCATCCTGATTATAATAGCGGTCGTTATGATAATTCAGCTCTTTTGTGAGCTGTGCGATTTTTCGTTTCGCTTCCTCTAAATTCATATACTACTCCAAAACTCGGTTGATCAAATTATCTGCGAACGGCAGAGGTGCCCTTCTCTCTGAGATAGGTGCTCTCCAGATCCGCCAAATGCAGCTTGACGGCAAGCGGATAACGGTCGTAGGCATTGCTGATATAAAAGCCGTTGTTATCGTCAAAGCCGCCCATATGCCAGCGGATCGCCATTGCTTCATCGAGCTTAAGGCGCATAAAGCGCTCGATCAGGAACACGCTCTTTTCACCGTGGCCGTAAGGGAAGGTGTCCTCGATTGCGTAATACGGCACCTTTTCCCACTGTCCTGTCTCATCATTCTTGACATTGCGGGTAGACACCTTATAGAACTGTGCTTTGCAAAGATCATGCAGAAGAGCACAGATCGCAAAGCTCTCCGGATTATCATTCTCTTCGTCAAAATGCTTTTCGATCATCGTATTATACACGCTGACCGAATGCATCACCAGACCATTTTCGCAGGCACAGTGGTACTTGGTACTTGCAGGAGCGGTGAAGAAATCGGTCTTTTTGATCCATTCGAGCAACTCGGCAGAACCCTTGCGGGAAATATTCTCGGTATAAATCTTGATAAATTCATCTTTTGCAGTCATCATAACAGTACCTCATATACATATTTCAGTTGAGATCGTCACATCGTATTTAAACAGTTTGCGATAACGATTTATAAAAGTTCCTCATCGTATACCGCTCTTGCGCCGCCAATGAACTTCGCGCGGGTACGAGCAGACGCAACAAAAGCGTCCCCGATCTTTTTCTGAGGCAATCTAAGCGGAACCGCGGTTTCTTTCAGGTGCATGCCGATCAGTGTTCCGCCAATATCCACGCCCGCATCCGCCTTGATATGCTCTACCAGAACAGGATCGTCAAAGCGCGCATAAGCGGTCGTCGCACTGCTGCCGCCGGCTTTGGGCTGCGGAACAGCGTTCACGATCGGGATGTTGTACTTTTCGGCGAGTTCTCTTTCGATCACAAGCGCACGGTTGAGGTGCTCACAGCACTGTGCCGCCAAATAGATGCCCTTCTCCTTGAGCAGATCAAAAAAGCCGTCATAGACAGCCGCGGCAATATCCATGCTCGAGTGGGTGCCAATGCGACTGCCGCCAACCTCACTGGTAGAACAGCCGAGCACAACGATCGAGCCTTCATGCAGCTTTGCGGTTTCAATCAATTGTGTAAAAACAGCGTTGGTTTCTTTAGTAATGGTTTCAATCATGATATCAGATCCTATCCTATATGATTTCTATTATATCATACCAAATTATCGGAATAATAATATTCCTTAATCGACTAATATAAAGAAAAAAACGGGTACCCTTTCGGATACCCGTCATCAAAATCATTATTCAGCGTCTGCGGGAGCAGCTTCCTCGGCAGGAGCCTCTTCAACAGGAGCATCCTCAGCGGGAGCAGCTTCTTCAACTGCGGGTTCCTCAGCCGGAACCTCGTCCTCGAGATCGCGGATCACGGGAGCAGCATCGGGCTCAACGACTGCAACGACTTCATCCTCTTCCTCCTCAACTACGGGAGCAGCAGGAGCGTTCTCGGGAAGCAGTGCACGGATGGAGAGGCTGACACGCTTCTTCTCAAAGTCGATGCCGGTGATCTTAGCCTCAACCTCTTCGCCGATCGCAAGCTCGTCAGCGGGCTTCTCGATACGCTTGTTGGAGATCTGAGAGATATGGATCAGACCATCGATACCGGGGATGATGTTAGCGAAAGCGCCGAACGAGGTCAAACCGACGATCTTTGCCTTGACAACAGTGCCGACAGGATAATCCTTTTCGAGGATGACCCACGGATTGTCCTCGGTCTTCTTGTAACCCAGAGAAATCTTCTTGGTCTCGGTATTGATATCCTTGATGTATACTTCAACGGTATCGCCTACGTTGACGACCTCGCTCGGATGCTTAATGCGCAGCCAGGACAGCTCGGAAATGTGGATCATGCCCGATACGCCGCCGAGGTCTACAAACGCGCCGTAAGAAGTCAGGGTGCGAACAACGCCGGTATAAACCTTACCGACCTCGCAGTTCTTCCAGAACTCAGCACGCTTAGCGGCATACTCGTCACGGAGAACGCTCTTGATGGAGCCGATGATCTTTCTTCTTCTGCCGCGCTGAGACAGCTCGATCAGACGGAACTTGACTTCCTTACCCTTAAGTTCCTCAAGGTTAGCGTCACGTTCCATAGCAGCCTGAGAAGCAGGGATAAATACGCGAATATCGTTAGCGACAACGATCACGCCGCCGGAAACAACCTCGGTAACGGGACCGGTGAGGATCTGCTTCTCGTCATAAGCCTTCTGCAGCTCCTCAAAGCCCTTCTGTGCATCGACTCTGCGCTTAGAGAGCATGATGGTACCCTCAACGTCATTGGTTTTCATAATCAGCAGTTCTACACGATCGCCGACCTTGACAACTTCATCGGCGCTCTGAATCGGAGTGGATGATAACTCGTCAAATGGGATAAAGCCAGTCTGCTTTCTACCGTCGACTTCAACATACACTTCGTTCGGAGTGATGCTTGCGACAGTACCCATAACCCTTTCATTAGTGTTTAAACTCTTCAGAGATTCTTCTAACATCTCCTCAAAGTTCTCAGTTTCGTTTACGCTGGATGTAGTGTTTTCACTCATTGTATCCAGTACCTCCTTTATAATCCTGTCCGGTGTAGAAGCGCCGGCTGTTACGCCAATGGTCTGAGCATCGGCAAACATCGCCCTGTCAAGATCAGCGGCTGTCTCGATCAGATAGGTGTTCTCACAGTTCTTTTTACAAATCTCATAGAGCTTATTTGTATTGGAACTGGAGCGGTCTCCTACCACGATCATGCAGTCACATCTCGCTGACAAAGTATGTGCTTCCGCTTGTCGCTTTGACGTAGCATTACATATTGTATCAAAAATTTTGGCGTTTGTATATAGTTTTTTCAAAAAAACTATACAATTTTTCCAAAAATTTTCGTTAAAAGTCGTCTGAGCGACGACACAAATTCGTTTTTTATTCTCATCAGGAATTATATTTGCGATTTTCTTCAAATCCTCAACGTCTTTGAAAATATAATAATCGTTGACACAATTAGAGAGGATCCCCTGTACCTCGGGGTGATTCTCATCCCCCGCGATCAAGATGGTATAGCCCTGTCGGCTCATATCATAAACGATAGAATGGATCTTTGAAACAAAGGGACAGGTCGCGTCGATGTACTCAACACCCATCTCGTTGAGCGTATCATAAACCGAGCGCTTGACGCCGTGAGAGCGGATGATCACAGGTTCTCGTCCCTGTATGTCATCGAGTGAATCGACCGATACCACTCCCCTGTCGGTCAGTGCCGCGACCATCTCTTTATTATGGATGATCGGCCCCAAGGTGCATCCGCCGTGATGGCGGTCGGCAACATCAAAGGCGATCTTGACCGCTCGGTTGACGCCGAAGCAGAAGCCGGCGGATTTTGCGACAATGATATCAGCCATTCTGCTCTCCCGCCGACGCTAAGTCCTCTTCACGAAGCGCCTTGATGTGATCCATGATGACACGGCTGGCGTTGCGGAATTCTCTCGCGCCGCCCTTGTCGAAGCCCATTTCTTCCAGCGATATCGGTTTACCGAAATGAAAATAGAGGCGTGAGCCGATCTTGGTATGACAAACGGGGATAACAGGCGTCTTCGTATCATAAGCGATCAGGCTGCAGCCGTTTTTCGGCGGCAGGAAGTTGCCGTCCTTGGAGCGGGTACCCTCGATGAAGATTCCCATCAAGTTACCATCCTCAAGCACCTTCTCAAAATGCTTGATGGAACCGGTATCCGCCTTACCGCGGCTGACAGGGAATGCGTCGAGCTTGCGAATGAACCAGCCGACGAACTTGTTTTGGAAGAGTTCTTCCTTCGCCATGAACATGACCTGGCGCTTCAAGCCCATGCCCATGATAATCGGATCCGCCGCATGCGTGTGGTTGGATGCTAAGATATACGCGCCCTCATCAGGTACATTCTCGACGCCGATATACTTCATGCGAAATTTCAGTTGGAAGAAAGGCTTGAGTAACCCCCTCCAGAAAAAGTAAAAATGATTGCGCTTTTTCATAGCTTTTCCCTCATGATTCCTAAGAGTTTATTGACAGAGGTCTCCAGATCCTCGCCCGAGGTATCAACGCTGATCGCGTCATCCGCAGGCTTCAAGGGAGCGATATCACGGTGTGAGTCCGCGTAATCGCGCGCGATGACGTCCGACAGGATATCCTCGTATTTGACGTCCATGCCCTTTTCGATCAGCTCGTCATAACGGCGGCGCGCTCTGCATTCTGGGGATGCGGAAAGAAATATCTTGATCTGCGCGTCGGGCAGAACGACTGTTCCGATATCTCTGCCGTCCATGATGACGTTGTTGGTGTGCGCCATATCGCGCTGCAGATCGAGCAGATATGCTCTGACCTCGGGGATCGCGGATACAGCCGACGCCATCATCGAGATCTCAGGTGTGCGGATCAAGCCGCTGACGTCCTCGCCGTCGAGCAATACGATCTGCTCCTGACGGTCATTGAACGCCAACTCCACCTTGATCGCGGGCAGCATCGCGATGATCTGCTCTTTATCCTCGGCGGTCAGCTTGCGTCTGGAAGCCGCCAGACCGATGGTGCGATACAACGCACCCGTATCAACATAAATATAACCGAGTTCCTTCGCGGCAAGTCGCGCGATGGTCGATTTACCGGCGCCCGCGGGGCCGTCGATAGCAATAGCGATAGACATAATGTTCTCCTTAAATATAATCAGTTTAGATTGCCACGGGCTTATATCAGCCCTCGCAATGACATTGTCATATAGAAACTGCGGCGGATTCTCCGGCAAGCCTGCCGGTACAATAGGCGATCTGCAAATTAAAGCCGCCGGTATATGCGTCCAGATCCAGCACCTCTCCCGCAAAATACAGACCCTTGACCAATTTACTCTCCATCGTGCGCGGATCGATATCCTTGACATCCACACCGCCGTGAGTGACGATCGCTTCATTGATCGGACGAAAAGCGTGGATCTTCACGCTGAAATGCTTGATTTGTCGCAATAACGCTTGACGCTGTCCCGCGGTAATGATATTACATTTCGTATGCGGCGCGATACCTGCACGCTCGATGATAACGGGAATCAGCTTTTTCGGGAGCAGCTTGCCCAGTGAGTTGATGATATCCTTGTTGGCGAATTCCGAAAAATCGCGCAGGATCCGCTTATCCAGTGTATCGTCATCCAAAGCGGGCTTCAAATCAATAACCGCCGTATAACGACCGGGTGACATATTGCGCATATGGGCGCTGGCGGATAACACCAAAGGTCCCGAGATGCCGAAATGCGTAAACAGCATCTCCCCCATATCGGAATATACCTCTTTATTATGATGGTTATCCATGACGGACAGACGGACATTTTTCAATGATAAACCCTGTAGTGCGGGGATATCTTTATCCTCCGCCGCCAAAGGAACCAATGACGGTAACAGCGGTGTAATGGTATGTCCGGCGGCTTTTGCAAATGAATATCCGTCGCCCGTAGAACCGGTTGCACGATACGACATACCGCCGCAGGTTACGATCACCTTATCGGCAAAAAGCTCTTTATCCTGCAAACGAACGCCTTTGACAGCGCCGTTGTCGATCAAAAGCCCTTTGACTTCCTGATGGATGATCTGCACCCCCAGCTCGTTGATATAATCATACAGCGTATCGACGACATCCAAAGCTTTATCGGATACAGGAAACACACGATTGCCGCGTTCCACCTTTGTGGCTAATCCGCGCTCCTCAAAGAAAGCGACGGTATCATAGCAGGAAAAGCGGTTGATCGCGCTGTACAGAAAGCGTGGATTCGATGTCACATGCGCGATAAAGGTCTCATTATCACAAAAGTTCGTGATATTGCAGCGCCCTTTGCCGGTGATCGCGAGCTTGCGACCGACACGTTGATTCTTTTCAATAATAGTAACATCGGCGCCGTTCTCCGCGGCGGAACCTGCCGCCATCATTCCGGCGGGGCCTGCGCCGATCACGATCACTTTCATTTGATTCTCGATCATGTTCTGGTACTGTCGATTCGGTTGCCGGCATAGACGTTCTCGCTCACGGCATGCTCTTCAAAGCCCTCCGGGGCGATGACCAGCACGTCGCCGTTCAGCGCCTGCTCATCCGTGATCAGCGCCGCCACGCCGCCGTAGTGGTCCACGTGAGAGTGGGAATACAGCACAGCCTTGATCGGGTAATCCCCGATGTTTTCCTTTACCAGCTCATACGCCGCCTGGGCGCACTCCACCGTCATCAGGGGGTCATAGACGATCCAGCCCGTCTCGCCCTTGATAAAGGTGATGTTGGACATGTCGTAGCCGCGGACCTGATAAATCCCGTCCGTGACCTCAAACAGGCCGTAGATGTGGTTCAGCTGGGTGTTTCTCCACAGGCTGGGATTGGCGGTGTCCGGGGCATCCTCATCCAGGAAGGCATAGGCATCCTGGCTCCATGCCACCTTGCCGCTGTCGGTTTTGATCACCAGGCTGTCCGGTGCGACGATCAGGCCGCGCTCGGCGTTTTCAAGCTCGCGCTCGTCGTCAAAGTCCAGCAGCGCATAGACCTGCTCGTTGGCATCGATGGTATACTGGCTGGCCGGCTTGGTGTCCGTGTTCAGGCCCAGACC
>OMWP01000034.1:0-7867 GCA_900314795.1 uncultured Eubacteriales bacterium
TACAATTCCTCAGTCACCGTTCGGTGACAGCTCCTTTTCCCAAAAGGAGCCTTGGAAATCGGCTACTCATTTTTTATTCTATACTTTTTCGACAAACTGCAAGGACTGTTGCATTTGATTTGCAACAGTCCTTTTCTTGATATTGTTTTTCTACACCTTCCCTTCCGGGAAGGTCTTTTTATCTATTATCTTTGTGTATAATAAGGATTCTGACTTTGATCGGGGAACTGTACTGTCGGTGTTCCGCCGAGGCGACGGTAACCGCCGACCGGCTCGAGATGATCGAGCTGGGTCGTATACGGCTCTTCATCCACCACAGGACGACCGCCGTTGCTGTAATCAGGCTGTGCGGCCTGTACCGGTTGCGCACTCTGCACGGGCTGTGACTGCGGTTGATGCATCGGCTGCGCATATGGCACGGGCTGCGGCTGCGGCGGATTCATCGGCTGTGCATATGGCACGGGCTGCGGCTGCGGCGGATTCATCGGCTGTGCATATGGCGTCGGCTGCGGCTGCGGCGGATTCATCGGCTGCGCATATGGCATCGGCTGCGGCTGCGGCGGATTCATCGGCTGCGCATACTGCACGGGCTGTGCCTGCGGCGGATTCATCGGCTGTGCATATGGCATCGGCTGTGCCCCGGGCTGACGCATCATCGGCTGACCGTACTGTTGTACAGGCATGGGCTGCGGATAAACAGGTTGCGGTACCGGTTTGGGTTTGACCACCGGCATCGGATGTGCGTAATACAAATTGTTCGCCGTGATCTTGACGCCGTGAGGCTCACGGTTCATGATCGACGTCTGGATGACAGCGGGTGTAAAGAACACGATATGCTCCGGCATCCTGCAAAGGTAGCCTGCCGCGTCGGGGTATCTTTCGAGCACCTTCTCCATGCAGAGATAGGTGATGTAAGCGTCCTTTTTCGACAGCACAAATACGTTGCGGAAGCAGATCACATACAGGAAAACAAGCATCAGGAGCAGTAAGAGCCAGTAGACCCAGGATTCCGCCGTAAAGGTACAGATAAAATCATATAAGCCGTGGATCAGCGTAGGTAACAAAATGCTGAGGAACAGGAATTTTCCCGCGCCGAAGCCTTGCGGGGAAGCGGCGATCACGCGGTTCTGGTACAGATTCTTTTCCAACGCTCCCGCATTACGGGCGACAAACCACTTGCCGTAGAAAGTGCCCATCACGACCGCAAAGGCACAGTGACCGGGTACAGCGGTGACCATACGCGCCAAGCCGGTAACCAGTCCGCCGGTAAATACATACATCACGTTTTCCGCCGCGGCAAATCCAAGCGAAACAAAGGTCGCGTAAACAACGCCGTCAAACAGACAGTTGAAGTTCTTGCTCTTTCTGGTCAGCAGGAACATAAAGAGCCACTTGAAGCCCTCTTCCACCAGCGCGATGCCGAAAAAGTTATGGACAAATTCATAGAGATACACTTTGCCGTCAACAAACGTATATTCATACTGAGTGATATACTGACCGAAAAACAATCCATTGTTCACAACAGACAGCAGCAGCTCCACGATCATCGTCGGGATCGTAGCGCCTACGCCGAGGAAGAACAATCCGACCAGCAGACCCTTCGGCTCCTTTTCGATACGATCCATCTTGTAGATGTAAAAGAGCAACAATACCGCGGGCAACAGACCGAGCGCCATATAGATTTCACGCGTAGAAAACATATCTAATCTCCCCATTCTGAATTAGAAAAGGTTGCGGCGGGAGCTGACTCTCAGGTCGCATCCCGCCCAACGGTGTACACTCATATCATACTGTCGGCGAACAAATCAACCGATCAGTTCTTTCAGCTTCTTGATAACGGAGGGAGCGTCGGCACGGCCGCGGCTCTGCTTCATGACATTGCCGAGCACCGCCATCAGCGCCTTTTCCTTGCCGTTCTTATAATCCTCGACCGCGTTCTGCATCGCGTTGATCGCGTTGTTGCAGTATTCGGTCAGGGTCGCGTCATCCAGCCCCGCCATATCGGATTCACTGACGAATTCCGTCACGGGCTTGCCGCTGTCAAGCATCTGATCCAGCGCTTTTTTCGCCAGATTGTTCTTGAGCTTGCCGCTCTCGAGCAGCTTGCACAGCTCGCCCAGCTGTTCGGCAGAGGTCTTGATATCCAGCGCCTCTTTATCCGCCTCTGTTTCCAGTCTGCGGAAGATCTGTCCGATGATGAAGTTCGACGCGGTCTTGGGGGATTTGAGCCCCTCACTCGCTTTATCGAAATACTCGGAGATACTGCGGTACTTGGTCAGCTGTGCCGCGTCCTTTTCGGGGATGCCGTACTCCTCGGTATAGCGCGCGAATTTCTGCTCAGGCAACTCCGGCAAGCGTGAGCGAAGTGCCTCGATCTTTTCCTTCGGTGTATGGATCGTGACAAGATCCGGCTCGCGGAAATAGCGATAGTCATGCGCGTCCTCTTTGGAACGCATGGAGGAGGTGGTACCGGTGGCGTCGTCATAGCGCAGGGTCTCCTGCACGACCTCGCCGCCGCTCTCGATCAGATCGACCTGGCGCTCAAATTCATATTCCATCGCCTTCGCGATATTGGTGATGGAGTTCATATTCTTGATCTCGGTACGGGTACCGAGCTTCTCACTGCCCTCGGGACGGACGGAGATATTGACGTCACAGCGCATGGAGCCCTCCTGCATACGGCAGTCGGAGACCCCGATATAGCGCATGGTCTGCTGGAGCTTTTCAACATACTCCCTTGCCTCATCGATACTGCGGAAATCGGGCTCGGTGACGATCTCGATCAGCGGTACGCCGCCGCGGTTGTAGTCAACATAGGTGTCGCCGTGGTTGTGGATCAGCTTACCCGCATCCTCCTCAATATGGATACGCAGGATACGGATCTTTCTGCCGTTGGAGAGCTGGATGTAGCCGTGCTCGCACAGCGGCTTGTCGTACTGGCTGATCTGGTACGCCTTGGGCAGATCGGGATAGCAATAGTTCTTTCTGTCCATCTTGGCGATCTCGGCGATCTCACAATTGGTGGCAAGACCCGCCATGATCGCATATTCCACCACGCGCTCATTGAGCTTGGGCAGTGTACCGGGCAAGCCGATACAGACGGGACAGCAGTGGGTGTTGGGGTCACCGCCGAACTTGGTGGTGCAGGAACAGAAGATCTTGGTGTTCGTCTGCAATTCTACATGGGTCTCAAAGCCCGCTACTAATTCATATTTCACAGCTTGACACCCCACTTTGTTTCAATAAATTTATCCTCTTTTTGCTCATACTGATAGGCGAGGTTGAGGATGGTTTTCTCATCAAACTTCTTGCCGATGAGCTGCATGCCGATGGGCAGACCCTCTTTGTCGACGCCGCAGGGGATCGAAACACCCGGCAGACCTGCCGCGTTGACAGGCACGGTGCAGATATCGGAGAGATACGCCTCGAGCTGGTCGGTCTCTTCGCTGAAGAGATAACCGTTTTTGAACGCGGTCACGGGAGCGGTCGGCGCAAGGATCGCGTCGCAGAGCGCAAACGCTCTGTCGAACGCCTCGACGATCGCGCCGCGCAGGTTGACCGCCTTTTTATAGTAAGCGTCATAGTAGCCCGCGGACAGCACATAGGTGCCCATCAGGATACGGCGCTGCACCTCTTTGCCAAAGCCCTCAGATCGGGTGCGGCAGATCATGTCGTGCGTGCCGTTGTAATGCTCCGCCTTGTAGCCGTAACGGATGCCGTCATAGCGTCCGAGGTTGGAGGAAGCCTCCGCCATCGCGAGGATATAGTAGCACGGCAGGGCGAATTTCAGCTCGGGGAAATCGAAATAGACGATCTCGGCGCCCATCTCCTCATACGCCTTTGCCGCGTCGAGGACAGCCTGCTTGACGTCCTCGCGAACGCCGTCGAGGTACTGGTTGGCGATACCGATCTTCTTGCCCTTGATATCATCCTTTAAGGTCGGGAGCGTCGGCTCACTGCCCTGCGAGGTGGAGTCGCGCTCGTCGAACTTCGCGATCGCGTCAAAGACGATCGCCGCATCCTCAACGTCATGGGTGATCGGACCGATCTGGTCAAAGGAGGAAGCGTAGGCGATCAGACCGTAACGCGATACCGCGCCATAGGTGGGCTTTAAGCCGACGATACCGCAGAAGGACGCGGGCTGACGGATGGAGCCGCCGGTGTCGGAGCCGAGTCCGTAGACAGCAAGATTGCCGCCGACAGCGGATGCGACGCCGCCCGAGGAACCGCCCGATACATGGTCGAGGCTGTGCGGATTCTTCGCGCCGCCGTAGTAGGAGGTCTCACAGGAGGAGCCCATCGCGAACTCGTCCATATTGGTCTTGCCGAGCATGACCACGCCCTCTTTTTGGAGCAGCTCATACACGGTCGCGTCATAGATCGGCTGATAGCCGGTCAGGATCTTGGATGCGCAGGTGGTGGCGATCCCCTTGGTGGAGATGTTGTCCTTTAAGGTCATCGGAACGCCCTCGAGCATGCCGATCTCCTGTCCCGCGGCGATCTTCTCGTCCACCTTCTTCGCCTGTGCCAGCGCCACCTCGGGGGTGACGGTGATATAGGCGTTTAATTCCTTATTAGAATTTTCGATCGCGTCAAGGTATTGTTGGGTCAACTCAACGCAGGTGATCTCTTTATTCGTGAGCATCTCATGGATGCGTTTGATCTGTCCCATGTCACGCTCTCTTTCTGACGAGGAAGTGATCCTCCGCCTGTTCGGGGGCGTTTTTCAGGATCTCCTCGACGGGTAAGGATTCTTTGACCTCGTCCGCGCGGAAAGCGTTCTGCAGGTTGTTGATATTATCAAACTCGCCGCTTTTCACCTCAACGCTGTTGATCGTGTCGGCAAAGGCAACGATCTTCTGCATCTCTTCGGTCAGGCCGTCGATGTCTTTTTCATCGACAAAGAGCTTAGAAAGCAGCGCGATGTTTTCGATATCTTCTCTTGTTATCATAATGGTTAGTCCTTTCGGAACTCCCTGTAGGGGAGGGGCTTGCTCCTCCCGACCGTGCGACAGCGCCGCGCGGGTACCTTGGGATTGATTCTACTGTATTTTGGATAAAACAACATATCAATAGCGGTTGTTAATCATCACATTGATGGGTAAACGGGAGGAGCAAGCCCCTCCCCTACAATTGGTCTCAGCGAAGTTTGATATGAACCTCACGCAGCTGCATCTCGCTGACCTCGCCGGGCGAGCCGAGCAATACATCCTGCGCGTTAGAGTTCATCGGGAAGGCGATGACCTCGCGGATGTTCTCTTCCTCGGTCAGCAGCATCAGCATACGATCCACGCCGGGTGCCATACCCGCGTGAGGCGGCGCGCCGTACTGGAACGCGGTGTACAGAGAACGGAACTTCTCTTTGAGATCGTCCTCGGTGTAGCCCGCGATGGAGAACGCCTTCTTCATGATCTCGATATCGTGGTTACGCACCGCGCCGGAGCTGAGCTCCACGCCGTTGCAGACGATGTCGTACTGGTAAGCGAGGATATCGCAGGGATCCTTTTCAAGGAGCGCCTGCATACCGCCCTGCGGCATACTGAACGGGTTGTGGGTGAAGATGATCTGTCCGCTCTCCTCGTCCTGCTCGAACATCGGGAAATCGACGATGAAGCAGAAGTCAAAGCGGCTCTTATCGATCAGGTCAAGTCGGGTCGCGACCTCGGTACGGATCTGACCTGCGAGCTTGGGCGCTTCGGCGGCGGTATCGGCGATGAAGTAGATCACGTCGCCTGCCTTTGATCCGTTGCGCTTGATCAGCTCTTCCCTGTCACCGGGCTTTAAGAACTTGTCGATCGGGCCGTCGAATTTCATATCCTCGGTCACCTTGACATAGCCCAGACCCTTCATACCGATGGAGAGCGCGAACTCCTCCATCTTCTTGAACCAGCTCTTGGAGCAGGAAGCGGCGCCGGGCACGTTGATGGAGCGCACGCACTTTTTGAGGAAGGGCTTGAAGTCGGTCTCCTCAAATAGGTCGGAGATCTCGATGATCTCGAGCGGGTTGCGCAGATCAGGCTTGTCGGTGCCGTATTTGAGCATACTTTCCGCATACGAAATGCGGCGGAAAGGCGGTTTGCTTATTTCTTTATCAGAATATTTCTTAAAGGTTTCGTAGAGCACTTCCTCTGCTACCGCAAAGACGTCCTCTTGGGTGGCATACGCCATCTCAAAGTCGAGCTGATAGAACTCGCCGGGAGAACGGTCGGCACGCGCGTCCTCATCACGGAAGCAGGGCGCGATCTGGAAATAGCGGTCAAAGCCCGATACCATCAACAGCTGCTTGAAGATCTGCGGCGCCTGCGGCAGGGCATAGAACTTACCCTTATGCTTACGCGAGGGGATCAGGTAGTCACGGGCACCCTCGGGAGAGGAAACGCCGAGGATGGGGGTCGCGATATCCATAAAGCCCATCTCGCTCATCTTCTGACGCAGGAAGGAGATCACCTGCGAGCGCAGGAGAATATTGTTGTGCACCTTGGGATTGCGCAGATCGAGGAAGCGGTATCTCAGACGGGTGTCCTCATTGGTCGCAGTCGAGGAAACGACCTCGAACGGCAGGTTATTCTTGCATTTGCCGAGGACGGTGAGGGTCTCGGCGACGACCTCGACCATACCGGTGGCGATCTTTTTGTTGATGGTGTCCTCGTCACGCTTGACGACCTTACCGGAGATGGTCACGGTGCACTCGCGGTTGACGTCCGCGAGCATGCTGTCATCATGCACGACGACCTGGGTCACGCCGTACTCGTCACGGATATCGAGGAACATAACGCCGCCGTGGTCACGGATGTTCTCGACCCAACCCGCGAGGCGTACCTCCTGACCGATATGCTCTTCTCTCAAATCTCCGCAGGTCACGGAGCGATAAATGTTAGCTTGCATCTTCTCATATTCCTTTCAAGTTTGTCATTACGGAGAGCGATCAGCGCCGATCGCGCGGTCAACTCCTGAGCAAACATAATTGTCATTGCGAGGAGTCGGCTGTGCCGATGACGTGGCAATCTCAACCGCATAACAAGGCAATTTTTCCCTATTCTGTAGTATTATATCACAACCTCCCCCCAAAGTAAAGGCGGCGCGCGTCTTTTTTTTGATGAATTGCAAACTACGCTTTTCTGTTATCATGCGCCGCTTTTTTTCTGATTTATTGCGCGTCTTTTTTTCTGATTCATTACGCCGCTTTTATACTAAGTATCCATTAAACGCTTTAACAGATTTGTTAGCGAGAAATTTCGCAGAGCAAGGCGGAGGACGCAGGCATACTGGCGTATGTCATCTTTCGGGGACCCCCTCACGCCCCGCGTGATGGGGAGAGGAGGAGCCGCCACACGAGGTCAAGGCATACCAACCGGAAATGCCTATCGAGTACGGCGTGCGACGACGACAACACCGCTATGCGGAATTTAACGCAATAAATGTTAATGTGTTTTAATGATACTTAGTATTAGATCAGCCGCGCATTGTATTTCCATTTTGAGCCGCATCGTTTCGATAAAACCGCTTATCGTGGTTCGGAGTTCGCCTCGGTTGACGTTTGGTTGACACGCGGTTGACATGTCGGTTGACATTAAAAAACACTATTCAAGCCATTTATCCACCCTTGTCAACCATGTAAACCTCATAATCTAAGAAAATAATAATAATAAAAGGCAGGACAATGGGACAAAACAAAAAAAGTCTTTACCCTCGGTTGACAGTTGACGGTTGACATGTTGGTTGACAATACACATAAAAAGCTCCCCTTACAGGAAGGGGAGCTTGCAGGCTGTAGAAAAACCTATCCGGCCCCCTCTGACGAGGGGGCGGCAAGAAGTATGATTCACAGAGAAATAAACGTAAAATGCGGGGGAGAGATAACGCGACG
>OMWP01000034.1:7887-64961 GCA_900314795.1 uncultured Eubacteriales bacterium
TCTCCCTCAGTCGCCTTAACGGCGACAGCTCCCTCGTCAGAGGGAGCCTCGGAAACGTCCTGCGTTTTATATGATATACTTTTTCGACAAACTGAAAGCTCCCCTTACAGGAAGGGGAGCTTGATCGTTATTCGTTTAAGATCAGACACTAATGGAGAGTGGTTTTCTCTCAATCACTCGATGATCCCATTATTTGAGGTAAGTCTGACCGGAGGGCCCTACAGCGCCGGTAACGGTAGAGGAGCTGTTCTGCAGGACGTAGACGCGCATGTTGCCCTTACCGGTGGATTCTACGCTCAGCGTACCGTTGGTAACGGTCTTCTTAGCACCGCTGACAGCGTCGACATAGGTACCGTTGGGGATATTCTTGAAGGTAGCGCCGTCGGTGACGGATACACAGGCGAGGGAGTCGACATTCTTGCCGTTGTAGTTGCCGGTATAACGTCTGATGTACGCCATGTTACCGCTGACATAGTTGCTGTTGGTGGTGTACTGACCCATCTGCAGAGCGGGTACAGCGCGACGGATCGCGTTGAGCTTCTGGAGATGCTTAGACAGCGTGCTGTTCAGGGTCGTCGCCATCTTACCGGTCGCATTGTTATACTGCGAGAAGCCGGTGGTGTTGACGGAGCCCTCGAGATAATCACCAAAGTACGCACGGCCGGAGTTCGCCAGAGAGATGTTGGGGCCTTCGTCGATGCGGCAGCCCTTCTGGAACTCTACCTCACCGCCGTAATACAGACACGGAATACCGCGGAAGGTGAACATCAGGTCGAGGTTCTCTGCCCATGTCTGGGTACCGCCGGTAAAGCGCTGGGTCTGGTTCTGGTCGGGAGAATAGTCGTGAGATTCCACATAGGTGACGTTCCAGGTAGCGTCGTTGTTGTACTGATCCTGACCGAGTGCCGCGCCGAACGCGCCGGAAGCGGAGTCGAACTGCCAGTGCATGGTGAAGTCGATGACGCCCATGCCGGAGCTCTTGGAATAGTCGGGAGTACGGTAGTTGATGCCGTTGAGGAACGCGTTCTGAGAGGTCGGCTGACCGGAGGTGCTGACGTGGTTCTCACTGTAGGTGATGGTGTTCTCAAGATTCTTCTTGATGGTAGCGGGATCGGTGCCGTCGGAGAGCTTCGCGAGGTCGGCAGCGGAATCATCCCAGGTGTAGAACTGGACGGATTCAGCGGCGTTGTCACGGTACCATGTCTGGCTGAAGCGGCAGCAAACCTCACCGAACATATAGAAGTTGTTGTTGCCTGCCGCCTTCGCCGCGGCGTTGATCTGATCGTTGTACCACTTGTTCAGCGAGAGTCTGGGGATGTGGCGGACGGTGTCGACACGGAAAGCGTCAACGCCCATGTCGATGTAGTTCGCGTACGCGTCTACGGTGTAATCCGCAACAGCCTTGTTCTCGGTGTTCAGGTCAACGCAGTCGCCCGCGATCTGGCAGAACTTACAGGTCCAGTCATCCCAGTTCAGGCTGGCAAAGTGACCGTTGTGGTAGTAGTTGTTGGGGTTCGATACCTTGTCATAAGAGACCATGTCGGTAAAGCCCTGGGTCTGCTTCATCAGCTGCAGACGGGAATCATACTGCTGCTGGGGCTTGAGGTTGTAATACTCCTGAGCGGTCTTGACATTGTTGTAGTCGAGCAGTTCCTTAGACGGAACCATGCACGCCTCGATGTCGGACAGATCGGCGTCGTAGTTCTTGGTGAAGAGCGGAGCCATGTGAGCCTCACCGAAGTTAGAGGTGTGGTTCCATACAACGTCCTGTACGATCTTCATATCCTTTTCGTGAGCGGCGGCGATCAGATCCTCATAGGTGAAATCGTCGCTCTCGTATCTGGGGTCGACCTTAGAGAAGTCGAGCGCGTGATAGCCGTGATAGTCATAGCCGGACGCGTTCTCGACAACGGGGGTGATCCAGACGGCGGAGAAGCCCAGCGCCTTGATGTAGTCGAGCTTATCGGCAAGACCCTTGAAGTCGCCGCGCCATGCGGGGTCGGAATCGGGGTTGTTCGCCTTCTGGTCATCCCAGCAGTGAACATTGTTGCCGGTGTCGCCGTCATAGAAACGGGTGGTGATGACAAAGTAGATGGTATCCTGACGCATATCAACAGCGGTGTAATCATCCGCAATATACGGATTCTTCTTGCTGAAGCGTCCGTTTCTGTACCACCACTCACCGGTCGTGCGAGTGAGCTCCTTGCTGATCTGACCGGACAGCTCGGATGTACCGTCGGTCAGCTGGAAGTTGATTTTGGTTGTATTCTCGAAAGTATAGGTGTACCATGTGGAGCCGGTCTGGGTCGCATCCCTGTTCATCTTGACGCCGGGATAAGCGCATTCCTTGTTGGTCGGAAGCGCATTCCAGTAATAGATGTAGGGAACCTTATCGGGGCTGTCTACATGGATGATGATGCTGTCGGCGCCGGTATCTGCAATATCGGATTGAGCCGCAACATCGGCGATCTCTTCATCTGCCGCCTGTGCAGAGATAACAGCAGCAGAAACGATCAGCGCAAGGCACAAGAGCAGTGCCAGAATACGTGAAAAATTCTTCATAATCTGTTACCTCCTTTTAATCTTCTACGGGGAATTTGCTGATAAGACCCACCATGAAACGCTGGATCAAGGTCGCGTCAATGATCGTAACATCGCCGTCACCGTCAACATCGGCATTGCGCTCGTTGAACTCTTTCGACAGCGGAACGTCTGCCATAAAGCGCTGGATGTAGGTGACGTCAAGGATCGTGACATCGCCATCACCGTCAGCGTCACCGTAAGCAACCGGTACGGATGATTCCGTAGGAGCCTGCGTCGGTGCGGGCGAAGCATCTGTGGGCTGGACAACGGGCTGTGTCTCGGGAGGCGTGGTCGGTGTGACAGAGCCAACGCTGCTGAAGACATAAGAGCGCTCGATGGTCTTGTTATCGGAGCCCTGTACGTTGAGGGTCAGCGTATACAATCCGAGTTCGGTCGGCTTGAAGGTATAGCTCGTGTTGCGTGTGTAGTACGGAACATTCGCGATATTGCCGGACGGATTCTTGATGGTGTACTTGTAGAAGAGCAGGTTGGTGCCGGTATTACCGCCGCCTGCCGTCACCTTGATCTGAACATTCGAGTTGTTCTGAATATCACCGCTGTTCGGGGTGACGATCTTGATGTAAGGAGCGACCACGGAGCTGCCGTCCTCGATGACATAGCTCTTGGTACGCCGGTTGGTGTTGCCCTTGGCGTCCTTGAAGTCGTAGGTCAAGGTGTAGGTACCTGCTGCCTGCGGTGTCCACAGCACCTTGTTGGAGGTGCTGAAATCGGACAGAACTGCCGTGCTGCTGCCGTTGGAGACAGAGAACTTGTAGTAAACCGTTCCCTCGCCCTCAGCACTTGCCGAAAGGGTGATGCCTACGCCGTTGTACTGAGGTGCTTCCAGATCGGTCGTAAAGGAAGACACCTGCAGGGGCGAAGTATCATAGATGCTCCACTCATTGGTCTTGTTATTCCAGATGTAACCGTCACCGGGGTAGGTGAGGTCGGTCGTCTGAGAAGCGCCGTTGTTGCTGAAGATGATGTTCTTGAAGGTCTTCGGCAGCTCATAACGCCAGATGTTGCCGCCGATGTTGGTCATCGCGGCGCCCGGCCAAGCCTTGTTGCTGTCGCTCGAGCTGTTCCACAGATACGCGGTGACCGATGACCAGCCTGCCTCGTTCTCACAGTAGACATATTTCTTGTCGGTGGTGGAACCGCCCTGCGTGGGCTGAGGAGTGGTCGGAGTGGTACCGCCGCCCTGAGTGGGCTTGGGCGTAGTGGGTGTCGGTGCCGTGGTAGGCGCCTGAGTCGCCGCTTCACTGCCTGCTTTTACCGCGGTAAGACCGGCGGTCTCGGAAGTAAAGCTGATGCGGATGGTGTCGCCGCTCGGATTCCACAGATGGAGACAATTGAAGCCGTGGTAGTTACCCGAGGACAGGTAGTACGAACCTGCGCTGGCGATCTTCTGCACTGCGGGCGTCTTGACTGCCGAGTTGGCGGAGTTCGAGATCTTCGACACGACAAAGCAGTAGTCGCCGCTTGACCCTTTCAGGTCATAGTAGTAGTAGCCTTTCGAGCTATCATAAGTAAATGTACCTGTCGGGGTGGTGCCGCTGAAGTTCGGAGAATTGGAATTCTCGCCCCACAGATAATAGGTGTCAGCGCCTGTAGCCGCGATGTCACCGGTTTCTGCCGCGCGAACGGAGACAGCCAGTGCCAGCATGGATACAAGCAGCGTCAGACACAGCAATAGGGAGATCGCGCGCTTGGTCTGTTTACCTTTCATTCCCATGATAGTTCCCTCCTTTTCATGTTAATTTAACCAGATCCTAATTCTAGTTATTGATATTATAACTAAAAATGTCAATTTTAATTTTCCAATACAGAAATATGCTTTTGCTTAACCTGTAAAATTTTTGTCGTGATTTTTAGTGATAGTGCACTAAGCGTAATTGGGTAAAAAATAGCCGTGGTAAACACATAAGTTTACCACGGTACAATCCTTTGGTATTGTTGTATAAAAAAGCCGTTGATCCATGTGCATTTTCACCAATCAGCGGTTCTTGATCTTGTCCCAATACGCTTTATACGCCTGTTCGGTTTTATTGTCACCGAATTCGTAATAAATATGCTCGCGCACATCGTCGGGCAGATACTGCTGATCGATCCAGTGGTTGGGGTAGCTGTGGGGGTACAGATAATGCTGTCCCTTCACGTCGCGTTCCTCGCCGTCGGCGTGGACGTTCTGTAATTGCCGCGGCACGACCTGTCCCATGCCCTTGCGCACATCCTCCTGCGCGGCGGAGATCGCGTTTACGCCGGAATTGGACTTGGGCGCTAAGCACACCATGATCACCGCGTCGGCGAGCGGGATCCGTGCCTCGGGGAAGCCGACCTGCATCGCGATATCAACGCAGGACTTGACGATCGGGATGATCTGCGGATACGCCAATCCGACGTCCTCACACGCGCACACGACCAATCTGCGGCAGGCGGAGATCAGATCGCCCGCCTCCACCAGACGCGCCAGATAGAACAGCGCCGCATCCACATCCGAGCCGCGCATGCTCTTTTGGTAGGCGGAGATCACATCGTAGTGTGAGTCGCCGTCGCGATCATAGCGAGCGCCGGAGCGCTGGGTCAGCGACTTTGCGAGCTCCTCATCCACACGGATGACCTCATCCTCCTCCCCCGCCAGCACGCAAAGCTCCACGGCGTTGAGCGACTTTCTCACGTCGCCGCCGCAGGCGGAGCAGATATGCGCCTTGGCTTCGGCGGAGAATTCGATCTCTTTGCCCTTCTCCTCACTCAGCACGCGGATGGCTCTGTTGATGGCTTTGAGGACTTCGTCCGGCTCAACGGGACGGAACTCGAACACCGTCGAGCGCGAGAGGATCGCGTTATAGATGTAGAAATACGGGTTCTCGGTCGTGGAAGCAATCAGGGTGATAGAGCCGTTCTCGATGAACTCAAGCAGGGTCTGCTGCTGCTTTTTGTTGAGATACTGGATCTCGTCGAGATAGAGCAGCACGCCGTTGATGCCCTCAAAGGTATTTAACGAAGACACGATCTCCTTGATATCGGCGGTCGAGGCGGTGGTGCCGTTGAGCTTTTTGAAGCTGCGGTTGGTGATCCGCGCGATATAGGAGGCGAGGGTCGTTTTCCCCACGCCCGACGGGCCGTAGAATATTAGGTTGGGGATATTGCCGCTTTCGATGATCTTTCTCAGCGGTCGTCCGGGAGCTAAGAGCTCCTTTTGTCCCACGATATCATCAAGGGATTCGGGACGCAGTCTGTCGGCAAGGGGCGTGTTCATGGTTTTTCCTCCGGAATGTAAAAGCCTCCCTTTCCTAAGGGAGGTGGCACTGACACTTGTGTCAGTGACGGAGGGTTGCCAAAGAAAAGAAGAAGCAACCCCCGGTCGCTGACGCGACAGCCCCCTTAGGAAAGGGGGCCTTTCATTCTCTTACTCGTACAGCGGATACTTCTCGCACAGTGCCGCTACCATCTCGTCGACCTTCGCTTTGTTGCCTTCAAAGTCCTTGATCACGAGGCTGATGCACTCGGCGATGACGTCCATATCCTCTTCCTTGAGACCGCGGGTGGTCACGGCAGCGGTACCGATACGGATACCGGAGGTGACGAACGGAGAGAGCGGCTCGCCGGGGATGGTGTTCTTGTTGACGGTGATATGTACCTCGTCGAGGTTGTGCTCCAGATCCTTGCCGGTCACGCCGTCCTCGCGCAGATCCATCAGCATGACATGGTTGTCGGTGCCGCCGGATACGAGCTTGTGACCGCGCTTTACAAGACCTTCAGCCAGCGCCTTGCAGTTCTTGACGATCTGCTCGGCATACGCCTTGAACTCAGGCTGCATGGCTTCCTTAAAGCAAACCGCCTTCGCCGCGATGATGTGCATCAAGGGACCGCCCTGCATGCCGGGGAACAGCGCCTTGTCGATCGCCTTAGCATATTTCTCCTTGCAGAGGATCATACCGCCGCGGGGACCGCGAAGGGTCTTATGGGTAGTGGTGGTGACAAAATCGGAATACGGTACGGGGTTCTCATGCTGACCGCCTGCTACCAAGCCCGCGATATGCGCCATATCGACCATCAGCAGTGCGCCGACCTCGTCACAGATCTCACGGAACTTCTTGAAATCGATCGCGCGCGGATAAGCGGAAGCGCCGCAGACGATCATCTTCGGCTTGCATTCCTTGGCGATCTCCAGCACCTTATCGTAGTCGATGCGGTGGGTCACGGGGTCAACACCGTAGCTGACAAAGTTGAAGTACTTACCGCTGAGATTGACGGGTGAACCGTGGGTCAGATGACCGCCCTCGGAAAGGCTCATGCCCATGACGGTATCGCCCGGCTCGAGCATCGCGAAATAGACGGTCTGGTTCGCCTGAGAACCGGAGTGGGGCTGGACGTTGGCATGCTCCGCGCCGAACAGCTTGCAGGCACGGTCACGCGCGATATCCTCAACGATATCGACCGCGTAGCAGCCGCCGTAGTAGCGCTTGGAGGGGTAGCCCTCGGCGTACTTGTTGGTGAGCACGGAACCCATCGCCGCCATGACAGCGGGAGAAACGATGTTCTCGCTGGCGATCAGCTCGAGGTTTTGGCGTTGACGGGCAAGCTCCTTGTCCATCGCCGCGGCGATCTCTTCATCATACTGTTTGACAAAACCGTTAGAATCCATTAAGTCCTTGTACATTTTGTACCTCCAAATAGTTTTTCATATACGGGTCTTCCATTTATTGCCATTTATATCAACGCAATCAGTGAAGATTGCTGTTTTTGATCTCTCTTATAAGGTTGTTGAGATCCTCTTTCGTTTCCATCGAGAAGGCGAGGTTGCGCAACTTTGCGGCATTCTTGAAGCCCTTGAGGTAATACGCCGTGTGCTTGCGCGCTTCTCTCATGCCGACAAATTCGCCCTTGTATGCGACAACGGCGCTGATGTGCCGTAACAAAACATCGCATTTTTCTTCGAGGGTCGGCGGCGGGATAATAATTCCTTTATCGAAATATTCGTTGATCTCACGAAATACCCACGGATTGCCTAAAGCACCGCGTCCGACCATCAGATAATCACAGCCGGTGTACTCAAGCACATGTTGCGCCGACTTTGCGTCACAAACATCGCCGTTGCCGATTACGGGGATCGACAGCGCCCTTTTGACCTCGCGGATAATATCGTAATTCACGGGAGGAGCATAGAACTGCTCCTTTGTCCTGCCGTGGACGGTCACCGCCTGCGCACCGTTTTTTTCGACGATTTTCGCGACCTCGACCGCATTGATGTGCGCGCCGTCAAAGCCCGAACGGATCTTGACGGTAACGGGGATCTCGACCGCACGACTGACCGCCTGTACGATTCTGCCACACAGCTCCGGGTCGCGCATCAAAGCCGCTCCCGAACCGCTGCCCGCGATCTTGGGGGCGGGACATCCCATGTTGATATCGATGACCTCGGGGCGGTATTGCATCGCAAACCGCGCCGCATCCGCCATGGTATCGGGCTCCGTGCCGAAGATCTGCACCGCGCAGGGGCGTTCGCTGTCGGAGATCTCCATCAGCTCAGCGCTCTTCTTGGAGTGGTAGGCGATACCCTTGGAGCTGACCATCTCGCTGACGCAGTAGCCCGCGCCGAAATCCATACACAGCTCGCGAAAGGCTCTGTCCGCCACGCCTGCCATCGGCGCAAGAGCAGCATAGCCGCTGAGCTTCACATTTCCTATCTGCATCACGATCAACCGCGTCGGGTGCGTCTGCTGACCAGTACGCCGACGACGACCGCGATACCCAGTGCGACGCACAGCCACATCACAATGCCCGAGAACAGCGAGGCGTCGGACACCGCGACCACGGGGATCGCGACCGAGGTAGCCTCCTGCACCTGAGAAGGACTCACGGCGGGAAGCTCGGCAAGATGTTCGGGCTCTACATAGGGTGAGGTTGCGTCCTCTTCATAGGTGTAGATCGGATCATACCACTGATTCTGCTGTTGTTGAGGCTGTTCCTGTTGAGGTGTTTCCTGCTGAGGACTTTGCTCCTGTACCGGAGCCTGATGTTCCTGCTGATTCTGCTGTTCCTGCTGATTTTGCTGATTGTCGATTTGACTGTTGCTTTGATTTTCAGTTCCCGGTACGGCAAGCGCACTCATACAGCCGACAGCCGCAAGCATGCTCAGCGCCAGCAGTAAGGATATCAGGTGTTGCAAAAGTCGATGATGCTTCATAATAACCTCAACTCGATCAAACGGAAAATGTGTCTTTTTCAACGTGCATATTATAGCAAAGCCCCGATCTTTTTTCAAGACCGGGGCAGTGAATTCGACATTATGACTAATCACCGGGGAGATCGAATCGACTTTTCTTTTGACAATGAATAAATAATCATTCTACGAGCGAAATATACGCGGTGCAGCTGAACTGCCGCATTGGTACGATCACCGCATTAACAGCTCCGACATAGCCTGCGCCAGACAATCGCCGCTGCGGCAGGCTTCATCGACGGTATTCGCGTCGGTGCCCACCTCGATCAGCAAAGAGCCGTTATTGAAATTCATGTTATAAGTATACTCGCCGAAGTTCAGCGGACGGGTCATGCCGGGGTATTTGTCCTCGCACATCTTTTGCAGCTGCATGGCAAAGATCAGGTTATCGTGCCAAAAGTCAAAACCGCCCTCGGTATCGTGACCCGCCATGATCATGATCTGTGCCGCTTTGCCGCCGTCAAATTCAAAGGTCGGTTTATACTTGGTGCCGTCATCGGCGGTCATCGCGTCGCGGTGCAGATCAATGGTGACCTTGATAGACGGATACTTCTCCTTATACGCCGAGATCGTTTCCCACGAGCGCGCGTAGGAGCCTTCGTAGGAGGGATAGTCGTGGAGGGTGGTATCATGGACGGCGCCGATGCCGTTTTTCTTCAGCGTTTCGACGAGCCTCTCCCCTACCGCGACAACACCCAGATCGCCGTCAGTGGAGCGCGGATAATAGTCCTCGTAGTATTCGCCGTTATCCTCGGTCAGGTACCGCTCACAGGTATGGGTGTGGTAGATCAGCACCTGCACCTCATGATTATCCTCAAGGGAAAACGGCAGATCTGCCGACAACAGCGACTCCACATCGAGGTCATCATCCGTCGTGTTGCGGATGGTGATATTATCATAGCTCATATTGCCGTTGCTGACCTTGATCTCCTTGACGGGATAGGTCGCGCCGCTGTGGGGTGTATCCTGCGGCTTTTCGGGTACCGATCCGGCATCGGTCGGCTGCTCGGCAAGCGGCCGAACCTCGGGCTGTTGTGTCGGCGATTCATCCGCTGTGGCAACCGCACTGTCAGCGCTCGAGTCACCGTTGACAAAGCTCAGCTTTCCGGACAGGAGCGCCGCTTCATCTTCGAGCTTCACGCAGGAGTGCACACGATACGCCACCATGCACAGGCATACCGTCATCACCAGCACCAGCGCCGTGATCGTCAAAGCCGGTTTCCAATGTCGTTTCATCATTCTCTCACCTTTTATACGAATTGCTATAATATATGCAACCGAAGGACGAGATATGACTGTTTCAACGGAAAAAGTTACGGCGGGAGCATTCCTCGGCGGAAACGTCCGGCATTCTCGGTACGTCATAAATGCCGTACCCTATAGAGGAATTGATCTGCTCCGCATTTGGATGGCGCTTGACGGAAAGGGTTCGGGAGGAGCATTCCTCGGCGGAGACGCCTTTCTCTAAGCGAGAACGGCAACCCTTTTGTCCGCTTTGCGGACATTTCCCCTAACAGGGGAATCTCCTATGTTTCGGGAGGAGCAAGCCCCGCCCTCCAAAAGGGGAATCCGGTTATAGTAGATTCAACAGGTCCTCGGTGTCGATGTCCGTTTGCAGCGCCATATTGACCGACAGAGAGATCAAATGCGCGGCACGGTCGATCAGCAGATCCACCTCTTTGGGCGTGACCACCATGCTCCTGCCCTGCGGAGAAACACTTTGTGAGAGCTCCATGCTCTGCTTTTCATCCTCGATCTCCAAGAGATCGTATGCGAGCGTCACCGCATCGACCACCGTGGGCACGCCGATGGCGATCACAGGGATGCCCATGGTCTCGGAGTCGATCCGCACCCTTCGGTTACCGACTCCCGCACCGGGCGAGATGCCGGTATCAGAGATCTGCACCGTACACCCGAGGCGCTCGAGCCGTCGTGACGCGAGCGCGTCCACCGCGATCATCGCGGAGGGACGGATGTTTTTGATGATACCCTGCAACAGCTCGCCTGTCTCGATGCCTGTCTGACCGGTCACACCGGTGTTGACGACCGCGACCGCCCTGAGCCTGTCCAGTCCGGTCGATCGGGCGACCTCACCGCGGATATGCCGCGTCGCCAGCACCTTGGAAGCCGCCTTCGGCCCCAGCGCGTCGGGGGTGATCTCCACATTGCCCAGACCGGCTACCAATACCAATCCGTTCACGGGAAGCAGACGTCGGATCTCATCGGATAACGCCCGCACACGGCTGTCGGTGTCGCGTATGCTGTCCGTCAGCGGCGGGAGCTCCACGGTCACATAATGCCCCACCGGTTTCTTTAATAACTGACCGGCGCGCTTTGTCACGATATGGAGCCGCTCGATCGGGAGCCCCTCTACCTTATCCGAACTATAATCGATCCCTTTGATATCCTCGCCCAGCAACTCGCGCTCTTCTACGGCGAGATCCGTCCTGCGTTCCATCTCTTTTAATCCTTTCCGAAAAAATCTACCATTATTATATGTCGACAGATTGTTTACATTCAGGAAAAAATGTGTTAATATGATGCTGATTATTTATGATATATTAGAATGGATAAAACATCCCAAACGGAGGTATGGCAATGCTACGCAAACTGATCACCATACTGTTGACCGCCGCGATGATCGGCACAACGACCCTGCCTGCCTCGGCAGCGCAGATCGACACCGCCGACACGGGAGCACAGCTCGACGCGGCGATCGTCGCCGCGGATTACGCTGAGGTCGGCGGTACACTGGAACCGGAAGAACCGCTGCCGAACGCGTACAGCTCGGCAGAACAAGGCCTGACTACACCGGTACGTCAACAACAATATAACACCTGCTGGGCATACAGCTCCACCGCTACGCTGGAATCCCTGCTCCTCAAGAACAAGGAGCAGTCGTTCCACCTCTCGACCATGCACATGAACTACTGGGGCACTGCTCTCGAAAACGGCAAGGGCTGGCAGCGCGAGTATTACGCGGCAGGTTATCCCTACATCGCGCTGGGATATCTGACCTCCTTCGGATGTATCGACAACGAGCTTTTTGATGAGAGCAAAACCGTCGACGATTATCATACGACGGATAACCTCTACCCCTATCAGGCGGTCAACTCCATTATCTATCTTGATACCGACGACCGCGACACCGTCAAATCCGCCATTTATCAGTACGGCGGCGTCATCGGCAACTTCCACTACAACGCAAAATACCTGCAAAGCAGAACCAACGCCTATTATTTTGACACGCCCAACCTTACGACCGCTGAGTTGAACGGTCACGCGATCGAGATCGTCGGTTGGGACGACAGCTACGACGTCGACAATTTTGTCAGCGATCACCGACCCTCTTCCCCCGGCGCATGGTTATGCAAAAACAGCTGGGGAGAAAGATGGGGTAACAACGGATATTTTTGGATCTCTTACGAGGATCTGTATCTCTTTGAATCCCGATTCGGTCCGAGCTACGCCATCACAGGAGCCTCCGCCATCAATGCGAACAGTAAGATACAGCAGAATGAGATATTCGGCGCGACCTACGAATTTAACTATATTCAGCAGCTGCGCCCCAAGCTGAATAAGATGACCTACGCGAATGTTTTCGATTTTTCGGACGGCTATCATCACATCGACAAGGTCGTGTTTGAGTCTACCTCCGAGGGGTCAACATACACCGTCAACTACATCCCCGTCGATGCAAGCGGCGCGCCGCTCACCGACTCGAGCCAATGGATGCTGCTCGCGCAGGGCACCATCGAGCATCAGGGTTACACCTGCGCCGAGATCTACGGCTTTAACGCTCCCAAGACAAAGGGTGCGATCGGTGTCACGATCGAGAAAAACAGCGATACCGACATCGCGATCGGCGTTGACGAATGGCTCACAACGGGAGGCAATTATCTTTTCACGCCCGAGTCCGAACACGGACAAAGCTATCTGATCGGTTATTCCAATTCAGCGATAGACATCATGGACTTCTATCAGACCAAGCTCAAGGATGATATCGGCGGCACCTTCGTCATCAAAGCGCTTTGTACCAACGATGAAAAGAACGGTGACGTTGACCGCGACGGCGATTTCACGATCATGGACGTCACTGTCCTCCAACGCGGTTTGGCGAATATTGCGCAGCTCGATGACGAACAGCGACGATTTGCTGACATCGATAACAACGGCGTTTCCGATATCCTTGACGCGACCAGGATGGGTCGCATCCTCGCTCAAATCAATTGATCACCGAAACTGATCCTAATAGATAAACCGGAACTGTCCATTGACAGCTCCGGTTTTTCATTTACTCCGTCTTGTTACCGGGATAGATATATCCCTGAAAGATCCAGTTCTCTCTGCCTGCGGAGGGATCATCGACAGGTACGGTATCCATATAGAATTCCGCGCCGCTGTAGGCGGAATTAGACAGCAGTACCATATCACCGTCAACCTGCTCGACAACGGCAACATGACCCGGTCCGCCGTCGGCATATGCCCAGCACGCGATCGCGCCCTGTTCGGGCTGATCACCGTAATCATAGATCTGATTCTCGGCGTTGTAGTCATACCATGTGCATGCGTCATACGGTGACAGCTCGGGACGCTCGCCGCTGATCTCATACGCCCTGCCCCAGGCGTAACAGGTGCAGTTCGGCATCCCGTAGCCTGCGGCATAAAACGGATTCTCTCCTGAATAATACCGCGTGTTATCGGCATCGGGAGAGGTCAGCCGTGGCTTGTATTCATCCTCGTTTTGCAGATGCTCCGGCACCTCGGGGAGCTTCTTTTCAGTCGCGGGCGGCAGGGTCGCCGCTTCCGTCGGCGACTGAGTTTCGACAGTCGTTTCCTCTATTGCCCGCTCAGGCTCCTCATACATGGCGGCGGAGATCGCGGTGATCGTGCACGCCAGCAGTAAAAATGCTGTCAAAAACGATACGGCCCTGATCAGTATTTTCATCACATCCCCTGTTTCCTTTTATCTTATCCTAATACTAAAGCCCAACAAAGCTATACGAAATATAGCGCAATAGATGATAAAGGTTTTTATTAAGGATTAGTATAAACCTATGAAAGAAAATGAGCGGATATGACAAAAGCTCCCCCGTCGCCGAGGGAGCTTAACCTATTTGTATCGATATTACATCACATAGAGCAAGATCGCCAAGAATTGCAATACGCTGCCGATCAGGACGAACACATGGAACACCGAGTGGATATAGCGCACCTTCTTGCCGATGCCGTACAGCACGGCGCCAATGGTATAGGCGATACCGCCCGCAAGCAGCAGGATGAAGCCGGGCATCGTCATCGCGTCGATCGTCAGCTTCAGCACAGCGATCACACACCAGCCCATGCCGATGTAGCAAACCATACTCACCTTCTCAAAGCGCTTGAGGTCGATCGCGTTCAGCGTCACGGCGATGGCTGTCAGCGCCCATTCCACGCCGAAGATCGACCATGCCAGCGCGGGGTTCAGCGGTCGGATCCCCACAAGCAGGATCGGCGTATAGGTGCCCGCGATCAAAAAGTAGATGTCGCAGTGATCGATGATCCGCATCACACGCTTGGCGTTGCCGGCGGGCAGTCCGTGATAGACGCTGGATACGGTGAACATGATAAGCAGGGTCGCGCCATAGATCGCACCGGTCACGATCGCCCACGGGTTGCGGTGCATCGCCGCCATAACGACCAACAGCGGTATCGCCGCTACGGCAAAGATCGCACCGATAACATGGGTCACGGTGTTACAGATTTCTTCCCCCCGCGTGTAATCGGGCAACTGTGTTTTCGGTTTTCTCGATTTTTTCGCGATATCACGGTTCATCGCTTGAACGGCGTTCATCATGAATCCTCTCTTTGCTCATCACCGACGAAGAAGAGCGCCACGGTGCCCGTACCCGTATGGCAGCCGATGGTGGTACCGACATCGAAGATCGGAATCTCCCTGACGTTCCTGAAGCGCTCCAGGATCTGGTCGCGCACGGACTCGGCATCCTCCAAACAATCCGAGTGGGAAATGTAGCATAAGCCGCTGTAATCTCTGCCACCCAAGGCGTGCTGTTCCATCTTATCGACCAGCGAGGTCAACACCTTCTTCTTGGTTCTGACCTTGGCGATCGGCTTGAGCTTACCCTCGGGGTTGACGCACAGCAGCGGACAGATCTCAAAGATACCGCCCAGCACGCCGCTGATCTTTGACACACGACCGCCCTTGATATAATAGGTCAGGTCGGTGGAGCAGAACCAGTGCTGTACCGTCTGCTGATGATCCAGCGCCCACTGACAGAGCGCATCGATATCCATACCCTCGTCACGCTTTTGCGCAAGCAGGGTCATATACAGACCTACACCCGAGGACGCACAGAGAGAATCGACGATATAGATCTTGCGGTCGGGGAACTCCGAACGGAGCATATCCGCCGCGGCATTGGCACTTTGTACCGTATTCGAGATACCCGACGACAGGCAGACATGCAGGATATCCTTGCCCTCGCTGAGCATCTCACGAAAATAATCGACATACTCGCCGACGGAGACCTGAGAGGTCGAGGTATCGGCGCCGTCGCGGATATAGCCGTAGAACTCCTTAGCGCTCATGTTTTCATACAGGTCGTCGGTATAGGATCTGCCGTTGACCATAAAATGGAAGCCGATATAGCGGACGTCGAGCTTCTCAAACATCTCCTTGGTCATATCGGCGGTTGTACACGTACTCAAAATATAGCTCATCGCAAACACTCCTTCATGATCGGAATCACGCAAAGCTTCCGCGCATTGCTCGGCAATACACAAATAAAGCATCACAAAGCCCTCGGTGCTTCAACCGTATTCCGATCCTTCCACTACCATTTTACCCCCTTTGCGTCAAATTGCAATCTATTCGACTTTTTTCAACATCTACTATTGACCGACTTTCATTCTACATACAAAAAGAAAGGAGTAGAATGCTTCAATAAGCACTCTACTCACAGTAGAAACACGCAAAGAATCTGGATTATTTCGCCTTTGGCTTTCTCTTGATCGAAAAAGCAAAGATGATAATGATCTGCGCCGGAATACCCAGCAAAAACAGCTGCCACCAATTATATTTGAGCGCAGTCAGGTAGACGGAGCAGATGATGCCCCATACCAAGCCCGAGATGATATAGAGGTTCCATGAGCGGTCGCCCCATACGGAATTGAGCACCAACAGCGTGATCAGCGAAACGGGAATCGCATAGACGAAGATCAGCCAGTTGACGATGCCTGCGATCCAAAGGATGACGAACAGCAGTACCGCCAGCGCCCAGATACCCGCCAAAACCGTCAGCGTAATGAAGCGGCGGCTGTATCGGCGGCCTTCGGTTTTATTCGGTTGTATCTCCTCGTCATCCGAATGAGGGTTAATGATATAATCAACCGTGACACCCGCAAGATCGGCAATCTTCTTGAGCACAAAAACATCAGGGATCGATTCGCCGCGCTCCCACTTGGAAATGCTCTTGTCGGAATAATTGAGCTTTTCGCCAAGCTGCGCCTGTGTCAGGTTCATCGAGGTACGCAGGCGGGTGATATTCCCCGCTACGACCTTCTTAAATTCATCCATTTATCTCAATCTCCAAATAATGTCAACAATTACATAGCAAGGAAAAGTATATCATAAGCGAAAGAATAAATCAAGTGGACAGATTGACAGAGAATACATGGAAGGTACAAAAGAAACCCCACGGTTTCCCGTGGGCAGTTTCATTTATTATTCTTTTACAGAACTTTCGCCAAGAAGTTCTTGAGTCGGTCGCTCTGCGGATGGTCGAAGATCTCCTCGGGCGTACCCTCCTCAACGATCTTGCCGCTGTCCATAAAGACGACGCGGGAACCGACCTCGCGGGCAAAGCCCATCTCATGGGTGACGACGACCATCGTTGCACCTGCTTTTGCCAGCTCCTTCATGACATCCAGTACCTCGCCGACCATCTCGGGGTCGAGCGCGGAGGTAGGCTCGTCAAAGAGCATCACCTCGGGCTCCATGCACAGTGCGCGGACAATGGCGATACGCTGCTTCTGTCCGCCGGACAGCTGAGAGGGATAGGCGTCCGCTCTGTCGGAGAGTCCGACGCGCTTGAGCAGCTCGCGCGCCTTTTCCTCTGCCTCGGACTTGGATTTGTGCAACAGCTTCTGCGGACCGATGGTCATATTGCGCAGCACCGTCATATTCGGGAAGAGGTTGAAGTGCTGGAACACCATGCCCATCTTCTGGCGGTGCTTATTGATATTGACATGCGGCGCGTTGATATCCACACCGTCAAAAACGATCTCACCGGAGGTGGGCAGCTCCAACAGATTCAGCGAGCGCAGAAAGGTGGATTTACCCGAGCCGGAGGGGCCGACGATGACGATGACCTCGCCGCGGCAGATATCCATGCTGACGCCATCCAGCGCGTGGATCGTACCCTCACGGTAATGCTTTTTCAGATCATGGACTTCGATCAAAACATTCTGATTATCGCTCATTCTTACGCAGCCTCCTCTCGATAATGCTGACGATCCATGTCAGCAGCATAACGATCGCCAGATAGATCAACGCTACGGCGATCAGCGGCATAAACGCCGAGAAGGTAGCGCCGCGGATCGCGTTACCGGCACGGGTAAGGTCGACAACGCCGACATAACCCGCGACTGATGTCTCCTTCAAGAGCGCGATAAACTCGTTGAGCAGGGTGGGCAGTACGTTCTTCAACACCTGCGGGATGATGACATAGACCATCGTCTGCACATAGTTGAAGCCCAGCGACCGACCCGCCTCGAACTGTCCCTTATCAATGGACATGATGCCGCCGCGCAGGATCTCAGCGACATACGCGCCGGAATTGATACCGAACGCCAGCGACGCGATCATAATATCCTTTGTAGAAGACGCAAAGATGATAAAGTAGATGATCAACAACTGTACCACAACAGGTGTACCGCGGATCACAGTCAGATAGATCTTGCATATCGCGTTGAAAAAGCCCAGCACATAGTAGCCGATGCTCTTGCTGTGCTTCATATTCTCTTTGTTATTATCAAATGTGGTGCGGATCGCAGCGATCACGATACCGATCGCAATACCCAGCAGTGCCGCAAACAACGTGATCTTCAGCGTATTGCCCAAACCCTCGAGCAAGGATCTCCATCGATCCTTTTCGATGAAATTCAGTACAAACTGCGCCTTGATATCATCCCACCATGAACCGCTTCCGCCTTCGGAAGCCGTCTGGGCAGCGCTTGCCGAAACGCTAAATAAAGAGGCAGCACCCAAAGTAGCCGCGAAACAAATCGACGGGTTCATTATTTTTTTCTTTCTCATACTCATCCTACCATATACACAGAAACAGGGCGGAGGATTCCGCCCTGAGTCGGTTCATTATCGTGTTGCCTTTATTATCAGTTCGCCTTGATGTACTTGTCGATGATGTTCTTGACAGTACCGTCGGCGATCAGTTCCTTCAGTGCGCCGTTGACCTTGTCCTTGAGCTCGGTGTTGTTCTTTGCAAAGCAGATCGCATAGTCCTCTTCTGCATACTTGCTGTCGAGGATCTGCAGACCCTTGGTAGAAGCAACATAGCTCTTTGCGGGTTCGTTGTCGATAACGACCGCGTCGACCTTACCGGAAGCAAGCGCGGTAACAGCGTCATTACCGGACTGGAATCTGGTGATTAAAGACTCGTCCTTGCCTGCCTTCTCATAGTCGTCACCGATATAAATATCACCGGTGGTGGAGAGCTGTACACCGACCTTGTAGGAGGTGTCCTTCGCGAGCAGATCGTCAGCCGTCTTAATCTCGCTGCCTTCCTTGACGATGACCGCCTGGATACCGGTCGCATAGCTGTCGGAGAAATCGACGGACTGCTTTCTCTCATCGGTCACGGACATACCAGCCATACCCATGTCATACTTGCCGGTCTGTACGCCGGTGATGATGGAATCAAACTCGATGTCAGCGATCTCAAGCTCCATACCGAGCTTATCGGCGATCGCCTTCGCGATCTCTACATCGATACCGACAAACTCTTCGCCTTCCTTATACTCATAGGGAGGGAAGGTCGCGTTGGTAGCCATGGTGAGCTTTTCTTTAGTGCTGCCGCCGCCGGACTGTTTACTGTTGCTGTTACCACAGCCTGCAAGCATTGCGACAGAAGCGATCATGGCAACTGCCAGTACAAGTGCAATTATCTTTTTCATTTTCTTAACCTCATTTCATTGAATTTTTTGGGTCTTGTTTAACTATACAACAAAACAAACAATTAAGCAAGTAAAATTTGCATAAACATGCTATTTTCAGTGGTTTTAACAACCGAGATTATTTATCAACCGTAAAAAATGAGCTATTCGATAACCAATCGTCCCCATTATGCAAGCATGCAGAGAAACATGCATCATACTAAGTATCATTAAAACACTTTAACATTTATTGCGTTAAATTCCGCATAGCGGTGTTGTCGTCCTTGACATACGCCAGTATGCCTGCGTCCTCCGCAACAAATTTGTTAAAGCGTTTAATGGATACTTAGTATCAGAATGACGTCAGGAACGCCTGTAATCTCTCGCTCTTCGGATGATCCAAAATATCGGGAGAGCCGTGCTCCGCGATCACACCGCCGTCCATAAAGATGATCTGGTCAGACACATCGTGCGCGAAGGTCATCTCATGGGTAACGATGATCATCGTCATATTTTTTTCCGCCAAAGAACGGATGACCTTGAGCACCTCGCCGGTCAACTCAGGATCAAGCGCCGAGGTCGGCTCATCAAAGCAGAGGATATTCGGCTTCATCGCCAGCGCTCTCGCGATCGCCACACGCTGCTGCTGTCCGCCCGAAAGCTCGCAGGGGTAGTTGTTGACCTTTTCCTTCAAGCCGACGCTGTCGATCAGCTCGAGAGCGTCTTTCTCGATCTCTTCTTTACTGCCTTTGCCCAACAGCTTCGGTGCGAGGGTGACGTTCTCGAGCACGCTGTACTGCGGGAAAAGGTTGAAGTTCTGGAACACCAGACCAAAATGCAGCCGCTTTTGTCTTAACTCAGCCTCGGAGGGGCGCTTGTTGATCGATGCGTCAAAGATCGTCTCACCATTGACGACGATCTGTCCCTCGTCAGCGAACTCGAGCGAATTGAGACACCGAAGCAGGGTCGTCTTGCCGGAGCCGGAGGAGCCGATGATGGACAGCACCTCGCCCTTTTCCAAATCAAAGTCGATACCGCGAAGCACATGGTTACGACCGAAGCTCTTACAAATATTTTTTACTTCCAAAATCGCCATAACGATGTCCCCCTTACGCCTTAAAGTAGCTCAGCTTCTTCTCGACCCAGCCGAACAGCAGGGTGAGGATGCCGGAGAATGCGAGATAATATACGCCTGTAAAGAACAGCGGCCAGATCGCGCCGGAAATGCCCTCGCTGCCCTTGAGGAATGCCTGACCTGCCCAGATGACCTCCTGCAGCGCGATGATACGTGCCAGAGAGGTATCCTTGACCAGCGTGATGATCTCGTTCGCCATCGGCGGCACGATACGCTTGATCATCTGCAGCAGGGTGATCTTGAAAAAGATCTGGCTCTTTGACAGACCGAGCACCTGACCGGCTTCCTGCTGTCCGTGAGGAACACCCTGGATGCCGCCGCGGTAGATCTCGGAGAAGTAGCACGCGTAGTTGATGATGAACGCGATAGCAGAGGCAAAAAATCTGCCGCCCTCACCGCCGCCCCAGATCTGTTGTCCGAACACGAGACCGGGGAAATAGAAAATGATGAGCAGCTGGAGCATCAGGGGTGTGCCGCGGACGATCCAGACGATGAACCTGACCACCATCGAAAGCGGCTTGAACTTGCTCATGGAGCCGAAGGAGATGATCAATCCCAGCGGGATCGCGCCCAACAGGGTCACGGCGAATAACTTGAGCGTCTGCAAAAAGCCGACGTTCAAAGCGTGAAATACAATAGGAAATTGTTGAAAAAATGTGTCCATTTGGATAACCTCATCTGAATAGTTCTCGAAACAGCATAGGCAATCGAGAATAAATCCGAGCACGGGTTTGTTCTCGGTTGCCTAAAGTAAAGCCTGTTTGTACTTGTCTTGCTCGCCCACAGGATAATCACAACAAATGCCTAACCCGCCAAAAGACAGAGAGCGAATGTGCCCTCTGTCTTTTGAAAGGATGTCTTATTGATTTGGTGATCAGCCCTCGATCAGCGCGGTCTGAACCTTGTACTGCTCAGCGGTAGCCTTCAAAGTGCCGTCAGCCTTTGCAGCAGCCAGGAACTCGTTACACTTTGCAGTCAGATCGGAGCCCTGACGGAAGCCTACGCCGTACTCCTCGGAGTTCAGAGCAACCGTATAGGTGAGCTGCTCGTAACCGGTGCCCTCGCCAACCATAGCGGAAGCCATCAGCGAGTCGATGATCGCAGCGTCACAGGTGCCGGAAGCAACCTCCATCAGCGCGGTAGCCTGATCCTTGACCTCGGTGAACTTGAAGCCGTTTGCCGTAGCCTGCTCCTGACCCGCGGAACCGCTCTCAACAGCGAAGCTCAGGGTCTTGCAGGACTCAGCGTCAGCATACTTATCGGCAACATTCTTGTTGACAACAACGACCTGCGCGTTGTTCAGATAAGCGTTGGTGCAGGACATGGCGGAGGTGACCTCGGGAGTGAGGGTCATGCCGTTCCATACGCAGTCGATGGAACCGCCCTTGAGCTCGAGCGCCTTGTTATCCCAGTCGATCTCTACGAATTCGACCTTTACACCGAGGCTCTCGGCAAATTTGGTAGCCATATCAGCGTCAAAGCCGATCCACTGACCGTTCTCCTGGTAATCCATGGGCTTGAAATCAGTGATACCGACGATCAGCTTGCCTGCCTTCTGAACCTTGTCAAGGTCAGCAACGGTAGCCGCGGAATCAGCGGTAGCCGAATCAGCGGTTGCGGAATCAACAGTAGCAGCTGCTTCTGTAACTGCAGGCTTGTCATCGGTTTTCTTTTGCTCGGTCTTGCCGCAGGCAGCCAGAACAGCGCCAACCATCAGCAAAACCAATAATAAAGCAATAATCTTTTTCATTATTTTCCTCCATCAAAATAGTTTCTGTCGCATGTTCTACAGTACAACGATATCTATTTTAACGTATTAGCACATTAAAATCAATATCTATATTGCACAAAGAATCACAAAAGGCGTCTGAAAGGAATAGCATAATTCACCACTGCATTGTGATAAAGTGCTTTTACGGAAAATATACTGACAAATATCCCACCGAACGATCCGATATATCAACCCGTGTTCCAATCAATTAGCAACGTACAGCTCTTTGTTGAACGCCGACATCGACAATGCTTTTGAGCGCAAAAAAGCGGCAACCTCGCGGTTGCCGCCAAATATTGCTTTGATTATTCTTTGATCTTCTTCACTGCTACAGCGCCTGCGCCGAGAGCGAGGATAGACAGACCGACTACGATCCACAGCGGATCACCGGTCTTGGGAGAGCTCTTATCAGGATTACCAGGGGTAGTCGCAGGGGGAGCCGTAGGGTGCTCGGTAGCAACAGGGCTTATCAACGCTGCAGCATTCGCTGTCAAAGCAAAAATCATAACTAACGCCAAAGCGATAGAAACTAACTTTTTCATCATAATCATCTCCATGAAAAAATACTAACTCAATGTTAGGTCTATGATAGCATTAAACCTTATGATTTGTCAATAGATTTTCACAAATTAATCCGCCAAATTTTACAGTTTTGTCATTATTCTTTGTCACGATTTGATAAAAAAAGCCGCGGTATCTCGTGCATTACGCACGAAATACCGCGGTTCTCTTTCAAAGGTCAATCGGCTAATGTCATCTGAAACCAGTCGATTTTTCTGCCGAATTCCCCGGCGTAGCCGTCCTGGCCGCCGGAGGTCTCATCGTCGTACTGCCACGGAAAATAGTAGTTTCCAATCGGTGCGACACGGTACTTAGCTTTGAGCCAGCCGCACTTTTTGACGACCGAAGAAGGTGTATCATAATACACCTCAACAGCGTCGATCGGTCTTCTGTCGCCGGCATAACCGTTGACATCATCATTGATATCACAACCGGTCACATACGGGAGCCAGCCGCCGCCCTTGATGTGGACGCGGTACTTTACCGCGCCCTCGGAGACCCTGATCGCCACATCGGTGATTGCCTCTCCGGTGATACCTGCGTAATCGGAAAGATCCGTGACCGTCGGAAGCCATCTGCCGCCGCTGCGGACACGATAGCTCACCTTAGGAAAGCTGCCCGAGCTGTCAGATCCGTCATAAGCAGGTCTGCCGGCGCAGGATACCGTTGAGAGCGAACGTACACGCCGCATGACCTCGCCGTTGGAGGAAGAACCGGTGTTGCCCTCGATGGTCGTGATGGTATTGTCCCCGTTGACGCTCTCGATGATACCGACATGGTCGCTGACATAGGTGCCGGGCACTAAGGTGGAGCGCTCGTTTGTCCAGTGGAAGAACACTACGTCGCCGCGCTGAAAGCCCGACATCTTGAGCCTGCCGTGATCCTGAAACGCCTTTGCGGCATAGCCGCAGTTAGCGGTTTTGGTATAGAGCAATGAGGAAGCGCCCGCCTGATGGAACACCCACTGTACAAAGGTCTCGCACCAGTCGTAGCCGCTGCCCGATACGGTCGTACCGTAGTACCAGTTATTATATTTGCACTTCTTGATATTGGTCGCCTTGGTGCCGATCTCGGCACGCGCGATACTGATAATCTTATCCGCATTGATCGCCATTTCATCACCTTCCTGTACGGCGCCTTCGATATATCGACCGAAGGCGCCTTTTTCATCTCTTACTCCGTTTATAACTCAGCAAGACGATCTTTGATCTCATCGATCATGGCGTCGATCTGTGCCTTTGTATAAACATCATTTGACCTTGCGAGAGCGATTGACTCTCCGTTGAGTTTGACATACGGCACATCGTCACAGAAGAACATGTTGCCGTCAAAAACATCTTCGACCTCAGATGCGTCCACCTCTGTCACGAGATCCATCTTATCATTCAGCTCCATATAGTCGGCGAACCGAATCCAATGATCAGTCGCGTTGCAGAAGAAGACCTCGCCGCTCATTCCGATACCGAGCTGTCCCTTTATACCGCCGACGTTAGGTGTGACGTTGCTTTTGTAAGTGTAGGGACGCAATGCCGCCATCAGATCGGGCGCTTTGATATCTGCTGTGAGCGGCAGCCCGGCGATTTTGCGCGTATTCGACACCTTGTCGGCAGCTTTAGCGTCGACATAAGAGACGGTAAAGGTATTGCCGTCCGCCGACTTCGTATCGACATAGCGCTTGATCACCCTGTTAGATACGGCATTGTTACTGGAGTCGCTCATAGCGCTGTCGGGAGCGATGCCGCTGACATGATACTCGGTGCGGACATACTCGCCCCGATCGGGATCATAGATGCACCAGTAGCCGTCGTCATCGACATACGGCGCGGTGGCGGTAACGGTCTCTAGCGCCTGATTTATACTATTCCGCAACTGAGAGGGTGTGACATACTCCATCTCGCTGCCGTCGTCGTCGAGCTCAACCGCCGAACCGATGAGGAAAAAGTCCTTGGTCGTATGCTCGATTCCGCCGTCGCTGTCGGCGGTTCTCACCTGTACCTGCACCACACCGGATGAGCAGAGATCCTCCTTACGGATCTCCCATGTCAGCACGGTATTGCCGTGATCCGTCTGAGATGAAAGCGGCACCGTGCGCACGGTCTCATCATCGAAGCGCATGCACAGGGTAAAGGTGCAATTCTCCTCCGTGAAATCGATCACGGTGAACTGCTTTGTGTTCACCGTATTGTCGCCTGCGAATCCGACAAAACGGTCACTGTCCGGGATCATTAATTTCCCGTTTTGGATAGTAATCAAATCATCACCTCCACCTATGCCGATTTAACAAAAAAAGTTGCATAAAACTATGCAACCGGAAGAAAAATCATTCACTTTTTTGATTCGCGTTTTCCACGGTGATAATGCACAAAAACAACCGCTGTTTTTCTACATCAAAGCAATAAAAAGTTTCGCAAAAAATCTTGCTTATTTTTTTGATATACTTATACTGTAAAGTTATATACAATCCCAGCCAAGGAGGCATACCATGAAACGAGTCATATCACTGTTATTAGCGCTCATCCTGACCGTCGCGATCTTTGCCGTTCCCGTCTATGCGGACAGCACTGCCGAGCAACCGGACGAAAACAGCACCCGCTATCTCAGCAAGCTCGTCGATTATATGAACAGCAAGTATCCCGGGCTTTTTTCTGAATCCAACCGCTCCAACATCAATGTCTATCGAGAGGTTTACTACCATTATGATAACACAGATGAAATCGACTGGGCATTGATCCAAGCGGAAACTCCATACAACTTTTATGATTATTGGTTGTTCGATATCATCGGTCTTCGCGTGATCTCCGATCCCAACTGTCGCTGGCCGTTCCCATCCAGAATGGGCATCTATGACGCCAAAAAGGATACCTTTATCGACATGGGCGCCGTTGATCTTGACGCGTACGATGACTTGGAAGAGATCTATAACGAAAAGGGCTACAACGGCGGATACGGCGGTCTGTTAGGCGACATCGATAAGGATAATGCTATTACCGTTGCCGACGCTACCCTGTTGCAAAGATGCTTGATCGGAACAAAAGACTTTCCGCAATCCGATCACATCATGTATCAATTTTATGATGATACGATTTGGTCTTATTCCGATTTCAACCGTGACAGATCGCGTGATATCCTTGATGTGACTTGCATCCAGCGTTATCTCGCAAAGCAGCCCTATCCGATCAGCGAGTATAAAACACACGACTAACCGAACACACAATATTAAATCCCCACACCGAGCCGGTGTGGGGATTGTTTTATGCAGTATTATTTAAATCATATCCGCGAGGTCGAGGATCATCCGCTCGGTCTTGTCCCAGCCAAGACACGGGTCGGTGATACTCTTGCCGTAGCAGCCGCCGTCGACCGCCTGATTACCGTCCTCGATGTAGCTCTCGATCATGAAGCCCTTGACCATGCGCTGTAATTCGGCATTATAGCGACGCGCCGCCATGACTTCCTTGACGATACGCGGCTGTTCAAAGGGGTTCTTGCCGGAATTACTATGGTTAGTATCGATGATACACGCGGGGTTCTTGAACATGCCCGAGGTGTACAGGCGCAGCAGATGCGTCATATCCTCATAATGATAGTTTGGCAGGCTCTCACCGTGCTTGTTCATATAACCGCGCAGGATCGCGTGCGCATAGGGGTTGCCGTGCGACTGCACCTCCCAGCCGCGATAGATAAAGGTATGACCGTGCTGCGCCGCGGTAATGGAATTCATCATGACCGACAGGTCGCCGCCGGTGGGGTTCTTCATGCCGACAGGGATATTCAGACCCGAGGATACCAGACGATGCTGCTGGTTCTCGACCGATCTTGCGCCGACCGCGACATAGCAGAGGATGTCATCCAGATAGCGGTGGTTCTCGGGATAGAGCATTTCATCCGCGCAGGAAAAGCCGGTTTCCTTCAAGGCACGGATGTGCATGGAGCGGATCGCGACGATGCCCTTGAACATATCGGGCTTCTTTTCGGGATCGGGCTGATGGAGCATGCCCTTATAGCCCGCGCCCGTGGTGCGGGGCTTGTTGGTGTAAATACGCGGGATGATGAAGATCTTGTCCTCCACCTTATCCTGCACCTTTCTCAGACGGCTGATATAATCCAGCACGCTGTCCTCTCTGTCGGCGGAGCAGGGGCCGATGATCAAAACAATGCGGTCATCCTTGCCTGCAAAGATATCCTGCACCTGCTTCTCGCGATCGGCGACGATCCCTCTGAGCTCGTCGTCGAGGGGATACATCTTCTTGACCTCCATCGGGATGGTCAGCTTGCGCTCAAATTCCATATTCATATTCGTAATCACAATGATACACCTTCCTTATTTATAGTGAGGAGTGAGGAGTTAGGAGTGAGGAGTAACGTAAAACAAACAGTTTACTCATAGAATAACGCGAATGCGTTCCCGCAACCATTCACCATTCACTATTCACCATTCACCAATACTTATTTATTAAAATACGCTCTTCTTTTGGTGCTCAGCCGCATCTTCTCTCTGAGCTCCTCGACCCTGCCGTCGCGGATCATATCGCGCAGGGCGGCAAACTCGCCGAGAAAGATATCCATGTACTTCAACAGCGGTTCACGGTTGAGCATAAACAGCTCGCTCCACATCAGGTCATTGATGTTGGCGATACGGGTCAGATCGCGGAAGCTGTCGCCGGTGTAATCCACCAGATGCTCGTTGTCGGAGCAGGTCATCAGCGATACCGCGATACAGTGGGTCAGCTGTGACAGATAGCCGATCATCTCGTCATGCTCCTCGGGCGAGAGCACCGAGATACGCGAGAAGCCGATGATCCTCGCCAGACCGCCGACCCAGCGGATCGACTCGGGGGTGTTCTTGTCCGTCGGCACGATGATGAAGTTCGCGTCACGAAAGATCTTGTCATCGGCATTCTCCACGCCGTAGACCTCACGACCCGCCATCGGGTGGGAGGCGATGAACTCCACATCATCTCTGAGCATATTCTGGATATCATAGACGATACAGCTCTTCACGCCGGTCACGTCGGTGATCATCGCGCCGGGCTTGAGATAATCCTGATACTGCGCGATCCATTCCTTGAACACGTTCGGATACAGACCGAAAATCACCGCGTCGGCTGAGCCGACGATCTCGCGATCCACGGTGACAGAACCGTCGTCGATGATGTGATGCTCGAGCGCGTAGTCGATCGCCGACTGCCGCTTTTCGATGGCGGTGATATGATAGCCGAGGCGTTTGAGCGCCTTGGCGTAGCTGCCGCCGATCAAACCGAGACCGACGATGAGTATTCTTGAATTACTGATCCATTCCATTTATTTGCACCTCTGCACCTAAGTTTTGTAGTTTTTCAAAGAAGTCGGGGAAGCTCTTGTTCACCGCTTCTGCGCCGTCGATCATGCCGCCTGTCACGGTCAGCAGTACACTCAGCGCCATCACGATCCGATGGTCGCCGTGAGCGCTGAGCACCTCGGTCGGCTGTCGAAGCGTACCGCCAAGGACGATCACTTCGTTCTCCCCTATCGCGACGTCGATACCGAATTTTGCCAGTTCCTGCCGCATCGCGTCCGCGCGGTCACTTTCTTTGATCCGCAGGCGGCGGGTTCCGATGAACCTCGCCCCGCCGCATAATGCCGCTACAGCGAACAATATCGGCCCCAGATCGGGACAATCAGCGATATCGATCGGATCGATCCCGCTTTTAATATTCTTAAAAAGAATTTTATATACACTGTCACCCTGCAGGGTATCTTCCCGCAAGCCGTTGATCTTGACCGATGAACCTGCATAGTTGAGCGCCTCAAAGAACGCCGCGTTGGAATAATCGCCCTCGACGGTCACATCCGCAGGATGGTAGTGCTGATTGCCTTTGATCCGATAGATTATCGATAGGCTCCCTTTCCTAAGGGAGCTGTCGCGGACACTTGTGTCACGCGACTGAGGGTTGCTATACTCTATTTGAATACCGAACTCTTGCAGCGCCGCAACCGTCATATCGATATACGGCTTGCTCTCCACGGGCGGAAGGATGCGGATCTCGCTGTCGCCGCCGAGCAGGGGCAGTGTGAACAACAACCCTGAAATGAACTGGGAGCTGATATTGCCTGCTACCTCATAGACGCCGCTTCGCAAAGTTCCCTGTACAGTAAGACGATCTTCTGCTTTCTCAAAGCAGATGCCCTGATCGCGGGCGATCTTCTCATACACATCCATCGGGCGGGTCATCAGGTAGGGACTGCCCGTGAGCACCCTTGTTTCCCCGCTGAGCATACAAAGCGGTGTGAAAAAGCGCAGCGTACTGCCGCATTCGTTGCAGCGGAGCACGGCGGTTGTTCCGATGGCTTTACGCACATCTGTCCCTTTGACAAACGCTGTATCGCCGTCGAGCTTGATCTCAGCGCCCAACGCCCCCAGGCAATCGATCGTCGCCTTGACGTCCTCCGAGAACGCTAACCGCCTGACGATACTCTCGCCCTCGCTCAGTCCCGCGCCGATCAACAAGCGATGCGCCATGCTCTTTGACGGCGGCGCTATGACCGTGCCTTTGAGCGCGGACGGCTTGATCTCAACCCGCATTGCGTTCCCTCAAAAGATCCATCGCTTCCAAGTAACCATTCACGCCGTGACCCGTGATCGTCGCAAAACACGCGAGCCGCACATAGCTGATCTGACGGAATTCTTCGCGTTTGTCCACCTCGGAAACATGCACCTCCACCGCGGGGATCGACACCGCCTTGAGCGCGTCGAGGATGGCGACGCTGGTGTGGGTATACGCGCCGGGGTTGATGACGATACCGTCGATCCTGTTATACGCTTTTTGTATGTGATCGACCAGATCGCCTTCGTGATTGCTCTGGTACAGCTCGACGTCCACACCGATCTTCTCCGCATGATCCTCGATCAACGCACAAAGAACGGCATAGGTCGTCCTGCCGTAGATATTCGGCTCACGAATCCCGAGCATATTCAGATTTGGTCCGTTGATTACCAATATATTCATATATTCTCCTTCTGCATTGTCATTGCGAGGATGAACACGCGTGTTCATCCCGCGGCAATCTCAACCGATTTACCGGCTGAAACTATTCCCCATGGATCACTGAATCCGCGACGTCCTCGGGGTCGCAGTCGCCGTCGATGATAAAGTCGGCGGTACTCATATAAGTATCGATGCGCTTTTTATACAAGCGCAGGAGCTTTTCCTTTTTATCCGCGAGCGGTCGGTCGTCGGTCGGGATCAGATACTCGGGCGATCGGTCGATGAAGAAGATCGCGCCGTTATGCTGCAGCGCCTCGACATTCTCGGGACGCATCACCGCGCCGCCGCCGAGGGAGATCACCTTGCCGCTGAGCGCGGATACCTCCTTGATGACCGAGGTCTCCAGATCACGGAAGTATTGTTCGCCCTTTTCCTTGAAAATAGTCGGGATATGCCCCTCGCGCTCCACGATCAGGCGGTCGGTATCGATCAACTCTCTGCCGAGTTGATCGGCAACGAGCTTGCCGACGGTCGACTTGCCCGAAGCGGGCATACCGCTCAGCACAATATTTCTTTTATCGAAATATATCTCCTCATAAATCTTGTTGGTCAGCTTGACGACATCGAGCTCTCGACCGAGGAATTTCTCAGCCGCCAGCACCGCCTGCGCGACCAGCATATACAAGCCGCCCTCGGTATCGATCCCGCGTTTTTTTGCCGACAACACCAACGTCGTTTGTAGGGGGTTGTAGATCACGTCGATCACGCCGCTGAGCCGCGGGAATCTGTCAAGTTCGATCGGGCTGTCAAAGATGTTCGGGAACATCCCGCAGGGGGTCGCGTTGATGATGACGTCGGCGTCGGTATGGGCGGCATATGCGTCTTCATAGGTGATCGCGCCCTCGCACTCACGACGGCTGACACGCAAGATCTCCTTTGCGCCCATGCGATCACAGACCGCCTTTGCTGTCAGCGAAGTGCCGCCCGTGCCGAGGATCAGCACTTTTTTGTACTTCATCACCACGCCCGCGCGCTCGACCAGCGCCTTCATGCCGCCGAAATCGGTGTTGTAACCGCAGAGGATGCCGTCACGGTTGACGATGGTATTCACCGCGCCGATCGCCCGCGAGTCGGGGTCGATCTCATCGAGCAGCGGGATCACATCCTGCTTATAGGGGATGGTGACGTTGATTGCTTTAAAATTCTTTTGCAGAATAAAGTCTTGCAATTCTTCTCTTTTTAGTTCTTTCAGAGAATATTGGTAATATCCTAATTTCTCATGTATCTCTTTGGAAAAGCTGTGCGGCAGCTTCTCTCCGATCAATCCGTAGTCCATGTTTTCTATCCTTTATACAAAATAGGAATCGGGTGAGGACGGAGTCCTCCCTCAACTATTCACTATTCATTATTCACTATTCACCGTCGCAACGCGACACAAGCCAATCCGTGCCATAACGCAGCGCCAGCAGATCTGCCAGCGCCAAGGCGGTCACGCTGTCCACCACCACTCTTGCGCGATGGATCACGGCGGGATCATGCCGTCCTTTTAATTCTAATACAGAATTTTCGCGCTTGATGAAATCGACCGTCTCCTGCGCCTTGAAGATGGACGGCGTCGGCTTGACGGCACAGCGAAACACGATCGGCATACCGTTGGTGATGCCGCCGTTCACACCTCCGTTGTGATTGGTCGTTGTTTTTATTTCATTTTCAGAAATATAATAACTGTCGTTGTAATCGGAGCCTCTGCCGTTCACCATTGCAAACGCGTCGCCGAACTCCACGCCCTTGACGGCGGGTACGGAGAACAGCGCATGACTGAGCACGCCCTCGACGGTATCGAACCACGGCTCACCGACGCCCGTGGGCATTCCGATGACAGCCGTCTCCAGCACGCCGCCGACGCTGTCGCCGTCCTTAGCCGCCGCTTCGATCGCCGCTTTCATCTGATCGCCTTTTGCGCTATCCAGCACGGCAAAATCGAGCGCATTGAGCCTTGCGATATCCGTCTTGATATCGTCGAAATCTGCGTCCGCAACGCCGCCGCAGGAGCGGATATGCGTACCGATCTCGATCCCCTTATTGCGCAGGGCAGATAAAACGATCGCACCCGCTGCTACCAGCGCCGCGGTGATACGTCCCGAGAAGTGACCGCCGCCGCGATAATCCTCAAAGCCATGGTACTTTGCGTAAGCGGTATAGTCCGCATGACCGGGGCGCGCCAGTGAACGCGTCGCGGCATAATCTTTGCTGTGCTGAGCGGTGTTGGGGATCAGGATCGTGAGCGGCGTACCGGTCGTTTTGCCCTCAAAAACACCACTGACGATCTGATATTCATCCGTCTCGTGACGCTGTGTGCCGATCTTTCCGACAGGTCGGCGTTTATCGAGCTGAGCGCGGATAAAGTCATCATCGATCTTGATGCCGGGCGCTAAGCCGTCCAGCACCGCGCCGATCTGCGCGCCGTGGCTCTCGCCGAACAGTGTGATGGCTATGCTTTTTCCGAATGTATTTTTCATAATGATTTACCTTACAATTTGGTGGGCTCTGCCCACACTCGATTGATAAGCGGGAGGAGCACAGTGGCGCTTAGCCAATCACGGATGAATCCGCTCTTGGAGCGCTGTTGCATGGGAGTTGTAAACCAAATCACAGATTTGGACAACTCCTCAAAGCCCCTCCCCTACAAAGGGGTTATTTTGTGATCTTTTCGATCATCGGGTACAATTCCTTGAACCGCACCTTGTTCATCTCATATTTGCCGGGCGCGGGGACGGTGATGACTGTCACATATTCTCCCTCGCCCTTTTTGTCGTGGGTCATCGCTTCATAAATCTCATCGGCGCTCAGATCGACCGCCGTCGGGAGCCGCAGACTCTCCAAGATCCGGATCAACCGCGGACGCAAATCGTCGCTGATCATCGGGATCATCCCGATTGCGACACACTCGCCGTGGTACAGTCCGTGGCGCTCCTCATACGCCTCAATGCCGTGTCCGATGGTATGACCGAAGTTGAGGATCTTTCTGAGCCCCTGCTCCTTTTCATCCTGCTCCACGACGGTCTTTTTGATCATCAAGGAGCGTGTGATGATCTCGTCCATATTCTCGTTTATATTTCTTTTTTCGAATAATTCAAACAACTCCGCATCGGAGGTCAAGCCCATTTTCAGCGCCTCGGCTAATCCCTCGCTGATCAGTCGGCTGTCCAGTGTCGCGAGCAGATCGAGATCGACCAGCACCTTCTTCGGCTGATAGAACGCGCCGACGATGTTTTTGATGCCGTCCATATTCACCGCCGTTTTGCCGCCGATGGAGGAATCCACCTGACTGAGCACCGTTGTCGGGATGTTGTAGAAATCGACGCCGCGCATATAGCTTGCCGCGACAAAGCCCGCCAGATCGCCGACTACGCCGCCGCCGACCGCGACGACCGCGTCCTTACGCGAAAAGCCCTCTTTGAGCATCCGCGAGAGGATCGCCGAGAATGTCGCAATACTCTTGCTGTCCTCACCCTGCGGCACGGTCACGATGATACCGTCCTTTGCCATAGCCGCCACCGTCTGCGCGTACTGCTTCGGCACGCCGTCATCGGTCACGACCAACACCTTGCGGTCGAGGTCGAGGTATTCTCCTGCTTTTTGCAGAGCGCCGCGCTCGATCACGATATCGTAGCTGTCCGCGCCCAGATCCATATGTAAAACTTTCATTGGAATCATCCTATCATCAGTTGAGATTGCCACGGGCTGACACGCGTGTCGAGCCCTCGCAATGACAAATTGTTAATCCTCTTGTAAAATCACTTCGTCAAAGAAATGTCCGACCACCTTGAGCATATCGCAGTGCAGTCCGAGGTGCCGCAGCATATCGGCGCCGTTCTGCCCCGTTTCGTCACCCTCTGCCTCAATGTAGAAGTAATACTCCCACGCCAGATCCTTCATCGGGCGTGAACGCAGGGCGCGCATATTGAAGCCGTAGGAGCTCAATACATTCAGCGCCTGAGCCAGTGCGCCCGCCTCATTCTTAACAGTGAACATCAGCATGAAGCGGCTGTCGCCCGAGGTGTTCACCGTTTTATTCTCTACGCGTGAGAACACAGCGAATCGGGTGGAATTCAACGCGCTCTCGTTGATGTCATGGTCGAGCTGTTCGAGACCGTACAGCCGTGCTGTCTCAGCGGACGCGATCGCCGCGATACTCTTGTCACAAGCGTCCTTGACTGCCTTCGCCGCCTTTGCGGTGTTGGCATACTCCGTTGTTTCATAGCCGTGCTCACGGATATACTCCGCACACTGCGCCAATGCCTGTGGATGGCTGACGACCGTTTTGATATCCTTGATACTCGCTCCCGGAACCCCCAACAGATGGTGGGTGATCCTGAGGGTGTAGAGTCCGTTGACATAGAGCGACCCTTGGAACATCAGATCCATCACCTGACCGACCTCGCCGGCATAGCTGTTCTCGATCGGCAGCACACAGCAGTCGCATTCTCCCCTCTCCACCGCCTCATACGCGGCTCTGAAATCACGGTAAGAGATCAGCTTGCCGTAGGGGAAGATCTGCTTGGCGGCGATGTTGGCATAAGCGCCCTCGATGCCGCTGTAGGCGACCTTCACGCCGCTGATGATATGCTCCTGATACTGCTTGGAAACCGCCATCTCGTCCTGCAAAAACCGCACATAATACGAGCGGATGTCGGGGTCCTTGATCAAGGCGGCGTTTTTCTCGATCACTGCCTGCTCACGCTTTGCGTCATAGATCTGCAAGCCGCGTTCCTTCTTATACTCGGCGATCACCTTCGCCGCCTGCATACGGCGTTCAAACAGCGCCGCCATCTCTTTGTCGACCTCATTGATCTGCAGCCGCGCCTCCTGTAGCTTATCCATCCTGTCACCTTCCGAAATATTTCATACGTTTATTGTAGGGTACGGCGCTTGCGACGTACCACTTGATTTCCTGGTGTGAGCATTGCCTTCCCATAATTCTTCATTCTTCAATTTTAAGTCTTTCGATTTCGGTGTTTCGCAGTAGCTCTCAGCCAATCATCGTTCGCCTGTCGCAAGCGACAGCTCCGATTCTTGGGAGAGCCTTGCGTGGATGTTGTAACCCAAATCACAGATTTGGACAACACCTCAAAAAAGCGGCTCTGCCCGAAAACAGAACCGCTTACCATTCATCTAAAGCACCTGTTACCGTTCGAGCAGCTTACTCATTCTTTGCAAAGCAATAAAAGCCCGCATAAAAGCGCGCGTAGGTAAAGGTAAAGTAGTTATTGAATTTTTCGGTGTTATGAACAGTCATCACAATAACTCCTTAAGTCTCCCTTAAAAAGGAAGGTGGATCGGCTCTCCGAGCCGACTCGGAGGGTTCAACCTTAACACGGTTGATGATAACACATTAAAGCGCAAAAGTCAATAATCTACCGTTATTTTTTTGACATGAAAAGGAAAGGCGCCGCAGCCACAGCCGCAGCGCCTTATAAGGGGATGAAAAAATGGGGTTATTCGATTGTATAAATACCGGCTTGGTTTCTCTGGATCAAAGTCGCGTCGATGACATTGGCTTCACTATCGTCGTTCACATCCGCGAGCGGTTGAAAGAAAGAGGTAGTAGCGATATTCGCCTCATGCCGCTGGATCATGGTCGCGTCAACAATCGTACACTCCCCGTCACCATCCGCGTCACCTTTGATATAGCGGGTCAAAAGCGGCAGAACATAATCGCCCTTAAAAGAAGATCCGGCGAGCTCTTCGAGCATATCGTCTGTCATCAACCCCGCGTCATATGCCTCTTTGAAGCTGTACAGATGATCGTTCACAAAGAGAAACGGCTCAGGGTGGGAACATTCGAGCAACCAGTCGCCGATGCGCTCCTCGATCATGACATCGATATATCCCAAATTCCTCACATAAAAGTGAACCGCATAAGCGTCCGAATCACAGAACTGATAATAATCTCTGAGATTGATATCTCTCGCGGTGATGGAATGACGCGGGTCATAATACCGTTCATTCGCAGCGGGAGCGATCATTTCGGTGAGTGCCGTAGGCGTACTGTATGAGCCATACGTATCCATATCCTTTACGATATCCAACTGTGCCAACTTGGGAACATTATCCTTCGATACTTCCGCGATGATAAACTCTGCGGCATCGGTCTGACAGATGACCTTATATAACAAATCGGCGTTGTCATCGATAAAACCTTGAACATATGCACCGATGATCGCCGACATTTCCTTGCGGTAGTACATCAGGTGCTCCTGCTGATTCGTCCATGTATATTTCTGACTGATGATCTCCTCAACATGCTGTGCCTCGGGACAATTTCTCAAAAAGATATATACCTGGATCATAACGTCGGTAGGACTGTTGATCTCTTGGATCAACGCAGGGGTCAGCTTCTTCAAATAGTCATCATTGCTTTCAGCCGACGCCGCTGTGATGCCGCAACTGAACAGCATGATCAACACTAAACATAATGCCACTGCTTTTTTCATGTGAATTCCTCCTTTTAGATTAATTTAACCGCTTATCTGTAGGGAAATGATTGCTCCTCCCCTACATCTCTCATTTAACATATCGATTTACCCTACACCGTCAGTGTGCCACGTGCGAGCACAGCGCTGTCGGTGTAAAACAGATACTCAAAGGTCACTGTATCTTCTTCAACTATCTGTATACCCGGTTCATACATGGCGTACACCATGCCGTTATCCATCACGGTATACTGTACCTCTGCGTCGGTCTCGATTGCGGGGAAAGCATACCCTTGCACCGAATACATACAGCGGACTGTTTCTCCTTCTTTGATCAGTGAAGCGGGAAAGGTCGCGGTAAAGCAGATTTCGCCCATGACAACTTCACCGTGATCCTCGGTCGGAGTCGGCGGCTTAGGCGGTTCTGTCGGAAGCGGGGGATCGGTCGGCTCAGGTGCTTGCGTTGACGGCGTTCCCTGCGGCTCTGTCGCGATCTTGGTCGGGCTTACGGTCACTCCGCCCGAACGTCCCTTTTCCGTCGGTTGTGCGGCGGATGGTTTTTCTCTTGTCGCTTTTGACTGTGCGGGTGTTTCGATCACCGGATTGCCTGCCGCGTCGGTCGGGTAGACGCGCGGTAACGTCGGGAATATCGTATCGAGGCGCGGAGCATCTCCATCATCGGGGAATGATCCATCCCCCGCAGCATCGGTCGACGATACATTATCAACGGCGTTGTCACGCAATTCGATCGGCGCATGGTTTCCGAAGGACAAAAACGTCAGCAGACCGATCACGCTCACCAGTACGATACTTGCCGCGGCGGCGATACGATAGTGCGGAAAACCACGCTTTTTCACGGAAGTCTCGGGGATGGCGACGGCGTTTTTGATCCATTGCTCGGGAGCTTTGATGTTGTTCAAACTATCAAAATTCAGCTTATTCATCCTCGTCACCTCCGTAGATTTGTTTGAGCTTCTCTCTGCCGCGCTTGAGCAGGGTTTTCACGGTGTTGGGCTTTTTGCTTAGAATTTCGGCGATCTCCGCTACCTTGTACTGCTCACAGTAATGCAGATACAGCACCTCGCGATACTTCGGCTCCGTGCGCATGAGCGCCCAAGATATGTCGCGCTCGTTGTCGTGCCATTCCGACGACTCAACGGTGGTTGATCGATGTGCCGCGTCGAGGGAGAGAAAACGGCGATTTTTGGCGATATAATTGCGACATTCGTTAACGGCGACGCGGATCAGCCATGCTTTCAGATGGATTTCGGATCGGAAGTCGGGAGACTTTTGAAAGAGTTTGATAAAGGTATTCTGAAAGCAATCCTCGGCGTCAGCCCAGTTTTGCAGCCGCATCACACATACGCCCGCGACCGTATCGGCATATTTTGCCAGTACCGCGTCGTAGCTCAGTCCTGCATACAATCCGTCAGCCATTATCTCCCTCCTTCATAAGTAATACAACCCAAACGCCGTTTTGGTTTCAACAAACCAGAATAATTTTTTTGCAGGCAGTGGGTATTAGACCCTCTTTTTTCGGTTGAGATTGCCACGGGGCGCATTCAAAAATAGTCATTGCGAGGAGGAACTTTGTTCCGATGTGACAATTTCAACCTTAAGCAACCGAGAATAAAACCGAACACGCTATAAATGACAATATTTCGGAATAATTCGGCTTATCAATCTTGGCAGGCGCCAGCGCGTCATCGCGCGCTCCGCTATATCGCCGCCCCAAGTATGGGACGGCTTGATCGCTACGCGGCTCTTCCTTTCCCAAAAATGCAGGCTTTTTGGGGACCCCAATCAACTTTCTGCACCGAATTCTTCTCGAAATCTTGCACATTTTCAGTCCTTCGGAGTTTTGGCGGAGCAGATTTTCGTCTGATTGTGGCAAAACCACAACCCTGACGGGTTCGCGAGGATTTTAACAAAGAGCGGGCGGAAATATGCCAGTCAAAACCGGGTTCGGATTTGTTCTCGGTTGCTTAACCATTGCGCCCCTCGCAATGACAATTCTAAGATATAATGAAAAAACCTCCGAATGCCAAGGACACTCGGAGGTTTTGTAAAGTCATTGAATGATTATGCAGGTCTCATGCGGTTGCCGCCGATACAGCCGGCAACGATCAGGTCGATGCCTTCTACGATGAAGTAGACGCTCGCCATGATGCCGATCGCACCCGCGAAGACAGCCGGATTGATGAATGAATAGATACCGGCACAGATCACGAGGATCGAAACGATCAGCCCCAGCACGAATAATCCGACGCCGATGAACTTCTTCATGCGGATCACGTTGACCAGGCCGAAGATACCACGGACAACAAACCAACCCGCCATGATGTACAGCATGATCGTTTCTGTCATAAATGACATGCTCGGAGAGAAAACGATGAAGCCGCCCGCGATCAGGGAAAGGATTCCCAGAACGATACCCGGAACAACACGAAATCTGATGCTATCGATCAGGAACGTGATACCGGTCACAAACAGCAGGATCATGAAAAAGTGCATCAGGCCAAAGGTGGTCGCGATCGGTGTTGCTACACAAGCGATACCGCAGATCACCAGCAGGACACCCATAATGATCATAAATACTGACATAGAATTACTCCTTTCTTCATAATTTGTCACTTCTATTATAATGGCAGATGAAAATACTGTCAATGAAAAATCAAATGATCTTTGGTTTTTTCCGAGACGCAAAAAGCGCCGTGACCGGGGTCACAGCGCCTTGTGATTTGGTTAAACTATAGTCGATCGTCATTGCAAAGCCTGCAAAGGCTATGGCAATCTCAACCGATTTCTGTCAACTCTTACTTGTTGCTGATCGCAGCCTGCGCAACACGTTACAAGTGGGAGAAATTTTTGCGCTTTTTTGGCGATTTCCGCTTATTTCGAGCGTCGCGGGCGACATTTCGGGCACAAATCGCAAATGCCAGTCAAATGAGCTCTCATGCACGATAATTTTCGAAACGAAGGCTCTGATGATGTCTTCCGGGATATTTCCGTCATCAGATGGATAGATACTTTGCATCAGAAAGTATTTGAAGAGCGCGATCCTCTCGTCAAGGTCGCATGGCTTCGTCTCTTTCTGCTCTTGAGGTTTGAGCTTCGCAAGCTCGTCTTCTATCGTTTTCAGCCTTGCTTCGATCTCGGTCGTTTTGTTCAGAAAGTAGTCTTTGGTGATTTCACCATCGGCTCGCATCTCGATCAGATTATCCAAGCGCTTTTGCAGCTTGGTTTTTTCGTCATCATACTGCCGGATCAGCGCGGTATTGTCCTGACTGGGTTCTTCATCATCCTTGTGTTTATTGATAATAGAAAGGGCAAGGTCAATGATCCCCTCCGTTTCCCGGGAATAGCGATCAAAGATATACTTTGCCATCATTTCCATCTTCCACTGAGGGATCATCGGAACACGACAAATCCCTTTTGTCGGCATACCCTTTTTCTTTCGTGCCGAAAATGTTCCTGTTTTAATTGTCGCGGCACATTGAAAGGCATAACTTGTCTTCCCCTTATACTTGAGCCATTTCTTTTTGTGGATGTTATGACCGCATTCACATTTCATCAATTCCGACCAAACAGACGAAGGTCTCGTACAACCAACGACGCGTTCGGTATGATTATTAGGATCGATAATCACTTTGCGCTTGCTTTGCATGATTCGCTGTACTGCCTCGAATTCTTCCACAGTTACGATCGGTTCATGTGTTCCCTGCACAACAGTGTATTCGATTTCGCCGTGATTGCGGATCATTTTCTGTTCCAAATAATCCGGCGTCCATTGCTTGTGATAGGTGATGATACCGCAGTAAAATGTATTTTTCAAGACAGCTGAAATAGAGTGCGTTTTCCACTCTGTTTTACCGGTAGCAGTCAATCGACCTGCCTGCTCCAGCTTGGAATGAATCGTGCGGACTCCGTCTCCTGCCAGATACCAGTCAAAGATCATTCTGACTGTTTTAGCTTGTTCGGGGTTGATGATCATTTCCTTCCCGACTTTGTCATAGCCCAAAATGTTGCCGTTTCCATAGATAACGCCGTTTTCCATCGAGGTCTGCTGTCCGGCTTTGACTCGAATAGAAGTCTTGCGGCTTTCATCCTGGGCGAGCGTCGCCATGATCGTCAGTCGCAGCTCGCCGTCACCGTCAAAGGTTCTGATGTTGTCGTTGATGAAATACACTTCAACGCCCTTCGCTTTCAAACTGCGAGTGTACTGTAGCGTATCGACGGTGTTTCTGGCAAATCTCGACACCTCACGGGTCAGGATCAGATCGAATTTTCCTTTCTCGGCATCTGAGATCATCTTCATGAACTGTTTTCTCTTTTTCGCCGATGTTCCGGTGATACCTTCGTCGACATACATCTTCACAACCTCCCATTCGGGATGCTGCGCTAAGATCGGCTTGTACCAATCCTTCTGATTCTCCAGAGCAGATAGCTGTTCTTCATGCTCCGTAGACACACGGGCGTAGATCACAACTTTTCTGTTTTCGTTTAATCTGTTGGTATAGTATCCGTACATATTCTTCCTCCTTTCGGTTTGATTTCGTTATATAACAAAACCGAGAATCCATCAACGATGCGATTTCGTCAATCGCATACCGGATTCTCGGTTGATTATTCAGTATATTAGATATAAACAGTTGCTACTATATCGCTCCACTTCAACACACGGCGTTGAGGCGAAAATGAGTAGAGATACTTTTTCGCATCTTCCTTAGTAAACGTATACTCAGCGACCTTTTGCGGTTCAGCCACCGATGCTTTGTCGGGGCGAAAACGAAGATACCAGTCAAAGGAATCCTCATGTACGACTATCTTCGTCACAAATGTGTGTAACAGTCCTTCGGAAACATCATCATCGTCGCTCAGACAAACCATCTGTTGAATCTGCTGCTTCAACAGCGCTGTCTTTCCATCGGGAGAAGTACCGCTGGTTTCTGCTGTTTGTTCGAGCTTTTTCATATTATCTTCAAGCTCTTTCAATCCGGCTTTGATCTCAGTCGCTTTTGCTTGGAACATCTCTTTTGTGATCTCGCCATCAGCGCGCATTTCGATGAGATTATCCAACCGCTTTTGCAACCTTGCGCGTTCATCCTCATACTGCCGAAGCATATCGGTATTATCGATCTGTTTTTTCTTATCATTCTTATGCATATCTATAATAGAAAGAGCGAGATCGGCGATCGGTGAAATATCCTTTGAATACTCCTTAATGATGCGTTTTGCCATCATCGCCAGCTTCCAGCTCGGGATCATCGGAACCGGACAGACACCCTCGATCGGCAAGCCCTTGTTCAGGCGTGTTCTTACTGTTCCGGTTTTGATCGAGCTGTAGCACTGATAGCTATACAAGTTATGACCGCTTTCGCGGTGCCATATACGGCGGTTAAAATGATGACCGCACTCACATATGAGCAGCTCCGTCCAGATATCGATCGGTTTTCTGTTTCCAAAAACTCTTTTTTGATCGGTACCCGATTCGGACGTCTCCCTTTGGTGGCTTTTCATGATCTCTTGCACCTTCTCAAATTCTTCAACGGTCACAATCGGCTCATGCGTACCCTGAACAAGGGTGCGTTCAACCTCGCCATGGTTGTTGATCTTCTTCTGTTCAAGATAGTCGGGCGTCCACTGCTTATGGTAGGTAATGATTCCGCAGTAAAACGTGTTTTTCAGGATTTTTGAAATATTCGTCATATGCCATGCGGTTTTGCCCATAGCAGTCAACCGACCTGCCTGCTCCAGCTTGAACTGTATAGAACGGATACCTTCACCGGCGAGATACCAATCATAAATCATTCTGACGGTTTCGGCTTGTTCGGGATTGATGATCATTTCCTTGCCGACTCTGTCATAGCCCAGAATGTTACCGTTGCCGTAGATAACGCCGTTCTCCATCGAGGTCTGTTGTCCTGCTTTTACACGAACGGAAGTCTTTCGGCTTTCGTCCTGGGCGAGCGTCGCCATGATTGTCAACCTGAGTTCGCCGTCACCGTCAAAGGTTTTGATGTTGTCGTTGATAAAATACACTTCAACGCCCTTTGCTTTCAAGCTGCGGGTGTACTGTAACGTGTCGACAGTATTTCTGGCAAATCTCGATACCTCGCGGGTCAGGATTAAATCGAACTTACCGCGCTCCGCATCGGCAATCATCCTCATAAAGTTTTTTCTCTTCTTAGCTGAGGTACCGGTGACGCCCTCATCAACGTACATTTCCACAATATCCCATTCGGGGTGTTGTTCAAGGATTGGCTTATACCAGTCCTTCTGGTTCTCCAAAGCCGATAACTGTTCTTCATGCTCCGTTGACACACGCGCATAAATCGCTGCTTTCCTGTACTCGTTCAATCTGTTGGTGTAATATCCGTACATCATCTTCACTCCCTTCCAGTTTATTTCTTTATATAACAAAACCGAGAATCCATCAATGATGCGATTTCGTCAATCGCACATCGGATTCTCGGTTAATGTATTAGCTATTTATGATATGTTTAGTGTTTATGTTACTACTACTAGAGTCTCAAAAACTATTTCAAGATTTCACGCCAAAAGAACTTATAGTTGGCAACAATAAAAATAGAAGTATTTATTACCCAAATGAACCCATTAGCTGCATTTCGGCTGTCATTATTCTGTTTCGACAGAATATCCAAATAGCACAGATTATCATAATAGAAATCTTTCAAGTCCTCAATACCCATGCTGTAGTCTCGACCTTGAAGTTTAGATGCTTTACGAATATTCGCAATTATAATAGTGAAGAACACACTTCTTAGGTAAGAAAAGTAATTCTCTTCAGAATTGTTAAAACCTAAAGAACTCAACAAGGCAGAGTATTGATAAGATAAAGTCCGCGCATCTTTCACGTTCATATATCCGGATAACTTGCTGAAAAATGATTGTTGCAGTTCCAAGCGATCTCCAATTTCTTTTAGTATTTTCATGGTTATAATTTGGGACAGTTGTTTATTATGCAAATAATCGTCAATATGATCTATCAGCTTATTATACACGTGAAAAATACGATGTGTTTCTCGAGCTTTAACTTTATTCTTGTATTCAGAGCCTTTCAAAATATTAGCACAAACGCATAGATTCTCGAATTCGCAGGTATTGCATAGATCGATATCTCTATAGGATTCAACCATGGGATAATTGATTAAAAGTTGTCCGTTATCATTTATATCTGAAAAGTATTCTTGTAGCTCCTGTATTACAGTCTCAGAAAAGTTTGGATCATGGCGTTCATAATCAAAAATCAATATAACATTTGTGAAGTTCCTTTTTTCCAGCTCCGGGGTAATCGATTTCCAATGAGAAACACATTTAGGCAAATCGATATCTTGTTCACTCCAATCAGTTCCATACTCACTTACAATTTTATTATATAACACATAAATGTTGGTTTCATACATAAGGATGTTTTCTTCTATAATAGGAATTTCCGGAAAGGATGTTAATATTAACTTTAACAAAAGGTTTTTCTCGTGATTTCCTTCTGTAATCACCAGTGTTTGATTTCTGATACGTCTATATGAATTATTCATAATCTTCAAATTCTCCGCTGATATATAGTTTTTCCAGATTATGTCCTTCCCGCAATTCTCTTTCAGTTGCATTGTTTAGAGAAGTGAGCCTTCCGTCTTGTGAGATAATAAATAAGCAATCCGGACGTAATAATCTATTTGTCATCAGATTTGTATTATGTGTTGTAAATGCAATTTGCGTTGTAGGGTAGTGCTCTTTAAAAAAGCAGAAAAGATTCTCTGCCATTTCGTAATGATAAAAAGCGTCGAATTCATCAAGGAACAAAAATGACGTTCCTTTTGAAGGATGAACAATGTTCCAAAATAAGTTAAACAACGCCAGTGTTCCGCTAGAAGCCGTCTCAAAAAAAGGAACAGGTATTCGATGATCAAAATACAGCTTTTTATCGCCTTCGGGCAACCTTCTTAATACGAGTTTACAATCAATACCCATATTCCCGAAGAATTCTTCGAGTTCGCGTAAATACAGCGAGTCTATATTTCTAAGCATTCTACCACGAAAAATAGGGTGCATAGGTTCTATCGAACTGCCGACAGAAACAAAACGCATCCGGTTGATATACTCCACCAAAGCAACGATAATGGAGTCCTTTTTTAATGCACTATTAGCAACAATCCATCGAAGAAAAGAAACATTACGAATCGTGCTGTTATTATCATCAATCATATCGTTCAAGGAGTCAAAGAACCTGTCTACTATTAGTGTTTCTGCTGAAACAAGGGATAGGTCTAAATCATAAATCTGTTTGTTTCGATAATCAATGGTAAACACTTTGTTTTTTCCGATTGAAAGTGATTCGAATGCGAATACCTGTTCGTCTTTCTTCTCATAATAGTATTCAACCTCGATATCATAAAAGAGAAAACAATACTTGAAACGCGCAATATCATCAGGCGAATCCGCATTAGTAAAGATCTGCTCCATCCGTCTATATGGTTTATAATCAGTAATATCCATCAGGGCATTTCCTAAATTGGTTTTGCCGGATGCGTTCCTACCATATATTAAGGCTTTAGATATAATTCCTTCATTCAAACAATTTTGATTATACTTATATCCACCGGATTGATTCAAAGCAAATACAATCTTATTTTTAAAGTTTTTATAATTCTCGACTTCAAATCTAGTAAGCATTCATATCACCTCATATTGTTTGATATTATTATTATAACCAAAACTATTTATAAAAGCAATACTTACCGTAAAAAAATTACGGTGTATTCATTGCTGTAGTTAATCAATGATGGGTAATATACGGATAATATACTCACCTGTTTCCTGTGACAGTTGAATCTATCAAAATACCCACCTCGTATTTATGGTGAGTACTTAATTCTTGTGAACTCAAGTGTCTTTCTTTTGAAAAGCTAACTTGAAATATCTTGCAAATTATATCGCAATATCATTTCTAAGCAGCAAGAAGTTTCGTGTTATTTATTATCTCTTTACGCCCTTTTTGCCTCTATAATCGAAATCGCAAAATTGAATATTATCGATTGTTTTGCGGTTATAACCCAAAAAACTTTTACTGTTGGTTTTCAACCGGTTTCGTTTCATAAGATTCATAAGTAAATATTTTTTTTGAGAATCTGTTTATTATCTCATAAACAGTAGAATTACAAAAATCTTCTCGAATAATGATGAATATGGCGATGGCTGATTCACTGCTGAAACTGACTGATATCAACGCGGTCGGCGTACTCGTTCAAGATGTTTCGGAATACATGTTTCTCAATCATACCGCAGTGGTATATGTACTCGATCAGCTTCAACGCTGCAAATAATCTGTTGTTGTCATTTGAATAATCAATACTGGCTTTCATATCAAGCTCTCCTTTGTTATATATAAATAACGATGATCTGACAATGATGCGATTTTGTCCATCGCACACTTGATCATCGGCTATAATCTTTTTTCTCTATAAGAATAAAGTCAAATCCTAAACGACCGCATTTATCACACTTATCAAGTGTAGCTCGTCCATAGTTGAACCGTTTTAAAATGTAGCTGCCTGAGTTAATATACTCGGCAGCGTGTTTTTTGCAAAAGCAGCGGATATCCTCTGAATCGTTTTCATTACTACGTTCCGTATTGCTTTTTATGTTATAAATGGGTGATTGATTCAAAGTTGCAATGTTTTGTAAAACCACCTCCTGTTCACTCCTTCCATTTCAGAATTTCCTTGTTATATCCAGGCTGATAAAATAACTTGCTATTTAATGTCAGAGTTAGATTAGCGTGTACATCGATATCGTTACTTGCATTTTAGAATTCGGTATGATACTATTATGCTATTACAGAGTTTGTTGAAGGAGGTCGCTCATGATCAATACCAATCAACAAGCGCTCCTTGAACTGCTCAAGGCGTCGCTATTTGATACCGAACCGTCATTTCCCGAAGGAGTTGACTGGGATGCCGTGCTACAGGAAGCGAAGGATCAGACAGTCGTTGCACTGGCAGCGCCCTATGTTCCCTCGCAGGAGTCGGGAAAATGGCAAGTACCCGTCAAACAGAATACAGCGACTTTTCTAAATCTTCTCAATGAGCAGACAAATCTTATTCAGCTTTTTCAGGCTTCCAGTATTCCTCTCGTGATCCTCAAAGGCTTTGCCGCCGCTATGTACTATCCCGCCCCGTTGAGGCGCTCAATGGGCGACGTTGACTTTTTGGTGCCGCCCGAGTATTTTGAAAAAGCGCGTAAGCTCATGGAAGAAAACGAATATGAGTTTTCTTCCGATCACGGTACCGATCGGGATTACAGCTACACAAAGCGCGGCGCTGTATTGGAGCTTCACCATCGTTACAGCGACGAGAAATGGGATATCGACCCCCTGATCCTCAAGAGCTTTCCCGACATCAGCACCCGTGAACTGTTCAACCACCGGTTTCCGGTTTTGCCCGAGATGGTCAACGGGCTGATCCTTCTGGATCACGTGCGTCACCATTTACAGGGCGGCCTCGGCATCCGCCAGATCATCGACTGGATGATGTTTGTCCACGCGAATCTGAGTGACGAAAGATGGAAAAGCAGTTTTTCAGATCTTGCGCTACAAGCGGGTCTGGAAACCCTTGCCATTACTATGACAAGTATGTGCAAGCAGTATTTCGGACTGCCCGATCCTATCACATGGTGCGATTCTGCCGAAGAAGCTACGACGCAAGAATTGCTCGAAGCCGTATTCAATTACGGTAACTTCGGCAGCAAACTGACGGAAGAAATACACCCTTCGGAATACATCACCATCAGTGCCCGTCGAATGGGACTGTTTCGCTTTTTACAAACAAGAGGCGAGCAGAACTGGGAAAATAGCCAAAAGCACCCCTTCCTGCGGCACTTTGCATGGCTGTATCAGATTTTCCGCTATTTCACGCGCGGAACCGCTGCCCTTTTGCGCGGCGAAAAAATCGCAAAGGGCATGTCGTCGGGTACGGAAAAGTTTGATTTATTAGAACGACTCGGGCTGAACCGTTAAACTAAAGGTAGTGTATGATGGGTGATTGATTCAAAATTGCAATGTTTTGTAAACCACCTCTTGTTCACTCCTTCTTTAGAAATTAATGATGATTATGTTTGTCTGAATCACCGGCGACCGCCATAAGGCACATCACGGTAACTCCAATAAAGCCTCCGACAAAGAGACCGATGAAAAAGCCTAACATCTATGTTCTCCTATCTTAAATAGTTCTATATTTACCAAATTTCCCTTAAAATCACTGTGTTTTTAAGGGAAAGAGAAAGCCAATAAGGGAATGTTCATTTGTCACTTGTCATTACTCATGATATTGATAATTACGTTCGGGTAGTTAAATAATTAAATCGTAATTAAGTGAATTGAGATTATATAATCTCGATTTTGAATTTGAATTTCGGGGGTGCTGATGATTTCGTCAGCACCCCAAATTTATACTCTCTCGCACGTTACCTGATAGCGTTTTTTGCCCATACTTGCGCAGGTGAGCAGTGTGAGCAGGTCTTTGCCTTTAACAACATAGATATCGTTGGTTTCGGTTGATAATATTTCCTTTTTGGAAATAACACGATAATTCAGTGTACCGAAATAGGTCGTGATACTCACATTGTCCCCTTCATTGAGATATGGAATATTATCAAACACGATCCTGCCAAAATAACCGGTGTGACCGGCTAACGCTACATTCGTGCTCTCACCGCCTGTCGGGAGCGAGGTGTTCATCAAATGTGCCGCTCCCCAAGCCATATTGTCCTCACTTGCGCCTAAGTAGATCGGCGTGTTCAGATCAATCGACGGAGCGGTGATATATCCGTAAACGCCGTCATAGATTCCGTAGTCGGATAGATCCAGCGCTTCATCGGCAAAGTCGGTATGATCCATATCCTGATGTTCTTTCAGGCGTTCGTTATAGGCGATGCTGTCTGCATATAACCTGTCGATATCCGCCTGATACACCACGGGATACTCGGAGATAATAACGCCGTTGTCGTCGATCAGATAACCGTCCTTATTAACTTCACCGTTATCCTCCGCTTCTTCCCAGCTGCCATCCTGCACATCATCAGCAACATGATCGAACCGTTCGGTTATCTCATCGTTTTTCTTCTGATTCTCTGTTTTGCTGATATCGGGATAAGCAAACACAACAAGGCTTGCAATGATCAGGATGAGGGAAATAACGGCACATATCTTACGTTTCATGGCGCTTCCTCCGTTTCCGTATCAGGATAACCGTTACGAATATGATCGCCGCCGCGATTGGTACCGCGCTCCAAACCAACGAAGAATTCACATTGAATTGTTTTATTTCGGGTATTGCTTCAATCATTTCGGATGGTGAGTTGTCACGCTCGCCCGTCACCAAGAGTCGGTGCGTATTCACCGAGTACGGCGTACAGGTTACAAGCGTGACCAAATCTCTACCCTTCTGCACCTCGAAATACTGTGTTTCCGAGGGCAGAACAACCTTTATATCCACAACTTTGTAGTTGAGTGTTTCTCCAAGGACGGTGACGGAAAAACGATCGCCGATCTCAACCTCTGTCAGCCTGTCAAAGAAACGCTTTCCCGGATATGCCGTATGAGCGGAGATTACAGAGTGGGATGATACGCCGCCGACGGGAAAAGAGGTGAATGCCATATGAACGGCACCTTTGGTCAGCGTTTCTTTACTGTTGCCGTGAAAGATGGGAAGATGGCAGTCAATTGACGGAATACTCACCGTCCCGATCTGACCGTCGCCCGTCACATTCAAGATACTGTTATACCGTTCGTCAGTCATGAAAGAGTCCGCGTCAAAGCTGTCCGAAAACACATTTGACACCTCACGGTTATACTCCCTCGCCTCTGCGAGCTGCTCTGATCTTTCGGTCTGTGACAGGGTATCCACCGTATTATTATACTGTGTGATGGCGCTATCCGATAACATTTGGTTGATCCATACGGATACCGTCGGATAGAGCAATAAGCCCACAGCAGCAATCAGGATGATCATCGAGATGATCGGTAATACTTTGTTTTCCATATCGTCACCGTCCACGGAAAAGGAGAACGATTACGCCGCCTTATCACGGGACTTCTTCTTGCGTCTGCTGATGAAGAAGACAGTACCGCCTGCGGCTAATAAGATGAATGCGATGGAATAAGCGATGATGTTGCCGTTACCGCCGGTCTGCGGCAGTACGGTCTTAGAGTTCTTCACATCAACGCTTGTTAGACCGAGCTCGGGAGCGGATACGATATAGGTACCGTTCGTCAGAGTATCGCCGTAAGTGACCTTGATCTCAATGGGAATGACGTCGGTATACTTGTTGAAGCCGCTCGGAGCTTTGGTTTCTTTTACATAATAGGTGCCGCTCTCAAGGAGCATTTCTGCGTTATCCGCGTTACGGAACACTACCACACCGTCGTTGTCGGAAGTGCCGGATGCAAGGGCGTTCTTTTCTTCCTTTGCGTCAGCTTCAGTCTTGTAAACGGAGAAGTCGGCGCCGCTCAGCGGATTGCCCTTCTCATCGACTTTGTTGACCTGAACCTTGAAGGTGTAGACATATACGGTGTTACCCTCGACCTTGCCCTCAACATCATTCTTGTTGGTGTATTTCAGCTCAACAGCTTCGTTGGGGTTACCGGTGATCTTGGTGGTCGCGTACTTGTTTAGAACAGCAGAATAGGTCGTCACAACATTCTCTGCGGCATAGAAATCATCCTTCTGGAGAAATTCCTTATTCAGAGATACGGTGAAGTTGGTATCCTTGCCTTCCTCAGCGGTCACATTAACGGTATAGTCCTTCGGATCGAGCGTAGCAAGCGTCTTGTCATCCGCGTCTACCAATGCTACAACAAAGCTGTTCTGATTCAGGGTCAAGCCCTTGGACATCAGGTCGGTGATCACATAAGAGTTCAGCTTGAACTCATGCTCAGGAACCTCATCAACTACGCCGAGAACGGAAGTGGTGATCTTGAAATCAACGGTATCGCCGATAGAAACATCGGAAAAGTTTTCGTTGCCGCGTGTAGAGTTTGTAATAACCTTGTGGATCTCGGGCTGTTCGTCCTCTACCTTTGCCGCCAGATTAATGGCGTCGATGGTAAAAGTCCAACCATCCTCGGAGTAGTAAGGCAACGCAAAACAAGAGTTAGTAACTGTCTTAACACCTGCCGGAAAGTTGACGGCACGGACATAGTAGATGCCCTGTGCAAGATCAGACATAGTCTTCGTGTTACCGTCGGTATCGACGCTGTATTTACCTACAGAAGTCGCGCCGGTGAGCTCCGCGTCCTTATCCAGTGCGTTGAGGATCTTACCTCTGTCCGCCTCTTCAAAGTTGCCGTCAGCAACTGCCGCCTTCACAGCAGCATCATCGACCTTTACATCGTATTTGACGGTATAGGGATTAGTCGCGGTCACAAGGTCGGCGATCTTGAACACTTCAAATTCGTAGCCTGCCTTGTCGCAGTTCATGGTAATCGACACCTTCTTTGTGGTGTCGAGGGTGTTATCACCCGCGGCGTTCACCGCAGGGATCGCGATAGCGGCGATCATAAAAATAGCCATAAGAATAGAAATCAAACGTTTTGTCATGATAAATTACCTCTCTTTGATTTAGATTTTTTGATGCAGAGCATCGTTACTGCGAGCCCTGCCAGTGTGATAGAAATGATATAGAACATCATAGAACCTGATCCGCCTGTTTCGGGCATAACAATCTTGGCATTCTCGACTTCGGCAGAAATGTCAAGTGTTTCCTCGCTGCCTTCTTTGATCTCGAACGGTATCTTCTCACCGTAAGGGATGAAGCCGAGCAAGGTCTCGGTTTCCTCAAAGTAATACTTGCCGATCGGCAGTTCCTCAATATGGATGGTGCCCTCATCGCCGGTTACATAGGTCGCCTTTTCTTCATCATCGGTCAGTTTCCAGAATTTGTAGGTGTTATCCTTGGAGATTGCTCCTACAGGCTTACCTTTTTCTGTATAGAGCCTGAAAGAAACACCCTTCATCGGGTTGTCATCTGAATCCGTCTTGATGAGATTGATCGATCCGGTTGCCAGCGTATTTTTCAGATTATAGCCGTCGACTTTGACGGAATAACCGGGAATAGGTTCCTCGCCGATGGTATAGGTGTACTCCTTGCCGCCGTCATGATATTGGTAAAGATTCTTGAAGCTGTACGACCAATCCTGATCCTTACCGGTTTCAACTTCATCGACCTTTGTGCCGTCGCGGTGCAGATAGACCTTGATCTTTTCGGGACGATACCCCATGATGTTTTCATAGTCCTTCCAAGTTTTAGTACCGTCGACCGATACCTTGGCAGGAACATAGTGATTCAAGAAATCGCAAATCAAATGATTAGCATCTTCGGGATCAGCCGCCATGCCGCCGGTGCTGCTCTCGTAGTATTCGACAGCGCCCTCTTTGACCTCGTACTGATACTCATGGAAATGGTTTTCGATATTGATGTCAGCATATCCTTTGTCAAGGTCAGTGAATTCATACTGCCAACCGGTGTCCTCGCTCATGGTATAGGAATCGAACAACTCGTTATCCCGATAGAGCTCGATGGTCACGCTCTTGGGGCGCTTGCCGTCGCGGTCGTTATCATCGTCCCATGTCTTTGTACCGGATATCGTCACCGATTCGATGGATTCTTCATTTGATACTGGATAGTTATACATCACGGTATTGGTACTGCTGTCAAGGGTGATCTGACTGAGATATATCTGTTCATCCAGATAGAACTTCTCCGGGGCTTTCGTCTCCTGAATGGTCACTGTACCGAGAGGAAGACCGTAAGCGTTGTTGATCGAATCATAGAACAGTTCATCACCGGACGAACGGTAATCAGAATCATAGGCAATCTTGCCGTTTTTATCGGTTCCAAACACCCATGATCTTGTCGGGGTAACTCCCGCAAGGTCTTCGACGGACTCGTACCGATCGTTATAATAGTTGACCGTGTACTCAGCGCCGCCGATTCCGCGTCCTTCACCGCCGTTAGCCGCCTGCTTTTTCAGCAGAACAGAAATCGGCGTGATGATGGGCTTGTCCTCAAACTCCACTTCATAGGCTTCCTCCTGCAATTCATCAGCTTTCAGCTCCTTGATCTCGTCGGAAAGCTCGAAGCCGTAGGGAGCCTTAGTTTCTTTGATATAATAGGTGCCCAGCTCGATATCGCTGATGAAAGAAACACCGTTTTCATCAGTCACGACGGTAGTATAAGCATTGGTGCCGTTTTCTGCGTCGGCTCTTGTCTTATAGACGGTAAATTCAGCACCTTCGAGGGTGTAAAGCGGATTACTGTCTGAGATAGCAGGCATAGACGACTTTTTGATGATCTTTGCACTGGACGAGCCCTCCGGCTCGTCTTTGACATTCAAAACCTTCAAATGGTTTTTATCATTGCTAAACGTAAAAGACATCGTATAAACGGTTTTATCCAGTTTGTACTTACAACCAGAAGGAATATAAGATTCTTTCACATAATAAGTACCGGGACCGAGTTCACGAAGCGTCGCGCGACTGCCGTTAGCGGTGTAGCCAACGCCGTTTTCATCCAGTTCAACATATCCGATGTAGTTACTGCCGCTCGGTGAAAAATCAGTTGAGCTTGTTGAGAACGAGTACCGAATCCCTTTGAAGGAATACTCCGGTTTGCCATCAGTCCATTCAGGCTTAGCGGATGACTTTTCGATTTTGCCGTACACGGTTTTAGGCTCATCGCTTACACTCAGCACAACCGGCTGAGTAGTCGTGTGATTGCTTGTTACCTTTACCGTATACACCGTATCGTTCTTCTTGTAACTGCAATTTTTCGGGAGCCAGCCCTCTTTCACATAGTAGGTACCGGGTGGCAAGAACCGAAGCGTTGCGCGGCTGCCATCCTTTGAATGACCTTCACCGGCAGCATTCAGCTTGATGTAGCCGAGATAATTGTTGCCGTTCGTATCGAAGTCGGTCTTGCTCTTGGAAACATAATACTCAATATCCTTAAATGAGTAGTTAGCGTTTCCATCAGTAAGCTGCTTATTAGTAGAAGCCTTGACGATCTTGATATATCCGTGTGGAGCGCCCTCGTAAGACATCAGGGACTGTGATGCTGTTCCTTCCGGATAGAAATAGAAGATTTCATATTCTGCCGGAACATTTGGATAATAATCGGTTTTAGCAGCAAATGCCTTTACTGCATCGTTCCAATCATCCAAACAGTATGGATTCACCTCACCCTGCTGCAGGTAATCAATGACACTGTGTACAAAAGCATAAGCGCCGCCAACATTTCCGCTATCATCGAGTGCGCTTTGAATATCATCCCAATAAGTCTTTGACGACTTATCATATTTTGCGCTTGACGAAGGTATGGTAGCGTCATTATCCAGATACAACCAGTAAAACGCCTTTGCTCTCATGGCAGACTTGGACAAATAATACTTGGTAGCATTTTTGTATGTACCTTTTGAAGGAGTATTATTTGTAGACCAAGAACAGGTTGCGATTTTACCGTTGACCGTAAAGCGATGTGTATAGGTATAATACTCATTGACCCATATCGAATCGCCGTAGTCTACGGTACAGTCGCCTTTTTCTGCGTAAGAATAGCTCACACCCTGAACACCGTCGTTTGCCGCAAACGCAGTCAACACGCTTGAAGTTACGACCATCAGCATCATGATGATTGCGATAGGTATTTTGATTATTCTTTTCAATTGTTTCTCTCCCTTCTGAAATTTGGTGTTGAGCAGCGCCGCAGAAAAAGTACGACGCTGCTCATTTTGTGTGATCAGTCGTCATCAAACTCGGTAGCCCGACGATAGCGGGAGATCAACCTGAAAAAGTCTTCAAGGATCTCAACACTGTCATCCATAAAGGTATCCGCAAACGGTCTTTCGGTGAGCTTGTGGATTCTTTCGCACAACAGCAGGAAATCTGCATGAAGCTTTTCGCTATCGTCACACTCCTCGTCAAAACACAACGCAACATGACGGAGATACTCGCTTCTGGTCATACCGTAAGCACGAGCATTCTGATCGATGATCTCTTTTTCGTCATCTGTGACATAGATGTTCATACGTTCGTTTCTCATAACGCTTTCTAAACCTCCTTTCGCATAGATTCAGACATTATCTTTATCAAAACTGTGTTAATCACGGTTTACTGATCCGGTAATGTCCTAAAGCAATACCGCACAATTCGTTTTATACACAGATTTCCTGCGGTATTGCCTTAAGACATATCATGTCAGCGCTCTGCCGCCTGTCCTCATACATCTCTCACCTGTACGGAACAGGCGGCAAAGGCTTTGCTCATATTTATCCTCGATTTCCCTGAGCAAGGGAACAAATCTTCCAGGTACTATACATCATTGACCTCATTGGACTTTCACCATCGCGGGGTCGCCGCGACCTGTATCCTCATTGCCTGTGACGGTTGCTAACACGCTCGGACTGTGACTGGATGGAAGATTTCCCTATAGCTTTTCGTCGCCTCACTCGGTGATGAAATCCGAGCGTCTGAGAATCTGAAACAATTTGGTTGGGATGGGGAACCCCATTCGTTTCTGTCTCAAGCAGCTTATGTGGTTCTCATGTTTCACACACTATAGAAAAAGAAGAAGATTTGTTGTGTATTTGATTTAGAAAGGACGGTCAAGCTATACCGTTTCAAAGTCCTCTCACTAAATAGCCGGTGAGAGAGCCTAATAATTCGAAGATTTGTAAAATTTCTTAAAGTTTTTTCATTTCGTGTTTGATTTTATTGAATCGATAGCTTAGTGTTGACGGGGATAATCCTACTTTCTTAGCTGCTTCTTTCTGTTTGTATCCTTCATAAATACACAATGTGAGAATCTCAACATCGATCTTGGATAGCTTTCTTATATACGCTAAGATATGGGGATCATCAATTTCTTCAATCCACCAATACCGTGAAAGAGCAGGATACAATTCATCTGATACTGCAATTTCGGGTTCATCAATAGTTTCACCCTCTTCTTCATCGGAATAGCCATTATATGTATCAAACGAAACATGAAGACGTTCAAAATAAGCCCTATCGCGATTGAATTCTTCTTTGTCGAAGAGATACATCTTCTCTATTGCTTCCTCTGTCATTCCGGCTTCTCTATACTCCTTCCTCAGCTTTTTCCATTTTTGTTCAAAGATTCTTTCTTCTTTTCCGTGGTTGTAACTCATGTTCTTTTCCTTTCCGCCGGGGTGCAATAAGGGCAAGAACACAAAAAGAGGTCTGACTACTTGCGTAACCAGACCTCTGAAAAATGAGCGCACAAAGGTTAGGCTACACATTCATGCTTTCCTCCTCCTTTCGGAGTAGTCAAACATATATGTATCCTCGCCCTGATGTACACTCAGGCAATAGATATTTTGTTGTATGCAATCCGAGCTTTCACTCGACTACATATATATATAAGGTTAAAAAATACCTGTAGAGAGAAATCAATTTCACAAAATATACAGGCATTATTTTCTTCGTTTTTATCGTAACCGCTTAATAACCACCCCGTAAACACTAAACCCTCCGTCAGAAAACGGAGGGTTTGACACATTTATCTCAATGGCTTCAATTATTCTGTTACGGATTTTGTTCTGCTTATGATGGACTGCTTCATCTCTTCGCTCCAGGGCATAAGGCTTTCGAGTTCTTCGTTGGAGAATGGCTTGCCCATGTATTGCATATCTGTCAACACCAACGCAAGATACGCATACGGCTCGACGCCGTTTGCTTTCGCAGTTTCGATCAGGCTGTACACGATCGCGCTGGACTTGGCGCCCTTGACTGTGTCGGAAAATAGCCAGTTCTTTCTTCCGATCACAAACGGACGGATCGCGTTCTCGGCAAAGTTGTTGGATATTTCGACTTCACCGTTATTCAAGAACGCTTTGAGGTATTTCTCCTGGTTCAGCGCGTATTTCACCGCATCCTCAAGCTTGCTTCCGCTGACAGGGTCGACACTACGCACCCAGAGGAAGTATTCGTCCACCAGCTTTTCCGCCTGGTTGCGGCGATTCTCTTCTCTCTGAGCGTTATTCAGGGTTTTCCATTTTCTTTCGAGTGCGAACAGCTTGTTGCAGTAATTGTAGCCGACTGCCGCTTTGGAGTTCTCTATTGTCGCACCCTTCGGCATCGCGTCGCGCCACGCTCTGCGCATATGCGCCCAGCAGCCACACCGGGTGACGTTCTCAACGGCATTGTATCCGGTATATCCGTCTGTCACCAGACAGCCCGTAAAACTGCTCAGGAATCTCTTGCAGCGTTCGCCGCTCCTGTCCGGCTGGTACTCGAAGATCCGTATCGCCTTGCCGGAGCGTCCGTCGCTGCCGTAGACCCACATCCTCGATTCACTCTGCGGAGCCTTACCTTCTTCCTTGAGCACCTGTACGACCGTTTCATCGGCATAGATGACGTTGCTCGCGAGAAGCTGTTTCTTCATCATCTTGTACAGCGGCTTGAGCCATTTCTCAGCCACCTTGATGATCCAGTTTGCCATTGTCGCTCTTGAGAGCGCGAAGCCGTCCCGCTGCCATATCTTCTCCTGCCGAGCCAAAGGAATACCGTCCACATACTTCTGCGTCATCACATCGGCTACTAAAGAGGGCGACGCATAGCTGTGCTTGATCAGCGGTTCGGGAGCTTGAACGCTGTATATCCTCGAAACACCTTTCTCTTTTTCACAGTAATCGCAGGTGTAGGTATATGCGTAGTAACGGATGACTCTTATGGATTTTTGAATGACCTCTATTTCTGTGCGCAGGAATTTCTTTCCCATTCTTCTCAAAGGCTTTCCGCAGGCGGTACAGAATTTTTCATCTTCCGGAATGTCGAGAAAAACGTCTTCCGACGGAAGCTCCTTGATCCTGTCTTCAAGAGGCTTCTTTGGTTTACGCTTGTGTTCGGGAACGATAATCGTCTTTTCGTCCGGCTCCGGAGCCTTGGGATCTTGCTCCAGCTCTGCCTCGTTGAACACGCTGAGCTGATCGAGAGATACATACTTCTGCTTCTCGCTCGACTGTCCGAAGCGCGCTCTCTGCATATTCAGGAGAATCTCATTCATATGCTCGAGCTTTTGTCTGAGGTTATTAATTTCTTCCTTTTGGCTGTCATTCTCAGCTATGAGCATGCTGATCTGATGCTCTAATTCA
>OMWP01000017.1 GCA_900314795.1 uncultured Eubacteriales bacterium
TTATGGGGAGAGGAGGAGCCGCCACACGAGGTCAAAGCGTATCAAACGGATACGCTTACCGAATACGGCGAGTGACGACGAGGGAGAGCCTTGCATGGGAGTTGTAAGCCAAATCAGCTAACGCATGGGTGCTGTAACCAAAATCAAGATTTTGACAGCACCTCAAAAGATTTGGACAACTCCTCAAGCGCCGTACCCTACAACTCTCTGACAGATAGCACTTCGCTGAAAAGAGCCGCCGCGTTGTTCACGCAGCAGCTCCGTAATCTCAATCGCTTATTCAGTTAAACAGTCCCCAAAACGCCTTATGCGCCATGTAGATATCCGCCTTGGAGATGACCTCGAAGGGCGCGTGCATGCACAGCACCGCTACGCCGAGGTCGACCACATCGACGTTCATGTTGGCGACGTACTTCGCGATGGTACCGCCGCCGCCGATATCGACCTTGCCCAGCTCGCCTACCTGCCACTTGACGTCGTTCTTTGCGAGCATGGCGCGGATCTCGCCCATGAACTCGGCTGACGCGTCGGAGGTATCATACTTGCCGCCGTGACCGGTGTACTTGCTGATAACAACGCCCTCGTTGATGAAGGAGCAGTTCTTTGCCTCATACACGGACGGGAAGGTGGGATCGAACGCCGCGTTGACGTCCGCCGAGAGGCACTTTGACTTACTCAGCACACGATAGCCCTCGTTGCCGTCCTGCTTTGCCAGATCATAGATGAAATATCGGAGGAAATCACTCTGCATGCCGGTGTTGCCGTCGGAGCCTGTCTCCTCCTTATCGGTCAGATAAGTGATGCAGGTGCACTCGGGCAGCTTGGTGTCGAAGATCGCGGTGACAGACGGATAAGCGCAGCACTTGTCGTCGTGACCGTAGCCGCCGATCATCGAGCGGTCAAAGCCGACGTCACGCGTCGGATACGCGGGACAGAAGTTCAGCTCCGCGGAGAGGAAGTCATTTTCTTCAATGCCGAAGCGGTCGTTGAGGATCTTCATCACATTCAGGGCGACAAGATCCTTTTCATCACTGTCATCATAGGGACGCGAGCCGACCAAGATGTTCAGATCCTCGCCTGTGAAGAGCTTTGATACGGTCTTCATCGCGCCCTCGCGGTCAAGGTGCGGCAGCAGATCGGTGATCAGGAAGCACTCGTCCTTGGGATCGTCACCGATTTGGATGTCCACGGTCGAGCCGTCGAGCTTGACCACTCTGCCGTGCAGAGCAAGCGGCACGGTCGTCCACTGATACTTTTTGATGCCGCCGTAGTAGTGGGTCTTGAACAGCGCCAAACCGTTGTCCTGATACAGCGGGTTGGGTTTCAGATCAATGCGCGGGGAGTCGATATGCGCGATCGCGAGACGCACGCCCTCCGAAGTGCCGTTCTTGCCGATGACCGCCAGACCGATCGCCTTCTCGCGGTTGATCACATAGACCCTGTCGCCGGGCTTGTAAGAGCCGTCGGGATCGAATTCCACAAAGCCCTCTTTCTCAGCCAGCGCCTTGACGTAAGCTACCGCCTCGCGCTCGGTGCGGGAGTTGTCGAGAAACTTTTTGTAGTCCTCGCAGTAAGCGTCCGCCTGAGCGAGCACCTCTGCCGAGTAGGTCGCCGCGCCGCGGCGCTCCTTCATCATCAGTTTTTCTCTGAGTTCTTTTGCTTTTTCACTCATTTTGTACCTCCTGAAAAGGGTGAACGGTGAATGGTGAATGGTGAACGGTTGTGGGGAAATCCTCGCGGATTTTTGATCTATAGAAATAGGTGACAACCGTTAACCGTTATCCGTTAACCGTTAACCGGATTATTGATAGTATAGTTTTTGATATAACTCATACGCGTTACCGACGCGCTCGACGTAAGTTGCTGTCTCCTCATATGGAATATTCGTCAGCGTAATGCCGTCGGGCGAGATGTTCGGATCCTGCAGCCAGCCATCCACGGTGGTGGTGCCGGCGTTATAGGCGGCGACAGCCGTCTGCCGGTTGCCGTATTTGTTGAGCAACACCGACAAAAGATAGGTGCCGTAGCGGATATTGATATCGGGATCCTTGAGCGATTCGGTGGTGTAGATCACCTGCCCGTCCAGACTCTCCTGCAGCCAGTCAAAGGTAGAGGGCATCAACTGCATCAGACCCTGTGCGCCGGCGGAGCTTTCCACATCAGCTCGAAAACCGCTTTCGGTACGAATGACCGCAAACACGAGCGGCTCTTCCACGCCGAACTCGGTCGCGTATTTGTGCACCTGTTCGCCGTATTGCTGTTGATAAAAGAGTTTATATACCTTTCCCTTCGTTCCCTTATAGTTTGTATCGGAAACGAAAAAGAATACCATCACCCCTACAAATAGCAAGAGGACAAATACTACGAGAAAGCCGATCGCTCCGTGTCCCTTGGTCTCGCGAGAACGTCGTGCGTGTCGTTCGCTGTATCTTCTGCTCATCCGCGCACCAGCCTTTCCTTATAATCCCGCACAGCGTTTTGGAAAGCATCGGCGGAACCGTTATTATATAGTATATCATCGCAGTGCGTAAGAAAGAACTCTTCGCTTAATTGAGCCGACATTCTCAACTCAGCCTCTTCCCTGTTCAGACCGTCACGCTGCATGATCCTTTCCCTACGGATCGCGGGATCGGCGAGCACACCGATGATGCGGTGACAGAATACATCCTGATGGGCTTCAAAGAGCTGGGACGCGTCAAAGATGACAGTATCACTCTCACACTCCTTTGCCTGTGCGAGCATGATCTCACTGATTTTGGGATGGGTGATATGATTGAGTGTTTCCGTGTTTTCGGGAGTCGAGAACGCGATCTTTGCAACAAGCTGCCTGTTGAGATTGCCGTCGGGTAACAACACATCACCGAACGCGGCGCACAGCATCGCCTTCACTTCGCTGTCCTCGACCGCGCGTCTGGCGGCTTCATCCGCGCTGATGACGGGGAGTCCGCATGCGCCGAGCAGTCTTGCCGCTTCACTCTTCCCCGCGCCGGTCTGTCCGGTCAAGCCGATGATCCGCTTCTCGGGCAGGTCGATGACCTCAAACGCCGCCGCACGGATCAAGCGGTTATACAGCGCCATACCGACGCCTGTCGCCTTGGGACAGTGGGCATAAACGGTGTTCACATCGTCCAAATCATCCACGGCTCGGAGCGCGTCAAAGAGCGCCTGCGCCTGAGCCTTTTCATCTTCCATGCCGCCGATCGTGATACAGGGCATGTCGAGCTGCGGCTTGTCCTCGTCGTAGCACAGCGCCGCAATATGCGGATCACGGGCGTACAGTCGATTCATGTATGTAATGTAACGCTCGTCACTGCCGCGTAACAGTACGACCCGAGTGCGGGGCGCGTAGTGCTTGTACTTCATACCGGGTGACGAGGCTTTTTCATTGTTTTCCAATTGATGGAGCACCGCGTGATCGACCTCGATCGCGCCGATCACCGCTTCGATCTCCTCACGCGTGATCAGCCCGGGTCGTAAAATGCGGGGCATATCGGTCGCGAGGGTGATGACAGTGCTCTCTACGCCGACAGAACAGCTGCCGCCGTCGATGACCGCCTCGATCCTGCCCTCCATGTCGTCGATGACATGCTGTGCCGTGGTCGGGCTGGGCTTGCCAGAGGTGTTGGCAGAAGGCGCCGCCAATGCCAGACCGCTTGTTTTGAGCAGTTTTTGCGCGTCGGGATGGGACGGGATTCGGATCGCCACGGTGCTCAGCCCCGCGCTGACTTCATCGGGGATCACATTCCCCTTGGGCATGATGATGGTGAGAGGTCCCGGCCAGAAGGCTTTGGCGAGCTTGACCGCCTTTTCGGGGATCTCCGATACCAAACGGAGCCGCTTTATGTCGGAAAAATCCGCGACATGGACGATCAGCGGGTTATCCATCGGTCGACCCTTCGCCTCAAAAATACGGCGCACCGCCTCGCCGTCCAACGCGTTAGCCGCCAAGCCGTAAACCGTCTCGGTAGGCATAGCAACCAGACCGCCCTCACGCAGGATGGCGGATGCCGTTTCAATATCCGATTGTGTGTTGGTTAAATGCAGTGTTTTCATCATATCAATCGTAGGGCGGGGGCTTGCTCCCGCCGAAACCTGTCTGATAAATCAATATTATAGGCAAAGTCGCTATTTCTTTGCTTCGCAATTGTCCTGCGGGACACGCTTCACAAACGTCCCTGCGGGACACGGCGGGAGCAAGCCCCCGCCCTACTATGCGTTCATTTGCTCTTTCAGTTGTTCCGCTCGTTGTGCGGTGACGAGTGCGTCGATGATCTCGTCGAGATCGCCGTTCATGATCTCGTCCAATTTATACAGCGTCAAGCCGATACGGTGATCGGTAACGCGGCTCTGCGGATAATTGTAGGTGCGGATCTTCTCACTGCGGTCACCCGAACCGATCTGGGAGCGTCTGTCGGAGGCGATCGCCTCATGCTGTTTATCCTGCTCGATCTTGAGCAAGCGCGATTTGAGCACCTTCATCGCCTTATCCTTGTTCTTATACTGGGAGCGCTCATCCTGACACTCCACGACCATACCCGTGGGCTTATGGGTGATGCGGATCGCGGAGCTGGTCTTGTTGATATGCTGACCGCCCGCGCCGGAGGAGCGGAAGGTATCGATCTCGAGATCATTGGGGTTGATGTCCACCTCTACGTCATCCGCTTCGGGCAGGACGGCGACCGTTGCCGCCGAGGTATGGATGCGCCCCGAGCTCTCGGTCTTAGGCACACGCTGGACGCGATGGGTGCCCGACTCGAACTTAAAGCGGCTGTATGCGCCCGTGCCGCTGACGATGAAGGACACTTCCTTATAGCCGCCGAGCCCCGTCTCATTGAGGTTGATGACCTCTATCTTATAGCCTCTGCGCTCGGCGTACATGCTGTACATGCGGTACAGATCATAGGCGAACAGCGAGCTTTCCTCGCCGCCCGTGCCGCCGCGGATCTCGACGATAACATTGCGTTCATCGTTCGGATCCTTGGGCAGGAGCAGAATCTTGAGTTCCTCTTCGAGCTCGGGGAGTTGGCGCTTAGCGTCTTCGAGTTCGATGGACGCAAGCTCTCTGAGCTCGTCATCGGAGGACGCGTCGTCGAGGATCATCAGGCTGTCCTCGATGGTCTGCTGTGCCGATTGGTATTCGCGGTACTTCTTGACCACCGGCTCGATGGACGCATACTCACGCATCACCTCGCGGTAGCGGTCGGGGTCGGACACCACGTCCGGCTCATACATCCGCTTTTCCAGCTCGTTATATCGTTTGTCAAATATCGCTAATCTACTGAACATAATGTTTCCTTCGTCAAATGAATAATGAATACTGAAAACTGAAGAATGGATGGCGGGACACCCGCACCCGAAAGATATAGAAATGTTCGAGCAAAGCGAGTCACCAACATTTTTCAGTTTTCAATTTTCAGTCTTCAGTTTTCAGTTCTACTCTAATGACTTTCCGTATATTCTTCTCCACATTCTTGCGGGGTACCATGACCTCTCTGCCGCATTTTAGGCATCGGATCTTGAAATCCATGCCGACGCGCAGGACGAGGAAACGGTTGTCGCCGCAGGGATGGGGCTTCTTCATGATCAATTCATCGTTGACGCGGATATCCATAAATGCCTCAAAAATCGGTTGAAAACGCCACGGCTCGACACGCGTGTCAAATGCCTCGCAATGACTGTTGGTTTACGAAGAAAACGAGACTGTATCATGGCGGTTCTCATTTCTTCTTTCTTATTTCTTCATTCCAAACGATTATACCATATATTGGCAAGAAAAGCAAATCACGTTTCTGTCACCATTCCATATGTTGTGAAAATAGTCGAAATACTTGACTATATATAGATTTTGGAGTAAAATATAGGGTGATTTATTATAGGCGATAAACCATATCGGTCAAGATGGAACAGCAGGCTTGTTTCTCTTAATGAATATTTTTTGTCCAACAGCCATGTGCACCATCGCGGTGACCGATGATAAAAAGGAAAAGTTATGGAAGATAAACATTATTCACTCAAACACCGGTTTGCGTTCGGCGCTACGACCGCCGCACTGTTCTGTTTTACGCTGCTGGTGTACGGACCGCTCTCGCTGTATGTGACCGGTAACGATGAAATGTGGTTCAGCTTTCGCTCGCTTCTCTCCCCTGTCATCATCGTATCGCTGATCGGCTTTGTCGTGATGACACTGCTGCTCTCACTTCCTAAGGGCGCGATCCACAAGATACTATGCTGTCTGGTCTTTGGTATCTCGCTGGGACTGTATATCCAGTGCAGCTTCTTCAACATCAGCTACGGCTCGGGTGTGTTGGACGGCTCACAGATCGCATGGATGGACTACACCACCTACGGCGCGATCGACTCCGCGATGTGGGCGGCGTGTCTGGCAATGCCCTTCGCGCTGTTCATGGTATTCAAGCGCTCATGGCGACATGTGCTGATGGTCGCGGCGGTGTTCATCATCTTTACCCAGATCGCCGGACTCTCACTGGATCTGTACAAGAACCAGAATTCACTCGACAAGCTCAGCCATGAGGTCACGACAGACGGCATCTATGAGCTGTCGGATCAGGAAAACACGCTGGTATTTGTGTTAAGCTCCATGGATCAGTCTTATTATGACGAATACAAAAAGGATCATCCCGAGCTCGAAAAACAGCTTTCCTCTTTCACGGAATATACGAACGCCACAGCGACCGGCTCCGATTCCCTGGTATCTGTTCCGGCGATGCTGACCGGTGAGGTATACAAGAAAGACGTCAAGTACACCGAGTACATCAACGGCGCATGGAACGCTAACAACACCTTCGACGTTCTGCAAAAGCACTACGCCGATACTCGTATCTTCACCGATGACAAATACTTTGGCAACGCGGCTGTGCGCAAGGTAGACAACATCTCCGATCGCGCCAAGGACAAGGACGCATATAAGGTCATCGGCTCCACCATGTACCGCTACACCCTCTACAAGGCGGTGCCTCACTATTTGAAGCAGCTGTTCTGGATGAGTCTGAGCGACTACTCCTCCTTCAAGAGCAACAACACCTACAACCCCGACGCGGACGACAAGTTCTTTGCCGATTACGACAAAGCGGAGGGCTTTACCTACAGCGACAAATACCCCTCTGCTGTGCGTATCTACAATCTTAAAGGCGCCGAAGCGCCCTATCGTCTGACCTCAAACGGCGAGAAAGACCCCGACGGCACCTCGCGCAAAGAACAGATCGAGGGTGAATTCACCTACATTCTAAAGATGATCGGCGATCTCAAGGATCACGGCAAATTCGAGGACGCGAGGATCATCATCACCGCCGACAACGGCAACGAAGACATCAACCAACATCCGATGCTGCTGTATAAGGATAAGAACGCGATCAATGTATACCGCACCAGTGAGGCTCCCGTCAGCCTCTTTGACCTGCCGGCTACCCTTGCTTCTACCGTCACAAAGGATTACAAAAAGATCGGTAGCGGCACAAGCTTTAAGGACGCGGAAAAAGCCTCCGAAAAACGAGAGCGCTACTTCTATCGCAGTGTGGGCTCCAACGCCCAGTCCCGCATCGAGGAATACCTGATCAACTCCAAGAACCTCGACTCCAAAAAGATCAAGCTGACCAACAGCTATCTGCTCAACGGCGGCGTCGTAGAGAATTATACGCTGGGCAAGGAGCTGACCTTCACCGAGGATGAGACCGCCGCGATGTACTGCAAATCCGGCTTCGGTCACACCAACGGCTGGCGCACCATCATCAACGGCAAGACCGCCCAGATGGAGATCCCGCTCGATGATCTGCCCGGCAATCTCAGTGACCTGCACGCGTACTTTAACGTGCTGAATGTCTATGAGGAGACCGAATGCGTCATCACCGCCAACGACGTGAACGTCTACACCGGCAGGCTGGGTAACGACGCCCGCAACCACGGTCTAAACTTCCTGATCCCCACCGACGTGATCGGCAGGGACAAGACCATCCGCCTGACCTTCAACTTCCCCGAGCTGCGCGAGGACACCGACGTCATGGCGCTGACCTCATTCAAGATCTATAAGCAGTGACACGCGATCGTTACTGTCATCTACAATGATCAAACAGCTTAAAAGGCAGTCACGCGATCAAACGTGACTGCCTTTGTCTTTTTTATCTAATAAGAGAGCTCGGATATATAAACTTTTTACCTATTGCATTACTGCCATCCACCGGATCTGACTTCCTCATAAGTGTAAGTTTTTATCGAGTATTTAAAAGATCGAAACGATCCGGAGGAAGAGTCTTTTACATAGGTCGCATTGATAAACGCGTTATACAAACTTGAATTCGAAGTCTTCGACTTCATCTTATATTCAACATGTGAGGCTGATGATGAATCCTCTAACAAATCCATCACCAATTCCGTATGCCACTCTCCGTTTTTGATATAATGATAATGATACGCGGCATATCCTGTATGAGCTGCCGTGGTAAAAACACCTCTGAATTCAGAATCCGGTGCGTATGCACCTATCGAGCCAAACAGACCTTTAAACATCAAATAAGAGACCTTGCCGTTTTTTGCAGTAAATATCACATGATGATTGTTTGCGGCGGCATAACCGACATTAATGATCAGTTCCGGAACGCCATCATCATCAAGATCATATACAGAATAGTAATGGGTATCTGATTTAAACGCACTCGGTACATAGCTTAAGTATGTTTTGTTCGACACATAATCTCTATACAAAGTTGACCAATCGTTAAACGCATACCTCCAGCCGGACGTATGGAACCAACTGGTAAACCAACCGTTGACATTGACGCATCTGACCGTATAGGTGTAGTTGCCGCCGTTGCTGACGTCGGTATCGAGATAGGTGTTCTCTGTCGCTTCCGCCATCTTGGTCCAGCCGCCGTTGCTGTTCTTGTAGTAGACACGGTATCTTGTCGCTCCAGCAGGCGCGTTCCATGTGATCCGAACGCCGCCCGCAGCACTTTCGAGCTTTGTGATCTGCGGTGCATCCACATAGGTGTGGGATGTTTCGGTGCTGTAGCCGCTTGCAAAATCACCGCTCTTTGCCGCGAGACATCTCACCGCGTAGGTGTAGGTAGAGCCGCCTTTGACAACGTCATCGACAAAGCTCGTTCCCGTCGTTTCACCCATCTCGACCCAGTTATTGTTCCTGTTTTTGTAGTAGACCTTATATTTGTTCACGCTCGAAACAGGCTCCCAGTAGATCCTGACGCCGTTATTGATCGTCTCACATTTTGTGATAACAGGCGCGGACAGCTTTGGGTCATACTTGTACCGCCATCCCGCGCCGTTAAAGCCGCTGGTGAATCGAGAACCATCAGAGGTGATCGCGCGAACCGTGTAGCGATAAGTCACTCCGATGCGCACATCCGTATCGGTAAAGCTCGTACCCGTTGTTTCGCCCATTCGTGTCCAGCCCTTGCTGCCGTAGTAATAGACACAGTACTTAGCCGCTCCGATCGGATCCCATGCGATCACCACCCCTTTGCCCGTGCTGCTCAACGAAGTGATCTCAGGATCGTCGTAGTAATAGGTATATTGCCATCCGTTCGTGTCAAAGTCACTGGTAAAGGCTTTTCCGTCAGCGGAAACACACCTCACCGTATAGGTGTAGGTGTAGCCATACGCGACGTCACTGTCCACATAGCTTGTCCCGGACGTCTCGACCATCCGCACCCAGTTACCGCTTCTATTTTTATAATACACACGGTATTTGGCGGCATAATCGACCTTGTTCCATTTGATGCTGACGCCGTTCGATGCGGTGCTCAACTCATTGATGCGAGGCTTGACAAGATAGTGTTTATGCTTCCAACCGGTCGAGTTGAAGTCGCTGGTAAAGCGCCCGTTTTCATTGACGCACCTGACCGTGTAAGTATAGCGATAGCCAAAAGCGACGTCCATATCCAAATAGCTTGTATCGGTCGTCTCCGTCATTCTTGTCCATCCTCTGCTGCCGTAATAATAGACACGGTAGCGGGACGCGTTAGGGACCTTTTCCCATGTGATCCGCACGCCCTTGTCGGTACTGACAAGGCTCGTGATCTGAGGCGTTGCCATGTTATAGGTGTATTGCCGACCGGTGGTATCCATCTCGCTCGTGACCTGAGAACCGTCCTCACTGACGCATTGCACCGAATAAGTGTAGGTGTGACCTGATCCGACATCCGTATCGATGAACGAGGTGTCAGCGGTATCGTCCATGGAAGTCCAACCGTTTCTGCCTTTGTAATACACGCGGTATTTTGCCGCACCGGGCACCTCTGCCCATGTGATCTTCACACCCTCGTCAAGGCTGTCAAAGCCGGTGATCTGAGGCGCAGGGAGCAGCGCTGTTTCTTCATTTTGCACAGCAGGATCCATCTGAAAGCCTTGTTCCGTGATCGATGCGCCCTTATCGGCGTTGCCGATCTCCTGAGCCGACGTCTGCACCATAAAAAGCGCGAGCATCATACTCAAGCAAGCAATCAGTATCGTGATAACAGGTTTTTTTCGCAGCATGATTGTTCCTCCGTTCGTTGTTGATAGGGTGCCCACTGTTCTTATTTTCATCATATCATAAATGAAAGCGCATGACAAGGGAAAACATCAGAAACAATAAGGATTTACAGACTGTTAGCAATCTGTCGCTAACGGTGTTTGGATCGATCTGATGATCCGTTTTGAACCCCTGTTTTTTGATGGAATGACCCTTTGGTTCGGGTGGATCACGACAAGCGGCAAAGCACCGTTCTTATCGATTGCTGTTGTCAGAGATCGGTATGAGCTCTGTCGTAAAGGCTCTTATAAACAACGCGCGTTCTGAGAGAACACAAAAGGCTGACGTCACAAAACGTCAGCCTTTCCTATTAGCAATAGCTTGATTTGAACTTATGCCAGATGACCCTTTGCCGTGATGACCTCGATGACCTGATCGACGTACTTCTCACAGACTTCATCTGAGCCTGCCTCGACCATTACGCGGATGACGGGCTCGGTGCCGCTCTCGCGGACAAGGATTCTGCCGTCCTCGCCGAGTTCATCGGCAACCTTCTTGACAGCTGCCTGCACATCGGGATCGTTCTGCGCGTCGGGCTTAGACTTGACGCGGACGTTCTTCAAGACCTGCGGATAGAACTTGCAGGGCGCCGCCAGCTCGCTCATGGGCTTTTGTTTAGCGAGCATGACCTCCATCATTTTGAGCGAGGTCAGGATACCGTCGCCGGTGGTGGCGTACTTGCTGAAGATGATGTGACCGCTCTGCTCACCGCCGATACGGTTGCCGGTCTGCACCATGTTCTCATAGACATACTTGTCGCCGACAGCGGTCTTTTCATACTCGATGCCGACCTTGTCGAGCGCCTTGTACAGTCCGAAGTTGGACATGATCGTGGTAACGACCTTGTTATTGAGCAGCTTACCGCGCTCCTTCATATACAGGCCGTAGACGTAGAGGATATGGTCGCCGGTAACGACGTTGCCCTTTTCATCTACGCACAGGCAGCGGTCAGCGTCGCCGTCATAGGCAAAGCCGATATCCAAGCCCTTCTCAACCACAAACTTCTGTAAATGCTCGATGTGGGTGGAACCGCAGTCGGTGTTGATGTTATAGCCGTCGGGGCTGTCGTTTATGACATAGGTCTTAGCGCCCAGCGCATTGAACACGCCCTTCGCAATATTCCACGAAGCGCCGTTCGCGCAGTCCAGACCGACCTTGACGCCCTTGAAGCTGTATTTGCTCATGGAGATCAGGTAGCCGATGTAACGGTTACGACCCTCGACATAGTCAACGGTTCTGCCGATATCCTCGCGCTCAGCGACAGGGATCTCGATCTTGCCGTCGATGTATTCCTCGACCTTCAAAAGGGTCTCTTCCTCCATCTTCTCGCCGTTGCCGTTAAGCACCTTGATGCCGTTGTCATAGAACGGGTTGTGAGAAGCGGAGATCATGATGCCGCAGTCGAAGTCGTCGATGCGGGTGATGTAAGCGACAGACGGGGTGGTGGTGACGTGCATGATGTAAGCGTCAGCGCCGCTTGCCATCAAACCGGTGCACAGCGCATACTCGAACATATACGAAGAGCGTCTGGTATCCTTACCGATCAGCACCTTCGCCTTTTTTCCCTGATTCGCGCCGTAGTACCAGCCGAGGAAACGGCCGATCTTGATGGCGTGATCAAAGGTCAGATCCTTGTTCGCTTCACCGCGGAAGCCGTCTGTACCGAAATATTTACCCATGGGAATTACCTCTTTTCTACGATTTCACCGCTGTTTTTCCAAATGCAGTTCTCAGGAACCACACCGCGCACGCAGGAGGTCGGATAGACGTTAGAATGTCTGCCGATCACGGTGCCGGGGTTGCATACAGCGTTACAGCCGACCTCGACATAGTCGCCGAGCATCGCGCCGAATTTCTTGAGTCCCGTTTCGATCTTCTCGGTGCCGTTGTGAACGACAACGAGCTGTTTGTCGGACTTGACGTTCGAGGTGATGGAGCCGGCTCCCATGTGGGAGAAATAGCCCAGGATCGAATCGCCGACATAGTTATAATGCGGGGTCTGAACGTGATCGAAGAGGATGACGTTCTTGAGCTCGGCTGAGTTGCCGACGACGCAGTCAGCGCCGACCAGCGCCGAACCGCGGATGAACGCACACTGGCGCACCTCGGTGTTCGGGCCGATAATGCAGGGAGCGCCGAGATAAGCGGAGTCAAAAACCTTGGCGGTCTTATGCACCCAAACCTGAGGAGCTCTCTCTTCATAGTCATCGCCGAGGGTCTCGCCCAGCGCGATGATCATGTCCTTGATCCCCTTTAACGCCTCCCACGGATAGGTGAACTGCGCAAGATAATCCTTTGCAAGCGTGTGGTCAAGGTCATATAAATCCTTAATGGTATACATAGGTTTACAGTCTCTCTTTCTTCTCGATATCGAGGAAGTATTTGTAAGCGCCGACGGTCAGCTCGTCGCAAGCCGCCTCATCGCAGGCGATGATCGCGCCGTTGTGCATCTGCAGAGCGGAGCAGGTCCACTTGTGGCTGACAGAACCCTCTACGGTCTCAGCCAGCGCCTTTGCCTTGTTATGACCGTTGATCAGGATCAGCACTTCCTTAGAATCGGTAACGGTGCCTACGCCTACGCTCAGTGCCTGAGCGGGAACAGCCTCGGGATCGTTGCCGAAGAAGCGGGAATTGACGATACGGGTGTCGGTGGTCAGGTTGCGAACGCCGGTGCGGGACGCAAGGCTGGTGAACGGCTCGTTGAACGCGATATGACCGTCAACGCCGATGCCGCCCATGAACAGATCGATACCGCCGTAGGCAGCGATCTTCTCTTCATAGCGCGCGCACTCACCCTCGGGATCGTCAGTCATGCCGTTGAGGATGTTGATGTTCTCGGGCTTCATGTCAACAAGATGATCAAAGAAATTGTCATGCATGAAATACCAGTAGCTCTGGTCATGCTCATGGGGCAGACCGAGATATTCATCCATGTTGAAGGTCACGACATTCTCAAAGCTGACCTCACCTGCCTTGTTCATGCGGATAAGCTCCTTGTAAACGCCGATGGGAGAGGAGCCTGTGGGCAGACCGAGGACGAAAGGACGATTCAGAATCAGTCCGGACTTATGGTTGTTGATCTTGTCTGCGATATATTTCGCAGCCCATTTGCACATATTATCGTAATTTTCCTGAATAACAACTCTCATAATAGTTACCTCCGTAAAAGTAATAGTTTTTATGTTAAGTCAAAGATAGTGAGAGACTCTCTGTTACAGTGTTGATTCTGCTTTTTCGTTTCTCCCTGACGACATATCTCTACGCAATGATTTATGTAAAATACCTTCCGAGTATTACTGAAAGCTGCCCCTTGCAGCCTATTAATGAAACCACCGTGCGTGATTTCGGTTAAGTTTGCGTATTTGCCGTGGCAGCATCCGCCGAATCTTTCGATAACCGCCAAACCTCGTCAACCAATTACGGTCCCGGCGCTAACAGACCTCATAACCTCCTTTGGGAGGGCTGTTTTAATGTACAGCATATAGGAATACACTATACGTTAAAAGTTTATCATAAGCAGGGGTAAAAGTCAAGAAAACCGCAATGAAACGCTATTGGCAGAATGGAATAAAATTACCGCTTTAATGTGCTGATTTTTATGGAATTGTAAATAATGGAAAGTGGAAAGTGGGAAGTTGAGGGAGAGCTCCGCCCTCACCTGAGTTGTAATGCGTACCGAACCGGCTTGATATAATTACAAAACGTCCGCAGCTCTGCAAAGAGTCACGGACGTAAAGATCACACAGTATTTATATCAATCCAAAACACGAAGTGCTTCCAAAAACTATCAACTTTCCACTTTCAACTTTCCACTGATCAATACCCTTTCGGATTATTCTTCTGCCAGTTCCAGCTATCGCGGCACATGTCCTCGATGCCGTACTTTGCGGTCCAGTGCAGTCCTTCCTTCGCCTTGGCGGGGTCGGCGTAGCACTCGGCTACATCACCCGCACGACGAGGCTTGATATCATAAGGGATCTCAATATCATTCACACGCATGAAGGCATTCACGATATCCAGTACACTGTAGCCGACGCCGGTACCGAGGTTGAATATCTCAGTGCCCTTGTGCTCAGCGGCGTACTCGATCGCTTTGACGTGACCCTGCGCCAGATCGACGACATGGATGTAGTCGCGCACACCGGTGCCGTCATGGGTAGGATAATCGTTGCCGAATACGCCGAGGCGTTCGAGCTTGCCGACAGCCACCTGCGTAATATAGGGCATGAGGTTATTGGGGATGCCGTTGGGGTTCTCACCGATCAGACCGCTCTTGTGCGCGCCGATGGGATTGAAATAGCGCAGCAGTACCACGCTCAGGTCGGGATCGGCGGTCGCAGCGTCGGTCAGGATCTGCTCATTCATGTATTTTGTCCAGCCGTAGGGGTTGGTACAAGAGGTCGGCATGCCCTCTTTTAGCGGTACTTCCTCGGGGATTCCGTAGACGGTCGCCGACGAACTGAACACTATGTTATGCACACCGCGCTTTTTCATCACCTCTAAGAGGGTGAGGGTGGTGTCGATATTGTTGCGATAGTAGCGCACGGGGATGGCACAGCTCTCGCCTACTGCCTTGAGTCCCGCAAAATGCACCACCGCGTCAAAGCTCTCTCTCTGGAACATCGCGTCCACCGCGGAGCGATCCGCGACATCCAGCTCATAGAGGATGGGGCGGGTGCCGGTGATGGTCTCGATACGGTCGAGCACCTTGGGCGAGCTGTTGTCAAAGTTATCGGCAATGACGACCTCGTAGCCCGCTTCGATCATTTCGACGGCAGTGTGGCTGCCGATATATCCGGCGCCGCCGGTCAGTAATACTTTCATGTTAACCTCCTTTTTTAGAGAAAAGATAGTAGAGATAACAGATAATAGATAACAGATAACAGTGAAAGGAAACGCTGACGCGTTTTTGATTTATAGTAAATATATAATCAGGTGCGGGCAGTGCCCGCCCTTCACTGTTCTCTATTCTCTGATATCTATTCTCTCTTATCTATTATTCACGTGATGGAACGTATCCACCATGCTCTCGAGTTTCTTGACAGTTGCGTCATTATCGTTGGTCTCGACGATCTCGTGCAGTTCATCGAGCTGCTGATTCAGCTTGTCTGCATCGACGTCGATCTGATTGCCGATGAAGATCTTCTTGTTGTCGGTCTTTGTCAGACCCTCTTCGTCCATCAACAGCTCCTCATAGAGCTTCTCGCCGGGGCGCAGTCCGGTGAACTTGATCTCCACATCACGATACGGCACCTTGCCGTACATGCGGATCAGGTTCTCGGCGAGGGTCGTGATCTTGACGGGATCGCCCATATCGAGGACGAAGATCTCGCCGCCGTTGGCGATCGCACCGGCTTCCAACACCAGCGATACCGCCTCGGGGATGGTCATGAAGTAACGGATGATGTCGGGGTGGGTGACGGTAACGGGTCTGCCCGCCTCGATCTGTCGACGGAACAGCGGGATGACGGAACCGTTTGAGCCCAGCACGTTGCCGAATCGCGTGGTGACGAATTCGGTCTTGCCGCCCTTGCGGGAATGATTCTGCACGATCATCTCACAGCAGCGCTTGGTCGCGCCCATGACATTGGTGGGATTGACCGCCTTATCGGTGGAGATCATCACAAAGCGCTCCACCTCATATTTTTCGGCAAGGTTCACCATGTTGAGCGTGCCGAAGATATTGTTCTTGACCGCCTCGGTCGGAGATACCTCCATCAGCGGAACATGCTTATGCGCCGCCGCATGGAACACGACCTGCGGATGATATTCGGCAAAGATGCTGTCCATCTTTGCGTAGTCGCGCACGGACGCGATCAGGGTAACGAGATTCAGGCTGTCGCCGTACTCGATGTACAGCTCCTGCTGGATATCATAGGCGTTATTCTCATAGATATCCACGATGATGATCTGTTCGGGGTTGTACTTAGCGATCTGGCGCACCAACTCGGAGCCGATGGAACCGCCGCCGCCCGTGACCATACAGATCTTGCCGTTGATAAAATCACGGATCTTCTTCTTGTTGAAGGTGATCGGCGGTCTGCCGAGCAGATCCTCGATCTTGATGTCCTTGACCTGCGAGAGGATCTGAGTCGAATCGTCATCCTGGAACAGCTGGCTCAGATAGGGTACCGTCTTGATACGGCAGCCGGATTCGGAGCAGTAGCCCATGATGCGCTTACGCTCCTCCTCGGTGCAGGAGGGGATCGCGAAGATCACGAGGTCGATGTTGTATTGGCGGCAGACAAGCGGGATATCCTTGGTGAGTCCGACGACCTCCACACCCATCAGCTTGGTGTGATACTTGGACGGATCATCGTCCACCAGACACACCGGCAGGATCATATTGGAGGGGTTGTTCGGATCCTGCTGGGCGTATTTGATCTCCTGCAGGATCATGCGCGCGGCGTTACCGGCGCCGACGATCAGGGTGCGGTCATATTCTTCATTCTCAAATTCGCCCGCTTGGATCAGGTGCACCACCGTATTGCGGAAGGCGATGCGGAAAATGCAGATTGCCGCAATGCTCAGGATCGTGTCCAACGTCATGAACTCTACTGTCGGGGGTTTGCTCATCAGGTTCATAAACAGAAAGCTGAGTCCCAAGCCGAGCACGACTGCCAAGCCGCACAAGGCGATATCGCCCGCCTTGAGGTCGCGCCACACCTTGTTATACGCGCCGAACACAAACAGAAAAAAGAAGCAAAACAGCATGCTCATGCCGATCACACCGACAATACGGACAGGCTGTACCGCGATACCCATCGTATTCCCTCTGGTCATAATGCCGTACCATCCCAGCAGCATATTACTGAGCAATGCCGATACCGCGATCAGCGCCGCGTCGGCAAGCATCAGAAAGATTTTTCTGACATTCATTTTCTTCATAATCAAAACCCTTTTTTATCTAAACTATAGCCAATGCACACAATTAATCATTGTAATTATACTCCACGCCGAACAGAAAGTCAATCATTTCGCGTGATTATATGTTTGTCATTCGGCGTCAAATCCCCTTAAGGTGTTTCCTGCATATTCCTGTCTGCCGCTCCATATACTTTACCAGAGTTTCGTGCGGCAAGTTCATCCGACAGCATCCTGCCAATGCTTCCCGCACCACGATCAGGGAGGTTTCCATGAAAGGGATCTTAGAAGACCGCGCCGTGCGGTTAGGCGAATATATCATCGAGCATCAGTCTACCGTGCGCGATACCGCGGCGGTGTTCGGCATCAGTAAATCCACCGTACATAAAGACATCACCACACTGCTTCCCAAGCTCAACGCCGGACTGTACAGGGAGGTGCGCGCCGTGCTGGATGTCAACAAAGAAGAACGCCATCTCAGAGGCGGCGAGGCGACGAAGCATAAGTATGAGATGATGAAGAGAATGAGGAATTAGGAGTGAGGAGTTAGGAGTGAGGAGTGAGGAGTTGATGGAGGGCTTCGCCCTCACCCAATATAATTGCAAGGAAACATTTCGTTGCGTTTTAATAGGAGCCAAATAAAAAACGCGATCACCCGTTTCCCGAACTCCTCACTCCTAACTCCTCACTCCTAACTGAAACAACTTCTCACTACAACAGTTCCTCACCAAAGCCACTACTAACTCGTCCATTTCCCCTCTTTACATTCTCTATTTCAGGGTGTATAATATATTCTGTATAAATAGGGCGAACATTGTTCGCTTCCATACAGGAGATATGTCTTATGATGAATATACCCTTTTCCCCTCCCGATATCGGAGAGGATGAGATCGCAGAGGTCGTAGATACCCTACGCTCCGGCTGGATCACCACCGGTCCCAAGACCAAGCTCCTCGAGCAGGAGATCGCAAAGAAATGCAATACCAAAAAGGCAGTGTGCCTGTCGAGCCAGACTGCCTGCGCGGAAATGACCCTGCGTCTGCTCGGCGTAGGCCCCGGCGACGAGGTCATCGTGCCTACCTACACCTACACCGCCTCGGCGTCGATCATCTACCATGTCGGCGCGACGCCGGTGATGATCGACTGCAAGCAGGATTCCTACGAGATGGATTATGACAAGGTGGAGGAAGCGATCACCCCCAAGACCAAGGTCATCATCCCCGTTGATCTGGCGGGCGTGGTATGCGATTACGATCGTATCTTTGAGATCGTCGAGAAGAAGCGCGCGCTCTTCAAACCGTCCGAGAACCCGATCCAGTTAGCGCTCGGACGCGTCATCGTCATGGCTGACGCCGCTCACGCCTTCGGAGCACAGTGGCACGGCAAGATGTGCGGCTCCATCGCCGATTTCACCAACTTCAGCTTCCATGCAGTCAAAAATATGACTACCGCCGAGGGCGGCGCCGCGACATGGCGCGAGGTTCCCGGCGTAGACAGCAACGATCTGTACAAGCAATACATGCTGATGACCCTGCACGGTCAGACCAAGGACGCCTTCACTAAGGACAAGGGTACCTCGTGGGAGTATGATGTCGTCAACACCCAGTACAAGTGTAACATGCCCGATGTGCTCGCTGCGATCGGACTGGCTCAGCTCAGGCGCTACGATCAGATGCTCAACCGCCGCCACGAGCTGATCACCCGTTACAACAAGGCGTTCGAGGGCTTGAACATCCAGGTGCTCGACCACCGCGGCGCCGATCACCGCTCCAGCGGACACCTGTACTTCGTGCGCTTCTTAGGTAAGGACGCTGAGTTCCGCAACCGCTTCTATGATGAGATGAAGCAGCGCGGAGTAAACTGCAACGTCCACTTCAAGCCGCTGCCGATGATGACCGCCTATAAGCAAAAGGGCTTCGACATCGTGGACTACCCCTATGCCTACAACATGCACAAGAATCAGCTGACCCTGCCTATGAACTCCGTGATGACGGATGAAGAGGCACAGTATGTGATCGACACCTTCATCGAGGTGTACAACAAATTAACGAAATAAAAAGAGGCTGCATAGGCAACCGAGAACAAATCCGAACCCGGTTTTGACGGAATATTGTCATTTACAGCGTGTTCGTCTTTATCCTCGATCGTCTTAGCAGCCTCTTTTGGAATTGAAATCAGCGAAAACACGATCTTCCTTTTTTCACTGATTTCAACCATCCCTCACCATAAATTTAAAAAAAATTCACTTTTTCAAGATTATTTATATTATAATGGTAAAGAAAGATAAAACAGAAACCGTGAGGTAACACCATGAACAATCGTAAAATCCTAATCGTAGACGACGACCAGAACATCTGCGAGCTGCTGCGCTTATACATCGAAAAGGAGGGCTACACCACCGCGATCGCCAACGACGGTGAAGAGGCGCTGGAGCTCTTTGAGCGCGAACAACCCGCAATGGTACTGCTCGACATCATGCTGCCCAAGATGGATGGATGGCAGGTTTGCCGAGAGATCCGCAAGACCTCCGACTGCCCCATCATCATGCTCACTGCCAAGGGCGAGGTATTCGACAAGATCCTCGGTCTGGAGTTGGGGGCAGACGACTATGTAGTCAAGCCCTTTGAGGCAAAAGAGGTCGTCGCGCGTATCCGCGCCGTCCTGCGCAGAACGGGCAACACCGAAGAAGCCGTCAAGGAGGTTCGTTGGGACAAGCTTGTCATCAACCTGACCAACTACGAGCTGATTGTCGACGGCAAACAGATCGACACCCCGCCTAAGGAGCTGGAGCTGCTGTATCATCTTGCTTCCAACCCGAACAAGGTATTCACGCGCGACCAGCTGCTCGACCAGGTCTGGGGCTTTGAATACTACGGCGACAGCCGTACCGTAGACGTACATGTGAAACGAATCAGAGAGAAAATCGACGGTGTCTCCGACAAATGGGAGCTGCGCACCGTCTGGGGAGTAGGCTATAAATTTGAAACAAAAGGCTGACAAAGCGAACAGATCGTCCGCTTCAAACCGGGGAAAAGCACCGTACTTCCGCGTACGGCGATCCCTCTTCAAAAAATATCTGATCTTCGGCATCTCGATCCTATTGACGAGCTTTATCGCGCTGAGTGTGACGATGTATATCTCTGTCAACCGATACTGGGAAGAACAGAAAAAGACTTCTCTGCTCGATAACGCCCATCAGGTCGCACAGGCGATCACCTCCTATTCATCCATTATCCCGTCTGTTCATTCGCTGGTCATCGACGAGCGTTCCCTTGTCGGTATGACGGTCATCAACATCTCTAAGGCGGTCGACGCCGATATCTTGATCACCGACAACAAAGGCGTTTGCCTGTACTGTTCGGAGGAAGGCAGCTGTGTGCACAAGAGCCACACCTTCCCCTCCAAGGTACTGCTCGAGACCACGCCGGGCGAATACTTCTCGTCGGGCACGCTGGACGGATACTATTCCGATAACCGCTACACGGCAGGCGTGCCGATCATACTGGAATCCGACTCCGCGCCTTCGGCGTTCTGCTATGTCACCACCAAGGCGACCTTCCTTTCGGGGTTGCCGGTCACGTTCCTGCAGATCTTCCTGATCGCCGCGGGCGTGATGCTGGTCATCATCATCATCTTCGTCGCGTTCATGTCCTACAGTATGTCAAAACCGCTCAAACAGATGTCATCCGCCGCCAAGAAATTTGCTGTCGGCGATTTCTCCGTGCGCGTCAACGCCAATTCCGACGATGAGATCGGGGAGCTTGCCAACGCTTTTAACTACATGGCGGACAGCCTTGCCTCCAGCGAGGGCATGCGGCGGTCGTTCATCTCCAACGTATCGCATGAGCTCAAAACGCCGATGACGACCATCGCGGGCTTCATCGACGGCATGCTCGACGGCACCATCCCGCCCGAGCGGCACGACCACTATATGAAGATCGTATCCACCGAGGTCAAGCGCCTGTCGCGTCTGGTGACCTCGATGCTCAACCTCTCGCGTATCGACAGAGGCGAGCTCAAGGTCAACCGTCAAAAATTCGATATGTTCTCGCTGATCATCACGATCCTCGCAAGCTACGAGCAAAAGATCATTGCGCGCAAGCTGCACATCACGGGACTCGAGGACTTTCGCAGTATCGTCGTATACGCCGACCCCGATCTGATGTATCAGGTCGTGTACAACCTGGTTGAAAACGCGGTCAAGTTCACCGATGAGGGCGGCACCATCCACTTCGGTGTGGAAGAGACCCGCTACGACGTATCCGTCAGCATCTCCAACACCGGCCCCGGCATCCCGCCGGAGGATATCCGATTTGTCTTTGACCGTTTCTATAAAACCGACAAAAGTCGCAGTATCGACAAGAAGGGCATGGGACTGGGCTTGTTCATCGCCAAGACCATCATGCGCCTGCACGGCGGCGACATCTACGTCGACTCCCGCGTCAACGAATATACGACGTTCACCATCCGTCTGCCGAAAACCGTGCAGCAGAGCACTGACACACAGACAAAGAAGAACCAAAAATTCGTTGAGACGACTGTTGACAACGAAACAGAAGAATAATTCTTTTAACGAATCATAACGCAATCTACTCCACCGCGTATCGCCCACTGCGCACGGCGACCGAATCCCATGTGGGCGGAAAGGAAAGGTATTTGATATGGAAGATTTTACTCCCAAAAAGTTTTACCATCCCGAAGAAGAGTATGAATCTTTAGAAAACGAACAGGAAAAATTCGAGGCAGCAAGAGCGAAGACTGACAACAATGCGGCATCCGACATCCCCGATGCCGAAGTGATCCCGACCGTTGCGGCAAATCAGCCCACAGAGGATCTCAAACCCGAGGCACCGGAAGTGAGCGCGACATCGCCCGAAGCCGGACAGCCGATCACTCCGACGCCTCCTACACAGCCCGCACAACAGCCGGCGGCATATCCGAACGCCGCTCCCCCCTACGGCTACTATCCCTACTATCCGCAGCCGGTGCAACAACCGATGCCATACTATTATCCGAATGCCGGATATCAGCAGGCTCCGCCGACCTATCCGCAGACGGCTCCCCAGCCCGAACAGTCTGTCCGAAACGTACAGCCCTATGCGCCGATGCCCAACCAAGCACCCGACAATCCCCAAACACTCCCGACAAATCCAAAACCGCCTAAGCAGTCCACGCCTACCGGCACCAAGGTGTTCATCATCATCCTTTGCGCACTGCTTGCGGCAATGGTGGTAGGCTTCGGATGGTATGTCGCGGGAACCCAGCGCGGCAAGAGCGAATCCGAGAGCGAGCCCCGCTATCCCTTCTCCTTCGGAGATGACGGCGGCAGCGACAACGGCAGTGATGGTAATAAGGAAGGCAGCGGCGACTCCGAATACGGGCTCAATCCGTTCTCCTTCAATCAAAACGGCAACAATTACACCGATGTGGAGGATACCATCACCCTGATCGCCGACAACGGCGAGACACAGAAGCGTGATGACGACAATGCCGATTCTGTCGGGAAGCCCGATGAGGATGCGAAGAACATCAAGCTCGAGGATCTTCCCAAGGATAAGAGCGACGACAAATACACCACCCAGAGCGCTTATGCCGCTGTCAGCGACAGCGTCGTGACCGTGGTTTGCTTCAAGGACAAGATCACCGATGAAGAGACCGATGTGATCGCACAGGGCTCCGGCGTGATCATCTCATCGGACGGTTACCTGATCACCAACGCCCATGTCATCGGCAACAGCCGTGCCTACGCGGTCAACATCGTGATGAACAACGGCAACAAATATCAGGCAAAGATCGTCGGCTTCGATACATGGACCGATCTGGCGGTGCTCAAGATCGACGCCAAGGATCTCAAGGCAGTCACCTTCGGCGATTCCGAAAAGATCGCGATCGGCGACGATGTGATCGCAGTCGGCAGCCCCGGCGGACAGAAGTTCCAGAATACGCTGACAAAGGGCGTTATCTCAGCCGTTGACCGTGAGCTGTCCGTCAACAAAAACGTGCGCTATATCCAGAGTGACGCCGCGATCAGCCCCGGCAGCTCGGGCGGTCCTCTGTGCAATATCTACGGTCAGGTGATCGGCATCACCACCGCCAAGGCAGTAGCCGAAAACTTTGAGAGCATGAGCTTCTCGATCCCCTCCGCGACCGTGGAACGGATCGTGGGCGATCTGATCCACTACGGCTATGTCAAGGGTCGTACCCGCATCGGCTTCTCCGGCAAGGAGATCTCCGCCGATGATATGTCGGCCTACAACGCGCCTTCCGGCGTTCTTGTCAGCAAGATCGATTCCGAAGGCTCTCTCGCGGGCACCGACATCAAAGAAGGCGACATCATCACGGAGCTGGATGGTCAGAAGGTCACCTCTTTCCAGGATATCTATGATGTTCTCGACGACCACAAGCCCGATGATAAGATCACCATCAAAGCGAAACGACCGTCAACATCATCATTAAGATAAAGAACGAACAACAGCGCTTCCGCAAGGAGGCGCTGTTGTTCGTTAATTGAGTTGTTTTTTACACCTGCGAGAGCACCTCGCCCACCTTATCGTGGATCACGAGATCCGCCATATGGTCATAGGGTGTGGCGTCGCGGTTGATCAGGATCATGTGATCGCCGCCAAAATAACGCACATAGGACGCCGCGGGGTAGACTGTCAGCGAGGTACCCGCCACGATCAGCGTATCTGCACGGCGGATATCATCGAGCGCCTGCATCACCGTGTCCTCGGGCAGGGCTTCTTCATACAGGACAACATCGGGTTTAATGATGCCGCCGCAGTCGCACAGCGGAACTCCCTCGCTCTCGGCGATCTTCTCTACGCCGTAGAACTTGCCGCATTTCATGCAGTGATTGCGCAGGACAGAGCCGTGCAGCTCATGCACGCGCTTACTGCCCGCCGACTGGTGGAGTCCGTCGATGTTCTGGGTGACGACTGAGCGCAGGATACCTTCACTCTCCCATTTTGCGAGCGTGAGGTGCGCCTTGTTGGGCTTTGCGGTCAGGCACAGCATCTTATTGCGATAGAAGCGATAGAACTCCTCGGGATTGCGCACAAAGAAGGTATGGCTGAGGATCTCCTCGGGCGGATAATCATATTGTTGATGATACAAGCCGTCCGCGGAACGGAAGTCGGGGATCCCGCTCTCGGTGGATACGCCCGCGCCTCCGAAAAAAACGATGCGGTGGCTGTTTTGGATGATCTCTCTGAGCTTTTCGATATCTGTCATACGGCGCCTCCTGCTTTTGATAAATACATTATAGCGCGAAAAAACGGCGAGAGCAATACCCGCCATCATTTTCGGACATAAAAAAACAACCACCCTACTGGGTGGAAGCCTTTATGTGTTGGCATCTTCCTATTTTCACACTCCGTCACCAGAGCACTATCTTCGGCACTACAGGGCTTAACTTCCGTGTTCGGGATGGGAACGGGTGGACCCCCTGCGTCATCAACACCAACTATGTTCTTTTCGGAACAGTTGCTATTATAGCACCACAGTTTTGAAAATGCAAGTACTTTTTAACAATTTTTTAATAAAATTTAAATTTTCGTAGTATTTCATAGTTTTATTTGACTATCCCCTATTATTTGAGTACAATAAAGATAAGTTGCTTTGATTCTGTCGAAACAAGGCAAAAACAGAAACCATGAGGTGTCACATATGAAAAGATTTCTTTGTATTGTATTATCCCTGTGTGTGCTTCTGTCATGCACAGTCATTTTTTCGGGATGCAACAATAAAACATCCGAGAACTGGCCTGTCACCGTCGGAGACGTCACCATCGATAAAGAGCCCGAGAACATCGTCGTACTCAACGACGTCTTTGCCGATATCATCTCCTACATCGGTTATGATATCAAGATGGTAGGCCGCTCCGAGGAATGCGACCAGGAATTCCTGCATGTCGTACCCACGATGGGCAAGGGCGCTGCTCCCGATACCGCCGCGATCACTGCCGCTAAGACTGATCTGGTCATTGCGGATAACACCCTCAGCGCCGACGCGAAGAGCGCGATCGAATCCGGCGGCGCAAAGGTCATCACCTTTGACATCCCCACCACATCGGACGCACTCAAGGAGCTGTATACCAACCTCGGCACCGTCCTAGGCGGCAAGACCGCCGGCAAAGAAAAGGGCGAGAAGGGTTATGAAGGGCTGCTCGAGATGCTCAGCACCATGAACACCGCGACCTCCAACGTCGTACAGACCGTTGCTTATATCTATCTCGATGAGAACAACCAACTGTGCACCTTTGTCAAGGGGTCGCTGGAATACCAGTTCTTTAACTACAACGGCAACAGTAATGTATTTGCCAACCAGGCTGCTCCCGCCATCAATCTTGATGAGCTCAAGCTGGGATCACCCAATTTCATCTTCTACGACAATGACAAAGATCTGGCGGCGTTAAAGGCGGATCAGAGCCTTGCCGGCGTCAACGCGCTCAAAAGCAACCATACCTGTCAGATCCCGAAGAAGTCCTTCTTCCGCTACGGAAAATCTGCCGAGCAAGCGATTTTCGATATACTCAACTACATCGAAAAGACCACCAAGGGAACCCCTGACAGCGCGACGCGCGACTATTCCGTACCCGCAACAACAGCTGAGACGACAGCCGCCGCTCCCGCCGCGACTGAGGCTCCTGCCGCCGACAGCGCCGCTCCCGCCGGTGCAAGCAGCCAGAACGACAGCGGTGAGATCAACTACACCGTAGAAGGATAAACAACAGTCACCCACAGCCTCCGTGAAAAATCGGGGGCTGTTTTGACAGCTGTTGTCATGATTGCCGCACCATCTGCGTAATAACAGTTAAAAAGAAGTACTGCGCCGCAAAAACGCCTATAGTAAAAGCCCCTCAAAACGAGGGGCTTTGTGTTATTTATCCGGTGACGGTCACGGTACGGGTGACACGCGTTTTGAGGTTGAAGTCATCGGTGATCGAATAGGTCAGATAATAGACGCCGGGTTTTTCGGAAATGACCTGACCGGCGATCTTGACGCGGTCAGAGATATCGTTGCCGCAGATATCGGCGGCGGTGATGCCATCCATCTCCTTGAAATGCTCACCCTTCTTCAGCGTAAGATCATCCGCACCCTCCAGGGTAGGCATCTTACCGAGGAAGGGATTACCCTCTGTACTATCGGTAGGATCCCATGTCGCGCCGACAGGCAGCTTAGGTGCATTCGGTCTGCCGAGGGGATCGGACTTGGTGTCCGCGTCGATGACATGCACGGGCGTATTCAGATCACAGTTCCGCATGATCCAGTAAACATCCGCTACCATCATACGAACACATCCCTGAGAAGCAGGCTCGCCGAGCTTATTGAACTCAGCTGTTTCGAGCGAATCATGAGAGGTCGCCTCATAGGGGATGCTGTGGAACAAAAAGTCATCCTTAAAGCCCGAGACGAACATGCCGTACACATTGTCATAGAGCGGGTGCCACGGCTCCTGGAAATAGATGGAGAAGTCGCCGGTGATGGTAGTGAACTCTCCGCCCTTACCGCAGGAGCAGATCATCGCACGGACAGGCACGGTGTACTGTCCGTCCTGATCCTTGGTATAGACGGTGACGGTGTTGGTGCGGCGGTTGACAGTGATGCTGTAGATATCACGCGCGCCGCTCGCCTGATTCTGTGCGAGCACATCCTGGTTCGCCTTGATCGCGGTCGTCACCTCGTCCGGACGATCCGGCTCGGTGTTTTCGGTGACCGTGAACTGACATTCTGCCGTAAAATTACGCGCTGTCGCGGTGACGGTCGCCTTACCAACAGAAAGCGCGTCGGTATGTCCGGCGGAGTCTACGCGAACAACATTGGGATCAGTTGATGTAAACTCGACCTCCTTCATGTTGATGGCAGAAGGCATATTCAGGATACAGACATCGCCGGTCTTGACGTCCATCTTGGACGCCTTGTCCGCGCTCATCTGCATATTGAGCGCGCCGTTATCCTCCGCTTGTTTGTTGATATCAATAAAACGCAGGACAACCAGCACCGCCAATGCGATGATCACGATCACGCCGACGATGATCAGGATCTTCTTAGCCGGATTGCTCCGGGATCGATCGTAACGGTATTTGCTACCGTATCTCATTACTTTTATCGGTTTCATATCCCTGATTATACACGATAATTCCCGATTTATCAAGTTACAGTTTTTTCAAAACGTAAATATCACCGTAAATGATTGAAAATAGGACCGCATCGTGCTAAAATACCATTATGAACCATTTTTGTCAATACGCGAAAAAATGCAATTCCTGTCAGCTTTGCAACCTCAGCTATGAGGAACAGCTCCGACACAAAGAACATATCTGCCGCAAATATCCGGGCAAGCTCTGCACTGTCAAGAAGATCACGCCCTCTCCCCGGATCACGGGCTACCGCAACAAGGCGCAGTTCGTCTACAAACGCGAGGGCAAGCGTCTGGTAAGCGGTCTGTACAAATCCGCCACACACAGTGTGATGGCGGCGGATCACTGTGCGATCTGCACAGATACGGCGAACGCGATCACCGCGGCACTCGCAAAGCTCTTCTACAGCTTCAAGGTCATGCCGTATGACCCCTACACCGAACGCGGCTGGCTCAAAAGCGTCGTCATCCGTGAGGCGGTATCTACCGGAGAAGTGATGGCGGTCATCAACGGCGCGGACAAAATCTTTCCCGCTAAGCGCACCTTCACCACCGCCTTGCAAAAGGCGTGCCCGATGCTGACCACCGCCGTGATCACGGTCAATCGTGACCGCACCAAGCTCTTCACGGGCAAGCAGAGTGAGGTGCTCTTCGGCAGCGGCACCATCACCGACATCCTGTGCGGCGAAAAATTCATCATTTCCCCCACCTCATTCTATCAGATCAACCATGACCAGACAGAGCAGCTCTATCAAAAGGCACTCGAGCTCGCCGAACTGTCGGGCAACGAGATCGTGCTGGACGCCTACTCTGGGATCGGCACCATCGGCATCATCGCGTCCCGTAAGGCGAAGTTCGTCCACGCGGTCGAGCTGAATCCCGCCGCCATCGCCGATGCGAAACGCAACGCGCAGCTCAACGGCATCGATAACATCCGCTTCACCGCCGCTGATAGCAGAGATTACGCAAAGAGATTAACAGAAAAAGACGCGCGCGTCGACGTGGCGTTCATCGACCCGCCGCGCGCGGGGTGCACGTCATCCTTCCTCAATTCATTAGCAAAGCTCTCCCCCGACAAAATCGTCTACATCTCCTGCAACCCCGAGACGCAGGCACGCGATCTGCGCGTGCTCGGCAGACTCGGCTATCGGGCGGAGGTCTGCTACCCCTTTGACATGTTCCCGCACGCCAATCATACAGAATCGGTGGTTCTGTTAACGAAGAAAGACTAATTCATGAAGAATACAACAACACAAACATCAGAGAGCTTCCTGCTCAGCGCCATCCTGTCCTTTTCGGGCGGCTTGCAGGACGCTTACACCTACAATATACGCGACAATGTGTTCGCCAACGCGCAGACGGGTAACGTCGTCCTGATGAGTCAGAGCTTTTTGACGGGCAACTGGCTCAGCGGCGTTCACTATATGCTCCCCTTACTCTCCTTTGCATCGGGCATTTTCATCACCGAGCAGATCGAGGCGCGGTTCAAAAGCAATAAAGGGGTGCACTGGCGGCAGATCATCCTGATCATCGAGATCCTGCTGCTGGCGGTCGTAGGGTTCCTGCCGCAGGAACTCAACATGCTCGCCAATATCCTGGTGTCCTTCTCCTGCGCGATGCAGGTACAGACATTCCGCACCGTACACGGCTACGGCTACGCGAGCACGATGTGCATCGGTAATCTGCGGAGCGGAACAGAGAGCCTGTCAAAATACCTGCGCACACGCGACAAACCATTATTATATAAGGCACTGCACTTCTTCGGCATCATTCTGATCTTCGCCATCGGCGCGGGCGTCGGCGGCGTTCTGTCGACCCTACTCGGCATCAGAACCATCTGGATCTCACCGATCCTGCTGATGATCGTCGTCATCATGATGGCAAAGGAAAACCGATAGCCATATCGGAAGCATGGTGCAGTTTTCGAACCGCACACCCGATCACTCAGATCATCAAAACAGAAAGGTCCGTTATGTTTTCAATCGTTGTTTGTTCGGCAGTGATCTTCTTCTGGACACTGCTGATCGTCTCGTTTATCAATGACAGAAGCAGATACCGCAACTGTTATTTTCTGTTTCTCGCGCTGGCAAGCACCGTCTTTGCGTTGACGTTCCTTGCCGGCGAGCATCAAAAAACCGTTTTGGTCGTGATGATGATCACGATCCTCGTAGCGCTGTTGATCGTGCCGATCTTCCTCATCTGTAACGGAATCGTCATGCTCAAGCGTGAGGGGCGCAGTCTCGCGAATCTGCTGTCGCTGTTCTTCGGGATCATCATCGCGCTCGGCGAGATCGCGACGCTGGTCGCCGTGTTGATCCCTGTGTTCGGCGGAAAAGATTGGATCTTCGAAACCTCCCTGCGCAGGATCAACCGTATCAGCGTGTTCTTCAGCGTCACGGTCATCTATATCTCGATGTGCTTTTTGGTGTTCATGATCTACTGCGTTTTTCTGCAGATCATCCCCCGCAAGCGTGATTTTGACTATGTCATCATCCACGGCGCGGGACTGCTCGACGGCGACCGCATCTCCAAGCTCCTCGCCGACCGTCTGGACAAGGCGATCGAGGTCTATCAGAAAGACCCCACTCCGCCGATCATGATCCCCTCCGGCGGTAAGGGATCGGACGAAACAATCTCCGAAGCCGAGGCGATGGCACGCTACCTGATCGACAAGGGGATCCCGCCCGAAAAAATCATCAAAGAAGATCAATCCCTGACCACCTTTGAAAATCTAAAATTCTCAAAAAGAATTATCGAAGCGCGTGAGGGCAGCAAATACACCGTGCTCGTCACCAGCAACTATCATGTATACAGAGCGCTGCGCTATTGCCGCAAGAACAAGATGAAATGTACCGGCGTCGGCAGTCATGTGGCGTTCTATTACTGGCCGAGCGCCCTGATCCGCGAGTTCATCGCCGTCCACTCCGAGAAAAAGCACCTGATCACCTTCCTCATCGGTTGGGTGCTGTGTATGATCCCGCTGATCATCGAGTTCTTTGCGCACTGATCGGACACGCGTGTCTGTCATTCTCTTCGGCAGAATCGATATGCTCCGCGTTTGAACGGCATTGATCGGAAAGGTTTCGGTACGTCGACAAGCGCCGTACCCTACGGAGGGATCGATCTGCTCCGCGTTTGAACGGCATTGATCGGAAAGGTTTCGGTACGTCGGCAAGCGCCGTACCCTACGGAGGGATCGATCTGCTCCGCATTTTGTCGGCAGTGCTCGGAAGGTCTCGGCGGGAGTAAACCCCCGCCCTACGAGGAGCGTTGTAGCATTATTGCGGGGGCGTTGTATCACTAAAAAATGAAAATTGATGAAAAAACAACACGTGAGTACCGAACATACTCACGTACTTTTTTCTTATATAGAATTATTTGATCCTCTTACCGATCTCATACGGAGTGTCGATATTGGCTAAATACCGCTGGATATAGGTGACGTCCATCACGTCAAGGGACAGATCGCCGTTCACGTTGCCGCGGCTGAGCGTCGCATCATCACAGGGAGTGTCAATGTACACGATCCTGCGCATGAGCATCGCGGAATCCGCGGATTCGACCGTGCCGTTGCCGTCGGCGTCGCCGAGGATGATCACGGGTGCTGATGGCTTGGCGGTCAGGTGCGATACCCCTCCGTCGCCCTCAACCGTGATGACATATTTCTTCGTGATATTATTGTCGGACTTGACGGTGATCGTCGCCTGACCCTCGCCTACAGCATAGACCATGCCGCCCTGATCGACCGTCACGACCTCCTCATCACTGCTTGAATAGGTGAAGGTGGCGATGGCGTTGGTGGGGCGTACATCGGGCGCGATATGGAACATGGAGCCGACGCCCATCTTTGCTCCCACCTTATCGGTGGTATCCCACGGCAGGTAGAAGGTGGTCAATGCCGAGGATGAGGAATAATGCGACTGAGCGGTATTTTTACCGAAAGAATTACTATCGTCACAGCTGACGGTCGTATTACTCTTGACGGTGGTCGCCGTCGTGGTGGAGGTGAGCCAGATACCCGCGTCCGAACAGTTGCGGATGCGATTCCAGCGCAGATAATTGATCTTTGACCCATTCGCAAACAAGCCGATATTTTTGGTGCCCATGATATCGTTGTCCTCGATCTTGTCGATGCTCATGTCGTAGACGCCGATGCCGTACTTGCCGCAGTTCGAGATACGGTTGAAGCGCACCTTCGTCACACTGCCGCCTTTGGTACCGTCGAGCTGGATGCCGTTGACCTCAGCGCCCATGATGGTATTGTAGCTGACGGTGGAGGCGCTCGCGTTACCGCGTACCACTACGCCGTAGTAATTATCCTTGTGGACGGTGTTCTTGGAGCAGACGATCTCGTTGCTGGCGACGGACGCGTTGCGCACATCCTCCAGACGAATACCGTTGCCGCGAACGTCAATGAAGTTCGCGTGGATATTCGCGCCGTCGATATAGTAATCGCCCGCGGGCAGACCGCCGCTTTCATCCCCGCTGTCTACGGGAGATCTTGCGGTGAGCTTTTCGCCGAGCACCGCGATACCCTGACTGGAATAGGAAGCGTATTTGTCATCGCTCGTACCGATATCGATCAGGATATTATAGTTGATCGTGATATTGGCTTTGCCGGGCGCTTGATAGGCGTCGGTCACATGACTCTGTGTGCCGCCCTTTTGCGCTAATTTGCTCGATAGATAGGTACAGCCGCCGGGCTCCGAATAGAGCGTGATACCACGCGGCGCGTTGTTGATGGCGTTCTTCGTGATAGTCACATTCGTCCAGTTGAGCCCTTGGATCGCGATACTGCTCATGTCGTTGAAGACATTACCGCGGATGGTGATATTGTTATGCGGACGGTTATGCACCGCTGTATGCGAGCCGATCGCGCGGGGCATATCCGCAAACATACAGTCCTCGATCAGCACATTGCTGACAGGCAGATCCTCGCACCGACCGTTGGTGATATGGAACGGATGGAGCACATCGAGCTGGATCGCCTCATAGCCGTAGTTGCCGGGGGTGAGGCGCTGATCTTGGAAGATACAGCCGCGGATGGTCAAGCCGTCCACACCCGCGAACTCGGTCATGTGACCCTCCTTCTCGTTGAGAACGGTCACGTCGTCCATCGTGAAGTTCTTGGTATGAAACGCTTTGATGATGGTATTCTCGCCGAAGTTGCCGTCAAAGGTGCCGCCGAACACGCGCACATTCTCATACGCATAACCGGTCACACCGGTATTGACGCCGTCCTCGTCACCGACGCGCAGCATGTTGCCTGCGCCTGCACCGGAGCGTTTGAGCGTCACACCGCGCAGGTCGAGCGTCGTGTTGCTGTAGACGCGCAGCACATAGCTCAGGTCATACTCGCCCTCGGGGACAGTGACCGTATAGGGCAGCTCCGCCGTAGCAGTCTGCGCCGCCTCATCCAGCGCGGACTGTACCGCTCCCCGAAAGCCAAAGGTATCAATATCTTCCGCGGTAACGGAGAGAATGACCTCTTCCTCTGCGACAGCGCCCGCGGAAAAAACGGTCATCCCGACCAACAGCGCCGGGATCATCACAGCTATCAAACAACGCTTGATAAATGACTTCATCGAATCACCTCTTTCATTCTTATTGTAAAGCATGTATAGAGAAAAATCAATAGATGCTCGCTGATAAAGCCCTCCGTTTTGAGCGGTGAAAAAGATTTTTACAGATATTGTCAATTTTGATTGTATTAGCGGGATTTATGTGGTAAACTGGTAGTGTATGAAATCATACCCGCACCATCTCCTTCGGATGACTGCGGGAACAAAAACGAGGAAGTGTAGAACAATGAAAGTATGGAAAAAGGGCGTGTCCCTGCTGTTGTCGATCCTCATGGTGTTGACACTGATGACGGTCGGTATCGTACCCGCTACGCTGAGCGCGAGCGCGGCGAGCTGGAACGGCTATAACAACGGCGGCGGCACACTCTACGGCTCCCAATCCTTTTTAGAGGCATTCGGCATCGACTATGACGAATACATGCACTGGATGGACACCCATGACGCGGACAGCGCCAACCCCAACTACTACTTAGGCACACCCTATGCGCACAACGATCACCGCAACCCGCAGGGCGACTGCTCAGGCGCACGCGGCGCATATGACACCCCCGGTGTGGCGGCGATGAACTGCACGGGCTTTGTGTGGCATGTCCTGTACAAATCCGCGGTCGCGTCCGGCGCTCCGAGCTACAAGATCAACCGACTCAGCGTCATGGCGGGCGTACCGCAATCCTGGACTTACTACGACGTCAACCGCATCTGGTTCGACTCCGTCGACGACGCCTATGCCTCCGGCGTGCTGGAGAAGGGCGATCTGATGTGGCTGTACGGCACCGGCGACAACCACAACGCGATCTTCTACGGCGACAGCCCCAAGGACTGGATCTACTGGGACAGCGCCGGTGAACGCAACCGCTACTGTGAAGTTCACGCGATCGGCGAGAGCCGCGGTCTGTGGGTCGCCAAGGTCACCCAGCCCAACAGGATCGAGCTGCAGATCGACACACCCTCCGGCGGCAAGGGTACCAAATTCGGCACTAAATATATGGTGTTCAGCAGCAAAGAAAAGGCACAGAACGCGCTCGATCATCCCGACAGCGATTATTACTGGGATCAGCGCGAGGGCACCATCGTGCTCGACAGCAACGGTCACGGATGCTTCCGCAAGCAGAGCGCACCCTCCGCGTCCGAGCTGTGGTCGGGCAACACGCCGCGTACCAATCACAGCTACTTTAAATCGGACGCAAAAAGAGTGAACTCCCAAAACACCTACTACGCGGTACAGTGGAGCCACGGCTCGGGTATCTCCGAGGATACCACGATCCACACCTTTACCGACTCCGGTAAGCGCACGCCCTCCGGCTATCGCATCTATCGCTTCTATGCACCGATCCATGTCGACACGCCCCAATTTGACAGTATCGACAGCACCAGCGACGGTGTACTGATGAAATGGAGCGCCGTCAAGGACGCGTACAAATACCGCATCTACTATAAGAACAGAAATAACGAATGGACCCGTATGGCAGAGACCGCCTCGACCTCTTACCTCGATAAGGACGTCAAAAACGGTTCCTCCTACACCTACACCATCCGCTGTGTCGACCGCTACGGCAACCTGATCAGCGACTATGACACAAACGGTACAAAGCATACTTACCGTATCTTAGACACCCCTGAGTTCACCCGTCTTGAGAGCACCCCGGAGGGCGTCAAGCTCACATGGAACGCTGTCAAGAATACCCTCTCTGACGCCGACACCCGATACCGCGTCTACTACAAGAGCGCCAAATACGGATGGAAGATGATGACGGAGACCACCGACACTACCTTTACGGATACCGATATCACCAACAACGGCACCTATACCTATACGATCCGATGTGTTGACGAAAATGGTAATTTTGTCAGCAAATACAACACCACGGGTTGGAAGTATACCTATTCGGGTGTAAACACACCGCAGATCACCCAAACGGTCAGCGAGCCCGAGGGCATCCGCCTGCATTGGGATACGTCCGATAACGTCCACGCTTACCGCATCTATCGCCGATCGAGCGACGGCTGGCTGCGGATCGCCGAAACAAGCGCTGACGAATACCTTGATATGGATCTCACTCCCGGCGAAACCACCACCTACACCATTCGCTGCGTCAACAGCAAGGGCAAATTTGTCAGCGACTTTAATACAAACGGCTGGCGCGTCAAGTACAAGGGCATCGATACACCGCAGATCACCGAAATCACCGCACAGTATGACGGCGTCAGCATGACATGGGACGCAGTCGAGAACGCGGTCAAATACCGCGTCTACCGCAAGACCCCCGGCAAGGGCTGGACACGGATCGCGGAGCTTTCCGACACCGCTTACTTTGACGGCGACATCGAAGAGAACACCGACTATCTCTACACCATTCGCTGTGTCAACGATAAGGGCGGCTTTATGAGCGGCTTTAACAAAGACGGCTGGAAGGTTCACTATCAGGGCGTCGATAATCCGCAGATCACCGAAATCACCGCACAGTATGACGGCGTCAGCATGACATGGGACGCGGTCGAGAACGCGGTCAGCTACCGTGTCTACCGTAAGCTCCCCGGCGGCAGCTGGACGAGGATCGCTCAGCTCTCCGACACCTCCTACTTTGACGGCAATATCACACAAAACACCGACTATCTCTACACCGTGCGCTGTGTCAACGAGCAAGGCGGCTTCATGAGCGGCTACAACAAGGATGGTTGGAAGATCAGCTACAAGGGCGTTGACACCCCGCAGATCGCCGAGATCGGCAGCAACGCCGACGGCATCCGCTTCACATGGGAGCCTGTCGAGGGCGCGGTCAACTATCGCGTCTACCGCAAGACTCCCGGCAAGGGCTGGACGAGGATCGCGGAACAGACCGACACCGAGTATCTTGACATCGACTGTCAGCTGAACACGGCATACATCTATACCGTTCGCTGCGTCAACGAGCAGGGCGGCTTTATGAGCGACTACAACAAAGACGGATGGAAGGCGACCTACAACGGCGTTGTGAACCCCGCATTCACCGAGGTCAAGAACGAGCCCGAGGGCATTCGCCTGACATGGAACGCCATTGACGGCGTGACCGCCTACCGCGTCTATGCCCGCGGCGCCAACGGCTGGGATCGCCTGATCGAAACGAAGGACACTACGTTCTTTGACGACAAGATCCCCTTCGGCACAACCCGCCGCTACACCATCCGCGCGATCAACAATCACGGCGGCTTTGCGAGCGATTTCAACGAGCAGGGCTGGACGATCACCTACACCGGCGTTGACACCCCGCAGATCACCTCGCTCGAGAGCACCGCAGACGGTGTAAGGATCACATGGGATCCCGTAGAAGGCGCTGTGCAATATCGCGTATTCTACAAGGGCGCTGACGGCTGGGAACGCCTCGCTGTCACCGACGGCACCGAGTTTGTCGATATCTCCGCACAGGCAGGCAGCACCTACATCTACACGGTGCGCTGCTTGGGCAGCAAGGACAACTACATCAGCGACTACGATCACACCGGCGGCAAGATCGAGTATCAGCCGCCGGTCGAGCCCGAGCCGACTGATACTAAGTATCATTAAAACACTTTAACATTTATTGCGTTAAATTCCGCATAGCGGTGTTGTCGTCGTCGCACGCCGTACTCGATAGGCATATCCAGTT
>OMWP01000011.1 GCA_900314795.1 uncultured Eubacteriales bacterium
GAAGCTGATGGCGGCTCATCTGCTTGAAAGCGGCGTTTCATCCGATCAGATCATTGAGATGAATTTTGAATCCTATGATTTCAAGGATATGACCTCAAACGGGATTTACGAGTATATCAAATCAAGACTGCTGCCACAAAAAAGAATGTACCTTTTCTTTGACGAGATACAGCGCGTCGAAGCTTGGGAGGATGCCGTCAACGCACTGCGTGTAGATATCAACTGCGATATTTATATCACCGGCTCTAACGCTTTTCTTCTGTCCTCGGAATACTCCACCTATCTTTCGGGCAGAAGCGTTGAGATCAAAATGCTTACGCTTTCCTTTGCTGAGTTCATAGATTTTCACGGATTTGTAATACGCGAGAGCACAAACGCACTTGGCGGTACACACAGACGCGCTTATGACTCACAGGGCGAAAGCTACGAGCTGAAAGAGCTTTTTGAAGCGTATCTGCGTTTCGGTGGTATGCCCGGTATTGCGGATGTCGGCTTGGATCAGGAGAAAGCGTTAATGCTTCTTGACGGCATTTATTCGACCGTCATCGTGCGCGATATTCTGGAAAGAGAAAAGCGCAGAGGCAGGCGCCAGATAACTGACGCCGTACTTCTGCGCAAGATTATTCTGTTTTTGGCGGACAATATCGGTAGTTCTATCTCCGTTTCGTCCATCGGAAATACGCTTGTCAACGAGGGTTTGCTCGACGACGGCAGAAAGAACAAACCCAGCGCGCACACCGTTCAGGCGTATGTCAACGCGCTTCTTGAAGCCTATTTTTTCTACGAAATCAAACGCTTTGACATCAAAGGCAAGGACTATTTGCGCACGCTTGGCAAGTATTATATCGTAGACATCGGACTACGAAACTATCTGCTCGGCTTCCGCAATCGGGACAGCGGACACATCTTGGAAAACGTTGTTTATTTTGAACTTTTGCGCCGCGGATACGACGTTGCCATAGGCAAACTCGGCGATTTCGAGATTGATTATATCGCTTCAAACGCTAACGAAAAGATATATTTTCAGGTCACGGAATCCATGAACAGTGAATCCGTTCGGACGCGCGAGCTTGCGCCTTTGCAAAAAATCAAAGACAATTATGAGAAGATAATCCTGTCACTCGACACAGGATTGGAGAAAGAATTTGACGGAATCAAGTCGGTCAATGTTATTGATTGGCTGCTTGAATACTAAAGAAAACCAACAAAATATTTAGTTTTGGATATAAAAATCCAGTTGCCAATCATCACCGAAACACTCCTGCAAACCGTCCTCAAAACCGTCAACATGAAGGTACGAAGCAAAGAAATTGTTGAGTTAATCATGAAAAGATACGCAATGATTCAAACCAAAATAAAAATCGACCTGCGAGGCTCACTTGCAGGTCGATTTTTCTTAAATGTTTTGAAGTTTTAGGCAAGGGGACTTAGGGTTTCTCCCTAACAAACGTCACTGTTTTTCGCAGAAAGGAGTAAAAACACGCTCGCAAGGGGCAACCTTGAACCCTATTGTGAAATTTGCATAAAATGTTGAAAGATGTCGTGCTTTATGTTAAAATGATAAAAGGAAAATTATAACATTTTGGGAGCAATGCATCATGTCAGATGATAAAATAAAAGTAGTTGGAACAAACATAAGAGAAAAAGCGACGGTTATTTGGAACGTGGCAAATCATCTGTTTGGATATTTCAAGCCGCATGAATACGGATTGGTCATTCTTCCGATGACGGTCGTCAAAAGATTTCACGACTGTCTGTTACCCACATGGCAGGCGGTTCAGGATACATACGAAAAGGTAAAGCACCTCGCGGTCATCGACGGCTTTCTGACGCAAGCCTCGGGTTATCAGTTCTACAACACAAGCAAGTTCACCTTTGACAAGCTGCTTGCCGATCCCGAGAACATCGAAGCCAACTTCCGCGACTATCTGGCAGGCTTTTCTTCCAATGTACAAGATGTGCTGTCCAAATTCGATTTTGACACAGTGATCAAGCGCGTAGTCGAGAGCGGCAGCCTTTATCTTGTAATCAAGGAATTCAACTCACCCAACGGCTATCTCGGTCCCGACAAAATCAGCGCGGTTGACTGCGGCTATATCTTTGAAGATTTGGTTCGCCGCTTTTCCGAGAGTTTCGGAGAAGAAGCCGGAGCGCATTTTACAAGCCGCGATATCATCTATCTGATGACCGACCTCTTGCTCTGTGACGCTGATTTATCGCACGACGGAAACATCACCGTCTATGATATGACAATGGGTACCTCTCAGATGCTTTCCTGTATGGAGGAGCGCATCCACGATTTCAATAAGAACATTGAAGTAACCTGTTTCGGGCAGGAGTTCAATCCTTCTACCTTTGCAATAGCTAAAGCTGACATGATGATACGCGGCGGCGATCCAAACAATATGCGGTTCGGCGACACACTCTCCGATGACAAATTCAGCGGCTACACCTTCCGATACTGTATCTCCAATCCTCCGTTCGGCATCGACTGGAAGCGCGAGAAATCGGCTGTTGAGAACGAGCATAAAAAGGGCGAACAAGGTCGCTTTTCACCGGGCTTGCCGAAGATTTCCGACGGACAGCAGCTCTTTTTGCTCAACGGTCTTTCCAAGATGGCTCCCGACGGTAAGATGGCAATCATCCAGAACGGCTCGCCGCTTTTTTCGGGCGACGCCGAGAGCGGTCCCAGTGAGATTCGCCGCTATGTACTGGAAAACGACTGGCTCGACGCGATCGTACAGCTCAGCACCGACCAGTTTATGAATACGGGTATTTCCACCTATATTTGGGTATGCTCCAAGAACAAGCCCACCTATCGCGCCGGCAAGGTGCAGTTGATTGACGCGAGCCACTGCTATGAGCCGCGCCGCAAAAGCATCGGTACCAAGCGCAACGATATTACCGACCTTTGCCGCAAATTGATTGTGCAGGCATACGGCGATTTCAAAAATGATGAAATATACGGCGACAAAAACGGCGTGTATTGTCACAGCAAGATTTTTAATTCCGAGGAATTCGGCTATTATAAAATCACGGTAGAGCGCCCACAGCGCGACGAAAACGGCGAGATTGTCAAGAAGAAGGGCAAGCCCGTTGCAGATACCAAGCTCCGCGATACCGAGAACGTGCCCATGACAGACGACATTCAGGCGTATTTTGAGCGCGAGGTACTGCCTTACGCACCCGACGCATGGATAGACAAGAAGAAAACTAAGGTCGGCTATGAAATCCCCATGACGCGCTATTTCTACGAGTATCAGCCGCCCGAGCCTGTGGAGAGCATTGTTGAGCGTATTAATGCTCTCGAACAGGAGATAGCAATCAATCTACAATCACTATTTAGCAAGGAGGAATAATAGTGAAAGACTATTTGCCGTATATTGTTTCTGTTTTAACTGCTCTCATCTCTTTTTTAGCTTCTTTATGGATAAACAAAAAGAACAATAAAGCTGAAATAGAAAAAATGAAACTTGAACATGAGCAAATAACGGAAAGAAATAAACAAGAGCAAGATGCTCGTATTGCTCAACTTGAAAAAGAGTATGCGCTAAAAGCTGGGACTGAAATTGTTACGGATTTTACAAAGCAAACAGTTGAGGCGTTATACTCAACAGAAACAGTAAAGCAAGAACTCAACAAGCAGACATTTAACTCATTTAAGAATAAAAAGATTAGCGGCAAAGGAAAAAAGAAATGAGATTAATGCAAAACAGCGGGATTGAATGGATTGGCGAGATTCCGAAAGAGTGGACAATAAACTCTATCTCTCAATTGTTTTCACAAGTAAAGAACAAAAATACAGATTTGCAAGAAACCAACCTGCTTTCACTTAGCTATGGAAAAATAAAAAGAAAAAACATAGAAACGACAGATGGTTTGTTACCTGAAAGCTTTGACGGATATAACATTGTTGAATCGAATGACATAGTGTTGAGATTGACAGACCTACAAAACGACCATAAAAGCTTAAGGGTAGGATTAGTTACTGAAAGAGGTATTATTACATCTGCTTATTTGACTATTAGAAACCACAGTGAATCTATAGCTAAATATCTATACTTTTACCTTCATGCATTTGATATTTCAAAAGGCTTTTACGGAATGGGAGCAGGAGTGAGACAAGGCTTAAATTGGGATGGAATAAAATGGTTAAAAATACTTTCTCCATCAATTCCAGAACAACAAGCAATTGCCGACTTCCTCGTCACCCAATGTGCCCATATTGATTCCGTCATAGAGAAAACCCGCGCCGCTATTGAGGAATACAAGCGGCTGAAACAGTCCGTCATCACCCAAGCCGTCACCAAAGGCATTCGCCCCAACCGCGAAATGAAAGACAGCGGAATTGAGTGGATTGGGGAAATACCTACGGAGTGGAGATTATCAAAGATAAAAGTAGGAGTAACAAAAGTTGGTAGTGGTAAAACACCGTCAGGCGGAGCAGATGTTTACTCTGATGAAGGGGTTCTGTTTTTACGAAGTCAAAACATATACGATACAGGACTTATACTTGATCCGCCAACATATATTCCATCTGAAATACATGAAGAAATGAAAAATACGCGTGTTGTACCTAATGATGTTTTGCTGAACATAACTGGTGGCTCAATTGGAAGGTGCTGTATTTTTTTATCAGAATTTGCAGAAGCCAATGTTAATCAGCACGTAAGTATAATAAGAGTTATCAAAGATATTTTTATTCCAGAGTTCATGCATCTATATTGGGTTTCATATCTGGGAAAGATGTCTATTCAACTATATCAAACAGGCGGAAACAGAGAAGGAATGACAGCGGAAGCAATAAAAAATTCCCCTATCCCAATCCCATCAATACCCGAACAATCCGAAATTGTCGCCTATCTCAACGAAAAAACTGCCGCAATTGATTCTCTTATCCAAAAGAAAGAACAGCTCATTTCAGAGCTGGAAGCCTATAAAAAATCACTGATTTATGAATATGTTACAGGAAAGAAAGAGGTAAAATAAGTGATAACAATTCCTACTACTGTTCTTGCAGATGAGAACGGATACTATGATAGAGAATGCCCTAATAAAGACTGTCTATACTCTTTCAAGATATTAATGAAAGATTGGAAAGAAAAAGTATCTGACGACGAAGTCCATTGCCCGATGTGCGGTCATGTAGATTCTTCTGATAAGTGGTGGACTCAATATCAACTTGACCAAATAAGAGAAAATGCTGCAAATTATGCAAGAAGTTATATTTTAGGAGAATTAGACAGAACATTTAAGGATTTAGAAAGAAGTACAAGAAGGAATAAATATGTGCGTTTTTCTTATAAACCAAGCAGCAGAGTGTCGTTTGTAAACAATCCAATTGGGCAGAGTAAAAAATGGGAAACAGAAATATGTTGTGAAAAATGTGGGACACACTATAGTGTAATTGGTTCAGCATACTTCTGTCCTTGCTGTGGGTATAATTCTGCTGTTAATTCATTTAACGATTCTTTGGATAGTATACAAAAAATGTTGGAATCATTACGTGAAATGAAAGTGCTTTTAATTGATAAATATAACAAAGATACCGCTGAAACTATGTGTAGAAGCCTTCTTGAAAGCAGTATAGGCGATATTGTATCAGCATTTCAGAAATTTGCAGCATGCAAATACGAAGAAATAAGCGGAAAGCCAGCACGAGTTAATGATTTTCAGATTGTTGACAAAGGAAGCAATCTATTTGAACAGGAAACCGGAAACAAATACAGTGATTGGCTTACCACTTCTGAGTTGGATTTTATGACTATCATGTTCCAGAAAAGACATCTCCTTGAGCACAACAATGGCATGGTAGACCAGAAATACATTGATAAGTCCGGAGACACAAGTTACAATTTGGGGCAAAGAATTGTTGTAAAAGAAAAAGACGCTTATACATTGTTAAATATTATCAGAAAATTAGGGAATGAAATAATCAAATTGAACTCTGGTGGTGAATCAAGTGCCCATTAATGAAACCAACGAAAAACGCTTTGAGTCCGATATTGAATCGGCTCTGCTCTCTCCTGCGGGCGGTTATGTCAAAGGCGAAGATATTTATGACCCCAAGTCCCGACTGTTTGTCGATACGCTGATCGACTTTATCCAAAGAACGCAGCCGAAGGAGTGGGTGCGGTTTGCGAATACCAACAAGGTCAATACCATTGAAAAATTCTGCAATTCCTTCAACAACGCATGCGATATGTACGGTCTCCTCCATGTTCTGCGCCACGGCTTCAAGCACAGGGGAATCACCTTCCGCGTTTGCTATTTCAAGCCCGAATCCACGCTGAACCAGACAGCAGCAACACAGTATGCTGCTAACCATATTGCGGTTTATCGCCAGTGGTATTACAGCAGTGACAGCAAAAAGAGCGTAGATATGGTGCTCGTGCTCAACGGTATTCCTGTCTTTGCCTTTGAACTGAAAAATCAGTACACCGGGCAAACAGTAGACAACGCCAAGCGTCAATGGATGTATGACCGCGATCCGCGCGAGCTCTGCTTTCAATTCAACAAGCGCATTTTAGGTTACTTCGCCGTTGACCACACCGAGGTGTGGATGACAACGCAGCTTGCAGGGAAAAACACTTATTTCCTGCCGTTCAATCAGGGCAGTAACGGTGCAGGACGTGACGGCGGCAAGGGCAATCCGGCAAACCACGACGGATATCCGACCGCCTATTTGTGGGAACAGGTCTTTCAAAAAGACAGCATGATGGATATTATCCAAAAATTCATCCATCTGCAAAAGCAGGACGGCAAAAAGCCGCGCCTGATATTTCCTCGTTATCATCAGCTAGACGTTGTGCGAAAGCTGATTGCCGATGTATCGCAAAACGGTACGGGACAAAACTACCTTATTCAGCACTCCGCAGGCTCGGGCAAATCCAACTCCATCGCGTGGACGGCATATCGACTTGCTTCTCTGCATGACAGCGACAACAACGCCGTATTTTCAAGCGTTATTGTCGTTACAGACCGAACCGTCCTCGACGCACAGTTGCAAGAGACAATTTCGGGCTTTGACCACACCCTCGGCGCGGTTGAGACAATCGGAGAAAAGAAAACCAGCCGCGACCTGCTCAACGCTGTGAACGCGGGCGCGAGAATCATTGTCACAACACTGCAAAAATTTCCAGTGATTTATCAGGAGGTTGACAAAGCGAACGGCAGAAACTACGCCGTAATCGTTGACGAAGCACACTCCTCCCAGACGGGAACTTCCGCTCTGAAATTAAAAGCCGCCCTTGCCGACACCGAGGACGCGCTGCGTGAGTATGCGGAAATCGAGGGCAAAGCTGAGGCTGAGGTTGACCCGGAGGATAAACTCGTTCGTGAGCTTATCACACATGGAAAGCACAAGAATCTTAGCTTCTTTGCCTTTACAGCTACGCCAAAAGGAACTACTCTTGAAATGTTTGGAACAGAGTACGAGGACGGCAGTTTTCATCCATTCCATATATATAGTATGCGGCAGGCTATCGAGGAAGGATTCATCCTTGATGTTTTGCAAAACTATATGACTTATAATACCTGCTTTAAAATAGCGAAAACTATCGAGGATAACCCTGACGTACCGGCAAGCCGTGCGGCAAAGCTGATCCGCAAGTTCGAGCAGTTGCATCCCTATAACATCAGTCAAAAGGCGAAAATTATCGTTGAAACCTATCTCAGCACCACACGCTATAAAATCGGTGGCAAGGGTAAGATGATGGTTATTACTTCCTCTCGTCTAGCTGCGGTGCGCTATTATCATGAGTGCAAACGCTATATCGAGGAACAGGGCTATGATGATATCGGCGTTCTGGTAGCGTTCTCCGGCGCGGTTAATGACGGCGGCGAGGAATACACCGAACCCAAGCTGAACGTCCGTGCTGACGGCTCACATATCGGTGAATCGCAGACAAAAGCGGAGTTCCACGAGAATTTCCATGTGTTGATTGTCGCAGAGAAGTATCAGACAGGCTTTGACGAGCCGCTACTGCATACGATGATTGTAGATAAAAAGCTCCGCGGCGTAAAGGCGGTGCAGACGCTTTCTCGACTCAACCGCACCTGCCCGGGCAAGATTGACACATTTGTGCTTGACTTCATCAATACACAAGAAGAAATACAGGATGCGTTTCAGCCCTTCTATCAGGAAACCATGCTTGAAAAAGAGGTCAACGCTGATCTGCTTTATCAGGTACAGCATGAGCTGCGCGGTTACGCTGTTTATTCCGTTGACGACGTAAACGCTTTCTGCGATGAGTATTTCAAGGACGGCAATCAGGATGATCGCGCGATGGGTCGCATGACGAGCGTTTTGAAGCCGGTCGCCGACAGGTATAACGATTTGTCAGCCGACGAGCGGTATCAGTTCAGAAGACTTTGCCGCAGCCTGAAAAAGTGGTATGGCTACATTTCTCAGGTCGTGCGCATGTTTGACGTTGAACTGCACAAGGAGTATGTGTTTATCTGTTATCTTCTCGGACTGCTGCCGCCCGGCGAGATCGAAAAGCTCGACCTTGACGGCAAATTGAAGCTCGAATACTACAAGCTGCAAAAGACCTTTGAGGGCGAAATCAAACTGAAAAAGGAAACCGGCACTTTTACTCCGGCAACAGCCAAGGGCGCGACCAAGCCCGAGGAAAAAGAACCGCTCGACGAGATCATCGATAAAATCAACGAGCAGTACAAGGGTATTTTCACCGACGCTGACAGAGTGATGGTAGACGTGCTCAAAACCGTCCTCATGCGCGACGAGCACCTGAAACGAAATGCCAAGACCTCTGACCCGAGGATATTTGCGGAGAGTATCTTTCCCAAAGCGTTTGGCACTGCCGCACAGAACAGCTATATGGAATCGCAGGACGCTTTTTCTTCGTTATTTGCCAATCAAGCCAAATACAACGCGATCATGCATGCACTTAGTTCGATTATTTATCGGGAAATGAGGACGGGGCAATGATTTTGTTTAAATTGAGTAGGATTACTAGTCCTGGTTATCCATATGACTTTTCATATGAAGAAATTTAGGGGATTTTCCGTTCTTCATAAAATTAGAATAATTGCATTCAGCACAGATGACTGAAGGAATAAATATGGAATTATCAAAAGAGTTCTTGGAACTTATTGGTTCAGTTATAAATTCGGACGAATTCAAAAAAACCAATTATTATTTACGTTGTCTTAAAAAGGCTCCGCACGGTGGAGTATTTCATATCAAACATCCCAATATATTTATTAAGTATTATCGATGCCAAACAGAATACTATTTGAGAAAAGGATACAACGTACCGTATCCGGTTGAACAGTTTATTCCGAGGATAATGAACGCTTTTTCATCATCTGGTATTAATCAGGAAGAATTGCTGAAATTCTGTTTTGCTGTTGATTTGGATAATAAGAGTGACCCGGTATTTGGTGAACGGTTTGGTGGTTACAAATGTCTATTCGCTATGAGTAGCGGAACATTAACGCCTATCAACCCTGAAAGCCATGCAGAAGCAATTATAGGGGAAGCTGTATACGGAAATATTCCTTTCTCCGGGAATTTCATAGTCGATGAAGAACGTTTGGCAAAAGTTTTTTATTGTTTTTTGGTTATGCTAAACATAAAGCCATTTGAAACAATACAAGATATACTAAGTGTTGAAGAACTTGTTAGTGGACATGATAAGTATGGCTTAACTGATGTCACTAATGCTGTTTTTTCACGACAAGGTTTCTTACTAAAGGATACATTCTATCTTTATAGCTTGTTTCTTGATACTTCTATATGCAGTTTGCGTTTTGAAAAGCCAGCCATAATTGATGTTTTTCAGAGTATTCAGTCTAAAAATTTGCGTATTTTTATGCGTCTCGATAAAACACTTGCTGTTCCCAAAAACTGTATGATTACTACAGCAACTATAGATATGCAGAAATGGCGTGGAATAACTTTTGACTTCTCAGATTTAAAAGCGATATTCAAGGAAAAACACGTTACAATTCACTTTGCACCTGATACACTACACAAACTACTTATTGTAATTACACCTAATACAGATTCCACAGGAAGAGACTTCCTCAACATTACCGTAGAACAGTTGTGGAATCCTGAAAGAATATGTAAAGATGATAGCATTATTATAACAAACTTTGTACATGGCTGTTATTATTCTGACGTTAACAGCTTTGACCACATTGATTTCTCTGTCAATCAGTACAAACGTGATGATTATATATTGAAATATGCGGATGCATACAATGATTCAGGTGTATCCATAGAAAAATATGCAGACGAGCATTATAAAGTGTGGTGTATAAAAGGAAATACTATTGATTTTGAAGCTTGGGCAAAGCTCGTGTATTATACACTTGACGAACCTTTTCGGGATTTGTTCTTAGAAATGACATGCATTAAAACAATAGAAAACAAATAAAAATGAGTTTATGAGATATATCCGATCTAAATAACACAAAGCCAAGGAGGTCAAGGTACTAATACCCGACCTCCTTGTTTTAGCTTAAAACTGTGTTTATGCGATATGAAGTTTTAGGTGTAGACAATCTCTCTGTTGACGATTTCGGCGGCTGTAAGGCGGATAGCGTTCATTTTACGCGCCCATTCAACTGGGTTATCTGCTTTTAGCTGTTCGGTGATGGTTTCCTTTTCGGAAAGCTGACGGACAAGCAAATCGTACATTTCATTTGCCTGCTCATCAATATCGGCGAGATATGCTGCGAGCTTGCATGAAGTGAGCAGGTTGAAATAGATAAGCTTGTGGTGCTCTTGCAGATAACGCTTGTGCCTTTGTCCGAAAACGCCGATTGTGATCTTCGGATGCTCGGGCAACTGAAGATCGGGCAGAAGATAATCGCCCTGTTGTGTATATGTAATGGATGTTGCCATAATTCAGACCTCCCTAATCTTGATTTTATTAATCTTTGCCTTTGTGAGCTTGATTATCAGTTCGTCAACAGCGTCAGAGTATTTGCCTCGCGTTACAAGATCGTTTTTCAAAAAAATCAGGCTGTTAACAATGGTACGCCTTTCATCACGCGTTAGATACAGATGATACTTTTGACTTCTCATTTGCTCTGCTCCTTTAAGAAATCCTCATACGGCGTGTCGTCATTTACAAAAGTATCGTAAATAATCCTTGCGCCTAATCTAAATCCAACGATGAAGCTGTCGAGCTCCGATTCTCCCAAAATGATATCGGAAGCGTTAACGAAGGAGAGAAATGCTTCTTTTTCTGCTCCTGAGAGTTTTTCGGTAAGCATAGCCTCGCTTTCCGAAAGAACAGCAATTTGCTTTTTCAAAAAACTGCCATTCTTGAATCCGCGCGCCTGCGGGTCAATGTTTCCGTAGTACAGTTCCGAAATTACATTTTTCATTCTAATGACCTCCAATATTAGATTTGTCAAACAAACGATTCAGTGAATTAAGGTCATTTTTCTTTAATTGACAGCACTTTTTAGCTGTCCGGTCTATATGTTTTCACGAAAAATCTATGTTTTTGACTGCATTCGTGACTGCAGTTGACTGTGATTTTGACTGCACTTTATCTTGTTTTATCCGATTTCAACTTTTCTTAACTCAACTGTGCAAGTGCTCATAAGCTCAGTATTTAAGCCGTTTTAGGGCATTTTAAGAAAAGTTGGCAAAACAAAAGAGGCAGTTAAAAACTGCCTCAAAATGGTGCAGGTAACAGGACTTGAACCTGCATGAAATTGCTTTCATACGGACCTGAACCGTACGCGTCTGCCAATTCCGCCATACCTGCATATTCTCTCATATTTTTACACGGCTGAGAGTGCCGAGGTGGAGCATCTCGCTTCATCCACAAGCGTTATTATATCAAATGCGGACGAGAATGTCAATACTTCGTTCAAGAATTTTTCACGACACGGTTCAGCGTTGATTCGCAGACTGAATGCAACGGTCTCTGCATCTCTCCTATATACCCACAGGATATCACAAATCATAGAAAACGGATGCCGAGGATATGCCGCTTATCAGCGCGGCGATATCTCCAGCATCCGAGATCATGCCCCTGAACGGGTCGAGGGCAGTTCCAATAAATCTTATGCGGTGAGCCTCATTAATATGCCTCGTGCGTTAACTGTCGCTTTCGATCACGCTCAGCGGATCGATGGTGCGATTACCCGAGCGGATCTCGATGTGCACATGCGGCTCATCCTCGTTCTCGCAGGGGATCTGTGCGACCGTACCGATCGTATCGCCCGTGCTGAGCTGCTGACCCTTTTCCACTGTCAGCTGTGAATCCAAGCCGCAGTAATAGACGTAGCAATCACCGCAGTCTACCTCGATGATCACGCCGTATAATTCTGATACGGAAATATCGCTGACGGTGCCGTCGCACATCGCATAGACATTTTCGCCCTCATCCGCGGCAAAATCGCAGCCGACATGGGCGCGGTAATCGCGCAGGGTCTTGCTGTAAACCGCATCCTCGCTGTAGGGCTTTGTGACCTGCTGACTTTTAACGGGATAGATCATGCTGCTCTCGATATTCAGCACCGCCTGCAGGCGATCCGACCCCATGTTCTGATTCGCGGACTGCACCTCGGTAGGCTTCGTTTCGCTGATGACCAGCTTTCGCGCGGGTTCGGTCACTTCTTCCGTCAGAGCCTCTGTCGGCACCTCGGTCACCGCCTCAGTCACTTCCACCGTCACACCCGTCATCTCCTGCCCTACCGCCGCATTCTCGGTAGAGAGGGATGAAAAGTAGGTGTTATCACTCGGCTCGGTTGTATCGCTCAGGGTGGAATACGCCGACCACACGGCAAATCCCACCGCCATCATACAGATGGAGAGCGCGATGTAAAAGCTCACGCGCTCCGTCGGTTTTTTCTCTTTTGCGTGTCTGTAATTCTTCATATAAAAACGCCTCCGCCCATAGTATGAACGGAAGCGCGTCAGTTTATTCAGTTGAATTGATAACATCGGTTGAGTTGTCACGGGACGGCACTCGTGTCACCCCTGATCATCGGATCATCTGACGATGGCGAATACCATGGTTGCGATGTAGATCAGGATCATCATGGCGCCTTGCGGACGGTTGATCTTGTTCCTCAGCGCGAAGATGAATACCAGGATCGAAGTCGCAATCAGGATCGCGATGTCGATCATCGACGCAAAGTTGACCCCGATCGGATGGATGGTGCCGGAAACGCCGAGGATCAGCAGGATATTGAAGATATTGGAGCCGACAACATTACCGACTGCCAGTCCGTTTTCACCTTTACGAGATGCGACCACGGAGGTCACCAGCTCGGGCAGCGAGGTGCCCACAGCCACGATCGTCAGACCGATCAAGGTCTCGGACATACCGAATGCGGCGGCAATATACTTGGCGGATTCAACGACAAAATGTCCGCCCGCGACAATCAAAGTGATACCGATCAGTACGAACAGTACGCTTTTGAGCGGCGACATCTGCTTGACCGCTTCCCCCTCGGTCTTATTCTTGAGCGCCGAACGGATAAGGACGATGATGTACACGACAAAGATAGCTATCAGGGCGATACCCATCCAGCGCTCCAGCGTTGTGACATTGTCGCCCATCTTGACCGTTGCAAATTCGGTCGATTTGAGTACGCCGACTCCCAACGCGACAAACAACGCGATCGTGATGATGATCGAGAACGGAAAATCTCGCTTTTTGATGACGTCATCGAGCGGCAGAGGCTTGATCAAAGCACATATGCCCAGCACCATCAAGAGGTTGAACAGGTTCGAGCCGACGACGTTACTCACGGCGATCTCGTTAGAGCCGTTGATCGCCGCCGAGGTACTGACCGCCAGCTCCGGCGCGCTCGTACCCATCGCCACGATCGTCAGACCGATGATGATCGACGGAACTTTGAAGATGGCGGCAAGCGATGAGCTGCCGTCTACAAACAGATCCGCGCCCTTGATCAGCGCGACAAATCCCGCAATCAGCAGGACGATCTGCAACACCATTTGCATATTGAACCCTTCTTTGTTTTCACATATAGTATGGATGATCCAATCCGAATCAATCTAATAGCATTATAAATCTACTGTCAAATTATGTCAATTACAGTACTTCAATAAAATACTGATTATTTGTTCACAAAAAAATGTACAAATGGAAAAAGGAACCCACATAAACAAGTGGATTCCTTTGCTGTTTGGTGGAGACTATTGGAATCGAACCAATGACCCCCTGCACGTCAAGCAGGTACTCTAACCAGCTGAGCTAAGCCTCCGTATTGATTCAGCTCTATTACTTTACCACACTTTTTGAAAAAAATCAAGTATTATTTTCAATACGGTTCATCTTTTCTGAAAACACCGGGAAATTCACCGCTTTATTATATCCATGAACAATCATTTAATTGTTTCACACCTTTCCCCTATCCGCATAAGATGGTATGGGAGCGATACCAAGTACTTTTCGTGTCAGCTCCCAAAACACAGGAAAGGAAAAACTATGGCTACCACATTTACTAACACAGCTACCTTGAGCTACAACGGCGGCTCGGTGCAGTCAAATGTCGCGGTCGGGTCGGTCGAGGGCGTTCTCAGCGTCAGCAAGGCGACTGCCGCTCAGGAGTACCGGGCAGGCGATACCCTCACCTATGCCGTCAGCATCATCAACAACAGCGATACCGCGGTGACAGGGCTGACCGTGACCGATGACCTCGGCTCGTATATCTTCAACACCGGTACGGTACAGCCGCTGAGTTACGTTGAGGATTCCGCGCTGTATTTCATCGACGGCGTTTTGCAGCCGACTCCTGCTGTCAGCACCGCGGACGGTCTGGTATTCAGCAACATCACCGCCCCCGCCGACGGCAACACCGTGCTGATCTATGAAGCGGTGGTCACGGAATTTGCTCCGCTTGAGACAGGCGGCGTGATCGAGAACACCGTCACCGTCAGCAGCACGGGGCTTTGTGACGTCAACGCGACAGAGAATGTTGCGGCGGCAGTCGGCGCGGCACTCTCTATCCTGAAATCAATCTCCCCTGTTCCCGTGGCGGAGAACGGCGAAGTGACCTATACCTTCCGCTTGCAGAACAACGGCAACACCGCCGTCACCGCGGCGGACAACGCCGTCATCAGCGACACCTTCTCCCCTGTTCTCAGCGATATCAGCATCATGCTGGACGATACCCCGCTCGCTGAGGGCACGGGCTACACCTATAACCAGACCACCGGACTGTTCCGAACCGCAAACGGCGTCATCACGATCCCCGCCGCGACCTTTACGCAGGATGCGACCACCGGCGCGTGGAGCGTCGAGCCCGGTACTGCGACCCTGACCGTGACCGGCACCATCGGCTCTGTGTGTGATCTCGGCTCAGTCACAACAGGCGGCTGAACCGCAAAACAACTCAATACCAAACAACCTCCAAAAGCGTCAAGCTGTCGGCATTCGGCAGCTTGGCTTACTTAATCATCAAGGTAAAAATGCTGTTGGGGCATGCACGTTTCAAACCGCTTTTGTTCGAGTCTATTTTCTGGCGAAGTATATCCCTGCTTCCGTAGGGACGAGCAGTTATAACGCCCCACGGCAGGACGTTGGATTACAAACCACACAGGTTGAGGAGATGTGCGTTTTGTAGGGTACGGCGCTTGAGGAGTTGTCCAAATCTTTGATTTGGCATACAACTCCCATGCAACAGCGCTCCAATCACAGGCAAAGCCTGTGATTGGCTAAGCGCCACTGCTTGTCGACGTACCGCATGACAGAAACCATTATGTCCTCTCATGTTTTCGATATTGGGTACGCCCGTCATTCTCGGTACGTCATGAATGCCGTACCCTACGGTAAAATTGATCTGCTCCTCAGCAATGCGATTGAAAGAATAAGTTTAATGTCAATATCCCACCGACACATATGGCCGAAATATACGCTTTAGTCATTTAAAGTGATACTGAATTAAAAATATTTTTGTAAAAACTATTGACAAATGGATTTTTATGCGCTAAAATACACATATCAAAATTGAACAGCAAACCTATGACGAAGAGTGAGTAAGCCTTACCACTTGTCACCCAGAGAGCCGCGGATGGTGAGATCGCGGCGGATGAGCTAAGGTCGAATGGACTTCGGAGGGCGAACAGAAATGTTAGAAGCGCCGAGGCTCGGAGCCCTCGGATAACGACTGACGAGTCGGTGCCTATCGAAATGACCGCAGGTCATGCAGATGGGCGGACGAGTGGGAGTTATACGAGGATCAGCGCAGAGCAACGAGGCGTGACACAGAAAAGTGTTTTGCCACAGCGTATAGCAGCTTAACAGCCTGACTGACAGAGTATGTGAGACGGATTGACCCGACGTAAAGGAGGTCAGCGTATGTTAGTACGTGTGAGCGGGCGTGAAAGCGCCAAGCCAGGTGGCACCGCAGGAAGCAATTATCCTGTCCCGGCAGAAATGCAGGGACAGGTTTTTTATTTGCAAACAACTTATTATTCTTTGGAGGAATTATGAGATTACTGACAAAACGATGGTGATGCAAAGGCTCCCTTTCCCAAGGGAGCTGTCGAGGCGATTGAGCCGAGACTGAGGGTTGTTACATGAAACAAAACACAACTATGGCAACCCTCCGACACGGACGCAGCGTCCGTGCCACCTCCCTTAGAAAAGGGAGGCTGATTCCCGCTGACATAAAAATTGATATAACAGAAAAGGAGAAAACATCATGGCAGAAAACAAGATCCCTTATAAGATTTACTTAGACGAGAGCGAGATCCCCTCCAAATGGTATAACCTGCGCGCGGATATGAAGAACAAACCTGCGCCGCTGCTCAACCCCGCAACCTATCAGCCGCTGACCGCCGAAGAGATGAGCGGCATCTTCTGTGAAGAGCTCGTCAAGCAGGAGCTCGACGACACCACCCCCTTCATCGACATCCCGCAGGAGATCCAAGACTTCTACAAAATGTACCGTCCCTCGCCGCTGGTACGCGCCTATTGCTTAGAAGAAGCGCTCGGCACGCCCGCTAAGATCTACTACAAATTTGAGGGTAACAACACCTCCGGCAGCCACAAGCTCAACTCCGCGATCGCACAGGCGTACTACGCGAAGAAGCAGGGACTCAAGGGCGTGACGACCGAGACCGGAGCCGGTCAGTGGGGCACGGCGCTGAGCATGGCTTGCGCGTACCTCGGACTGGATCTGAAGGTGTTCATGGTCAAGGTCAGCTATGAGCAAAAGCCCTTCCGCAGAGAGGTCATGCGCACCTACGGCGCAGAGGTTACCCCCTCCCCCTCCATGACCACCGAAGTCGGCAAAAAAATCCTCGCCGAGCACCCCGGCACCACAGGCTCGCTGGGATGTGCGATCAGTGAGGCGGTCGAGGTCGCGGTCACCAACCCCGGCTACCGCTATGTACTCGGCTCCGTCCTCAATCAGGTACTCCTGCATCAGAGTGTCATCGGTCTCGAGACCAAGGCGGCGCTCGACAAATACGGTATCGAGCCCGACATCATCATCGGATGTGCGGGCGGCGGCTCCAACCTCGGCGGTCTGATCGCTCCGTTCATGGGCGAAAAGCTACGCGGCGAAAAGGGTTACCGCATCATCGCCGTAGAACCCGCGTCCTGCCCGAGCTTCACCAGAGGTAAATACGCCTACGACTTCTGCGACACGGGCATGATCTGTCCGCTCGCGAAGATGTACACCCTCGGCTCCGGCTTCATCCCCTCCGCCAACCACGCGGGCGGTCTGCGGTTCCACGGTATGTCCACTACCCTCAGCCAGCTCTATCACGACGGCTATATGGAGGCGACCTCGGTCGAGCAGACCGCTGTCTTTGAGGCGGCACAGCAGTTCGCGAGAGTGGAAGGCATCCTGCCCGCTCCCGAATCGAGCCACGCCATCCGCGTCGCGATCGATGAAGCGCTCAAGTGCAAGGAGACCGGCGAAGAAAAGACCATCGTCTTCGGCTTGACCGGCACCGGCTACTTCGACATGGTCGCGTATCAGAAGTTCAACGACGGCGAGATGACCGACTACATCCCCACCGACGAGGATCTGGCAAAGGGGCTCAGCTCCCTGCCCAAGGTTCCCGGTCAGTGACGCGCGGCGTCTTTATTCCGCCTTTCACAACGATCTTCTCTATTTCAGATTCTTTAACGGCGGGTCAAAACTATTCCTTCGCTTTTTAACGATATTACATTACAAACAGCAAAAGCCCTGCGGAACATCCGCAGGGCTTTGTCGTTTTTGCGTTATAGTTCAGTGATTGCTTACGCCTCACTGAATTCATCCTTGCCTACGCCGCACAGAGGGCAGACATAATCGTCGGGAAGATCCTCGAACGCTACGCCGCCGTTCTCCTCGGGGTCATAGACATAGCCGCAGACATCGCATACATACTTTTTCATAGTGTTTTCTCCTTATCAATAACATTACATAAACTCGTGGAAATGCCACGAAAAGACACATTTGTCCACGCCGTTGATAACGGCGCAGTTCAAAACCGCTCTATAATAGGCGGATAAAAACGCAGCGCGTTATTCGATCGGCTCAAAGTCGGCTACGCCGTGCTTGCACAGCGGGCAGATGAAGTCGTCGGGGAGCTCCTCGCCCTCATAGACATAGCCGCAGACCTTGCAGACCCAGCCCTTCTTGCCGTCGGTCTCGGGCTTGGGCTTGACGTTGTTCTGATAGTAGGTATAGGTCATGGTCTCCACATCGGTGATGACGCGCGCCTCGGTGACGGAGCAGATGAACATGCTGTGGGTATCGAGGTCAACGGTCTGCTCGACCTTCAACGACATGAAAGAGTTGATATAGTGACCGAGGAACGCCACTCCGTTATCGGAGCGCAGGATGCCCTCGCCGATGATTTTGTCCACATCTCTGCCGCTCTGGAAGCCGAAGTGCTCGAACACGCTGAACGGCGCGTCGGTAGACAGGCAGTTGACGTTCATCACGCCGGTCTTTGCGACCATATCATGGGTGAGGTTCTTTTTGTTGATGCAAACCGCGATACGGTTGGGGGTGTTAGTGACCTGGGACACGGTGTTGACGATACAGCCGTTGTCCTTGTCGCCGTCACGCGCGGTCACGACATACAGACCGTAGCCAATGTTGAACAGCGCAGTCAGGTCGTTCTTGTCCGCCTTCTCGCCGTCCATCGCGACATAATCCATGGTCAGTTCTTCGCACAGCGCGTCGATCTCTGCGATATTCTCGTCGTTCATCGCGGAGAGGATATGCACGTTGTTGTCGGTATAGGTGATGTTCTTGCAGCCCTCGAGCATCTTGCGCATGGTCTTTTCCGCCAGCGGCGCCCATGAGCCGTTCTCGATGAAGCCGATGGTCTTGTTCTGGAAGTTGCGCTCGGTAAGGTGGTTGATGAACTCGCGCATGAACGGGAAGATATCCGCGTTGTAGGTGGTGGTGGCGAGGATGATCTTGCCGTAACGGAAGGCGTCCTCGACGCACTCCGCCATATCCTCACGCGCCAGATCGTTGACCGCTACCTTGGGGCAGCCCGCCTCACGGAGCTTGTCCGCGAGCAACTCGACCGCCTTTTTGGTGTGGCCGTAGACGGAGGTGTAGGCGATCATGATGCCGTCGGTCTCAACGCCGTAGGATGACCATGTGTTGTACAGATCGAGGTAGTAGCCGAGGTTCTCAGAGAGCACGGGGCCGTGGAGCGGACAGATCGTCTGAATATCCAGACCTGCCGCCTTCTTGAGCACATTCTGCACCTGCTTACCGTACTTGCCGACGATGCCGATATAATAGCGGCGGGCTTCACAAGCCCAGTCCTCTTCCACATCCAGCGCGCCGAACTTGCCGAAGCCGTCGGCGGAGAAGAGCACTTTATCGGTGCTGTCATAGGTCATCAGCACCTCGGGCCAGTGCACCATGGGTGCGCCGACGAAGTTGAGCGTATGCTTGCCCAGCTCTAAGGTATCGCCCTCTTTGACGACGATGCGTCTGTCGGCGTAGTCGGTGCCGAAGAAGTTGACCATCATATTGAACGCCTTCTGCGAGGACACGACGATCGCGTCGGGATAAGCACTGAGGAAGTTATCGATATTGGCGCTGTGGTCGGGCTCCATATGCTGTACGACAAGATAATCGGGCTTGCGGTCGCCGATCACGGACTTGAGGTTATCGAGCCACTGCTTGCCGAAATGCTGATCGACGGTATCCATGATCGCGATCTTCTCATCGATGATGGCATAAGAATTGTACGCCATACCGTTGGGGACGATATACTGTCCCTCGAACAGATCGATATCATGATCGTTGACGCCGATATACTTGATATCATTAGTAATAAACATGGGAATCATCTCCTAAATCAATTTACCATAAGTATAATAGAAATTCGGGCAAATTGCAACAGCATATTGAAAAAAAGCAGGCGATTTGTTATAATGATTGCACAATAAACTTTCCTTCTAAAATCGTTAATGTGTTCGGCGATCACTTAACCTCACTTCACTCAAGTGAGGTTTCTATAAATCTTTATTTGGTTGAGATTGCCACAGGGCGCATTTCAGATTGTCATTGCGAGGAGGAACATCGTTCCGACGCGGCAATCTCAACCTTATCGACTGCGCCCTTCGCAATGACTGTTTTGAACAAAAGGATGTGATACCATGGCAGGAAAATCAAGCTGTGAATTCTGCGCATACTATAACTACAATGAGGCGTATGACGACTACGAGTGCGAGGTCAACCTCGATGAGGATGATCTGGCGCGGTTTATGAGCGGCAGTGATGCGAGCTGTCCGTACTTCCGCTTCTCGGACGATTACAAGATCGTGGAGAAGCAGAATTGACACGCGTGTCGACGCGCGCGTCTTTGTTCCGCCTTTTGAAATGCTTCAGCAAACGATTAACGTCATCAACGGCGGGAACAGACATCAGCAATCAACTTTGATACAGAAAGAACTATTGTTTATGAAACAAAAGCTCAAGCTGTGTTTACAGCTTTTTCTTACCTTTATGAAGATCGGTGTGGTCACCTTCGGGGGCGGCTACGCAATGATCCCGATCATTGAAAATGAAATATCGGTCAAAAAGGGGTGGATCAACGGCGATGATCTGCTCGAGGTCGTCGCGATCAGTGAGACCACACCCGGCCCTATCGCCATCTGTGCCGCTACCTTCATCGGTTATCAGGTCGGCGGTATTTTCGGCGCGTTCTGCGCGACCTTCGGCGTGGTACTGCCGAGCTTTATCATCATCTTCATCATCTCGCTGTTCTTACGCAAATTCGAGGAGCTCGAGGTCATCAAATACGCGTTCTTCGGCATCCGCGCAGGCGTGCTGGCGCTGCTGATCAAGGCGGTCATAAGCATGTTCAAAAAGTGCCCGAAGAACATCGTCGCTTACAGCATCATGGCGCTGTCCTTTGCGGCGGTGGCGTTCTTCTCGGCGAACGTGATCATCGTGATCGTCTCGGCGGCGGTCATCGGGATCGCGGCGACGCTGATCGCACGAAAGGCAGGCAAAAAGCTATGAACGTCTATCTCCTGCTGTTCCTCGAATTTTTCAAGATGGGCGCGCTCACCTTCGGCGGCGGCTACGCGATGATCCCCTTCATTGAAGAGACCGTTCTCCGTCACGGCTGGATGACGACCACGGAGCTGGTGGACTTCATCGCGATATCCGAGAGCACCCCCGGCGCCTTCGCCGTCAACATCTCCACCTACATCGGCAGTGAGGTAGGCGGCTTTCTCGGTGCGATCATTGCTACCTTGGGATTGGTACTGCCGCCGTTCATCATCATCCTGCTGATCGCAAAGGTATATGAAAAAATCAAGGAGAACACCATCGTACAGGGCGCGATGCTGGGGCTGAAGGCGACGGTAGTCGGGCTGATCGGCGCGACGGTGCTGAGCGTCGGACAGGAAATATTTTTCTTTGACGGAATTAACACCGCCGTATTCCAATCGGCAAATCTCTATGTCAGCATCGGAATATTTGCCGTGGCATTGTTCCTGCTTCTGTACAAAAAGCTCAACCCGATCCTGATCATCGGCCTGTCCGCCGCGGCAGGGATCCTGTTTGGATATACAGGCGTGATCAAGGTATAACGGTTTGTTGCGCGTTTGTAGAGGGTTGGTAGAATAGAGTCGGTACATTGGCAAGCGCCTCGATCAGGTTCAAGCATTGATCTGCTTTGCTTACGAACGGTATTATTCGGATAGTATTCGGTACGTCGGCAAGCGCCGTACCCTACAACACGCGCTTCATCTGCTTCGCGTTTGTGCGTCATTTTAACAGACGTTTTGGGAGGAGCAACAGTGGCGCTTAGCCAATCGCAGATAAATCTGCTCTTGGAGCGCTGGTGCATGGGAGTTGTAAACCAAATCAAAGATTTGGACAACTCCTCAAAGCCCCTCCCCTACGATACAATACTGTATCATAAATGTTGAGCGTGACACTGACACGCGTATCTGACATTTCAAGAGGGATTTGTGCTGATTTTGACAAAGTTCTGATAATCGATTAAAGTTTTGTAATAATTACCAATTTTCCTTGCATTTGTTCGAATTCATTGGTATGATATTGACAGTGGCTGGGGTGGATTTCTGCCCCATAGGTCATTCGGAAAAATTCATCAAAGGAGAGAAACACATGGACAACATCAAAAAATTCTGTGCGGAATTCATCGGCACCTTCGTGCTGGTACTGTTCGCATGCGGTACCGCTACGGTCGTAGGCTGTAACGGCGCTGAGCCTAACGGCGCGTACATTCTCACGGCGCTGGCATTCGGTCTGGTGATCGTCGCGATGGCGTACTCCATCGGCAACGTATCCGGCTGTCACATCAATCCGGCGGTATCGATCGGCGTTCTGCTGACCGGCGGCATGACCGTATCTGAGTTCTTCCTCTACATCATCGCGCAGTTCGCGGGCGCTACCGCAGGCGCGGCTGTACTGGGCGCACTGGTCGGCTTTGACACAAGCCTCGGCGCGAACGGTCTGTACAACAACAGCATCATCAAGTCGCTGATCATCGAGTGCATCCTGACCTTCGTCTTTGTGCTGGTCATCCTGAGCGTGACCTCCAAGAAGAAGTATGAGAAGTTCGCAGGTCTGATCATCGGCTTCACCCTGACGCTGGTTCACATCTTCGGCATTTACTTCACCGGCACCTCCGTCAACCCCGCTCGCTCCTTCGGCCCCGCAATCTTCAAGGGCGGCGACGCGCTGAGCAGCTACTGGGTATTCCTTGTCGCACCCCTCGTAGGCGGCGCGCTGGCAGCAGTCGTTTTCAAGGCGCTGATCAAGAGCAAGGACGCTGAATAATCATTTTGTCCGTATCAAAAAAGTCATCCTGAACGAAACGCTGCGTGAAGGTTCTTCAAGCCGCATAAAATCTAAGATCCTTCGCTGCGTTCAGAATGACAAACATACGTTATCGACACGCAGAATGCTCCCCGATTTGGGGAGCATTTTTTTGCCTTCACAGTCGGCTACCATTATCTTTTGTTTGTAGCTTTATTTACATTTTCCGCCTCAACTGTAGCTTAAGCTACAGATTGCCATTCGATTGCATATAGGCAAAAGGGAACGGTTCTGCTATCATAATATTGTAATCAAACGAGAGCCATAAAGCGAACGGCTCGACATCTTAAAGCTGCAAAAGGGGTTGACCATTATGACAAAGAGAACCATCAAAACCAGAATCATCGCAACCGCATTATCTGTCGTTACACTTTTTTCCCTGTTCAGCGCATGTGCGACAACTTCTGCTTCGGCACTTGAGATCGACTACAAAGGGATTATCAAAGAAGCAGCGTCCAACGGCGCAGAAAAAGCGATCGACGCTGTCACCGAAGAAGGCATCTTTAACACGGTGCTCAAAAAAGGCGTCAACTTTCTTCTCGGCTTGCTTTTCGACGAAGACGACAACTCTCCCACGATCCAGGATGTGCTTGATAAGCTCGACAATCTTTCAAGCAAGCTCGAGAGCTATCACGACGAAGAGATGAAAAACCTCAGACTCATCAACTCCAACATCGACTCCAAGGACTTCCGCCTTGAAGCGGACAGCATCAGCGACGACTGTCAGGCAGCAGTCAGGAAGATCAGACAGTTCGACGCCAATATCACCACCCCCGGTGAAGGCGTGATCGACAACACCACCTATAAAACCTACAAAACGATCCTTTCACAGTCCTCCTGCGACCTCTCCTCTCTGGAGAAGAACTTCAACAGAATGGCAGATTATATCAAAGGCGTCCGTTCCTCTACCGATTATCGCTCCGGCTACCGCGTAACCTCCGAGTACCTCATGAACAAGATCCTTGCCAATTACAAAGAGACCGCGCACGACTGGGCGACCTCTCCCGACTTTCTCGAATACCTCAACAACATCAATGAAGAGATCGAGCTCATGGAAGCGAATGTCACGCTCGATTACTTCACCATCCTCACCCTCAACAACATGGCTTACAAGGTCAGAGAGTATGAGATCGGGAACGGCATCTACGAGGCAAACGACAATGAGCAACCCTATGCCTACTTCGAGAGTTTTGCAAAAGACCTGACTGATTCTCTCTCTTCCGTCAACGATATCTACAAGAGCGTTATCGAAGAAAACAACAACAACGGCGACTTCATGCAGGCAACCGCTGAGATCCTTACCCCCGTTGGCGGCAAATGTGTCAAGGGCTTCCACACCCTTGCCGAAGCATGGGCGCAATCCTTTAAGGCGAGCACTAGGTACGTCATCACCCTCAACGGCGACGTCAAAGCAGACGCCAACAAAGGCTTCAACATCGACAATCTCTCCGATACAAACTATGGATTTTGCAACTACGGCGGATTCCACGTCGACCTGGGCAGAACAGTCAGATTCGACCTCAACGGTCATACCCTCGACTGCTCCGCAAACAAAAACACCATCATCTTCGCCATGAACGACAGGGCGAACATAATCGTCACGAACGGTACGATCATCGGCGGCTCGGTAGCTTTTGACGAAATAAACAGAGACCTCAATTCCGTTACTCTGAGAAGCGTGACGATCCGCAACACTGCCAACGCAGCGATCAACCTCAACACCGGCTCCACAAAAAGTCAGTGGCTCGTTATGGACAAATGCAAGGTCGAAAACTGCGGCAGGATCCAAGTCTTTTCCAACACTGCAAATATCAAGGTCACCAACTCCACCTTCACCAATAACTGGTCCGGTTTAACCGGCGGCGCCTTCTACCTGCCCTCTATCAATTACCCCACCTTCGAGAACTGCACCTTCAAAGGCAACAAAGCGATGCAAGGCTACGGCGGCGCGATCGACGCCAAAAGCGTGATCTGCAAAAACTGCAACTTTGAAAATAACACTTCCGAAAACAGCAACCAATACGGGCCAAAGGGCGCCGGCGGTGCGATCGCAGCAAACGCACTCAAGCTTTACGACTGCACTTTCACCGGCAACAAGACCAACGATCAGGCGGGCGCTGTTTGGTGCTGCTGCGGCAAAAACTACACTCAGATCATCGAGAGATGCACCTTTGACAACAACAGCTCCAAAAACGTCGGCGGTGCGGTCAGGATCGATCTGATCGACGGAAATGCTCACAGCATCAAGAACTGCACCTTCACCAACAACACCTCGGGCAGAGGCGCTGCCGTCTTGGTCGAAAACTTCTGCGGTCACTGCGATGACATTGCTTACCACTGGGGCAACAGCGGCAGCAACAACCGCTGCACCACCGGTTACGATGCCAGAAAAGTAGTCCCGGAATTCGCATGGGGTCTGAGCGGAGCAAGAAGATAAGTACAACAGACCGACACAAAAAGACAAAAATATAACAACCGCCCTGTCATCACGCGACAGGGCGGTTGTTCTGCATTACAGCTCCCTTTTGATACTGTCGATCGCGCCCTTTTCGATACGGCTGACCTGCGCCTGACTGATCCCGATCTCCTCGGCGACCTCGGTCTGGGTCTTTCCGCGGAAATAGCGCAGGGAGAGGATCCGCTTCTCCCGATCGCTGAGCTTTTTGAGCGCTTCCTTAAAGGCGATCTCCTCGAGCCAGTCGCGGTCGTCGCTCTTGTCCCCCACCTGATCCATCACATAGACAGTGTCGGTGCCGTCGGAAAAGACGGGCTCATATAACGACACGGGTTCGACGATCGCCTCGAGCGCTAAAACAACGCTTTCCTTATCGGTGCCGATCGCGGCGGCGATCTCCTCCACCGTCGGCTCACGGTTGAGCTTTACTGTCAGCTCCTCCTTCGCCTTCATCGCGTGGTAGGCGGTGTCGCGCATACTGCGTGAGACCCGCAGACTACCGCTGTCGCGCAGGTGCCTTCTCAGCTCGCCCATGATCATCGGCACGCCGTAGGTGGAGAAGCGCACATCCAGGCTGACGTCAAAGTGATCGATCGCCTTGATCAGTCCGATGACCCCGACCTGAAAGAGATCGTCGAGGTTCTCTCCCCTGCCGGTGAAGCGCTGGATCACACTGAGCACCAGCCGCAGGTTGCCGTTGATCATCTCTTCCCTCGCCCGTTTGCGTTCCTTCTCAGTGCCGTCACGCATTTTGATGAGCAATTCACGTTTTTGTTCCTCGTTCAATACAGGCAGTCGCGCGGTGTCTACGCCGCACAGTTCGACCTTATGATACTGCAAAAAATCCCTCCGGTTCCATACTGCCTTTAGTATGGACACGAAGGGATGATTTCATTCAATTGTCATTCCGAGGAGCAACCGACTGTTGCGACGTGGGAATCTCAACCGATTAACCGAATACAGACTGTTCCTCTATGTGAGATTGCCACAGCCTGCCGCTTTGCGGCACCTCCTTAACAGGAAGCTTCGGGCTTCGCAATGACATTTATACATCATCAGATTTATTTTCTATATTCGAAAAATACGCTTCAATCGGGGTATCATTGCTCTCTACGGCGCTGAGCTTGCGGGTGATCTGTCGGGTACGTACGCCGACGAGCTTATCCAGCTCCTTGTTCGCCTGATCGAGCTTTGTCTGGGTCGCGACGAGCACGGTGTTAAAGGTCTCGAATTCCTTTTTGACCGAGCCTAAGAGGTTCCAAACCTCCGCCGATCGCTTCTGCACGGCGAGGGTCTTGAAGCCCATCTGGATCGAGTTGAGCAGCGCCGCCATCGTGGACGGACCCGCGATATTCACCTTGTAGTCGCGCTGTAAGAGCTCGACCATACCGCGGTTGACCACCTCGCTGTAGAGTCCCTCAAAGGGCAGGAACATCACGGCAAATTCGGTGGTGTTCGGCGGATCGATGTACTTATCGCGGATATCCTTTGCCTCGCGGCGGATGGTGTTGATCAGGTTCTTTGCCGCGGCGTCGACCGCCTCCTTGGAGCCGCTGTCGTACGCGTCACGCAGGGCGGCATAACTGTCGCCGGGGAACTTGGAGTCGATCGGCAGATAGATGAAGCCGTCGTCACGCGCGGGGAGCTTGATCGCGAATTCGACCACCTCGCGCGAGCCCTTCTTGGTGGCGACGTTGGTATCGTACTGGTCGGGGGTGAGGATCTCCTCGAGGATATTGCCGAGCTGGATCTCGCCGACGATACCGCGGGTCTTGACGTTGGAGAGCACCTTTTTCAAGTCGCCGACGCCGACCGCGAGGGTCTGCATCTCACCCAAGCCCTTGTACACCTGCTCGAGGCGTTCGCTGACCAGTGCGAAGCTGCGGTTCATCTTCTCCTCGAGCGTCTTTTGCAGCTTTTCGTCAACGGTGGTGCGCATCTCGGTCAACTGCTTGTTGTTGTCGTCACGGATATCGCTGAGCTTCTGCTCCATCGAGCGGCGGATATTCTCGAGCTTCTGCTCATTCTCTAATGAGAAGGTTTTCAGACGATCCTCAAAGTGGAGGAGCTTTTCACTTTGCGAAGCGGAAAAGCTCTGCTGATTGGTGGCGATCATCTCACCCATATTCTTGACCGAATTCTGGGTGGAGGTGATGACCTCGGTGCGCAGGGCGGCGATCTCGTCGTTAGTATTCTTCATCGTCATTTGCGTGGATTTTTCGATCTCAGCACGCAGCTGATTGATCTCCTCACTGCTGCTATTATTCTTTTTAGGAATAATGATGATTGCGGCGATCACGGCGATGATCCCGATCAGCGCGAGCAAACAGAGGATGACAAACTGGTACATTTCCATCAAAACACCTCATCACAAGTTATTGAGGTAATTGTATCACGGAACACCGCATATTGTCAACGGAGAACGATGAGCGGTTGTGCTTTCAGCTTCACATAAGAAAGTGATCTTCGGGAGGAGCAAGCCCCTCCCCTACAATAGCCGCTCCTCACTTCCGGCGGGTCGTCGGACACGCGTGTCTTTACTTTGGCTTCCGAATCAGATCATCTGTGTGTTGTCGTCAAAATCGGTTGAGATTGCCACGGCTCTTGCAGAGCCTCGCAATGACAATTTATATAAACTCCGTTTCGATCAAGCGGTTACATTCGGGCGGTGAATAGGTGAAGCGCTCGATGTGTCCGTGCGTGATGAAATATTCGGGCACAGTCGGCACATGCGGCTCGCCGAAATTGTCGATGATGATCAGCTTGATCTTCATCTTCTGCGGGATGATGCTCTTGATGTACACGGCGGCGGTGTCGCCGACATGCAGGTTATCCCGCAGCTCGGCAAGTCCCGCCAGATTCGGCATCAGCTCCACGAACGCGCCGTAGTTCTCGATAGAGCGGATCACACCCGTCACCGTCTCCCCTACCGCGAACCGCGCGGCGTTCTCTGCCCATGTGCCCAACAGCTCCTTGTGGCTCAGGGTCACACGGTTCCCGTTGATGGATTTTACCACGGCATAGATGTCCATCCCCACGGTGAACCGCTCGTCGGGATGCTCGATGCGCGAGATCGAGATCGTGTCGATCGGCATCAGCGCCACCAGTCCGCAGCCGATATCGCAGAAGGCTCCGAACGGCTCGAGGTGCGTGATACGCGCGGGGATCACATCGCCGACATGAAGCCGACTAAGATAATGCTCGGCGCATTTTTTCTGCGCATCGGCACGGGACAGCACCGCGGTCATCCCGTTCTCCCGACGGATGAACTCCTTGATGACAAAGCACACCGCTTTGCCGACGCGCGAGATCACCGCGATATCGCGCACACTGCCCTCGCGGATCCCGAGGGCGCCTTCCTCACGCGGGATCACACCGCGCACACACGGCAGATCGACCTTCAGATTATGGTCATGATCGCATAAAACCGCGCGCGCCTCCAGAATATCGCCGCGCTCCATCGCTGTGCGCATCTGCTCAAAGGAGCTCAGCGCATTTGCATTTTCAACTGTATCGATTCTCTTTCCCTCTGGGAGAAATGACGTCATGGTGTTCCTCCTGATACCGCCGTCGCAAACAACGCAAAGATTTTCTTATGCTCAGACACGGTATGATATTTTATACATGATACAATCTATGACTGAGGGATGGGAGTTATGACTTTATCATTTTTACTCACCGAAACAGCCACACAAACGGAAATATTTATCACAACAGGTATTGAAAAACACCATCGTTTCGTATACAATAGAAAGGTAGCCGACTAATATTCACCAAGATACCGTCGGCAGAAAGGAAACAATTATGAAACGTATTATCGCAATCGTATTGACAGTATTGATGGTCGCCGCAGTGTTTGCGGGCTGTAACAAGAAGGTCGGCTCCGGTACCACCTCCGCTACCTCCAAGTCGGAATCCAAAGCAGAATCCGCCGAAACCGTAGCGCAGGATGCAAAATCCACCGAGGCGCTGCTGAACATCGACGACGTCCCCGCGGCTGATCTGGACAAAGCCAATGCGGAATATCAGAAGAAGGCGCCCGAAAAGGGTGAGGAGGTCGCGATCCTGCACACCAACTACGGCGACATCTCCTTCAAGTTCTTCCCCGAGGTCGCGCCCAAGGCGGTCAACTCCTTTAAAGCGCTGGCAAAGGACAGCCGCTATAACGGCACCATCTTCCACCGCATCACTAATCCCGCGACCAGCGGTATCGGCGTGGTACAGGGCGGCGACTACACCAACTTCAACGGCACCGGCGGCGTTTCCGCCTACGGAAAGGGCTTCGGCTTAGAGGTCTCCGATTATCTGAGCAACACCGAAGGCTCCGTCGCGATGGCGCGCAGCACCGATCCCAACTCCAACGGCTCTCAGTTTTACATCAACTACAGCAACAACAACAGCCTGGACGGTCAGTATACCGTCTTTGCACAGGTTTATGAAGGCATGGACGTCGTCAACTCCATCTCTAAGGTACAGGTCGGCCAGAACGATAAACCCGTCAAAGACGTAATTTTGCAGAGCGTAGAGATCGTTGAATATTCTAAATAAGAATAATGAAACGGTCATTATCCATTCTACTTTGTATCATTTTGATTGCCGCGCTCACGGCATGCGGCAAAAAGGAGGCAACTAACATGGTTCTTTCAGGCGGTTACACCACCATCGATGAGATCCCCGCGGCGAAAACCGATATTCCCGCCGATTATCAAAAGGCAGCCCCGCAGTCGGGCGATACCGTCGCGATCCTGCACACCAACAGGGGCGACATCAGCATGCGCTTCTTCCCCGAGGTCGCGCCGATCGCGGTCAACAACTTTATCGCGCTGGCTAAGGCGAACAAGTTCAACAACACCATCTTCCACCGCGTGATCAACAACTTTATGATCCAAGGCGGCGATTATACCAACTTCAACGGCACCGGCGGCGCATCGATCTACGGCAAGGAGTTCAAGCTCGAGACCAACGCCAATGTGCACAACTGCGCGGGCTCCGTCGCGATGGCGAACCGCGGCCCCGGCACAAACGGCTCGCAGTTCTACATCAACCAGGTCGACAACAACTACCTCGACGGCAGTTATACCGTTTTCGGTCAGGTATACGACGGCATGGACACCGTCAACACCATCTGCGGCGTACAGACCAACATGATGGATAAACCGCTCAATGACGTTGTCATTGACAGCATTGAGATCAAAACATATTAAGAACTGAAAACTGAAAACTTAAGATCGAAGAATGAATAATTAATGTATCTCGCTGACGCTCGATCAATTAATGCAATCCCTCAGTCCTCGTTCGAGGACAGCTCCCTTTACCAAAGGGAGCCTTAAGGATTGGGTGCGGTTATCCCGCCCTTCATTATTCATTTTTCAGTTTTCGATCTTCAGTCTTAAGTACCATGGAATGGAGAACCCTATGGAACGACCCGTCATCGCCATTATGTATGACTTTGATAAGACCCTGTGTACCAAGGATATGCAGGACTACGGCTTTATCCCGAGCCTTGATCTACAGCCCGACGAATTCTGGCACAAAGCCAACGAATTCGGATCAGGCGCGCAGATGGACGGCGTACTCGCCTATCTGTATACGATGATCGAAGAGAGCAAGCGCAAGGGGATGCCCCTCACGCGCGAGAAGCTGATCGACTGCGGCAAGGGCATCGTGCTGTATGACGGCGTCAAGGAGTGGTTCGACCGCATCAACCTCTACGGCGCGGCTCAGGGCGTGCAGATCGAGCACTATGTCATCTCGTCGGGGCTCAAAGAGATCATCGAGGGCTCCGGGATTGCCGATAAGTTCACCAAGATCTTTGCCTGTGAATTCCTGTATGATGACGACGGCTGCGCCCTGTGGCCGAAAACCGCCGTCAACTATACCAACAAGACCCAGTTCGTCTACCGTATCAACAAGGGCGTGCTGGATATCGCGAACGACGTCGATCTCAACCGCTCCATGCCCGACGATTCCAAGCGCGTCCCCTTCACCAACATGATCTACATCGGCGACGGACTCTCTGACGTGCCGTGTATGAAGATGATGAAGGCATACGGCGGCTGTGCGATCGCGGTCTATCAGGACAACAACAAGAGCAAGGTCGAAGAACTGCTGATGGGCGACCGCGTGGACTTCATCTTCCCCGCCGACTACACCAAGCAGGGCAGACTCGACAAGACCGTGCACAACCTGATCAAGAAAATGGCGATCAGCGACGAGCTGGTTAAGGAGAACGCGAGACAGCTCAGGGAGTTAGGAGAGAGGAGTGAGGAGTGAGGAGTGAGGAGTTTATGGCGGACGTTGTCCGCACCTGATTAATAAAAAGATTGCAAGGATTCATTCCGTAGTAAACTCACCAAATAAAAAACACGCTTGCAGGTTCGTTTAACGAACCGCAAGCGTGTCATTTTTTATATAGAATTGTTCGAGCAAAGCGAGTGACCGGAACTCCTCACTCCTCACTCCTCACTCCTCACTATAACTTGTTGATCCTTCCTCTGTTCTTCACCGCTCGACGGATATCGAGGATGATGATGACTAAGGTGGAAATGATAATCAGGATAAGGATGATGCCGACAGCCCAAACCGCGGCGGGATTGACGGTCTTTTTCTCTACCGTGCTGACCTCAGCGGATGCGGAGCACGCTTCGACAAAGCGCTTTTGCATATAGCCGTAGATATCGTCGTCAATGTTGGAGAAGGTGTAGCATTTGTCGAGGTATTCCTGCGGCGGGTTGATCAGCTCGCTTTCGAGCATATCCTCGTCGATCAAGTCCAGCGCGCCCGTGTTCGGCGTACCGTAGGTGATGTACTCCGAATTGGCGGCGGCGATCCGCGGCTCGCACATGAAGTTGATGAACAGCTCGGCGTTCTCCTTATTCTTGCAGGTCGCCGGGATACACATTGCGTCGTTGAAGAGGTTGGAGCCCTCCTCGGGCAGGCAATAATCGAGCTTCTCGTTATTGAGCATCATGGTGTAAATGTCGCCCGCGTAGTAGGTGCAAATACCGCTCTGGTTGCCCTCCATCTCGGCAAACACCTGATCCATGACGTACTTTTTGAGGACGGATTTCTGCTCGATCAGCTTATCGGTCGCGCGGTCGATATCCTCACGCGTAAAGCTCCTGGCGCCCGGATCGATCGGCGGATCGCACAGCTGCATCGCGATCGCCATCGCGTCGCGCGAGTTGTTGAACATCAGGATGCCGTCGTCCTTATACTTCTGATCCCACAGATCCTTGAAGCCCGTGACGGAGCCTTCCTTGATCATATCGGTGTTGTAGCCGATCGCGACAAAGTTCCAGGAATACGGCACGCTGTACTCGTTGTCGGGGTCATACGCCATATTCTTGAAGCGTTCGTCGATATATTTGTAGTTCGGGATATTGTCAAAATCCAGCTTAGCGAGCATGCCCTCTTCTCTCAGGCGGCTCACCATGTAGTCGGACGGGAAGATGACGTCATAGGTGGAGTTGGAGTTGGTCAGCACGTTATACAGCTCTTCGTTCGTCTCGAAGTTGGTATAATTGACCTTGATGTGATAGGTGTCCTCGAACTCCTTGATGACGTCGATGCCGCCGTCGTCACCGGGATCGATATACTCGCCCCAGTTATAGACGTTGACCTCGCCCTGAAATCCACCATCGGAAGCAGTGTCCTCCTCGTCGTCGGTTTCGGCAGAAGCGGTACACACAGAGAGCGACAGCATACCGATCAGCATCAGTAGTACCAGAAGCATTGAAACAAGTTTCCTCATCGTGTCGCCTCCCCGCTCTTTTTCCGCGATACAAAGTTCGAGATGATCAACACGCCGATCACCACGATGAACATCAGCGCCGACAAAGCATTCGCCTTGGGATTGATACGCTGGTGGGTCATGGTATAGATCTGCACCGGCAGGGTCTGGAACCGTGAGCCGCGGGTAAAATAGGTGATGACAAAGTCATCCAGCGAATAGGTGAAGCTGATCAAAAAGCCCGAGAAGATGCCCGGCATCAGCTCGTGCAGTACGACCTTGAAGAACGCCTGTACCGGCGAGCAGCCGAGGTCGAGCGCCGCTTCATACAGAGAAGGATCCATCTGTCGGATACGCGGCGTCACGCTGAGGATGACATACGGCGTACAAAAGCCGATATGCGCCAGCAGTACCGTCCAGAAGCCCATCTCAAAGCCCAGCATCACACCCGCGAAGGTGAACAGGAGCATCAGCGACACACCCGTGACGATCTCGGGATTGATGATCGGGATATTGGACACATTTTGGATAGCGGAGCGTACCCCGCCCTTGAAGTTATAGATACCGATCGCCGCCGCTGTACCGAGGATGGTCGCGATCACGGAGGCGAGTATGGCGATGATCAGCGTATTATACAGGCTGTGCATGATCTGAGCGTCGTTAAAGAGCGCGGTGTACCATTTCAGGGTAAAGCCCTTCCATACGCTCGTTTTGCCCTCGTTGAAAGAATAGGCGATCAGGTAGATGATCGGCAGATACAGGAACGCCATGATGATCGCAAAATAGATTTTCGAACTCAGTTTTTTCATCCGTTCACCGCCTCCTTATCTCCGAATCGGTTCATAAAGACGAGGAAGCCGAGGATGACGATCATCAGCACCACGGCGATCGCCGAGCCGGTGTTGTGATCGCTCTGGAACACACGCTCGATGACGTCGCCGATCATGAACTGGGTACCGCCCAGATACTGGGCGACTAAGAAGGTTGACGCGGTGGGGACGAATACCATCGTCACACCGGAGATGATACCCGGTACGGACAGCGGGAAGATCACCTTGGTGAACACATGAAAGCCGCTGCAGCCCAGATCCTGCGCCGCCTCGATCAAAGAGGGATCGATCTTGCTCATCACGGAATGGAGCGGCAGGATCATAAACGGCAAAAACTCATAGACCATGCCGACGATCACCGCACCGGAGTTACCGATCAGCGTGACGTCGACGCCGAAGAAATTCAATATCATATCGAGGGGGCCGTAGTTTTGCAGGATCAAGACCCACGCGTAGATACGCAGCAGGAAATTCATCCACATCGGCACCATCAAGAACATGATGATCGTACTCTGACTGCGCTCGGAGCACCGCGAGATGGAATACGCCAGCGGATATGCCAGCACCAGACAGATCACGGTGGAGACCAGCGCGATCCCCAGTGAATACAGGAATACCTCACTGTATACGGAGGCATTTTGGAACGGCTCCAGGGAAAACTGCCCTTGGTCGTTGGTAAACGCGAAGTAGATCACCATCAAGAGCGGGACAATGGTGAATACCAGCATCCAGCCGAGATACGGGATAGCGGGGCGTTTTGACTTCATGGGCTTACACCTCGCTGATTTCGGCTTTTCCGAAATCAAAACACAGCGGTACATAGGTGGCGACCTGCTCATCGATATCGCTCTGCATGATCCACTTGCGCTCGTCGGACTCGAGGATGATCTCGTTGTGCTCACCCTTCCAGATGACCGACTCGATGTATACTTCATCAAGATGACCTACGCCGTCGCCCGCGATAGACAGCGCCTCGGGCGGCAGGACGATCTTGATCTTCTTGCCCTCCTCAAAATAGGTGTCGGGGATGGTGACCTCAACGCCCTCGAGAAGGATAGTGGTAGTGTTATTTTCTTTATCAGAATAATGAACATCCGTAATGATGTCATTCGTGGGATTTTGGAACATCTTCTCCATGATATGGATGTTGAACGGATCAACGCGCATGCCGATCGTCTCCCCCACCTTCTGCGCGACGGTGGAGTGGATCAGCCACAGGCAGTTGTTGCACCTGACGCTGATCTCGAAGTGCACACCCTTGAAGATGACGTCCTCGACAACGCCGTTGAGCTTCGCCTGATCGGGCGCGACCACCTCGACGTCCTCGGGACGGATGACGACGTCAACGGGCTGATTCTGTGCAAAGCCCTTGTCCACGCAGTCGAGCTCGACGCCCAGCAGGCGCACCTTGCAGTCCTCGAGCATGACGCCGTTGATGATGTTCGCCTCGCCGATGAAGTCGGCGACAAAGGCGTTGGCGGGCTCATTATAGATATCCTCAGGCGTGCCGACCTGTGCGATCACGCCGTTGTTCATGACGCAGACACGGTCGCTCATGGTCAGGGCTTCTTCCTGATCGTGAGTGACGTAAACAAATGTCTTTTGGGTTTTTTGCTGAAGCTGTTTTAGCTCGATCTGCATATCCTTTCTCAGTTTCAAGTCGAGTGCGCCGAGCGGCTCATCCAACAATACGACCTTGGGGTCGCACACCAGTGCGCGCGCGATCGCGACACGCTGCTGCTGACCGCCCGAGAGTGATCGAACGGGGCGCTTCTCATAGCCTTTGAGGTCGACCACGGCGAGCATCTGCTTGACCGTTTTCTCGATCTCTGCCTTCGGGAGCTTTTTGAGCTTTAAGCCGAACGCGACGTTATCAAACACGTTCAGATGCGGGAACAGCGCGTATTTCTGGAACACGGTGTTGACACTGCGCTTGTGGGGCGGCACATCGTTGACCTTTTCACCCTCAAAATATACCTCACCGCTCTGGGGCGTTTCAAAGCCCGCGATGATGCGCAGGGTGGTCGTCTTACCGCAGCCGGAGGGTCCGAGCAGGGTAATGAACTCCTTGTCATAGATGTCGAGGCTGATATTGTTCAATATCACCTCATTCGAGTACTTGAAATTGATATCCTTCAAGGATACGACAGAATTTTGCTTCAACTATCTAACCTCCTTAGTTTAGACCGCCGCGGCGGTTTTTCCGGATCATATTACCGCTGATATGGCATGCGAATTCTCTCACATCGATAACAGATCGGAAAACAGCCTTGTCGGTTCTACCGCTTTTACGCTTTACTGCAATACATCAGCATACATTTATTCATTATATATGCGGGGCTATGTTTTGTCAACAAATCCTCGTGAAAAATTGCCTAAAATAATCGACTATTTTTCTATGATACTTAGAATCATGTTATATTGACTTTTCGTATGAATCAGCTATAATAAAGATGACTATGCTATACTATTTTCCAATAAAACAGCATAGCATCTGTTGCGAGAAATTCCGCATAACTGCGTTGTCGTCCTTGATAGGCGCCAAGCCTATCGGCGTCCTTCGCCTTGTTCTGCGAAATTCCTCGCTAACATCTGATTATACTCTTTTATTTGAAATTAGTATTCATTCAAAATTTGGCATATTCTGCCATCATTCAGAGGTCTTTTACATAGACAAAGGAGAATAATAATGTTCCAGATCTTTAAAGAGCATCAGGGCTTCGGCAAACAGATCATGCTGCTCGCCAAAAATGAGCTCATCAAGAAATACAAGGGTGCGGTCATCGGACCTCTCTGGTCGGTCGTCAAGCCCCTGTTCACCTTGTTTGTGTACTGGTTTGCGTTTGAGGTCGGTCTCAAAAGCGCCGGTAACGTCAAGGTTATCTTCCCGGAGCTGGGCAAGGCAGGCGGCACCTATGAGTACAGCCGTTTCCTGTTCATGCTGATCGGCTTCATCCCTTGGTTCTTCATCAACGAAAGTATCGTCCAGGGCGCGAAGTCCATTCGTGAGAACCGCCAGTTCGTCAACAAGGTCAGCTTCCCCGTATCCACCATCATGACCTACACCTCGGTCGCGCGACTGTATGTCCACATCTTCCTCTTGGGATTGATGTACATCTACGTCACCTTTGTCGGCGGCACCTACAAGATCCCCGGCATGGAAAAAGCGGTCGAGAGCGGTATTGCCCCGAGTATCTACAATTTGCAGATCTTCTTCTATATGCCGCTGATGTTCATCTTCTTCCTCGTACTGTCATGGTCGACGGCGCCGATGTCGGCGTTCTCCCGCGACTTTGAGAATATGATCGTATCCGTCATGTCGGGTATCTTCTGGCTGTCGGGTATCATCTACGACTCCTACCTGCTCGTCGGCAAGGAACTGCCCGCAACATGGATCCGTCACGCGATGCTGCTCAACCCGATCAACTTCTTCGCCAACGGCTACCGCAACTGCTTCCTCTATCACCGCTGGTTCTGGGATTATAAAACCGAGCTGTTTGTCTTTCTCGCCGAGCTGCTGGTCGTCTTCGCGCTGGGTGTCTTCAACTACAACCGCCTGCGCAAGAGACTGCCCGACGTACTGTAAGGAGGGATAAGGATGTCAGAAGCGATTATCTCTTTCAAGAACGTATCCAAGGAATACACCTTATATAAAAACGATCAGGAGCGTTTTCGCGCCCTGTTCTTCAAGCCCCGTAACGCCAAGATCAATAAAGCACTCAAGAACGTCACCTTCGACGTCATGCGCGGTGAGAGTATCGGTATCATCGGCGATAACGGCGCGGGTAAATCCACCATCCTCAAGATGATCACCGGCGTTGCCTTCCCCAGTGAGGGCGAGGTTCATGTCAATGGTAAGGTCGCGGCGCTGCTCGAGCTGACCGCGGGCTTTTCCACCGAGATGACCGGCCGTGAGAACATCTACCTCAAGGGCTACATCCTCGGCTTGAAGGACGCTTATATCCGCGAGATCGAGGAGAGGATCATCGATTTCGCTCAGCTGGGCGACTATATCGATCAGCCTGTCCGCACCTACTCCAGCGGTATGAAAATGCGTCTGGGCTTTGCGATCAACGTCAATATCGACCCCGATATCCTCGTTGTCGACGAGGCGCTGTCCGTCGGTGACGCGAGCTTCAAGCGCAAATGTAAGGACAAGATCAACGATATCATCGAGAGCGGCACTACCGTGCTCTACGTCAGCCACAACCCCGAGTCGGTCACCGAGATTTGCGACCGCGCACTGTATCTGAAAAAGGGTGAGCTGATGTATGACGGCGACGTCAAGGAAGCCTACGCCATGTATACCAAGGTGAAGGAAGAAGAAAAGAAGAAGAAGGCCGCCGCCAAGAAAAAGAAGGAAGCCGAGAAAAAGGCTGCCGCAGCAAAAGAAGCCGAGAAAAAGGCAGAAGCAAAAAAATAAACGCATTACAGGGGACGGCATCACCGTCCCCTAACTACCATCTTTATTTGAGGCTATGAGGCTACAATGATCGACAGTGTCATCAAAAACGAGTTAATCATGAGCGCGGCATATATCAAGCGCAAGGAGCTTAATCAGGACGGCGTCTGCATCGTCGGCTCGCACCCTGTCGCGCGTTATCTCAGTAAAACAACCGAATCCTTGGGCGGGATCATCCCGCTGTTTTCCTCTGCTACGGACGTACAGGGGAATTTTTCGCATTTATGGTATGTCCTCGAAGCGGAGCATTACAGCGCGGACGAGCTTGATGCCGCCATGAAATTGAGTGAGCGACAGCACGCGGCATTTCTCTGCATTATTCTTTTACCGAATATTAAGCACAATCATACCATCCAGAAATATGCCGAAATGGAGCTGTTCACCGCGATGGGCGACCTGCTCACTCCGCTGAGAAAACAGCTCAGCGGACATCAAAATGTCCGCGCAATTTTCCTTGACAGAATTTTCGGCGGCGAATTCGACTGCTTTGATCTTGCCGCGATCTCCCGCGAGGCGCAGGAAAACAACGTCATCCACCTCACGCAAGCGATGGCGAACCGCTACGCCTCCGCACTGTATATTTCCGACGCGATCGACGCGGTGTTCACCGTGAGCAAATTTGGTAAAGCGGGCAACGTCTACAACGCCTCGTCCTTCTACCTCAGCGAGTATCAGCTGATGAGCGAGATCTATATGATGCTCGCGCGTCACGGGGTACGACTGACCGTCTCGGGCGAGCCGTCCGAACCGGAATACGGCGCACTCTCCAACGGCAAGCTCCGCTCACTGGGCTATGAGAACGTCTGCGACTTCTCCGACGCTTTGCGCTACACCCTGCTCCATCACCTCGAGCGCTTCAGCATCCAGACCGACCGTATCCACGACGGCTACAGCGGTAAGCTGAACACCCTGCGGGTTATCGAAAAAGACATGCTGCGCGAGATCGACCGCATCTGCCGCAAGCACGATATCAAATACTTCATCAGCTACGGCACCATGCTCGGCGCAGTACGCCACGGCGGATTTATCCCGTGGGATGACGATGTTGACGTCGCCATGCTGCGCAGCGAGTTTGAAAAATTCCGTCAAATTGCTCCAAAAGAATTAAACAGTCGTTTCAGCTATGAAAGTCACACGAACAACAACGGCTATCACTACTTTTTTGACAGGATCACAGCGAGGGACACCTACTTCGCCTCTAAATATTCCGACGACTACGACATGCACAAGGGTATCTCGATCGACATTTTTGTCGTCGACAATGTCCCTGCCGACCCGAAGGCGGCTTATCGCTTTTGGAAGGGTCTGATGCGCCGCCGCATGATCATGAACGTGCGCTGGAAGAATACCGCGAGAAAAGGCAAAGCCTATCTGCTCAGCAAGCTCCTGCTGCCCTTCCTGCGGCTGAAAAGCATGGACAGCTACTCGCGCTCCTATGAGAAGGCGGTACGCAAATACGAGCACAAGGACACGGGTTGGGTCATGCCCGCCTCATCCGACCACAAATACCGCGGCACCTTCCCCATTGAGACCTTCAGCGAGGTCATTCCTTACCGCTTTGACGACGTCGACACCTTCATCCCTGTCGGATACAAGGACTTCCTCAAGGCATGGTACACGGACAATTACTTGGATATGCTGCCTCTGAGTCAGCAGAATCCCTTCCACGATTATTATCGGCTGGATCTCGGCACGCATATACAGGACGACGCCGAACCGCAGTTCGATTATATGGGAGAGCTACTGTAATACAGCCTTCCCCTTGAGGAGAAGGTGTCGAGTGACTGAACGAGACGGATGAGGTGGAAACGCTTCTGCTCTATTCCGTGATTAGCAAAATCGGAAAGGTTTCCACCTCATCCGACCAAATTGTCCTATATGGCAATTTGCCCACCTTCCCCTCAAGGGGAAGGCAAATAAGGAGTTGAATCAAATTATGATATTCGCAGTTATTTTGGCGGGCGGTACAGGCTCGCGCATGGGTTCCACCGATATGCCCAAGCAGTTCTTGGAGATCAAGGGCAAGCCCATCCTCAATCATACCATCGAAAAATTCCTGCCGCATCCGCAGTTTGAGAAGATCATCGTCCTCTCCCCCAAGGCGTGGATCGGGCATACCAAGGAGCTTATCCGCAAGCATACCGGCATAAATGATAAGATCGCGGTCATTCAGGGCGGCGTGACCCGCAACGAGACCATCATGAACGCGATCGACTATATCGACGAGGAATACGGGCTTGACGACGACACCGTGATCGTCACTCACGACAGCGTGCGCCCATTCGTCACACATCGAATCATCAATGAGAATATCGAGGCTGCGAAACAATATGGCGCGTGCGATACCGTCATCCCAGCTACCGACACCATCGTAGAGGGCGACGGCGAGGCGATCACCGCGATCCCCGACCGCCGCAGGATGTATCAGGGTCAAACGCCCCAGAGCTTTAAGGCAAAGCTGCTGCGCGATACCTACAACAGCCTGAGCGATGACGAAAAAGAGATCCTCACCGACGCGGCGAAGATCCTCGTGATGAAGGGCATCAAGGTCAAATTGGTACAGGGCGAGACCTTCAACATCAAGATCACCTACCCCTATGATTTGAAGATCGCAAGGTCTCTTTTAGATGAGGAAACGGCATGATCAATACAGTATACCGCCTGTGCGCGCCGCGCAGGTTTGAAATCGCGTTCAGCGACCTTGACGTCACGCAGGGCGTGATTGTGCGCCCGACCCACCTGTCCATCTGTAACGCCGACCAGCGCTACTATCAGGGTACGCGCGACATCAAGGTGCTCAAAGAAAAGCTCCCGATGGCGCTGATCCACGAGGGCATCGGACAGGTCGTCTATGACAGCACATTCAGCTATCAGCCCGGCGACCGCGTCGTCATGGTACCCAACATTCCCTGTGAAGAGGATGAAGTGATAGCCGAAAATTACCTTCGATCAAGCAAGTTCTGCGGCAGCTCCTCGGACGGCTTTATGCAAGAATTCTATCAGCTCAGCCCCGACCGTCTGGTCAAGCTCCCCGAGGGTGTTGATTTGGACGTCGCCGCATTTACGGAGCTGGTGAGCGTCAGCGTACACGCGATCACGCGCTTCAAATCGATTGCCCATAACCGCCGCGAGATCATCGGCGTGTGGGGTGACGGCAACCTTGCCTATATCACCTCGCTTTTGCTCAAAAAGATGCTCCCCTACAGCGAGATCCATGTGTTCGGCATCAACCGCGAGAAGCTCTCTGACTTTTCCTTTGCCGATGGGACGCACCTGACCACCGAGATTCCCGATGGATTGGCGCTGGACCATGCCTTTGAATGCGTCGGCGGCAACGGCTCCCCCATCGCGATCGAGCAGATCATCGGCGTCATCCGACCCGAGGGCACGATCTCGATCCTCGGCGTAAGCGAATATCCCGTGCCGATCAACACGCGCATGATCCTCGAGAAGGGTCTGCGGCTCTTTGGCACCAGCCGATCGGGCAGGGTCGATTTTCAGCGCACGGTCGAGCTGTACCGCGAATACCCCGAGATCCCGATCTACCTGAGCCGCTTGGTCGGCAATGTCGTGGAGATCAACAAATACGCCGACATCAAAGAGGCGTTCGAGGTCGATATCAAAAAGGCATTCGGCAAAACGATCATGCATTGGAATATATAATTCTTTTATAGAACTAAAGTTGTTAACGACGCAAAAAAGCCCGCTCTTTCGAGCGGGTTGTAGCTTGTCGAAAAAGCATATCCGTCAGGAGAAGCACGTCCTCAAGCCTCCCTCTGACGAGGGAGGTGGGCTCGCTTGCGAGCTCGGAGGGAGAGATAACGATGCGACGCAATGATGATGCGACTTTTAACTCAAGCCGCGTTTTATGTGTCTTTTTTACGGTATTGAGTCAAGCCTTGTTAGTTTCATTATAACGTATCGTTATCTCTCCCCCGCAGGAAAAATAGCCGTTTCTTACTGATGTACATTTTGCTCGCCCCCTCGTCAGAGGGGGCAAAATAGGTTTTTCTACAAAATGAAGCCCGCTCTTTCGAGCGGGCTGTCTTTTATTTGGATGTATTAATACATGCCGCCCATGTCGGGTGCTGCGGGAGCAGCGGCGGGAGCCGGCTCCTTGATGTCCGCGACAAGGCTCTCGGTGGTCAGTACCATCGAAGCGACGGAAGCCGCGTTCTGCAAAGCGGAGCGGGTGACCTTGGTCGGGTCAACGATACCGGCGGAGATCATGTCGGTGTACTCCTCTTCCAGCGCATTGAAGCCGTAGCCGACCTTATCCTCGCGGCGGATATTCTCCACGATGACGGAGCCCTCCAGACCCGCGTTCTTCGCGATCTGCTTGATCGGCGCCTCAAGCGCTTTGAGCACGATCTGCACACCGGTCTTGGTGTCGCCTGTGGTGGTATCGAGCAGCTTTGCAACAGCGGGGATCGCGTTGATCAGTGCAACGCCGCCGCCTGCGACGATGCCTTCCTCAACAGCCGCCTTGGTAGCGGAGAGAGCGTCCTCGATGCGCATCTTCTTCTCCTTCATCTCGATCTCGGTGGAAGCGCCGACCTTGATGACGGCTACGCCGCCCGCGAGCTTCGCCAGACGCTCCTGCAGCTTCTCACGATCGAAATCAGAGGTGGTATTCTCGATCTGCTGACGGATCTGGCTGACGCGGTTCTTGATCTCATGCTGGTCGCCCTGACCGTCAACGATGATGGTATCTTCCTTGGTGATCTTGACCTGACGCGCACGGCCGAGCTGGTCGATGGTAGCGTCCTTGAGCTCCAGACCGAGGTCGGAGGTGATGACGGTACCGCCGGTCAGGATCGCGATATCCTGCAGCATTTCCTTGCGTCTGTCGCCAAAGCCCGGAGCCTTGACCGCAACACAGGTGAAGGTGCCGCGCAGCTTGTTGAGTACGAGTGTCGTCAGCGCCTCGCCCTCAACATCCTCGGCGATGATGACGAGCTTTTTGCCGGACTGGACGATCTGCTCGAGCAGGGGCAGGATCTCCTGGGTATTAGAGATCTTCTTATCGGTGATCAGGATGAGCGCGTCGTCGATCTCAGCGACCATCTTGTCGGTGTCGGTGACCATGTAGGGAGCGATATAGCCGCGGTCGAACATCATACCCTCGACGACCTCAGAGTAGGTCTCGGCAGTCTTGCTCTCTTCAACCGTGATAACGCCGTCGGTAGAGACCTTCTCCATCGCCTCGGCGATCAGCTTGCCGATGTATTCGTCAGCGGAAGAAATGGTAGCGACACGCGCGATGTCATCGGTGCCGGAGATTGCCTTAGAGTTCTCGGTGATCGCCTTGACAGCCTCGTCGACCGCCATGCTGATGCCCTTTTTGAGCACCATAGGGTTCGCGCCGGCGGCAACATTCTTCATGCCCTCGTTGACGAGCGCCTGCGCGAGCAGGGTCGCAGTAGTGGTACCGTCGCCCGCTACATCGTTGGTCTTGACGGAAACTTCCTTGACGAGCTGTGCGCCCATATTCTCAAACGCATCCTCGAGCTCGATCTCCTTGGCGATGGTGACGCCGTCGTTGGTGATGAGCGGAGCACCGAATTTTTTATCCAATACGACATTGCGTCCCTTGGGACCTAATGTGATCTTAACGGTATCGGCGAGCTGGTCGATACCGGACTGGAGCGCCTTGCGAGCGTCCTCACCGTATACGATTTGTTTAGCCATAATTCATTTACCTCCCAATTATTCTACAATAGCGAGAATATCGCTCTGACGAACGACGGTGTAATCCTCGCCGTCGACCTTGACGTCGGTGCCCGCATACTTGGACGCGATCACCTTGTCGCCTACCTTAACGGTCATCTTGACCTCGTTGCCGTCGACAATACCGCCGGGGCCTACCGCGACAACATTCGCGTACTGGGGCTTTTCCTGAGCGGCAGTGGACAGAACGATACCGGAAGCAGTGGTCTCCTCCGCCTCGTCGAGCTTGAGCACTACCTTATCGAGTAAGGGTTTGATGGTCATATCTATTCCTCCTTCAATAAATACAAAAGATATTGCGAAGGGCTTGAACGATGTCAGCCCTGTGGCAATCTCAACCGAATCTCGGTTGTTTAGCACTCTTTATCCCCGAGTGCTAAATCTATTGTAAACCATTAGTTGGAAAAAATCAAGGGGGTTTTTGCGATTTCATAAAAAGTTAATAATTGATTAGCTTTCCTCTTATGTATGGAAAAGGAGGCTGTCAAAAGACAGCCCCCATTATTATCAGCATATCATCGTTACAAGTCACTCAATACCGTTAACCATTGACCTGACGCCGAACCGAGAAGCTAACGACTTTGCTGCCATCACATGATAATCTAAAATCATATTCTCCCTGACCGCTATCCCTGTATGTCAGTAAGATGCTTGCGTCTGAGTATTCAGCAGTACCATTCTCATCTACGTGGCGAGAGTACATAACTGAATCAGGTTCACCAAGTGCGGAGATAAAGTCCTTTAGATCAGAATTCTGATTGATTTTTCCATCGAAATCAAAATCTACCGCATTCTTCGATTTTTCAGCATAATTATAGTCTGAAGAATAAATCGGACACTCAATACTATCTAAACATGTCTCGGGGTATTTGACTTCTTTGTCCTCGTGATTCACACTGCTTACTTTGAGTTCTTTTCCGTTCTTTTTAATAAAATAGGATAAGTTTATGAGATTTGCTCCCAAAACATCTTCCTTTGTAGCTTCATTTGCAAAACTCCAACCCTGATCTAACAGCTCTGACATTTTCATATCCATTTTTACTTTTGTACCCCCGTCAATTGTAAAACCTTTATCAGAGAACAAATGAATATCTTTGCTGGTTTGATATTTTGGTGCATATTGTTTTTCCAAAGCCAAAGAGACTGTTGTATCACTAGACCCGGAATCATGATAATGACTGATATCGACATAATCCTTAATAAAAGTGTTGAATTCATCCACAGTCATAACCTTTCCGGCAGTTCCGTTTTTGCTTGCCGCTGTATTTGAATCAGCAGCAGAAGAAACGCCGGATGTCGTGTTGTTCGATTTTTCGCTGTTCGCTGTGCTGTTTTGAGAGCTGCATCCGACCGATACGGTTGCGATCGCCAGTATCAATAAAACAGCCAATACTTTCTTCTTTTTCTTTCCCATTTTGCTTCCTCCTTTGAATATTGAATCGAGTCGCAATCATCCTACTCTACCAATCTTATTTATTAGAAAGAAATGATTGCATTAAAAAAGCGCACAACCTCAGAGGTCATGCGCCTAAAAACACAAGCTCTAAGATTGTCGCCAAACAAAATTACATTATCGCATAGTTCCACAAAACAAAGTGAGGATAGCCGATAAGAGCATAGTGTTTTTATCATAAGATATAAAAACACTATCCTCATTCTCCTGAGAACTATGCATAAACATATTATTAAAATGTAATTTTGTTGGCAACTTCATTCTATCATATTCTATATCAAACTGCAAACAAAAAAACGCCCTCTGTTTTTATGCATTTTGCACATACAAAAACACCGCCTGTATCAACAGACGGTGTCGAAAAACTACTTTATTCTGCTTCTGTTTCGGCAGGAGCCTCATCCGCTTTTGTTGCGGCAGGAGCCGGTTTTGTCTCTGCGGGAGGCTCGGTGGGCTTTGTCCACATCTCGACCTCACCCAGCGCGGTAGCCGGGATCTCCAAGCCGAGCTTATCTCTTACCTCGGAATTGAGCATATTAGTGCAATCATGCTTATACACAACGGACAAGGTAGATACCTTTACATGCTCAAACAGGATATTCTGTACCATACCGGCAGCTTTTCTGCCGATCGACTCATAGTTGATCACACTGGTAGCGAGCGCTCCCTGCGCGAGGATCGTCTCATCACCGCAGAACACCGGGATCTTATTCTCGTTAGAGAAGTCGATGATCGTAGAGATGTTCGCATAAAGGAACTTATCCACAGGGATATAGAGGGTCTCGATCTTTTCATCCTTGATCTTGCTCAAAGCGCTGTCGAGAGACGCCTTATCATCGATCGGATACTGTGTACAGGTCATGCCGATATTCTGCGCTTCACGCGCGGCGACAATACCCTGTTCCACCGCCTCGGGATCGGTACCGCTGTACAGGGATGCAACGGTTTTGGTATTCGGCAACAATGTTTTGATCAGGTCGACCTGTTCAAAGCAGGGGTTATAGCTGGAGATACCGGTGACATTACCGCCTGGAGCCTCGTTGCTTTCCACCAATCCTATCTCGTCGGGACTGTTGACCGCCGCGAATACGACCGGCTTATCTTTTGTCAGCTCAGCCGCCGTCTCGGACGCAAAACGCCCGATGGTATACAGCAAATCACAGCCGCCGTCGAGCAGCTCTTTGATCTTGGTGCGGCAAAGCTCCTCATTATCCTCCACGACATAGGTGACCTCGATATTGCCGAGCAGATTGCGTTCATCCAGCTCCAGCATAAAGCCGCTGTAGCAATCCTTGCTGGCGCTGCCCAGCCCCGTCTGGACGATGCCGACCTTGTAATGCTCGCTGTAGATCGTCTCGGCAACCTGAGCGCCCGATACAACAGAGTCATTGGTCGCGTCGCTGCTATCCTTTTCATTTTTACTCTTTACGGCAGATCTGACAGCGAGGAATGCAACGCCCGCGATCACAACAGCCAACAAGATACTCAGTATAACAATAGGAAATCGTTTCTTCATGTAAGCCTCCTGATACGAATCTTAAGGCACGATGCGATAATCAACGCTTATGAACACCTTAAAATGATTGTATAACGGCGCATCCTGCACCGCGGTGAAAGTGCTTATCCTATCCGTTTCATTATACCGTATAATCCGATAAAAGTCAAATGAAGCAAATTATAATTCTAATTTGGAATTATTTAAAATACTGATACACCTGGCATTTCAGTGTACCGTTATAGAGCTTGCGGCGTTTATCGGCAACCCTGCCAAAAAGGCGCTCAAAGCGCTCGTCGGGAGAGATGATCGTATAGGAATGGAAGGGTTTTGCGGTGAACTTCTCCCCCATCACCCGATACAGCTCGCGCGCTTGCTCAATATCGAGCAGCCTCTCTCCATACGGCGGGTTGGTGATCACGCTTACCCGCTCAAAGATATCTGTGTATTCGTGAAAATCACGCGTTTCGAAGCGGATCCTGTCACTCACTCTCGCAAGCTGAGCGTTATGACGCGCCAGCTCCAGAGAAGCGTCGTCGATATCGTAGCCATAGCCCATGAACGCCGCGTCGCTACGCTCCTCATCGCGGGCACGCTGCCGTTCTCTTTCGATGACGGCGGGGTCGATCTGCGACCACGCTTCAAAGGCAAAGGAGCGATCGATGCCCGGCATGATGTTCAGCGCTTTGCGGGCGGCTTCGATGACGATCGTACCGCTGCCGCAGAAAGGATCGACCACGGTGTGATCCTTTCGCACGCGGGAAAGCTCGACCATCGCGGCGGCAAGAGTCTCTTTCATCGGCGCTTCATTGGACAAAGCACGATAGCCGCGTTTATTCAGCGCCGCACCGGTGGTATCCAGATAGATGCTAACGCGGTTCTTGAAGATACGGAACTGGATCTGATGCACGCCGCCGTCCTCCTCGAACCATGCGCTATGATAGCGCTCCCTGAGCTTTTCAACGACCGCCTTCTTGATGATCTTCTGGCAGGCGGGAATGGAGTTGAGAACAGAATCAAGACTGCTTCCCTTGACCGGGAATGCGTCACGCTCGCCGATATAGGCGCTCCAATCAGCCGCTTTGACGCCCTCGAACAGTGTGTCAAAATCCCGCGCTTCAAACTGAGCCATCAGGATGAACACCCTCGCACAAAGGCTCGAGCATAGATTGGCGCGCACCAAGGTGCTCTCATCGCCCGAGAACAGTACTTTTCCGTTCTCAGCACGCACATCGGCTATTCCTTTGAATTTTAGATCATTGGCGGCAAGCCCTTCCAGCCCCAGCAGGCAGGGTGCGACAAACTGCATAGAATCATCCTCCTGTTTTTCGTTCCTATTATAACACAGAAACTGCCCTTCGGCAATGGAGAATCTTGCAGGGTTGGTCAATGACCATCCCTACGGAAACGCGCATCTCCTCAACCGACGTGCTTTCGTGACCTAACCCCCTGCCGCGGGAGGAGCAAGCCCCTCCCCTACAAAATGTACATTTCCTCAACCGACGTGCTTCATGACCTAACCTCCTACCGCGGGAGGAGCAAGCCCCTCCCCTACAAAATGTACATTTCCTCAACCGACGTGCTTCCGTGACCTAACCCCTCTACCGCGGGAGGAGCAAGCCGCTCCCCTACAAAATGTACATTTCCTCAACCGATGTTCTTCATGATCAAACGCCCTGCCGCGGGAGGAGCAAGCCCCTCCCCTACAAAATGTACATTTCCTCAACCGACGGGCTTCCGTGACCTAACCCCCTGCCGCGGGTCGCCATCAATGTCGACCCCTACAAATAATCCTTTGCAACTTCTATCGCAGGGCGGGAGCAAGCCTCCGCCCTACAAATGATAAACTCCTGCCATAACAAAAGCGGACAGCAGAAACGCTGTCCGCTCAAGGGAAGAACAAACGGTGCTTCTTCCCTGTCATTCATTCAGATGAGATTGCCTCCGCTATGAAAGCACTTCATAGCCGGATCATGACGCTTTCGGTTTATTCACCGACTGTCGGAACCAACAAACCGTATTTGCCGTCGTCACGCAGATAGACGACGTTGACCTCGTTTGTCTCAGCGTTGGTGAACACATAGAATTTGTGACCGACCATATTCATCTGCAGGATCGCCTCATCCACCGAGATCGGCTTGACGGGGATCTCCTTGGTACGGACGATGGTGTAATCCTCCTCAACCTCAGGCTCTTCCGCAGGAGCGACCAGTTCCTCGAGCGAGCCCTGTCTGAGGCGTTTCTCCAGCTTTGACTTATTCTTTCTCAACTGACGGCCGAGTACGTCGATGCACTTATCTACAGCGTCATTCATCTCAGGCATTGTCTTCTCAGCTCTGTAAACCATCGACTTGTCACGGATCGTGATCTCAACAGTCTGAGAGTTCTTGTCGACGGTGACGACCACAAACGCCTGAGCCTCATCGGAGAAGATCTTGTCGAATTTTGAAAGCTTCTTCTCGACTCTCTGTTTGAAGTTGTCCCTAAGATTACACTTGCGTTCGGTGTAGGTAATCTTCATAATAATGCCTCCCAGCAAAAATTTATTTACGACCGCCGCCGTTCCCGCGTCGGGAATAGCCGCGGCTCTCGCCACGTTTGAGGTCGGACATCTTATCCTCGGAGGTGCGCTTGAACTTGCTCATCATGTCCTCAAAGGATCCGCCCGACGAAGAGCTCTGCCACTCAAAGTCACCCGGAGAGGTGACCGGAGGCGCCGGCTCATATTTCTTTCTCGGTTTTTGGGGTTCGCGCGTGCGCGGCTTACGGTTAGCCGCGGGCTTTTTGTTCGCGTCAGCTTTTTCGAGCTGTTTCATCGACAGCGCGATCTTGCCGTCATCGGCGACAGAGATCACCTTTACCGTCACAGCCTGTCCGATCTTGAGGACGGATTTGATGTCCTCGATATAGGAGCGGGAGATCTCAGAGATATGGATCATCCCGCGGGAACCATCCTCGGTCTCCACAAATGCGCCGAAGTTGGTGATGCCTGTTACCTTTCCGTTTACGATTTCGCCTACACTCAATGCCATTCAGATATTTTCCCCTTAATCATTAGCTGCTGCCGAGACCCCTCAGTCCCGACATGGTCAATTTAAAATGCTCAGTCACCGGCTACGTTGACAAATACCCGCTCGCCCTCTTTGATATAGTCCAGATCATCGCGCGCGATCTGTTCCGCCAGTGAGGAAAAGTCGGAGTCGGAGCCGGTGGAATTATACAGTTTTTGGATATCTTCGTTTTTGATCTCCTGTACCGTGATCTGCTCCTTTAAATCATCCAGCTCCGCCTTACGTTCGCGGATCTGGGATCGGATGCCGATGATCGATACCATGGAGTAAATCAAAAACGCTACCGCGACCAAAGAAATCACGACGATCACAGGGCGGGTAAAGATTCTTCTACCCTCGCTCTGTTGGTCTTTTTCGCTGTCGCGTTTTCGTTTTGACGCGGTACGCGGTTTTTTTGTTTCTTTTTTGCTCATGATATTTATCCTTATGATAGTGCCGACTTTGTCGTTTGACCTTTTCGGCACGACGTTTTTGTTTCTTCTCAAATGCAAATGTATGCAACTTATCTATTATTACACTTACATTATACAACACAAACGCCATCAACTTCAATAGGTAATCGAAAAAAATTTGTAAAAATTTTCGTATTTTTTGTACAAAACTACGTATCTTCTTCGCAAAAAATGCGTACACCTTACCCATAACACTGCCCAGCGTGATCCGATACGCTAAAAATCCGACCGCCTCGCCAAACAGGATAAACACCCTGACATCCCCCTTGTTGAACGGCAAAGAGAACAGCGAGGTGATCACCCCGCACGCTGTGAAGAACACGATGTCACTGATCAGCACATGGATCTTTCCCGCACGCAGTACCATGCGCACGGCACGGATCACGTCATACAGCACACCGAGCGCTACGCCCAGCGCCAGCGACCAGAGAAAATAGGCGGTCTGGGCGGAAAGCGAGATCCCCATCAGCGGAACAATCGCGAGCGCAGTGAGCCTGACGACGCGCCCAGATATTGCAGCGAGGTGATCAGCCCGTCGATCACCACATCGCCGCTCTCCAGACTCAGCTTACTGATATGCAGTCCCGCACCCTTGACGACTAAGGTCGCGTCGCTTAATTTGACGTTGATCGTCTGTTCATCAAAGCCCGACACATCCTCTACCCCGCTGAGTGTGAGCAGCTTGCGGTTATCCAGCGTCAGGATATGCGGCTTTTTCATCCTATTTTCAGGCATAACAAATCCCCCATATTATCTTATCTGTAGATAATATGAGGGTTTTTCTTCAAATATGCGTTTGTGATGTTCAGCGGTGGATATACATCCGCGTCATGTCCGGCTCGCCGTCACCCTGCACCATGCAGAGATACTCCCAGCCGTAGCGCTCATAAAAGCCGGTGTGATCCGTCACCAGATACAGCGGACTGATCCCCTTTGCCTTCATTTCGTCAACGACCATATTCAGCAAATGACCGGCGATACCCTGTCCGCGGTATGCCTCTTCCGTATATACGGCGCACACGTTGGGCGACAGATCCTTTCGGTCGTGGAAATCGTTCTCGATCACACCCAAGCCCGCAATGATCTTTTCACCATCCAGACACAGGTACCAGCCGTTTTCCGTCTGTTCACCGAGATATTCTTCCATACATTCGAGGTACGCTTCTTTCGGAACACCCCATTTTTCGTGAAACCACTGCGCGGCGGCGTCCTTTAACGCAGGATCCTCACGCAGTGTGAGACAGCGATATGAATTCATATTGTATTCGACCTTTCTTTGTTTTGATTCAGCCTATAAAGGCGTGTACATCGAGGATACATCCTCCTTGCGGATGGTCTCGACCACCTTATCGACGCGGAATTTAACGGAGCGGGATTCAAAATTCAGCTCCACCACGTCGCCGACTTTTACATCATAGGATGCGCGAGCGACCTTGCCGTTGACGACTGCCTTGCCTGCGTCGCACACCTCGTTGGCGACGGTACGGCGCTTGATGATACGGGAAACCTTTAAATATTTATCTAATCTCATCATGACCTCCAAATGTTTGTTGACCCTATTATAACGTCTTTATACGGACTCGTCAACCGCAGGAAACAGGGACAGACCGAAGTCTGCCCCTGCATTAGATGATCAGTTATTTCGTTTTATGATCCGTATCGATCAGGACCACGAACCGCCGCTGTGGCCGTTATCACCGCCGGTCCACGAGGTGATCGTATAGGTTTTGCCGATTTGTAAGGTCAGATCGCCGGTCTGGTTCCAGACGCTGTCCCAATCATCGGCAGTCTTTGCGGGATCCATACGAACAAAGATACCGTCAGTGTATCCTGCGGGAACCTCAAATTGATACTTACCATTAACTGCTGTACCGGTCAACCACTGTTCACCGTCATCATTCCATACATACAGCTTAAAGCGTGCGTTTGCCTGATCCCAAAGATCGGAACCGCCCGCATTCAGATAGACATAATTCTTGGTCGCTTCAGTCGGAGTAGGAGTGGTCGGCTGAGGAGCGGTAGTGGGATCGGGTGTGGGATCGGTGCCGCCGATATCATAGAACGCTACCGCATAGTTGCCCGAGCTGTCCTTATCGGTCATGTAAACGCCGGTAGCGCCGGTGAAATCGATATCAACCGTCTGCTGCGTGCCGCCGTCGTTGCTCGCCCATCTCGTTGGTATCGAGATAGGTCATCGGAACGCCCGGCCAGTCGACAGGCTGATCCTCTTCAGACCAGTAGTAGATGTTAACGGTGCCAAAGCCCTTGTTGTTAGAGAAGATGATGGTTCTGTCGGTGACATCGGGAGCTTCGGTGGGAGCTGTGGTCGGATCGGGAGTCGGGGTAGAACCGCCGTCGATGTACATGTAACCGCCGAAGGTGCTCCAATCACTCTGGTAAGTGGTCTTGAAGTAGATGGTGACGTCGCCCGCGTGAGCTGCGTCAACCGTGTACTCGTTATCCATGCCGTCAGGATACCATGTTGTGATTGCACCGTTCTCAACCTTGACCGCCTTGATGCCGTCGGTAGCGGTGAGAGTGGTACTGAGCATGTACTCGCCGGGATTTGCGGTATTCTCGCTGAACTTATACGCGGCATCCGCTTTCCACTCGGTCATGGTACCGACCAGATAGTAGCCGTCAGCAACACTCGGAGTGGGAGTGGTCGGCTGAGGAGCGGTAGTGGGATCGGGTGTGGGATCGGTGCCGCCGATATCATAGAAAGCTACCGCATAGTTGCCCGAGCTGTCCTTATCGGTCATGTAAACGCCGGTAGCGCCGGTGAAATCGATATCAACCGTCTGCTGCGTGCCGCCGTCGTTGTCATACCTGCGGGCAGCTCAATGGTGTAGCGCTTCTCGCCCATCTCGTTGGTATCGAGGTATGTCATCGGAACGCCGGGCCACTCAACAGGCTGATCCTCTTCAGACCAGTAGTAGATGTTAACTTCGCTGAAGCCCTTGTTGTTAGAGAAGATGATGGTTCTGGAGGAAGGCTCAGTCGGAGCTTCCGTGGGCTTGGGTGCCTCAGTCGGAGCTTCTGTGGGCTTGGGTGCCTCGGTGGGAGCTTCTGTAGGCTTCGGTGCCTCAGTCGGAGCCTCGGTGGGCTTCGGTGCCTCAGTCGGAGCTTCGGTGGGCTTCGGTGCTTCGGTCGGAGCCTCAGTGGGCTTCGGTGCCTCAGTCGGAGCCTCGGTGGGCTTCGGTGCTTCTGTCGGAACCGGTGCATCGGTCGGCTGTAATTCAGGCGCCAGGAACGATGCGTGCAGACGGAAGTCGTTGCGTACGATCACGCCTCTGTCAATGATTCTGGTCAGTTCCTCATCGGAATATGCCAGTGTTACCATCTCGTTCGTGATGTCCGCGTTTCCGGGAGCTGTGACCTCATAGTTCGACTTGATCAGGATCGCGCCGTTGTTATCGAACGCAAAGCCTCTGTAGGACGCGATCGACGCGTTGTAGAAGATACCGCCGCGGGTCGCATCATGA
>OMWP01000048.1 GCA_900314795.1 uncultured Eubacteriales bacterium
TTCTTCTATTTCTATTTTTCCTTTTCTGGACATAACAAAACTCCCTTCATGGTCAACAGTGTTTTTCATTTCACTGTCTTCCATAAAGGGAGCATACCAATCATTCCGTTGCGGGCTTTTTGTATGTATTGTAGGGGATGACGCGACGCTTGCGGCATCTCGAAATCTTTCCGTCAAACGTCACCCAAACGCGGAGCAGATGAAGCTTCTACCGTAGGGGATGGGCTTGCTCCTCCCGATATCTCATTATCACGCGAAGAGATCGATTTCTCCGTAGGGTACGGCATTTATGACGCACCGCAGAATGCCGGGCGCTTCAAATAACGAAAACGTCAGATAGGAATATACGTTTCTGTCATGCGGGTCGTCGAGGCGCCGACCCCTACAAGTAATATGAAACGATTGATGTAGGGCAAGGTTTTTTCTCCCGCCGTATTTATGATGAGAATCAGTTTATTCCTCCGTATCGGTGGGGATGATCGGCATGGAGAACCAGAAATCCGAACCCTCGCCGAGCGTGGATTCCACACCGTATTCGGCGTCGTGCGCGATCAGGATGTTCTTGACGATGGAAAGACCCAGACCGGTGCCGATCTTGGCGCGGCGGTGTTCCTCCGTAACGCGATAATAGCGATCCCAGATGTATTTCAAGTTTTCTTCGCTGATGCCTTCGCCGTGATCGATGACCTCGACGCGGACGCGTTCGTCTTTCACCGTCTGGCGCACGATGACGGTCTTATCTTCACCGATATAGTTGATCGCATTGTTGATCAGGTTGTACAACACCTGCGTGATGCGCAGCTCATCGCCCATGATGAACACCTCTTCCTCATGCTCAAAGGCAATGATCAACCCGTCGTTCTCGATCAGCTTGGTGTAGCGGGCAAAAATGCTCTCGATACACTTTGTCAGCGAGAACGGCGCCTTTTTGATATCGGCGGTGTTGCTTTGCAGGCGTGAGATATCGAGCAGGTCGGTGACCAGTGAATTGAGGCGGTTGGTCTCGTCGATGATGATTTGCAGATTCTCCGCGGTCATTTCGCCGGGCAGATCCTGCATCACCTCGGCATAGCCGGTGATCATCGTCAGCGGTGTGCGCAGGTCATGCGAGATGTTGGAGATCAGCTCTTTTTGCAGTGAGTCGACCTTTTTCAGCTCGCCCGCGGCATAAGTCAATGTTGCGTTGAGCTCCGTGATCTCGCGATATTCGCCGCCCTCAAAGGTCAGGTCATAATCTTGTTTTGCGAGTGACTTTGCCTTTTCGTTTGTTTCCGAGATCGGGCGGGCGATTCTTTTTGCGAGGAATACCGCGATGATGATGCTGAAAAGCAGAATGACGACCGTCATAATGATCAGCTGGATACGCAGGGTACCGACGACACTGCTTACGGGGGTGATCTCACTCTCGACGATCAGCAGGCGTTCATCCTCACCGGATCCGACGATCTTCGCATACGCTAAGTTCTCGGAGGTAGGTCGCTCAAAAGAAGGCTCATGCTTTTGGTGGAGTTCGTCCGCAGAGGCGTTGTAGAGTTCCGGTTCACCGTTGAATTCCCGCATTTTTTGCTCGTTTGGTTTAAAAAACCGCTCCTCGCGTTTGATTTGTGTGATCGTCGAATGTTCACCGCCGTTTTTGTTTGCGTTATAATACAGATCATAGACACTGTTCATCGAGATCTTCGAGTCAAAGCCATATTGCGCGGTCGATGCGTAGGTGCAGATAAACACCGATTCACTGGTGTCATAGACGCCGACGACCATCGCGTTCTGCTCCTCAATCTCCGTGACAAGATCGGAAAAGTTGTCGGTGTCGATATAATCCGCCAGTGAAGAGGCACAGGATTTGACCTGTCTGGTCTTGACGCCCTTGTAAAAAGACTCCAGGAAAACCGTCTGGAACAGCCACAGAACGATCAGCAATAAAGCAGAGAAAATCAAAAACCCGATAGAGAGATAAAACCGGAGCGGTCTTTTTTTTGCGGCAGCCTTTTCGGTCGGCATTTGTACAGCTTTAGGTTTCAAAACGATAACCAACTCCTCTGAGGGTGACGATCAGCTTGGCATAATCGCCCAAGCTTTTGCGCAGCAGCTTGATATGAGTGTCGAGCGTGCGGTCGTCACCAAAGAAATCATAGCCCCATACCTTGGAAATCAGCTGTTCACGGGTCAGGGCGATGCCCTTGTTGTTGACCATATAGTACAGCAATTCATATTCGCGGGGGGTCAGCCGAACGCGTTCGCCGTCGACCGTGACGACACGCGCGGCATAATCGATGGATAAGCCCTGATAGGTAAAGCCTGCGTTTTTGTTGTCTTTTTGATCGCTGCCGGAGCGCCTGAGTACGGCGGCGACGCGCATCATCAGTTCCTTGGGAGAGAACGGCTTGATGACATAATCATCCACGCCGGCTTCAAAGCCGGTCAGACGGTCGTATTCTTCGCCGCGTGCGGACAGCATGATGATGGGCGTGTTGCAGAATTTGCGAATCTGCTCCACTGCGCCAAAACCGTCCAGCTCAGGCATCATGATATCCATGATGATCAGGTCATAGGTATTGTTGCGGCATTTGCTGACGGCTACCACGCCGTTTTCCGCCTCATCGACCTCGTGACCCTCATACAGGGCATATTTTTTGATAAGCTCGCGAATGCGAAATTCATCGTCAACGATCAGTAATTTACTCATGCTGTACCTCCGAAGGGATGTTAGTATATATTATAAAACGGGAATGTGACAGTTATTTGATGAAAGAGTTACAGGATATAGAATCGGTAGGGGTCGGTGGGATACGCGTATCCGACGACCCGTGATAAAAAACTTGTAGGGGTCGGCGTCCCCGACGACCCGTGAGTGGAGTTAGGAGTTAGGAAAACTTCATCTATTCTATTATAAAGGAGAATGGGGGAGAGGGCAAGAGTTTTCTGTTCGACAAAACAGGAATAAAAACAGCGCCCTCACTTGAGAGCGCTGTAAAAAACGAAATCTGTATCAGATGAAGGCTCCTGATCAGAGCTTTTTACCATCGATGTCGCAGATATGAGCCAGATATCTCTGGATACGGGAAGCGTCGATGACGGAGATATAACCGTCTTCGTCTACGTCCGCGTTACTCTTGTTGAACTCACCGGGTTTGAACTCATAGCCTGCCAGATATCTCTGGATGTAGACAACGTCCTGCACGTCAACATTATCATCATAGTTGACATCGCCGCGAGTAGAATGATACTTGTCGGGATCAGCCAGATGCTCAGGGTTCTTGCAGTTTTCGTGCTTGCTGACGAAATTCGCGCTGTCCTCAGAATACTCACCGTAGCAGCCGTCGCCGTAGTAGATATACCAGTTGGAGCCGTAAGCCGGGATCTGAGTCAGCGGGTTGATGGTGCTGACAGAATAGTCGATGATCTGGATGCAGCCGTCCATGTTATCCTCGTTGGGAGTACCCTCGGGGAGTGTATCATAGTCGCCTTCATACGCGCCTTCGATGTTAGCGTCAGCCAGCTGACGGCCGTATTTGAAGATAGGCTTTGTCTTATCCATACCGGCGTTAACACCGTTGTTCCAGATGAGCAGGGGAGTGCCGCCGTCTGCGGGGACAGTTGCCTCATAAATGCGGTTCTTTGCGTCTACGAGCTTGGTTCTGTAACCAACCCAAGAACAACCGTTACCATCCGGCCAGCCGTCCTCACCGGCAATACCTGCCCACCAGTAAACACAGATCTGGCAAACGCCGTTAGCGTCAACATTGAACTGGTTGACCCAGTCGGAGCCATCCTGCTTGGGATCTGCCAAGGGAACCTGGAAGTAGATCTTCTGAACATTGTTCAAATCGCCGCCGCATGCAAGGATCGCTTCCTCACAAGTAGGGGTGGAGTCATCTACTGTATAGGAGCCGCTGGGCTTATACGTTGTACTGGGACTCATTTTGGAATAATCGTCTGCATTGTTGTATGCACTGACGGATACAACAGTAACAGATACTACCAGCATTACAGCAAGCAAAATGCTAATAATTTTTTTCATGAGAAATCCTCCTAATATAATGGTATTCCTATTATAGCACAAGCAAGTAAAAAAAAACAAGAGTATTTCGGCTATAATTTCGTTATATTTTAATAAAAACAAAAAAATTCTGTAATATTGCATAAATTTCATGGGGCAAAATTCATACTATCGACGAAAAATCAAGGGGAGAACATGGGTATTCGGATCACACGATCAAACAAGGAACAGAAAACGATACGCAAACTTACCACATACTTAATAGGTAGGTTATATTGACATCGATAAAATATCGTGTACAATGGAAGCAGAAGAAAACAAAGTTACAGAGCAACATCATTAAGTTAAAGAAGGCTCCTTTTGGGAAAAGGAGCTGTCGCCGGACACGCGTGTCGGGCGACTGATGAGGAGTTGTCCAAATCTATTGATTTGGCTAACAACTCCCATGCAACAGCGCTCCAAGAGCGAAGCGATTGGTTAAGCGCCACTGTAGGAATTCGGATCAATTAGTGGAAAAGTTAAGAAAAAATCGGGATCTCAGCGACAGCGAGCTCAAAGAATTGATCGAGGACCCCTCGCGTGACGCGGCTTTGACCAAAGCGGCGGATGAAGTGCGCCGACAGTGGTACGGCGACAAGGTCTATCTGCGCGGGCTGATCGAGTTCACCTCTTACTGCAAAAACGATTGTCTGTACTGCGGACTCAGAGCAGGGAACAGGCACGCCGCGCGTTATCGGCTGAGCAAGGAAGAGATCCTCTCCTGCTGCAAAGAGGGTTATGCGCTGGGCTACCGCACCTTTGTCTTACAGGGCGGCGAGGATCCGTATTTTACGGATGACATGATCTGCGATATCGTCCGCACGATCAAGCAGAATTACCCTGACTGCGCCGTGACGTTGTCGATCGGTGAAAAAGCACGAGAAAGCTATGAGCGCTATTTTGAAGCGGGCGCCGATCGTTATCTGCTGCGGCATGAAACCGCCGATCCCGTGCATTACAGCAAGCTCCATCCGCAGAATATGAGCAGCGAGAATCGCAAGCGATGCCTGCGGGATCTCAAAGAGATCGGCTACCAGGTCGGCGCGGGCTTCATGGTCGGCTCACCCTATCAAACGACAGAGAATCTGATCGCCGATTTGCGCTTTTTGCAGGAGCTGCAGCCCGACATGATCGGCATCGGGCCGTTCATCACCCATCAGGATACGCCGTTCAGGGATATGCCCGGCGGCACATTGGAGCTGAGTCTCAGGATGCTCGCCATTCTGCGGCTGATGTTTCCGTATGCACTGTTGCCGTCGACGACCGCGCTGGGCACGATCGATCCCTCCGGCAGGGAGCTGGGTCTGCAAAGCGGCGGCAATGTCGTGATGCCGAACCTTTCGCCGACCGCTGTGCGCGAAAAGTACGCGATCTATGACAATAAGATCTGCACCGGCGAGGAATCCGCCCAGTGCCGCCATTGTCTGGAAATGCGCATCAAAAGCGCAGGCTATCGCGCCGTGACCGATCGCGGAGACGTCAGGCGCAGTATAAAACTGAAGACTGAAAACTGAAAAATGAATAATCTTTCCAAGGCTCCCTTTGGGAAAGGGAGCTCCCACAAGAGTGGGTGAGGAATTGTATGAAATTGTTTGAGCGAAGCGAGTAACCAATCAAAAAGGCAGATTACATATGATCAACGAATTTTCACGCACTCAGCTGCTGCTCGGTGCGGACGGTATGGAAAAATTGAAGAATGCGCGTGTAGCGGTATTCGGCATCGGCGGCGTCGGTGGTTACGCGGTCGAGGCGTTGGCGCGCTCGGGCGTCGGCGCGCTCGATCTGATCGACAAGGATGAGATCAGCACCACGAATATCAACCGCCAGATCATCGCGACCCATTCGACCGTCGGGATGCCGAAGGTCGAAGCCGCGGCACAGCGTGTGAGGGACATCAACCCCGCCTGCACCGTGCGAACTTATCAAATGTTCTATGTCCCCGACACGGCGGAGCAATTCGACTTTGCGCAGTATGACTATGTGATCGATGCGATCGACACCGTCACGGGCAAGATCGCGCTGGTGATGCAGGCGCAACAAACCAACACACCGATCATCTCGTCGATGGGCACGGGCAACAAGCTCGACCCGACCGCCTTCGTCGTGACCGATCTGTACAAAACCTCCTTTTGCCCCTTGGCGCGGATCATGCGCAAGGAGCTGAGAAAGCGCGGGGTTGATCACCTGAAGGTCGTATATTCACAGGAAGAAGCGCTCACCCCCGAGGGCGCAACCGAAGAACTGCCGCAGGGCAGGCGATCGATCCCCGGCTCGGTAGCGTTCGTGCCGTCCGTCGCGGGACTGATCCTAGCGGGCGAAGTGATCAAGGATATCGTGAATAGGTAGAAAACCACCGGTCGTAAATACGGCCGGTTTTTTGTAAAAAAGAAGCGTCGTTTGGGTAAAACCGCCAATAATTTTTGCGATACCGCCTTGAGGGTTTGACAATATTTTCTTGCAGTTTGGCACAAGATGTGGTATGATATAATCGATAATATGCAATAATGAGATAATATGCGTATTGTCAATGTTGAAACCCATTCATTAGCTGGAGATTGCCACGGGATGAAACCGCTTTTTCGCGCTTCACCCTCGCAATGACATGATAAAGCAGAATCTTTGAAAGGAGTTTTGCGATATGTGCGGTATTTGCGGCTTTACAGGTGAGCTGGAACAGAGGGAAGACGTCATCCAAAAGATGACAGAGGTCATCACTCACCGCGGTCCCGATTCGGACGGCGTGTACATGGATGACTACATCGCGATGGGCTTTCGCAGACTGTCCATCATCGACCTCGAGAACGGCGACCAGCCGATCTACAACGAGGACGGTAATCTGGTACTCACCTATAACGGCGAAATATATAATTATCAGGAGCTGAAAAAGGAGCTCGAGGGTCTGGGACATAAGTTCTCGACCACCTCGGACAGCGAGGTGCTGCTCCACGCCTTTGAGGAGTGGAATGAGGATATGTTCGAGCATCTGCGCGGCATGTTCGCCTTTGCGATCTATAATAAGGAGACCAAGGCGGTGTTCCTCGCGCGCGACTTCTTCGGCATCAAGCCCCTGCATTTCTCGATCATCGGCGACGATTTATGCTACGCCTCCGAGATCAAGAGCATCTTGGAGCATCCGAACTTTACCAAGCGCTTCAACGACAAGGCGCTGGACGCTTACCTGTCGTTCCAGTATGTGCCTCAGCCGATGACCTTCTTCAAGGACATCGAGTGCCTCCTGCCGGGTCACTTCATGTGGTTCCGCGACGGCGTTGTCGAGACACAGCGTTATTTTGAGCCCAAGTTCAAGCCCGATCTGGAGATGACCGAGGATGAGGCTGTCGACAAGATCGAAAAGGTCTTTGAGGACAGCATCAAGGCGCATAAGATCGCGGATGTCGAGGTAGGCTGCTTCCTTTCCTCCGGCGTCGATTCCTCTTATGTCGCGTCGTACTTTGAGGGTCAAAAGACCTTTACCGTCGGATTTGACTTCGGCGAAAAATATAACGAGATCACCTGGGCACAGTCCCTTTCCGAGAAGATCGGCGTCGAGCATCACGCCAAGCTGATCTCCTCCGAGGAATTCTGGGCGACGGTACCCAAGGTACAGTACCACATGGATCAGCCGCTGGCGGATCCCTCCTGTGTCGCGCTGTACTTTGTGACAAAGCTCGCGAGTGAGCACGTCAAGGTCGTGCTCTCAGGCGAGGGTGCGGACGAGCTGTTCGGCGGCTACACCTGCTACAACGATCCGCGCGTGTTCAAGTGGTACCAGAAGATCGTGCCTTATTTCCTGCGCCGCGGTATCGGCTGGATCTGCAAGAAGCTGCCCGACATCAAGGGCCGCGACTATCTGATCCGCGCGATCCATCCGCTGGAAAAGCGCTATATCGGCAACGCCTATATGTATGATGAAAAGCAGAAAAAGGCGCTGCTCAAAAATCCCGAGATCGCAACCGATCCAGCGCGTATGTGCAGAAGAATGTACACCCGCGCGCGTAGATATGACGACGAGACCAAGATGCAGTATCTCGACATCAACATGTGGATGGTCGGCGATATCCTGCTCAAGGCGGACAGAATGAGTATGGCGAACTCCTTAGAGCTGCGCGTACCGTTCCTCGACAAAGAGGTGTTCAAGGTAGCGTCCTCTCTGCCGACGCCGCTGCGTGTCAATAAATACAACACCAAGTACGCGATGCGTAAGGCAGCGGCGCGTCATCTGCCCGATGAGGTCGCCGAAAAGCCCAAGCTCGGCTTCCCTGTTCCGACGCGCGTATGGCTCCGCGACGAGCATTATTATCATGTCGTCAAGGATATGTTCACCTCGCCGACTGCCGAGAAATTCTTCAACACCGATCTGCTGCTCCAGTATTTGGACGAGCATTTTGATGAAAAAGAGGATAACTCCCGCAAGATCTGGACGATCTATGTGTTCCTTGTATGGTATCAGATCTACTTCGGTGCGGTAGCGCCCGAGGATCTGGCGCCTGCCGAGAGACCCGCTCCCCCCGAGCCTGTCGAAGAGAATGAGACCGAGGAGCAGGCTGATACAGAAGCGCAGCCCGACACAGAGTCTGATCAAACCGAACAGGCTGAGGACGACGCAGAGGGTACCAAGGTCTTTACCCCCGTCAAGGATGACGATCTTCCCGAGGAGCTTCCCCTTCCCGAGCAGAAGGAGGAGCCGGTAGAAGAGGATGAGATCAAGCCTGTACCGAAGTATGAGGATATCTATTCTTCATCGGGCAAGCCGACGACCGGCCGCCGCGTGAATCTCGAGGCGGAGAGCAAGCCGATCTCCTTCACCGACGATATCGATCCCGAGGATTTCTTCGCGAGCTTAAAGGATAAGCTCAGAGAGAACATCGACGATAAATAATCATTTCCGATCGATAGGATACAAAAAGAACGCCGCTCCCTCTGAGCGGCGTTTTCATACTAAACTCAATTAAAAAGCTTTAAAGCTTTTTATAGCGCCGCAGGCGCGTTTGAGTTTGCATGAGACGGGATGACGCGCATTGCGCGGCATCAGCGTGCGTAGCACGCGTATTTCAAATTAAAGCGTTTATTTTGAAATTAGTATTAGCAGAAAATCATATGAAAGTATATCACAACCTGAAAGATTATATACCAAAGAATAACGGAACTCATATCGCGCTGGGATTTTTTGACGGCGTTCACAGCGGTCACCGCGCGGTGATCGGCAGTTGTGTCGCCGAAAAAGGCGACCGTCCCTGTGTGGTGCTGACCTTTCGTGAAAGCCCCGCAAAAGCGCTCGGCAGACCGATCCCGACCTTGCTCAGCACGAATGAAAGAAAAGCGGAATTATTAGCTCAGATCGGTGTGGATGAAGTGATCTTCGCGGATTTCAACGCCGTAAAGGAGCTGAGCCCGCAGGCGTTCGTCACCGAGATCCTGCGTGACAAATTGCACGCGAAAAAGGTCTATTGCGGTTTTAATTACCATTTCGGTCAAGGCGGCTCGGGTGATACCGAGCTGTTAAAAAAGCTCTGTGCGGAACAGGGGATCGCGGTCGAGGTGAAGGATCCCGTTTTCCGCGATGGTGAACCCGCGTCATCCTCGCTGATCCGCCGCTGTATCGCTGAGGGCAGGATCGAAAAGGCAAACAATTTGCTCGGCTATCCTTACGCCATCGAGGGCGCGATCGACAGCGGCAATCACATCGGATCGGCGATGGGCTTCCCGACCGTGAATATCCCGATCGGGGAGGGCTTGACTGTGCCGCGCTACGGGGTGTACGCCTCTACGATCATGATCGACGGCAGACGCTACAAGGGCGCGACCAACATCGGCGTGCATCCGACGGTAGGCGCGCATGATGTGCCGCTGTGCGAGACCTTTCTGCTCGATTTCGGCGGCGGCGATCTCTACGGAAAGAAAGCGACCTGTGAGCTGACCGCCTTTGTACGTGAAGAAAAGTGCTTTAGCTCGATGGACGAGCTGACTACGCAAATAAAAAAAGACTGTGAAACGATTGATAAAATGTCATTGTGAAAAGCATAAGCGACAAAATAAAAAAGCAGTCGCCCGGACGATCGTCCGGGCGATTTTTGCGTTGTGATAGGTTATTTCTCCTCTTTGTTCTGTGGCTCGGCTTGCTCCGATTTTACCTTCTCGGCAGTCGCCTTATTCGCTTTGATTTTGGCGAAGATCTGCTCGCGCTTCGGAGCGAGGATGATCAGTGCGATGAAGATCATCAACGCCAGCAACGTGCAGATCAAGCCGGGGATGAAGCCCTCGGGGATATATTTGAGCTCGATGTGATGCTCGCCTTGATCGAGCGGGAACGCCAGCATCGCGTCACCGACGGGAGTGATCTCGGTCTCCTTACCGTCGACATAGGCTTTCCAGCCCTTGGTGTAGGAGATCGAGGTGTAGAACAAGCCATCCTCCTGTGCGGTGATATCACCGGCGATGTAGCTGTCCTTGACCGTGGTCGCGTCCAGCGTGGACTTGGAGAGCAGGTCATAGCCCTGCTTGAACAGATCATCGTTGAACATCGCGCAATAGGAAGTGATGCTGCCGGAGGAGCTGTTTGCCATGGTCGCGTGCAGGGTGATCGTATCGCCCTTCTTGACGTCGCCGACCATCATGATGAACGGGCGCTTGATATAGTAGCCGATCTTTTCTGCACCGTTGACGCGGATCGAGATATTGTCCGTGCCGCCGGAGAAGTAGGCGACAGCAGTGCCGTCAGTATCAGCGATATAGTTGATATCAAAGGAATCATTTTGCTGAGAGGAGCTGTAGGTGAAGATACCGTTTTTCGTATCGGTGATCGAAGCGCCTGCGGTCGCCGCCGTACTCGAAGAGCTCGGTAAATACCGATAGATATTTCCCTCCAATCCGGTGGTCAGGCGGAACAGGTTGTTCTGGTTTTCCATCGGGTTCGAGGAAGCGTTTTTGATATCATAAGAACTCAGCGTGCTTTTGGTCATAAAGCCCTGCGGCAGATAATACTTGTTTTCGAGCAGCTTGACATTACCGCTTTGAGAGATCTGATCCATATGAGCGGTATCGAGATACGCGCCGTAGGGGGTGATCAGGTACTTGACGTTGAGCATCAGGTTGGTATAGGGGGAGCTTTCCTGATAGGTGTAGCGGTTCGAAGCCTCCCATCCGCAGATACCGAACTTCTCCATATAGGTGGTGATATTCTTGTTCACCATCGAGTTGAACATCGAGATACCGTTCGCGCCGATGAGGGCATTATCGTTGAGGGAATGGTATTTGTTGACCTCGGTACGCGGCAGGTCGATATTGTCTTTTTCAAGTTCATCGACCTTCGCGACGCAGTTGAGGGTGTCCTGTCCGCCGAGAGGATAGCTTTTCGCGTCGGTAACGCCGACGGTCTTGACGCCGCCCGCGGCTGAGAAGAGACCCTCGACCATGGCGATGATCAACAGAACGACCGATAAGACCACCTTGGTCATCTGGTGATCGACATTCATTTCCTTCGAGCTGATCAGCAGTGCGGCTGCAGCTGTCAAAAGCAGGATGACGATGCCCAAAAAGATATGGAAGGCATTTCCGCCGTCCTTGTTGACAGCGGAGTTGATCACCTTTCCGGAAACAAAGATGATGACTGCCGCCGTGACGCCGATAGCAGACGTACCGATCACCATCGCGATACGCGGGATCTTGTTGCGCAGGCAGTACAGCAGCACCCATGCGGCGAGGATACCGCCGATGAACGCCGACCAAAGAACAGGGTCGACCTTTTGATTCTCAAAGATGGGAGAGAGCTTGACCTTTTCACCGTCAAAATAGGTCGCGGCAATACCGAGATAGATCGCAAAGGCAAGGATACCGCCGATCACCGAGGCGAGCTTTATACTGTCGATGTGCATGAACACCCTGAACGCCATGTAGATCAATAGGAAGGAGTACAGGAATGAGAAGCGGTGCGGCAGCATGTTGGGGAAGTGGAAGCCGTGCCACACATAGTCGAGCTGACGGATGATAAAGCTGAGCATAAAGAACAGCATCAATCCGCCGCAGAAGATGCGCTCACGCACCTTGATCTTAGAGCAGAAGAAGAACAGCAGCGCTAAAAAGATGACGAATACGCCGCAGTAGACATTGGGCAGACCTTCCTTTTCAGTCGGCTTGATGAACGCGACCGAGTTGGCGATGGTCTTGCCGATACCCTCCAAAACGCCGCCGAAATCAGGCTTGCTGCCGATATTGATCGCAAAATCCTTGGGATAGGTGTTTTCGGCGGAGTAGGTATAATGCAGGGCAAAGTAAGTCGGCAACACCAAAACCGCCGACATCATCAACGACAGCAGGGAGAAGCCCGCCATCTTGAAGAACTGCTTGATCAGATCCTTCCAGCCCTTGTATTCGACGATACAGTAGCCGATGGAGACCAGCAGAACAAAGATGCAGGTGAACAGTCCGATGTAGTAGTTCGCGAGCACGGACAGTGCCAGCGCGATGACATAGAGTCGGAACTTTCCTTCCCGCAGCAGCGCAAAGGTGCCGGTAATGACCAGCGGCAGCAGTGCGATGGTGTCCAGCCAGATGACGTTCCAGTAGTAGCCCATGATAAAGGCGCACAGAGCGTACATGATACCGAACGCGGTGATGGAAACATCACGGCGCTTGAAGGTGATCTTGAGGAACAGCGCGTAGAAAAATCCCGCCAGACCGATCTTGACGCAGGTGATGATATACAGAAATTCTCTGAGCTTATCCGCGGGAACCAGTACGGAGAAGAAGTTCAGCGGACTCGCCAGATAATAGGACATCAGCGCAACATAGTTGGTACCGCCGCCGCTCTTCCAGGTCCACAGCAGCGAGCCGCCGTGCTGGAGCTTGTCCTGATAGTCTACCAAAAACGGATAGTACTGGTGCCACAGGTCGGTTGCGAGGATCTGGTTGGTTCCAAACGGAGAAACACCCGCAATCTTGAACGCGAAGAACATCAGGATGAACGGAATGAAAAACGCCAGAAAAAGGTAGATCCACACGCCGTAGCGATCCATGAAAGAGTGATTCGCCAGAGTGGGAGCCTTTTTCACAGGGGAAGTGATTTTTGTCTTTTTCTTAGCTGACATACAATTCTCCTTCAGGCAATGCCGTATCATACGATTGGTACATCGCCTCTACAAATTTACATACATATTTATATTACCATTATTTACAGACGAGGTAAACACTTTCTTGATATTTTTCAAAAAATTTTTTCATTACCGTTTACACAATGATAATATTTTGGTATAATAAAATTTACGATGTGTCATGATTGATACAAAGCTTTCGTCAGAAAGCAGTACGAGTGACGAGGTATGAGCAAAACCCGTCCTCATTTACGGAGGTGTGAAATTTGAAGCTGATCGATATTGTTGTCCCTTGCTATAACGAGGAGGAGGTGCTCCCTCTTTTTATCGAGGAGACCAATAAAGTCATCGCAACCATCCCCGACTATGATTTTCGCTATATTTTTATCAACGACGGCTCTAAGGACAAGACCCTGTTGGTGTTACGTCAGCTTGCCGAAAAATATGATAACGCAAAGTACATCTCCTTCTCCCGCAATTTCGGCAAGGAGAGCGCGATGTACGCGGGTCTCGAGCACTCCATCGGCGATTATGTGATCGTTATGGACGCCGACTTGCAGCATCCGCCCGCGATGTTCCCGCAGATGATCGAGGGCGTGGAAGAGGGCTATGACTGCTGTGCGCTCTATCGCGCCAAGCAAAAGGGCGAGAACCCGATCCGCCAGATGATCTCCAAGATGTTCTTCGGCTTCCAGAACAAGATCTCGGACGTCAAGATGCCCGACGGCGCAGTGGATTACCGCATCATGTCGCGCCAGATGGTGGACAGCATCATCAGCCTGTGTGAGAAACAGCGCTTTTCCAAGGGACTGTTCTGCTGGGTCGGCTATCAGACCAAGTGGATCGAATACCAGAACGTGGAGCGTACTGTCGGCACGACCAAATGGAGCTTCTGGAGCCTGTTCAAATACGCGCTCGACGGTATCACGAGCTTTTCGGTCACACCCCTGCGCTTTATCGCGGTGTTGGGCTTTGTGATCTCGGCGCTCGCGTTCATCTGGATCATCATCACGCTGATCCAAACCCTGATCATGGGTATCGACGTGCCCGGCTATGTCACGACCCTGTGCGCGGTACTGTTCATGGGCGGTATCATCGAGATGTCCGTCGGCGTGCTGGGTGAATATATCGGCAGGATCTATATCGAATCGAAGGATCGACCGATCTATATCACCAAGGAAACTAACCTGGACGACGACAAATAATATAGTTAAGTTAAGGGAGGCTCCTTTTGGGAAAAGGAGCTGTCGCCTGACACGCGTGTCCGGTGACTGATGAGGAGTTGTCCAAATCTATGATTTGGCATACAACTCCCATGCAACAGCGCTCCATCGTCGTCGCGCGCTTTACTCGGTAGGCATATCCAGTTGGTATGCCTTGACCTCGCATTGCGGCTCCTCCTCTCCCCATAACTCGGGGAGTTATGGGGACCCTGTGTTCGCGATTGGCTAAGCGCCACTGTAGGAATTGTATCAATCGACCGAGCGTCAGCGAGATTCTTTTCCCTTAACTGAATGATATTGATTGTAACGCGGGGATTCATCCCGCCGCAAAGGAAAAACATATGGAAAAAATCAAATCACTGCTTATCAAATACAAAGAGATCATCATGTATATCATCTTCGGTGTATTGACCACGCTGGTCAACTGGGTGGTCTACTGGCTGATGGAGCCGCTGCTGAGCTCGGCGATGCACGGCGATCAGGTGATCTGGACGATCTTCGGCAAGAATATCACGATGTCGATCCTGTCGATTTTCCTCGCGAACTTTATCGCATGGGTCGCGGGCGTCATTTTCGCCTTTGTGACCAATAAGATCTGGGTCTTTGAGTCCAAGTCATGGCGCTTTGGGCTGGTAATGAAGGAGCTGTGGCTCTTTGTCCTCGCCAGACTGATCACGGGCGTACTGGAATGGTTCGGCGTGCCGCTGCTGGTCGCGATGGGTCTGAATCAGCCGCTGTTCGGCGCGGAGGGCTTTATTGCGAAGCTGATCGTCAGCGTAGTGGTCGTTATCCTGAACTATGTGTTCTCCAAACTGATCATCTTCAAAAAGAAGGAGAAGGACAACCCCGAAGAAACAAAAAAGAACTGATACGAAAAACAACAGGCGCGGATCACTCCGCGCCTGCAGACTGTAGAAAAACCTATCAAAGCCTTCCTTTGGGAAAGGAAGGTGCCTCCGAAAGGAGGCGGATGAATTGTATAGATTGTTTGAGCGAAGCGAAGTGGCGCTTAGCCAATCGCGGATAAATCCGCTCTTGGAGCGCTGTTGCATGGGAGTTGTATGCCAAATCATAGATTTGGACAACTCCTCATCAGTCACCGTTCGGTGACAGCTCCTTTTCCCAAAAGGAGCCTTGGAAATCGGCTACTCATTTTTTATTCTATACTTTTTCGACAAACTGAGGCGCGGATCACTCCGCGCCTGTAGTATTGACTTTATGATAAATCTGTTATATAATGTGAACGTAGAAAGACAGCTTTGACTGTTTTGCTCTACTTCCGTTTATACTTGCTTAGAATAAGCGAAATATAACCGTCTTGTGTTGCAGCACAGGGCGGTTATTTCTTTATGTTATCAATGACTTTAGCAAGAGCAACGAGGATCAATACGAACGCCAATGCGCTGTATACCTCAGTCATTGCAACTGTCCTCCTTTCGTTCACATAAAGGGAGCAAAACAGCCGCCGCTGTCTTTCTACGCTTTTCATTGTACCACATGAAGAGCGAATGCACAAACAACATTGTAACATGGTAAATATACACAACTCCGACGGCTTTTTTTCTACATCGAAAGAGGAAAAAAAGCTTTTTTTGATTTCGCTCATATGCTATACTATTTATATATGGCGAAAATCGCCTATAAATAAACACCATCCGGAGGTTATTATGAGTTATAGAGTAGGTATCGATTTAGGCGGCACCAATATCGTGGCAGGCGTGGTTGATGAAAAATATGAGATCATCGCGCGCGCATCCTGCAAGACCAATGTTCCTCGTCCCGAGGCGGAGATCTGCGATTCCATGGCGGCGATCGTAAAGGAAGCCATCAAAAAGGCAAAGCTCAAGATGGATGATATCGACTATATCGGTATCGGTGTACCCGGTGCGGTCAACCCCGAGACCCGCATCATCGAGACCTCTCCGAACCTCTTCTTTAAGAACTGGGAGATCGCGAAGATGATGGAGGAGCGCCTCCATAAATATACCAAGGTCGAGAACGACGCGAACGCCGCGGCACTCGGCGAATTCCTCGCCGGCTCCGCAAAGGGCACTAAGAACGCGATCGCCATCACCCTCGGCACCGGCGTCGGCGGCGGCATCGTCATCGACGGCAAGATCTATTCCGGCTCCAACTTCGCCGGCGCTGAGCTCGGTCACATGGTCATCGTCAAGGACGGCCGTGAGTGCGGCTGCGGCAGAAAGGGCTGCTGGGAAGCCTACGCTTCCGCCACCGCGCTGATCAATATGACCAAGGAAGCGATCCGTAACGAGAAGGCGGAGTACTCCTACATGCTCCACCTCGCGGATGATGATATCGACAATGTCAACGGCAAGACCGCCTTTGACGCACAGCAAGCAGGCGATCCTACCGGCGCTGAGGTCGTAGAGAAGTATATCGGCTATCTGGCGACGGGACTCATCAATATCATCAATATCTTCCAGCCCGATGTGCTGTGCATCGGCGGCGGTATCGCGGGTCAGGGCGACAACCTTTTGACTCCCCTGCGCGCGATCATCGAGAAAGAGCGCTTCACTAAGTATAACGAAAAGCAGACGAAGGTTTGCATCGCGACCCTGGGTAATGACGCCGGCATCATCGGCGCTGCTTGCCTGTAATTGATAAATAGTCATTGCGAGCCGTCGGCGATCCGACCGACAGCGTGGCAATCTCAACCGAAAAAAAGGAAACATACTCCGACCCGCTGCTTAAAAAGGTAAAGCCTGACCGGGAAGAGTTTACCGTCCGCCTGTTTTGTCATAGTGTTGTGACTGTCACTATGTTATGATAGTGTCACAGTCAATAAAACACTTCACAAGACAGGAGGGATTCCCATGAAAAAGAATGTTCTGACCATCAATAATACCTTATCGGCAGTCTATCCGGACGGCTTTTGTGAGATGAGCAGCGTCGAGCTGAAAAAGTTCTTTATGTCCGACGCTTCCCGCTGCGGTGTGCATGACAAGGATCGACATATGATTTTGAATGTATGCTGGACGAAACCGGGCATCCTCGGATTTCTGACGGACGAGCGTTCGATCCTCAATGGCGCCGAGACACGCCTTTCGCGTCATCTGCAGGGATATCGGCGCATTGATCGCCTCAGCAGAGAGATCATGGGGTATCCTACGATCGGGATCCGATTCGAGTACAAGGTGACCGACACCGACATCGTCCAACATAGCGATCTGTATGTCGTTAAGCACGGTAAGGTGTATTATGCCGTCCAGATCATCGGACGAGCAGAGAACTTCGCCCGAGACCAACAGCTGATGGAGGACTTTCTCCATTCGATGACCGCTTTGGTTTAAATATTGCTTTTGCGATACATCAATACATCGGTCGCCAACGTGGTAAAACTCAACTTATTACGAAATTGTCATTGCGAGCCGCCCTCGGGAGGTGTGGCAATCTCAACCTATTATAATATGTATACAGCTCACCCTTCTGTGAACAGCTCCGTAAAAAGTAGACAATAGAAAAACAGCACCTCCTATGGTAAAATAAAGATACCATAGGAGGTCATTTTTATGAGCAGGAAATATCGAC